>JAKSLB010000099.1 GCA_024401435.1 Paludibacteraceae bacterium | reverse complement strand
TTCCCAACAATATATTGTAATTGTCTTTATTACAATCGTTTCCACACATCCCTTTCCCACCTCATCCGAAATTCTATTCCCTTTTGTGCATGCCTAAACCCCGGAGGGGTTCCATATCTGTAGACACATGTGATTCGGATCGATTATAGACAACCCCAGCGGGGTTGCATAACATCACATCATGAATCAATGTATTGATGTGAAACCCCGCTGGGGTTCAAATCCACATCAGGGTCAATGTTGACAGGTGACCGCCTGTGATTTTCCCAACAATATATTGTAATTGTCTTTATTACAATCGTTTCCACACATCCCTTTCCCACCTCATCCGAAATTCTATTCCCTTTTGTGCATGCCTAAACCCCGGAGGGGTTCCATATCTGTAGACACATGTGATTCAGATTGATTATAGACAACCCCAGCGGGGTTGCATATTGATTATTTTTTTATCATTATAATATATTGCAAGGGTATATGGCAACATTGTACGTGATCCAAAGGATTCATAAAAAAACACATATCGGATGATATGCGTTTTTGCTATTTTATAATTTTTCGATTTCTCATGGAGAAAGGTGGGTTGATTTTTCAGTGATTTCTATGGGAACACCTTGTTCTTTCAATTCTTTGGCCACTGATAAGACGCCTTGTTGGATGCCTTCTTTCATTCCCTCTTCGCGTCCTTCCTTTCGGCCACGCCGTAAACCAATCTGTATACCATCTTCCTGACTCTGTTCCATGGCAAGACGAGTGGTACGATAACGGTCCTAACTGCTCTCGTACATGCGCATTTCTTCCTTGGAGAATGTTGATATGCTCGCATACTCCTCCATTTGCATAAATATTGGTTTATTTTCCGTAAAAGGGAAATTCTCAAATCTGTTCATAACGCTATAATCAAACAATTATTTTGAATTTTTCATTCTTGCTAAACTTTCATTGTATTCTTTAACCTCCTCTTCCGACAGATTCTCAATCTTTGCTTTTTCTATCAATGCCAAAAGCCCTTCATCTGCGACATCAAGAATCTCTTGCGGTATTTCTTCCAATTCTGGCAAATAGTTAAAAATAAACAGCCATGCTTCTCTAAGGGTCAATTTTTTCCCTTTAATCAAATCTTCTGGTTTCATAACAATTTTTGGTTTTTAATTATCTACTAATATTGTGCATTTAAAATATATATACTAACTTTATAGATTTTTACCTATTACAAATATATAATCTAAATAACACTACAAATATATTAGATTTTTCTAATATACAAAAACAAAAATAAGAAAATGTCAGAAATTTCAAACAGATTAAAAGAATTTATAAAGTACAAAGGATATTCTGTTCTTGGTTTTGAAAAAGCGATTTACGCATCAAATGGATATGTAAACAGTTGTAACACAATAACAAAAGCAAAAGAAAGATTACTAACGGACAAATTTCCTGATCTTTCTATCAAATGGCTTCTTACTGGCGAAGGAGAAATGATAAATTCTAACGTAACCGAATCCTCAACTAATGAAAAACGAAAAACGAAAGCACCGACGTCATCAGAAACTACAGACACATTAGATTCTTATAACAAAGAATTAATCAAAAATTTAAGAGAAACAATAGAAGAACAGAGATATCTAATACAAACACAAAAAGAAATCATAGAATTGCTAAAAGAAAGACTAAATAACCACTAATTTTTTATTACACACATATTCTATATTATAACAAAAGAGACGCAATAGGTTGTGGGGGTTATTTCAACGATGGGCGGTGGTGCGGTAGATACACAATAGGTTGCGTCTCAACAAGGGGCAACGTCGTGCAATTTTCACAAAAAAAACGCATACCAGACGATATGCGTTTTTTCGGGTTATTTCAATTTTACAATTTCTCGATTTCCGATTGTGGAAGATGGGTGAGATTTTCAATCACATCTATAGGAATGCCCTGTTTTTTCATTTCTTTGGCATAACGAAATGCTTCTTGCTGGATACCTTGTTGCATACCTTGTTGCATGCCTTCCTTCATTCCCTCTTCCTTACCCAATTCATAACCGTGTTTCTCCATGTCCATCTCATCCTCCAAAGCCTTCATGCTGGCTTCATACAGATTATAATCCTCCTCGGAGAGAGCCGCTATGTTTGCCTTCTCCAACAAACGAAGTAATCCTTCGTCTGCCCTTTCATATACGGATGGGTCTATTCTGTCCATGGTACCTAAATCTTTAAATAAATACAACCAAATATCCTTGATGGTTATGTTTTCCTTATTAAATTGGAAGTGTGGCAAAGATACATAAAAATTATGATTTCTATCCCAAAATTCCAAAAGTTCGTCACGATCGTACACACTCGTGCGGGTAACCGCCTTGGCGAGATATCCAGTCTTCTCCCCCATGATAAAGATACCGAAGATCTGCGAGATATCATGTTCCATCTTGTCCCACTTAAAGCCCCGAGTGATTTGCTTCCGCATCAGGTTGTAGACATAAAACATGCTGCGTGTCCGGAAATACCGCTGCGTGGAGTTTTGCATCTCAATCAAGACCGTTTCGCCCTTGTCCGTTGTACATAGCAGATCGAAGGTAACGCCCCGTTGTTCCCGGGTTTCACCAGGTTCCTCCGAATTTTCAAATTTCACACTCGTTATCCGGTCGGTTTCACCCTCTAGGATAGCATTCAGGAAAGATTTCATTACGATTTCGTCCGACAAACAATATTTGAACCCGAAATCACATTTCAAGTCAATGAATCTTGACATCTTACGATTGTTTTAAAATTTAACAGATATTTTTTAGGTAGAAAAATTCTTCAGGAAAGATATTTTTCATGGCAAAGATACATTTTTACAACCATTTCTGCAAAAATTATATGGGTCCGTAAGGGTAGGTTTCCCATCAGTAGAGACACATAATGTTGTCTCTCTACAGGGGGGGGGGGGGGGGGGGGGCTTTGGGGGTTTGTTTTGGTTTTCTTAAAACAACTTTAATTCCTCTTATATAAATCGTTCTTTTATT
>JAKSLB010000098.1 GCA_024401435.1 Paludibacteraceae bacterium | reverse complement strand
CCAGAACAGAATTTCATCCGCACCCCGCCGAGATTTTCGCCTTTTCGGCTAAAGAGCGCGACGTGGAGACCGGGCTATCCTACTTTGGCGCAAGGTATTACTCGTCAGACTTGAGCGTCTGGCTGGCTGTGGACCCGATGAGTGACAAATATCCGATGTTTTCACCATATGTGTATTGTGCTAATAACCCGGTGAAGTTGGTGGATCCGAATGGAGAAGAAGTGTTACCTAATATGTATCATAAAAGTAAAACAAAAAAATTTATGAAGCAATTTTTTCGCAAGGAATTTGGAACTTCTAATATGTTTAGATTTGACATAACTGGAAAATTAATTGTTAGAAATTCTAAATATAATGATTTTTTGAAAACAGCAAATAATGATCAAAAGATGTTGTTAAAGGGCTTACATGATGCCATTGAATCTTCAACAATCTATAATGTGAGAATATCATCAGACGGAACTGACAAAATGAAAGTTCGTGCCAGAATACCTAATGGCAAATATGATTCAAATGGTTACCCGGACAGTGATTTGATGGAATATAATTTGCCAGTTGGGAAATTAGGAGGGGGCGCAACTACTAAAATTGAACGAGAAAGATGTTCAACATTTTTAATTGGAGTAGATGTTTCAATAGCAAGAAAGACATTTCTGTCGACGGGACAATTCTCGATGGAAGGAACAATCGTTGATGAACCTTATCCTATTTTTACAGGTTCTGCTTCAGCAACTTTTTTTCATGAACTTCTAGATGAAGGTTTGAATGATAATATTCAATACAATCCCAAAGCTGCTACGTTAGATAAAGTGCAATTTCAAAATGCCGCGTTAAGAAATGAGAACAAACCCGAAAGAGATGGACAGGATCATTAAATTAATAATATTAATATGTATTTGTGTATTTGGGTGTGTTTATCGTTCAAATGGTCAAACAAAAATTTTCCGTATTCGGAATAATTCAAAAAAACTCGAATTGTATCCAACAGCGATAACACATCTTAATAGTCATCTAAAAATTATTTCATGCGACAATATTGACAATCTCATTTTTTCGCAGGACACGCTTGTAATTGAAATAGGATATGATGACATTACCGCTTTAGGGGACTCAACAAGAGATGTATATGCCATTGAACGAAGATTACATTATATAAAGCCCTATTCGACTATATATATAATAACCCCCAAAGCGACATCTTTCAATTATATTGTCTTACGGAGTATCGTTGATGAATACGGATTTAAAATGGTGAAAAAAGGGAAATACCGTTATTTGTACTATAAGGAAAGAAATGTGAACATAAAAAAACATATTGAACAAGATAAAATTAAATATGCCTTTCAAAGAATTAGTTGAAACAGAAATTTTAAGGAAGATTCTATCCAATAATCTCCTATCTTCGCACGCGCTTACCAAATTGAGAATTGACAATTGAGAATAACAGCCCCCACATATCGCCCCACCGCCTCCGTCAGTACCCCCGCGGAAAATTTCGCCTTTTCGGCTAAAGAGCGCGACGTGGAGACCGGGCTGAGCTACTTTGGTGCACGCTATTACAGCAGCGACCTGAGCATCTGGCTGAGTGTTGACCCGATGAGTGGAAAATATCCATCAACTTCGCCATACGCTTATTGCAGAAATAATCCGATTATTTTGTATGATCCGAACGGGATGTGGGACGTAAGAGTCTCTGCCTCAACCAATAGAGGGAAGCATCCTTATGCTACATTTAGAGTTTTTGACAGAAATGGTAATGAGGTCTTTAAAACCATTGTTATGGTTAAGGGGATGCATAGGAGAAGAGATAAAACTAATGGAGACACTCCTACTGGAGTTTACAAAATATTAGGTTGGAGAGCAACAGGCGGTAGATACAACAAGGAAAGTTATGGAGAAAATGATTTGCTGGCTTTAGAGTATTCCTCGGGTTCGGGTGAGGGAAACAGATACGACAGTGAGGACAAGCGAGGAGGCATGCATGTGCATGGAGGAAGGAAAAGAGAAGGTAGATTGGTTAATACACAAGGCTGCATCCGAATAGCAGATGACGATATTAAAGAATTGAGAAGTATCACGGATAGACTTGAAAAAACAGATTATAGGGAATCTCCAGGTATATTGACCGTTAGTGATGACTTGGAAACTCCTATTGAATATTCTGACAAGGATCAATATAGAAAGAGTATATCTTCCCGGCGACAATTTACTGTTAAGGAAGTAGTCATTGAAGGGAAGAAACAAGGTCAGCAGCAAGAACAATAGACATGGAGAAAATATTAATATTTTTGATTTTGACGACAGGTCTTCAAACTGCTTTGGGCCAAAATATCGCAAATTGTCAAGACAATATGCGCATTGACGATAGTGTAACACATTCATATTGCGACAGTTTTCAGTTATCACTAATGCAAAACAATGAGATGGATTACAATACACGAACGACTCTATTATTCGAATCTCCTTGTTGGAGGACTGGTGTGCTTGACTCTGATTTTTTTGTGCTTCTTTTTAATTATATGATTGTTGATAAAAGAAACAATGAAGAATTCTCTGAATCTTTAAGTTATAATTTGTACGATTTATTCACAATAAATCCAAACATTATTCCGCAATTTGAATATCACATAAAATTAATACAGGATGAATATCAAAAAGAATTATGGAACGACATTCTTTCAAGTTTGCTTTTTGAGGCAATCTCTCAAAATGAGAAGAATGATAGATTACTATGGTCCGAAGAGGACTTTTTTAAAATCTTTCCATCCTTTTACAATAACGACAATATAGGCAGAATTCACAAGATTATAGAGAATTACTACGAGAAGTGAATGCTCTTTCTAAAAACGAGATAGTTCTCAAAAAACAGTATCACAAGTTAAAACAAAGATTCAACATTGACAACTACCACTCACACATATCGCCCCACCTCCGTAGCAGCAGCGCCTCCCGCCGTCACCTGGTCCCTATTCCCTGTTACCTATTCCCTAAATTTCGCCTTTTCCTCGAAGGAGCGCGACGTGGAGACGGGGTTAAGCTACTTTGGGGCAAGGTACTATAGTA
>JAKSLB010000097.1 GCA_024401435.1 Paludibacteraceae bacterium | reverse complement strand
AGCAGAATCGGCCAGCGTGGAGAATTGGTACCATGGGGAAACCTCATTGCCGTTTCTGACGCGATATTTGTAAGCCGCTCCCGGCGTAAGGAAATCGACAAAAGCCCTGAAATAGGCACTCTTGCCAGAGCGAGATTGGCAAATGGTTGATTCAGCTTGGATGACGGTGGTGTCGGTTGTGCCTACTTGTGATATTTCAAGACAGCCTTCGGAAACTTCTTCGCCGAAAACCCAGCTGAAAGCTCTGGAATATTCTCCATTGTTGCCCACTGTAAGTGTCAATCGATTGATTTTCTTTTCGGATGTGTAGGTGGGCTCGTCTGGGTTGCCAAACCATGCATTCCATCGAACTGCGGTCAGAATGCCCAACCCTAAAATAAGTACTGCGGCGACGCCTATCTTGATTTTTGCTTTCTTTGTCATTTTAATGCTGAATTTGTTCTGCGAAATTATGTAAAAAACGAAAGATGACAAAATCTGAGGTGTCACTTACGCATAAATGAAACTAAACTACCGTCTTTCTCAACAATTACAACCGTAGTAAAGAGATAGGATGCCTCTTGTTTTTTGTTGGAATAATCGAGGTGATTTGTCTGAAAACAATTATTTTTGCGTTGTTATTCCACGCAGAAGCCTCTGGGCGGGCGGGGCAATAACAACATATTTTGAAAAGGCGTTTATTTACGCTTTGTCTCTTGGCGGCTGAAAACTTCGCAACTTTTCGATCAAAGTCAGGGTCAAAGCAACGATAGATGTCTGCAATGGGTGTGTTGTCTCTCATTGTGCCTTGACGTAGTCTGGGCACATGGGCTGATTATATACTTCTGCGTGGGCTTCTGCGTTGCTCGTCTATACTTTGATCGGGTAATGCGAAGACCTTCAGTTGCGTGGACGAGTAAATGAGATCTCCCACGCTTTTTTTGTGTTTGATAGATTCGAATTGGGGGAATTCGAATTCATACGCATTGGATTATGATACATGTAGGACATATAATAAAAGACTACGTGGACAACCATACGGATTTGACAGTTGTGGATTTCGCAAGACTTTTGAATTGCGATAGGACGAACATATATAAGATATATAGCAGACCGAGCATGGATACAGATCTGCTTTTACGCATAAATGAGGTCTTGTCTCATGACTTTTTCAAGGATATTTCTTTATTGCTCTCGAAATAGTAAATACGTTGAGAAATGTGGCGGATTTCTTGTCTGGTCGTCCAAAAAAACTATTAAGTTTAACTATCCTAAAAGTGACAACCTTTTTCAGTTAAGTACAAGATTTCTTGTTTTGTCGTCCAAAAAATGTGATGAAATTGATGTTTTGTCATCAAGAAAATGTGATGAAAATGTGTTTTTGTCGTCAAAAAAATGTGAAAATTTAGTATATTTGTGGTCAAGAAAATGTGAATTCTTGATATGTATAGAATTGTATTAGAGAAACTTAAAGAGTGGAAAGGGAAAAGTGATAGATTGCCACTTATTCTTTTAGGTGCCAGACAAGTAGGGAAAACTTGGCTTTTGAAAGAATTTGGCAAACAATTTTTCAATGATGTATGTTACGTGAATTTCGAACAACCGAGAGATTTGGCTCAATTGTTTGATGGTAGTATCAATGTGGAGCGCATCCTTGATTATCTCAGTATAATACATGGAAAAAAAATTGAGAAACAAAAAACGCTTATCATTTTCGATGAGGTGCAGGAGGTGCCTCGAGCCTTGACGTCGCTCAAATATTTTGCGGAAAACGCACCAGAATATGCTATTTGTTGTGCGGGTTCATTGTTAGGCATTACGTTACATGAAGGCACATCATTCCCTGTCGGTAAAGTCGAATTTATGACTTTGCAACCATTTTCATTCTATGAGTTTTTGCTGGCAAACGAAGAAGAACAAACCATCGAATATATAAAAAAGTATTATAAGGATGGATTGCCAGCGACGATTGTTGAGAAGATGAACGACTATTTGAAACAATATTTCATTGTTGGAGGAATGCCCAAATGTGTGGATACATTTATAAAAACACATGATTATCAAAAAGTTTCGAATGTTCAGAAAGGTATAATTGCGTCTTATCAAAATGATTTTTCAAAGCATGCTCCCAAAGGAATCGTTCCAAAGATTCATCATGTATGGGAATCAATACCGAGCCAGCTTGCAAAGGAAAACAAAAAATTTATTTATGGAGTTGTGCGTGAGGGTGCAAGGGCAAGAGAGTATGAGGATGCTTTGATGTGGCTTAAAGATTGTAGTGCAGTGCGACGTGTGGGGCTTATTGCAGGTGGACGACTGCCGTTGAAGGCATACGAAGATTTGAAATCTTTCAAAATATATCATTTGGATATAGGGTTGTTGCGTATGATGTGTGATATAGATCCCTCCGTTATTGTAAGCAAGGAAAAACTATTTATGGAGTTTAAAGGTTCTTTGACGGAACAATTTGTATTGCAGGAATTGCAAAGTTTGGATATACTCAACAATATATATTATTGGTCAGAAGGTTCAATGTCTGAAGTTGATTTCTTATTCTCATATAAAAACAAAGTTATTCCTTGTGAAGCAAAAGCAGGGTTGAATGTACATGCCAAGAGCCTTAAGGTATTTATGGAAAAATATAAACCAGAAATGGCGATACGTACTTCTCTCAAGGATTATCGAAAAGAAGATACTCTTCTCAACTTGCCATTATATGAGATATGGCTATTGCCGGATATTATGCTCTAAAACAGCAAACGATATATAAGTGTGGCGGATGTTTCTACTTATTGAAATATTTGTCACGTTTTTTTGGAAGACAGTATATTATTATCTATTTTAGAAAAAGAATTTCACATGAAAATCCAAGGATGAAAATAGGAGATTCTTCGGAAGGAAGAAGAAATTGCGTGGAATTTGAAAAATAAGACATTGGGTGTGCCTACATTTGGCACATGAGAAGTCTATTTTTGTAAAAAAGTTATTAACGATTTAATCAAATAGTACCATGAAAAAAATAGTTGATAGAGAGAAAGAACTTATAGATAAATTCAATGGAGTTATTAAAAATGTCTTAAATATCGAAGATGATATTTACAAGGATATTACTTTTGAGGGGCTG
>JAKSLB010000096.1 GCA_024401435.1 Paludibacteraceae bacterium | reverse complement strand
CCGTCATTGTGGTTGCCGTAGAGAGTACTTGCGGATTTTAGGTCACTTACTTTTTCCAGTCATTTTGTTTCATTTTTGTATTTTAGCGGTACACAAATATAAACATGTTAAAATTTTCATGTCAACCCATAGTGAAATTGGGAGGCAGGATGATATATTAGTTATTTTGCACCCAATAATGCACATCGCAATTAAAAATAGTTAAAACTATTTTATGTCTCACGGAATTTTATTAAATTTGCATTTAAATTAAACAATATATACTATTATGGCCAAGATAAATCGCATAAAAGCCGTGCTTGCAGAGCAAGAAAAGACAAGTAAATGGCTTGCTGCTCAGGTAGGTAAATCAACTTGCACAGTAAGTAAATGGTGCAGTAATACAGTACAACCTGATTTGAATACATTAAATGCAATTTCCGTTGCATTAGATGTCAGCATAAAAGACTTACTTGTTGATAATAAAGAATAAGACATGGCACAAGGTGATCAAGTAAAAAATGGCAAAGCATTTGAATATGCTTTGGCTTCAACCTATACAGAAAAACTACAAGCTATAGGAATTAAAGTAACGCTTGTGGAGAATAGTGCACTGAATGTTGCAAAAGGTTATTTCTCTGAATTCTGTGTAGATGAAAGACTAAGATATAAAGAAGCTGCATATCAAACTCTAGACACAATGGTTCGTTTAGAGCCTGGACTCTTGGTACAGAAGAAGGAAAATGATATGTTGTATGTTTGCCTTAATGATGACAACGAGGGAGAAGATGGTGACGTGCGTGATGTCGTTTTCAGTCGTCAGACACCTAGATGGGAAGTTGGCTTTTCAGCAAAGAACAACAATGATGCAGTAAAACACTCTAGACTTTCTTCAGTTCTTGACTTTGGAGAGTCTTGGGTTAACATTCCGTGTTCTGATGCTTATTGGACCGAAATCTCTCCAATTTTCAATTATCTTGAAGAAGCCAAGAATAACAAACAGACATGGAATGACCTCGGCTCAGATAAAGCGGAAAAAGTTTATATGCCACTTCTAGCAGCTTTCCGCAAAGAACTTTTAAAGATTGATAAGGAAAACCAAGGTGTTCCACAAAAATTGATACGTTATCTTGTTGGTAAATATCCATTCTACAAGATTATCAAGGATGATGCTCATAGTATGGTTGTAGTCAAAGCTTTCAACATCGAAGGCGAACTAAACAAAACAGTAAGTGGACGTAAACCTCAATATAAGACACCTCAAATCAATCTCCCTACAAGAATCGTAGAGTTTGAAATGAAGCCTGGTTCTGACAATACGTTACACATGATTCTCGATGGAGGATGGGAAATTAGTTTCAGAATCCATAACGCTTCAACCAAAGTAGAAAAATCATTAAAATTTGACATTAAACTTCTGGGAAATCCCCCAGTATTATTTACTCAGCATTTATTTCAAAACCCTAACAACGGGATTTTAGATAATATATAATATGGCATTAATAAGTCTATTTAGCGGAGCTGGTGGTTTGGATCTCGGTTTTCACAAAGCAGGGTTCAAAACAGCTGTTGCTAATGAATTTGATTCAAAAATTTGTCCCACCTTCAGATATAACTTCCCTGATGTTTGTTTGATAGAAGGTGATATTCGTAACATAAATGAGACGTTCTATCCACAAGGAATAGACGGCATTATTGGTGGACCACCTTGTCAATCTTGGAGTGAAGGAGGTGCAAAAAGGGGAATTGATGATCCTCGCGGTCAGCTATTCAGAGATTACATACGTATCTTAAAGTCCGTACAGCCATTGTTCTTTGTTGCGGAGAATGTATCAGGTATGCTTGCACCTCGCAATGCAAAGGCTGTTGAAGAGTTTCTTAATGAGTTCCGTAATGCCGGAATAGGCTATGACGTGCAACTAAAGATGCTTAATGCTAAGGATTTTGAGGTGCCAGAAGACCGTGACCGTGTTTTCTATATAGGATTTCGTAAAGACTTGAACATCAAGGATTACGAATATCCAACACCAATTTCTCCACGAATTACGTTAAGACAGGCAATTGGAGATTTACAAGACACAGCCATTCCTGCATTAGAAAAAAATCATTCTAATGGTGACAATTGTAAAGTTCTTAATCACGAATATTACATTGGTGGTTTTTCTCCTATCTTCCTGTCTCGTAACCGAGTAAGAAGTTGGGATAATCAAGGTTTCACAGTTCAAGCGAGTGGAAGACAGTGTCAACTCCATCCGCAAGCGCCTCAGATGATAAAAGTCGGCAGTAATCAGCAGATATTCGTTCCTGGTCAGGAACATCTTTATCGTAGAATGACTGTGCGTGAAGTTGCTCGTGTCCAAACATTCCCAGACGATTTCAAGTTTGTCTATCAGGATGTAAACATTGGATACAAAATGATTGGTAATGCTGTGCCTGTTAATCTTGCATATCATATAGCGTTAAGCATTAGAGCTGCATTGGACAAACACGGTGTAAAATATAGTCAAAACGATAAAGAAATTATAAATCTCTGCAAAAAAAGATTTGGGTCAAAACCCAAGCCAACGACTTCATCCGTCACTTACAAACAGTTGAATCTATTTGACTTGTTTGAAAAGTATGGTGAAGAAAGTATCGTTGAAAACTGCATGGTTCATGAAGATATTGTTGATTATGGGCATTCGGCAATAAAGAACCATCAGCTTGATACAACGAAGAATGTTCTGATCTCCCTCGTTAAGGACGATAATATCGAACAATATAGTGATCATTCTGCTAAGATATACTATACAGGAAAACGTTTTCCTGCAACAGTTGCTCTTAACAAGTTATACTACTTCATGCCTTATATAAAAGGAAAAGGAATTAAAGATCTATACCTCATAAAAATAGCACGAGTAGGCAACAGAAAAGAAGGGCAGCCGGATGAAGATAAAAACGATTTTCGATTAGTGTTTGAAATACAGTTTGTTCAGAATGTTTTTGATGATTATAAAATGGTTAATTTGGATATATGGCATACATTCACTGATACAGTTTTAAGTGAAATAATCCTTAATTCCGCAGCACTATAACATTAAACATATTTTAAGGTCCTGAGCAACAAAAAGTTCTTGCTTGAGGCAAGCGGCAAAGCCGAGCGGCTCAG
>JAKSLB010000095.1 GCA_024401435.1 Paludibacteraceae bacterium | reverse complement strand
CAACATCAATAACAATCTAAATAATAATCCGTCCAACTTTTTGGGGTCACCTCAACCCTTATCCTGTTATGTTTTATTCAACTACGTTGAACGATAAAAATACATTACAGCGGATTGGTCAGGATTATGCATATAGTAAAGTCTTGCACAGACAATTGCCTAGATTGGCGGAAAAGATGTTTGTCCTGCTGACAAACAGGGAAATACCGTTAAGTTACTGGGGCAGCAGAAATGTATGTGTGTTATTGAGCGAACTGATAAAAGCTGTGCCATCAAAATATTGGAATAAATACATTTTACAGTTGTGGAATGCCAATAAGGAACAAATATTTGAAGACGGAAACCATTCTGATGAGTTATACGGATTAATCTGTTCTGGATTGTTGCGTACAGAAGATGTCCTGTTTACCGCAACCGTTATTAGTGATACGCTTGAAGAGGTAAGACAGAATAAGAAATATGATCTCGCACAGAATTTATTCTATTATTCAAGGACCAAACATAACAAAGCAATTTCAAGTGCAGTAAACACCAATCTTGTAAAATTCATAGATGGTATATGTGATGTGCGTGATTACATCCTGTTAGGAAATCTGAATCGCATTTTATCAAAGACACAGATAAAGAAAATATCAAAGTCAATTTCTCGTGTACTTCAAAATGCAGAATTTAGGACTTCATCAATAAACGGTTTGGTGTTCTTTGCGAAACATGACAATGCCACGTTAGCTATTGTACGTAAGGCTATTGTTACTAATCCCGCATTGTGGGACAATGGAGCTCACGAAGGTGGTGGATGGAGTCCATGTGAGTTCCTGTCGATCGTTGATTTAGACAACGAATTGAAATGGACAAAAGAAGAGGTCTTGATGGTTTATGAGAAACTTGTTTCTTCTGCCAAGCAAATTCCTCCAGAGAACCATTCGATGATGGTACGTTTCTTGAATCGAGAAAAACTATACGGAGAAATGCTACAATTCATAGATTTGCATAGAAACGAGTTGCAAGATGTTGGCTACTTTGAGATTTATCGACAATTGGATGAAAAATTCAAAAACCTTACATCGTACGAGAATATAGAGAAGTCCATATATTCTGAGAATGGGGATGCAATTTCTGCTGCACTTGAGGCTTTGGCTAGCAGAATTAAACATGAAGGCATTGTAGAGCACCTTAATACGATAAACACCCTAATAACAAGAATCCTCTGCAAGAACAAAAATGGCTATCAGTCAATTTTGGACTATCTGCAATATTACGTTCGCTTCTTCGCCAAAGACAAAGAAACTCTTAAGGCGATTCCACAACTTATGTTTTTGATGGATAACTTGACAATGGATGTTTTCAAGGAATTGGAGCAGAATGTCCTTGTATGTACAGAATTGACAATTTTGATAGCAATGCATCTACAGAAGCATGGGGTTTCCTGTGAGGGGGTGAACTATTGGATGAATGTTAAGAAAAGCAACTTCTTCAATTGGAGCATTTGTGATACATAAAATGATAAATGATATGAATAGAATAGAAGATCTTTCAGAACAAATACTCCAAAAATGTAGATTTTGTAATCCTCCAGAACGAGAGAGGATCTTGTGGGAGACAGAACATTTTTATGTGATGGTTTCTTTAGGGCCGATTGTTGAGGGGTATTTATTAATTGTAACAAAAAGTCACATCGGGGCTTGTCTAAACATTCCAGAAGATTTATTGCCAGAATTTTTAATGGTTAAAGAGAAGGTAAAAGTTATCTTGACAAGCGTATATGGTGGATGTGTGTTTTATGAGCATGGGAAAGCCGGCTCTAGCCTACTGATAGATGGTCATATTCATTGTTACCATGCGCACTTGCATTGCATTCCCTTGAGTGATAAACTGCATTCCGACATCGCTCTGGATTATACTCCCCAGATATATGAATCTATGGAGGAGGCATACACGAGCCTTAACGGTGTAGATAAGTATTTGTTGGTTGAAGATGATAAAGTATATGTTTTCCTACCAACAGACAAGCCAAGAAGTCAGTACTTGCGATACAAATTAGCTTGTCATATTGGTTATCCTGAACGTTGGGATTGGGTTAACAACCAGAATTGGGAAATGATAGATGATACGGTTAAAAGATTAAAACCATATTTCGTATGAAGCGAATTCTTAGAGAATCTTTAGATTCTGTATTTTCAAAGGGAACACAGATTCTTGCTAACACACAGCGAGACATAGCTGGTGATGTCGGTTGGCATCAGCATTTAGGCTCAGGGAAGATAGGTATTGTTGCTACTGCTATGGCTCTAATATATTATAAAGACATAGCCAAATTGCCATGTCCTAAGGTAGAAGAATGTATTGAATTCCTTAAGAAGACACAGCAAGACGACGGAGGCTGGTCATTCATAACAAATAGTAAGGGCATATCAAACGTACTCGCTACTTGTTGGTCGATAAGAGCATTATATAAGTATGAAGCAGATCCTGCTATTATTGATAAAGCTGTTAGTTGGCTGTATTTAAAAAAGCAGAAAGGTGATTATGGCTGGAGCTTGTTCGGAACGAAATCACAAACGTTTCCAACGTGCTTTTGTATAATGACATTGTTAGAACTGGGTATAAAACCAGACGAGGAAATTGTATCATCTGCGTTAACTTGGTTGAGAAATACTAGACTTCAAGACGGCTCTTGTGCAGATTCTCCAGAAAAACCATATCAATCACTCTTTCATACTGCCATAACAATATTATGCTTGCAAAAAGCAAATTTATTGACAGATTCTAATCTGATAAATAAAGGATTGGACTGGATAGAAGGAAGGTTTCAAACGCAAGATTTCTCTGCACCATGTTATGAGTGTGATTTAGAATTGATGGAGGAAAAAGTTGATAATGAAAACACTCGAGTTCCATATTTCCATTATACATTACCATATGTTGCATTGGTATTTTTAAATGCAAATAGGGGTGACAATGTTGTATTCAATTGTATACGATTGTTGGTTGATAGAAACGAAGGCGGAAGTTGGCCACATCCATTCATAGAAAACAAGAAGATTATCCCAATATGGACACTTTATGATGGAATGTTAGCAATAAAAGCATTTAGTAAACATTAAAAAATAACTTGAACTTTTTGGGGCATGATTTCAGGCTTT
>JAKSLB010000094.1 GCA_024401435.1 Paludibacteraceae bacterium | reverse complement strand
AGGGCACAGCCTTTTTTATGTCAGTTCAAAAGGTTTAGCGGACACCAATGATTTTCTTTTAATCTGGACAAATAACAACCCCAGTTAATATCACACTCCTCATCCTCGCCCAATGCATCTGGAGAAAAGCAATAAATATTATGAACTTATCGCACGTTATCCCTATATGGCATCTCCTTTTCCCAACTCTCGGATTTTTTTTCTAATTCATTTCGAATTGGCTGCAAAGCTTTTCTAAACTCACCAATATTCTTTATTATGTCATCACTTATCTTTTTCATATCACTTTTACTAATTTGGTACAAAGGACATTTTCCCATACAATCTTCAGTCGGATCAACGTCATCTAAAAACAATTTATTTATTATGTTCTTTACAACAAGATTATCCGATTTCATTAGTTCGTTTCTAATCAAATCAACTGATTGAAGCAAACCTATATAAAAGGACAAATAAACTCTTTGTCACCCTCAATTTGAGAGCAATAATAAATCTTCCCTTTCATTTTGTTTTCTCTTAATAGTTCTAAGAAAACATCAATATCATAGGCACAAAGTAAATTTCTTTTAAATATTTCATATCTAAAATTCACACAAGATGTTTTGTCAAAGACAAATATTAATCCATAATCACTACGTTTTGCTTTCTTCTCAATTTCCTTAGGCAAATACTCTTTTATATATAAGTTCCAAATATTAGGGCAATGGTATCTCATCAAAAGATCTCTAAATAAATAAGATTGATTCCCCTCTTCCCACTGTTTTAATAAAATAAGATAAGCCTCTCTCCACTTTATCCATTTAAAAGGATAAATACAATAATCCGGTAAAAAGTCGTCATCAAAAATTATTAAATCCTTGTATTTGCACATTACAGAATCCTTAACAGCTTTATATAAAGAACTATCATTTTTCAGTTTTAAGGTGAAATCCTTGGGCTGATCCAGAAACCAATACTCAAACCATCTTTCATGAAGTGGTTTATGATACGATAGGTAACGATAATTCTTATACTGTTTGATATCCAACAAATTTGTCAGAACACTTCTCAGACTATCATTACTTTGAACATCTTTGTAGTCAATAGACTTGAGATCAATGGTCTCCATAACAGAGAAAACATCCCCTCGCTCTCTAATCATGGATAATAAACTATCTCCACCCACCTTTTTATTTCCTATACAACAAGGAACATTCACTATAAATAATAATATAAATACACAAAACCTTGAATAACACATTGTCCTTATTTATTTAGAGTTAAATTTAAACGACATTGTTCAAACCATCATTCACAGAGTGACGCAGAGTTTATTACGTACATTCAAATGCCAAGTGCAAAAATATCATAATAAATTAAAGAACACTTTCGAAGGGGAAGAGAAATCCAATTTTTCTCTAGGACGACGATTCAGTTTATACTGGACGGACTTGATAAACTCATCAGGGAAAACGTTCAAGTCAACGCCTTTAGGGATATACTGCCTGATGAGTTTGTTGGCGTTTTCAATGGACCCTTTTTGCCAAGAAGAGTAAGGGTCAGCAAAGAAAATATGTGCCTTGATTTTCTCTGTCACATATGTATGGGCAGAGAACTCGGATCCATTGTCAGTGGTGATGGTTTTCACATGCCTCTTGTGAGGGAGTAAAAATCTAACGATAACTTTGACTGCCTCTTCCGCTTTTTTCCCATGCCTCAAACGTTCCATGAGGACGAAGTTGGTTTCCCGTTCTGTGAGAGTGAGAATTGTGCCCTTGTTACCTTTCCCGACGATGGTGTCAAGTTCCCAGTCGCCGGAGAGCGGCACGTTCGCGCCGACCCCCGACCTGGAGGGTACAAGGGCGCCATCGTCTACTCGCTCATCGCCTCCTGCAAAGCAGCTGATGTGGACCCGCGAAAGTGGATGGAGGACGTGCTGGCGAAGATATCTGTCCACAAGAAGGAGAATAAGGACTTGTCAGAGAACTATTGCCGAGAAACTGGGAACTCGCTTCCTCGCAACTATGAATCCTCACTAAGTCCTTAGAAACGAATTATAGTTGAAGTCTCGTACTAGGGGCACGAGTTCTTCTACTTTTTTCTCAGACTTCCTATACGTACTTTACCGTAGGCTTACTAAAGACGCAACCTGCGGTGAATTCCTTCGTTTTGACATAAAACATTTCCAATATTAATTTCAAAGAAAATGTAAAATACAACCACTTAGGACTTGGTTGAAAGCAAAATTAAATCAAAGTACATTAATCTTGTTTTGCATTTAGCTATTTGGAGCGGTTGTTTTGTAAAAAATCTCTTTATTTTTCGAAAAGACGTCTCTTTTGCAATATTGTGCAAGCACTCAAGTTCCTCCGTGTCAGAAGAAAACAAAAATTGGAAACCGTTATCTTTGTAAAAAGACAAAACTTTAGGATTGTTGACAGCATCAACAACAAGATATCTAGCCGCACAATTGTTTGTTTCTTCAATAGCAAGCGTTTTTATCAAATCTAACATTTCTTCGCCAATGTTCATGTGGGAGAATTTGTCAAATACGCATAACTGCCCAATAAGAATAGCTGGGTACTGCGAACGGCGTTTGTTATTTGGTATAGATTTATTGAATCTGTTCTTTCTGTTATTGGGTAATGGGGCTGTTCTTAGAGCCGTGTGAGACAAGGAAAATGCACAAACCATTTCAGGGATTGGTGAATCCGTATAGAAACAATGGGAGTAGCCCATCATTTCTTTATTGTAATCCGAATAGTTATCCTTTGTGCCATTATGGAAAAAAGAATCAATGTCAGAATCCTTACTGCACTGAAAAGGCAGACATTGATCAACAATATCTGCTGTAAGCCTAGCAAACAAACAGTTATCTAATAGATATCCCACAATCTTTTATTTAGATGCTTTTTTTGCAAGTATTGCTCTAGAATTAGCTGCCTGTTTGGAAAAGTCAACAGAAAAACGTCTGCGGAGATTTTCCTCTGATATCTTAACAAAGCGATCGGCTACACTTCCTCGCAATGTCGGTATTGCTTTTACAAAAACTGCCATAATTCTAATATTTTATACAAAAGTATGAAGAATTTTACATTCAGCCAAAAACACTCTAATTAATTCCATTAGCACACAGTTAATTTCAGCCTTTCGTTCGTTACTAAGACCTTACTAACGAATTATAGCTTCTACTTTTATCTCAGACTTCCTATACGTACTTTACCGTAGGTTTACAATATTTTCACTTGCCACATGAGGATCGCAAGCTCATACATTTATAAAAAGCGATAGGCAGACCGCTGGGAAGTGGACTGCCTATCG
>JAKSLB010000093.1 GCA_024401435.1 Paludibacteraceae bacterium | reverse complement strand
CATTGTAGAGAATAGGTCGGATATAAATAGAATAAAAAATAATGATAATAATGGACAAACAACATCTGTTAATGAATTGGAGTTAAAGCCGATTCTGGAAACATCATATGGGGTTCTTCGGGAGGCCTGCAATGTATTGGAACGTGCAGAAGCAAACAGCAATCAGACCAAAGAAGAGTGCTCTATTGTTGATTTTGATCTTGGATTGAGTGTCCGATCCCAAACCGGGGAATCCCAATCTGCGGATTTACCAAGGGTTCCCGACGGGATGTCTACCCCGGTCTCTATTCATTCTCATGATAAATATAATGACGCTACACAAATGTCAGGTCACCACGCTGATAACAGTGGAGATGCCGACCATTTTGGTGATTTCGTACAAAATGTTATTGTAGGGCCATTAGGCGTCGATGGACCTTCGGGGTTGGCATTTTATCCAAATACATCAAAAAAAATCCCCCCTATGTACAAGATCCGTTCGACGATAGCCAATAAAATAATCAGTCAGCAAACGACAACTCTGTTAAACTCATTAAGATGGTGATTTATGAAATATCGTTATCTATTAATTATGTTCTTAATAGCATGCCATGGGTGTGGCTATTCTCAAGTCTCGTCCAAACCTAAAGACACAACGTATTATTATCCAGACATTGTCTCATATTTTGAACATCTGCCAGACTTAATTTCGTTAAGCTCTATCATAGAGGTTAATGGGGTTGTCCATCCGAGAGATACTTATGGGTACATTGATTTTGTCAACAATGAAGGTTTCGACAAAAGGTATTTCTTCTGGTATCTTAATGGCATAATATGCATCTCAAAGAAAGAATATGACGAAATCTCAACATTGCCAGATTCGTCACATGTCATAATCTCTTTATGCCTGCAATCACCTGTTAATGGTGACTGGGGAGGCTATTGGGAACAGGTCGTAGTGAAAGGCAGTTTTGAAAGTCGCATGCTAAAAAAGACAGTTGATATGAGCACTCCTTGCTTTCATTTTATAATAATCTCGTTAGGTAAAGAACTATTCAAAATCGACCTCGATAGTTGGGGAACGCAGGCATGCTACTATACTGTGAACGCAACGCAAATAAAAGATTGGCAGAAGAAACGACTTGATCGGAAAGAATGCCGTCTTTACAAATGGGCCAAATATCTAAATTTCGAAAGACCTATATGGTGATTACGAAATACAATCTTGGAATGAACTGCATTGACTCGTCAAGTATGCAGTTGCTACAAAATCCAAATAGACGCAAAGGTGGTAATCTTGAATCGTGAATTGTCAGGATCTCACCAAATCTGTCTTGGACTGAAAAAAGTTGACTTGTCAAGCATACAATGCCACAAATTTCCATATAATCGCAAAAAAATACGTACCTTTGCATCGTGAATAGACCATCATCACCATACCGCCCAACAGCCTCGAACGCCACTATTAGTGCCGTTATTGCCCGTTTCACTTCCTCCGGGAAAGAGAAAGACCTCGAAACGGGTCTAAGCTATTTTGGTGCAAGGTACTACGATGCTGATCTGACAACTGGTTGGCTGAGTGTTGACCCAATGGCTGACAAGTATCCCAGCATGAGTCCGTATGACTATTGCGCCAGCAATCCTGTGAAGCTGGTGGACCCGGAAGGGAAAGAAATATATTATAAAGAAAGTAATACATATTTTGTGTACAAGAAGAATAGTGAAGGGAAATATGGCTTTTACAATTGTAGTACAGGGGATGTCTATTCTGGAGATAATCAACAATATGTTGACGATTTAACTAAAGCGTTAGGGCAACTAAAAGAAGGTAAATATGGGAATAGATTAGTATCTTTTTTTGAAGGACATCAAGATCATCCTCTTAATATTCGTAAAGGAGAGAAAAATAATCAAGCAGGATCTCAAATTATGTGGAATAATACAAAACGAACTCTATTGCCCGTCGGGGCTACAATAAATGATCCCGTACAAATTGAACCCACAGAAACATTTGTAAGTCTGGGTCACGAAATGGCGCATTCACGCGATGCTTATAAATTTAATGACAGATTTAATAGTATGTCCCAGATGGAGCAAGAGCAAAGTGCCATGTTGACCGAGAACCTTATTAGAAGAGAACATGGATTTAGGCAACGCACTTTTTATAAACTAAAAGATGGGGGTTGTTCCGTTGATTATGATTCTTATCCAGCATTGGTTCTCCCAGTTCTTCCTATATACTATATCAATGTGAACCAAAGAAATAATACTATGAACAACTTTTATTATTTTGACTTTTAATAAAACATTTAGTATCTAATGATGAAAAAGTATAGAGTTATATTGTTAGTTATCGTTCTTTGTAGTATATCTGGTTGTAAAGTAGGAGAAACTATAAGCTCGTCACTTTCCGAATCCCAAAATGCTTGTTTGAAATATAATAAAACCGTCTTGGATGATATGATTGGAGCATATCAATTTGCACGGTCATACAATAATGTTAATCATACAATAGATTCGATAATCACGTCTATTTCCCGTGGGAAAGAACAGGATACAATATTTGTCATAGAAGGCTGTAATCCTCCATCATATTCTTACTATGCAATTATTTGGAATAAGGATAATGCGTTTACAGTGTGGAGTTCAGATAATTTTGAGAAAAGAATTTTTGATGAAGAGGATGAAATGCTGCTGCGATTAATTGAAAGATGGGATAAGGATGAAATTATATCAAGAAGCCATGAAAAACCATTGATCTATCGTGGTAATTGGTTTGAGTCCCGTATTGCTAATCGGATAGTAATGAGTCAGGGGAAATGTGAAGCTGTCGAAAGCATGCTCTTTTCTGCAATTAATTTTGATCTCAGTGTCACCCCGTTATTAATCGAGTAGATGAGGTATACGGTTATTCTTTTGTCAGTCAAAGAATCCGATGGGAGAATGAGACCTTGTATTGATATTAATATCCACCGATAAACTAAAGCAATAGATAATTGATCCAACCCGCACATAAAACTGCTTGTAAATTATGTTGTGTCAGGCCTTGGAACTATTATCTCGATTGTAATAATGTCTGTCGACGAATCTGGTGGGTTTGATGATTGGTATAATGAAAAATGAATGACATGAATAAATCCATAATAGAAATGTTGTTTTATGGTTCGTATGTTCAAGTAATTAGAACCTGCGGAAGATCATCGTCGATAGAAGGCAATATATCGTTGTTTGATGCAATTTGTGCAATTGTATGGATAGGTATCAGTTTAATGATATATTATGCCATCATATTTGCTATGGTTGTGAGACGATATATCAATCC
>JAKSLB010000092.1 GCA_024401435.1 Paludibacteraceae bacterium | reverse complement strand
GAATGCGAAGACATTTTAAATGAAATTATAAATGCTGCATCCACACTGGAAGAATATGAATATATAAAAAGTATAGATGGAATAGGAGATAATCTAGCTTCACGAATCATTGTGTTGATTTCTAAATTGATTGTTGTCAGTATATTTAAATTAAATGGTGATTCTTTTTGTTAAAATTCAAATTAAGTGGATGTAGTTATTTAAATTATTTGTATTAAAAATCGCTATAAAAAAGACATCATTCGATGTCTCTCTTATCATTATTTGCTTTTAAAATGGAAGGTCATCTTCTTTATCACACAAATCATTGTTTTTCGTATTAAGCGTTTTTAACTCATAAAGTATTTCAACCAATAAATTTTTCATTTCACAGAACAAATTCTCTTCAATAAATTCACGTTCGTTTTCTCTTACGTATTCAATTATTCCAATTGCTTCCTTTAATTCCATTTTATCTTTTCCTATCCCAGCTCATTATCATTTACGGCATCCATGATTGTTTCCATATCAAGAATCATCTTTCCTTTTTGTTCTCCCATCAGCAGTGCTTTATTACAGATCTGATTCATTACACGTGGAGTTCCATTTGATGCATTGATTATTGCCTGCAGGGCATTTTTGTCAAACACTTCCTGATGACATCCAACTCCTTTTAATTTTTCCAGAATATATCTTTCTGCTTCCTTTTCGTTCAAACTTTCCATATTGTATGATGTCACAAGCCTTTGTCTCAATGGCTCCTGGCTCGACATTCTAAGCTGATTGTTTAATTGCGGTAATCCTACAAGTAATACAACTGCATAATCCTTTGAATCCATTTCAAAATTAAAGAGGATCTTCAGGTCATTCAGAATGCCACTTTTCATATAATTTGCTTCATCAAGTATTATAACTGGCGTTATCCTTTTCTCACGTCTGTATCGCTCGATCATATTCTGTATCGCTTTAAAATTATCTACTTTCTTATAATATGGATCCAGTCCCAATTTCTCTGCAAGCTGCCGATAAAATTCAATAACTGTTACTGTAGAAAGCGATATGTATACAACTTTGTAGGCTGCCGGATTTAGACTTTCCGCCCATTTTCTTACGGTCGTTGTTTTTCCTCTTCCAGGTTCTCCGGTAATTAATCCAAATCCCTTGGTCTGCAGCAGATAATTCAATCGAAAGCTGACTTCCTTATATTCACTTGTTTCTACAAGTACATCCTTTCCGTTCTTTATAAATGGATTCATTTCCATTCCATAGCGTCCTGTATAATTCATTCGTTTTCTCCCATCTCACTGATTCTTACTTTCTTTCTATGCATAGTAGAATTCTTGTGCTTGTCCAACAGCTTTATCTGTGTAAGCTCCTTTGTTTCCTTATCAACTACATAGATTTTTGAAAGGTCTGGAGAATATCTTAAGAGGATCCTTTGTCCCTGATATTGATAATCCACTTCATAATCTTTTTCATCGATTCTTACAACACTGTCATTTGATACGGTTCTTTCAATTTCAAGAAGAAAAGACCGTTCAATTTGTTCGTCAGTCATGCGTACGATCAGCTGGCTTTCCTTAAAGAAACGATCCATTGGGCTATTTCCTTCTAACGATGAATGTTCTCTTTGATTGTATTTCTGAACAAATTCAAAAAGTGATTCTCTCAATTCTTCAAGGCTGTGAAAATCATTCATATTTAGAGATGCCATCCACTGGTCCTTCATTGTACGAAACCAGCGCTCTATCTTAGCTTTACCAATAGGATTTCGGACTATATTATAATGAATTACAGTACCAATTCTGGCAGCAAGAAGATTCATCTGTGTACTTCTATAGTTTGCTCCATTGTCAAAATTAAACTTTTTCGGCTTCCCATACTTTGATACAGCTCCTTTTATAACGCCCATAAGATTGATGTAGTTATCGTTGAAAAAAATATCGATGCCCACAATCATCCGGCTTGCGTCATCAATAAGGGCAATCACATAGGTTTTCTTCTTTTTACCATCAATTTTAATATATGGTCCAACACTGGAATCTCCACACCATACCTCATTGATATGCTCCATTTCATATCTTCGCATATCCTTTATTGGCTTAATGCCTTTTTCTTCCTTTACATTCTGTACAAATCGATTGACAGTGGATAACGAGACATCAGATCTAAGTATTGTTCCGTTATCCATAAGTTTCTGATAAACAAGCACTGCAGAAATTCTTGGATACTGGCTTAGTATATACAGTATTTCATTCTTGGCCTGGCCATCAAGCTTTCTAAATGAATTCAAATCGCTCCTGTTCTTGGGATATAGTCCATCCAGTCCCTTTTCCAGGTATTTTTTATACCATCTTTCAACCGTATGTGGATGTACACCTGCACTGGAACCAGCTTCACGAAAAAATTGTGATCTGGATTTATCATCAGGTACATTTCCTGAGACCAGTGGAGCGATATATCCGTATCGTTGTAGAGCTATTTCGAGCCTTTTCTTATTATCCATAGATATCATTCCTTTCTATGAGGGAATAATATCGAATAGAATATACGCATTCCATTTACCTTATGTGGATTACTCAAATTAAAATATTGTGCATACAATGAATCTGCATAAACTGTCGTGAGAAATAGAAAAAACACTGTTCAACAAGAGCATCGGCAAGTGAAATTCCCATAGAAAGCAGACGCTGTTTCCAGTGTTTTCTGTATTGATTTTTGACATAGTAAAAATTGGATTCATCCAGATCGGTGTTCGAATCCATATATTCTTCAAAATCACCTATATGATCACAGGCAATTATAATTTCTTGAATGTTCAATGATAACTGGGAATATGGAACCATACAGTCAAGAAGGATTGCGTGAGTTGAACCACATGCCTTACATTTGACTCTTAGTATTCTTAAACGAATAGAATAATCCATGAATTTGATGGTTCTCTCATAAAAACCATGTCTAACAAAATCGTGATGACCACAACCATCATTAGGACAGGCTAGAGAGTTAAGATTTAGGTTATCGATAAATTCATCGTAATAATCCTGGCTTATTTGTTTGACGCTTTTGGATTTATTCGTTATCATAAAACTGTTCTTAATGGGACGGGGAGTAAAACTTGGTCATTGGCGTGAGTTTAGTTTTGCTTCCTTTTCTTTTTTTGCCTTTCTATAATTCTATTATAAAAACCGCAGCAGATAATTTGAATAATAATTAGTCAAATCTGTGTTGCGGTTTATGCATTTATTTTGATTACTTTTCATCCATTTAACAACAAATAATGTCCTTATCAACAATATGTATTCTATTTTTTAGAACATCCAGAAATACCTTACACCAACAATGACGC
>JAKSLB010000091.1 GCA_024401435.1 Paludibacteraceae bacterium | reverse complement strand
AACATCAAAAAACCAAAGATATAAACTGACAAAATAGAAGTATCAAGCCCGTTAGAGATAAAAATTATTAATAAATGCGTGTAGCCCTAAGAGTTGACTCAAAAAGTCTACACTTTTTATGTTGATTATGTAGATTTCTTTACTGCTAAATGCTACAATTACAATAAAGAAGAAAAAGATTTTTATGCCAAATTATCAAATCGTAAAGTTTAAAGAAAATAATATCGAGATGGATGTTAATGTATCTCCTAACGAAGATACTGTTTGGCTTTCAAAAGATGATATGTCAATTCTATTCCAAAGAGATAGATCAGTAATAACAAGACATATTGCAAACATATACAAAGAAGGAGAAGTCGAAAAAACAACCTCGTGTGCAAAAAATGCACATGAGATAAATGGCCAAATTCATTATACAGAATATTACAATCTGGATGTCATTATATCTGTTGGTTATAGAGTTAAATCAAAAAATGGTGTTATTTTTAGAAGATGGGCAAACACAATTTTAAAAGAATATTTACTCAAGGGATATGTCATAAACGAAAAAAGAACATTAATCACTAATGAGAATTATATAAACCTTATAAACAAAGTTGAGTCGATTGATAAACGTCTTACTCTTTTAGAAACAACAAATTTAGAAAAAGAAAAAATATTTTTTGATGGAGAGATATTTGATGCTAAATCGTTTATAACTCAACTGATTTCAAAAGCAAGTAACTCTATTGTTCTTATAGATGCTTATGCCGATATTAAAGCTTTGGAATTTTTCAAATGCAAACATACTGGAGTCTCATTGATGATTTACCATTCATCAAAAGCTAAATTATCAAATCAAGATGTAGTTGATTTCAATTCCCAATACGGCTTATGCACTGCTTATGTTAATGATAAATTTCATGACAGGTTCTTGGTGATTGATGATAAAGATTTATATCATCTAGGTGCCTCATTAAATTATGCAGGTAAGAGAGTTTTTGCATTAACTAAAATGGAAGATGAAAAAATATTAGAGTCAATAAAGAGGAACTTATAGATATGGATAAGAAAGAGTTTGGCAAGAAAATCAAAGATATAAGAATCAGAAACAAAATGTCGCAACAAGCAATGGCGGATTCGTTGGGCTATACTTCAAGATCTACAATCAACAAAATCGAAGAAGGTATTAACGAGATGAGCTATGACAAAATCGTAAGATTGATGGACTTATATGGCTTGTCACGTCCAGAACTTGGCCTTGAACCAATATGTGAAGATAAATTATCTGGATTGAGGAAGGATGCAAAATATCCAAATCCGGAAATTGAAGAAATATGCTATATCAAAAACTGTGTTACAAATCCTAATATTATTGTTGGGGATTATTCATATTATGACGATAAGAAAGGCGCAGATCTTTTTGAAAAGCATGTGACCCATCATTATGATTTTATTGGTGACAAGCTTATTATTGGTAAATTTTGCCAAATAGGAGCAGGTGTGGAATTCATCATGAATGGTGCAAATCATTTTATGAATGGATTAACAACTTACCCATTTAATATTTTCTCAAGAGACCTTCAAAAACATACACCTCCTTTAGATAAGATGCCGATAAAAGGCGACACTGTTGTCGGCAATGATGTCTGGATCGGCCAAAACGTCACAATATTACCTGGAGTTCATATAGGTGATGGCTCAGTTATTGGTGCTAATTCTGTTGTTGGTTCAGATGTACCACCATATACGATTGCAGTAGGAAACCCATGCAGAGCAATAAAAAAACGCTTTGATGATAGAACAATAAATAAGCTACTTAACCTCAAATGGTGGGATTATCCAATTGAAATAATCGAAGAAAATATCGATAAACTACTTGAAAACGATATTGATGCTCTGATAGAAGCATTCTCAAAGAAATAGAATTCACGAATAAAACACTATGTATGAAGTATATTTGTTGAGATAATGTGAAAATCTCTAATTGGGTTGACACAATCGTCAAACCTTTTTTGTTATAGATAAATTGAGAAATATTTACGAAAAGCATGATGCATCCTTTTACTATGAAGAAGCTAGATAACAGAACGTTTTCATGCCCTTTTAGCAAAGCGTCCCACTCATATATTACCCACTACAAAATATAGTACTTATAATATGGGTAAGAAGGTTGGTATCAATCATGTTCAATAGACAAAGCTTTGCTAAAAACGAGTATATGTTAAATGGCTCTTTCAAAAAGAAAGGCTATGACTGGTGGTGGCATTCATTCACCGCGATAAACAAGAAGACAAAAGAAGAGAAACCATTCTACATCGAGTTTTTCATCATCAATCCATCGTTATCCCCAGATAAAGTCATCCTTGGGCAAAACGAAGAAAACAAAAAGAGGAAACTCCGCCCATCATATTTGATGGTCAACGTAGGAACATGGGGAGATAACCATAAACAGCTTCATAGATTCTACCCGCTTAATGAAGTGGAAATCACCAAACGCCCAATAGAAATAAAAACAAACGAATGCTATCTAAGCGAAAGCGAAACATATGGCGAAGTTGATGTCAAAAACCCTAGCAAAGACATGATGTCTGACGAAGGCAAGATAAAGTGGAACCTCAAAATTAAAAAAGACATCGCCTGGAATGTCGGATATGGAACATCAGGGTTGCTTCGCACTTTGAAAGCCTTTGAGATGTATTGGCACGCCCAAGGCATGAAAACATATTTCGAAGGAACAATAGAATTCAATGACGAGGAATACGAAGTAAACAAAGAAACCTGCTATGGCTACGCCGACAAAAACTGGGGCAGCGATTTCACATCCCCTTGGGTATGGTTATCTTCATGCCATTTCAAAAGAAGAGAAACAGGGGAAGAACTCCAAAACACCGTCTTCGATGTAGGTGGTGGAGCGCCTAAGGTATTTGGCATCAGGCTCAAAAGAAAGCTCCTTGGAGGATACTACATCGAAGGCAAATGCATTGAGATGAACTTCTCGAAATTCATATCCAATCCATGCAAAACTACATTTAACAGCACAGAAGACGACGAAAAGATATACTGGGAAGTAATCCAAACAAACAGGAAACACAAAGTCGAAGTAACCGTGGAATGCCTCAAAAAAGATATGCTTAACATCAATTACGAAGCCCCATCAGGCGAAAAGAAGCATAATCGTCTCTGGAACGGGGGAAATGGAGTAGGCACACTCAAGGTATATAAAAAACACCATAAAGAATACATTCTTGAGGAAGATCTCTTAATGGACCATATCGGCTGCGAATATGGCGAATTCGATAAATAACATCAGTCTTTTAGAGAAGTAATAGGAACAACATAAACTCCGTCAGGTCGCATA
>JAKSLB010000090.1 GCA_024401435.1 Paludibacteraceae bacterium | reverse complement strand
TTCCAAGTCTTGCATTTATTCTCCGTTTCTTCGAAAAGATTCCTCCGATTTTCGTAAGCAAAAATAATAACAATTTTTGCATACTCTGCAAAAACGTTCTATATTTTAACAATTACTCTCTATTTTTTGTAGTTTATTAACATAAATAACAGGTATTATGCAATCTTTTTATGCAAACAATCAGGATACTCTGCATCCTCACCTTCAAGCTGCACACCTCTGCGCGATAGCACAACACTATCAGTAAGGAGCGGGAACTCCTAGCTGATAGTCTGTCGCCAATCGCTCAATGGCTCATGCTCTATGCGATAAGGAAGAACATAATCAAAGAAAAACTTCTTGTCATACATTTCGTGCCATGGAGAATTGCACCACATATCACAAGCATCATCAATCGCTTTTATGAGTTCCTCAGCCTTCATCGTCGTAATATCATAAATTGGCGGCATAGACGCCTTGATGCTGTCCGCATTCTTGTTGAAGAACTCCGTTCTTTTGTTTAAAGCCTCCTTTGAAGTATTGAGGTATAGTTCATTAAACCTATCTACAGCATTACCCTTGAACGAGTAGTGGTATGGCATGTTCTCTATCAAGAACTTTGCTGATTCATATTTTAGAGGATTAGGATCATTCTTGAAATGGTCGAGAACTGCTTCCATTTCTGTATGATTAGACCCTGACAATTCAATTTTTCGATCCAAATTGCCAGTACATGATACAACAACAAATATCACCAATACAAGATACAACAATAAGGTCTTATTTATCATAAACTAAGCATCTCCATTTTTACTTTTACCTATTTTTTTCCTCAAAAATTTTCAATGACATTTCCTCTATCTTTGGATTTAAAAGAGGATTACCTACAAGAACAATATTGTTGTTGCTATTAATCAAAAACACATGTGTAGCTGATAAATCATTTATTTGTGGGTTATTTCGACGAAATATTTTAGTTGTGTCGACGTAAATGGGGAAACTGACATTCATCAATTTCGCCCTATACAAGAAAGCTTCGATGTCACTTGTTTTGGGTTCAAATATAAAAACGATATTAAGATTTTTTTTTCTAATTATTGCTGAATCCACTAAAGATTCCCAATAAAATTTGTTTTTTATGACGCATTCTGAACACTCTGATGAGTCTGAATATACTATATATGTATAATCATATGACAAATACGAATCCTTTTTGATGCCAATCATCGAATCCCAAGGACACACTATATTGGAATGCATTAAGATTTTTACAGCATTAGAAACATCACTTTTTCTTTGAGTGCAGCTATTTAAAAAAAATAAGAATATAAATAGTAACAGAAACAGGTATTTTCGGCTCATATGCTATTCTGTTGGTAATATATATGTTTCAATTGCAGATGTTTTTCCGTTAATGGTATAACAAACATTATTATCATCCACACAAAACGTATTATATATGTCTCCTTTAAATTGATACGTTGCGAAATGTCTAAAACCTTCTTTTGTCTTTTCTATTACCACCAATAAGTTACTTTTATATTTGTCTTCTAAACTTGATGCCAATAGATATATTCTTCCATTTCTATAACAAACGTCATTTACAACAACGAAATATGAGTTGTCGCTTTGAGTTTTGTGATTCTTTTCATATGCTTTTGCCAATATCTCAATACTTGAAAGGTCAAATCTCCTGATTTCTGCACCGTTAAAAGAATATTCTTGCATTATAGGAAGTCCCTTGCCGATTATATAGAAGGATTTTTCTCCCTTCAGCAGATGCCTTTCTGATAGTGGGGTGTTTTTTATTAAGTCGTATCCCTCTACTAAAGGACAAATCTTGCGTATGATATTTCCGGCTATACTGACAGAAACGAGATTCTTGTCATTTATTATTGAATTGTATATTGTATCTCCGATAGTAAAAAAACGAGATAAATTTGAGTTGTCATATGGTAAGAAAGTGGGGATTTTCTTTACAATCTGATTTTCAATACTTGCAAAACTTCTAAACCCCTCACTATAAATTGTGATTTCGTTATCGTCTGCAAACATCATTGCTGGTGCTATCAATTCTCCATGTCCTTTTCCTACACTTGCAATTTTATTGTTAAATTTCAATTTTTTATCAAATACATAGACACCCGCTTTATAATCTGAAATATATACATCCTTTTTATTGCAATCGATACAAACTGCTCGTTGTGATAGATACAATGAGTCATTAAAATTGGTAACAGAAGTATTTAAATCCAATTGGGTTATGTTATTTTCGACATAATTAGAACATGCAGAAATAAATGCCGAAACTATAGTTAATATTGCTATATTATTAAATAAATAATTTATTTTATTCATACAATTGTGTAATTTCTAATCTTGCTAGTTGTTCTATTTTGTTTTCTGTAATATTCAATAATCCAACAGCACTTATGAGGATTAATCCTCATAAGTGCAACCTACATATTCAATATCCCTATGAATGTTTGTTGATAAAATGATATCCATAAAGGGATTCTGAAAAACTACTCATCAGTTAGTGGAAATCCGTTCTGAGCACACGCTGTGGAATCACGTTCCTCTGGTCTTACCGAATAAGTGCATCTACTTTGTTTACCATCGCATTGCACATAGCCCTCTCCTGAAAAACACGAACCACTGCTACCAGAACAACTTACGGATCCTGTTATTGTCCCCGAGGGAGTAAGACAATTTGCACTGGCACTACATGAACTGCTTCCTCCACCATCGCCGGCACTCAAAGCTTCAATATTCTCAGCAAGGAGCATGTCTGACTCTGACTGGTTTGCAGCGTTATATGCCTTCACACCACCAAAGCCTGCGGCTACTACACATACTGCAGCAATAGCCGTCTTAATTACATTTTTTTCATTTCTTTAAATTAATAATTATGTTTATATGCCTACTCTTAGTTACGGTTTTCGGCTTTCCCCGTTTGCACGTCATTACTCATTGTAATACAATTGTTAGTGACTTGCAAAATTATAAATATAGACGTCTATTTTTAATCGTTTTCAGCTTGTTGTAAATAGAGGATAGCCTCGAAGGGAAATGCAAAATACTGATATTTCACGCAGAAACAAGCCGGCATAAGCACTGCTGAGAAGAAAATTGAAGCTATACACAAGACAGAACTTAACAGGCGTAACAACGAGGATATGCCATGTTCCAGATACATGTGGATGATTCTCGTGAATCAGATGATGTTCCTGACTAGAGCATGTCAAAGGAAAATTTTGAACCTAATTGAACTATCAGGATGACATGAAGAGACATTCTAAAGCATATCAGTGTAGTCCTGCTCGCCTCTCGTCATTTTTTTGATGAGTCTTATTTAGAAAGGAAACCTGCCTTGACTATATGATTTTAAACTGGTTAGGTCCTATTAATTCTTAAATTCCAAAAATTGCAGTATAGGGTTCGATAATGAATCTGTCA
>JAKSLB010000009.1 GCA_024401435.1 Paludibacteraceae bacterium | reverse complement strand
ATTCGGCATCCGTTTCGTTCCCTCCTTGTCCGCCTGTGCAATTTGCCAACAACAGCAGTGTGGCGATTGCAAATAATATTTTCTTCATATGTATCGTTGTTTTAATTTCCTTTTTGTCATGTCTTTCCCGCGGCTCATCCTTCGCTCGCTCCTTTCGACACTCCCTTTCCTTCCTGCTCGTAAAGGTCTTTCTGGCTTTTTGAACTATGGGACAAACGCCAAGCGGAACCCCAGGTGGAAGTTGTAGTAGTCGGGGAAGTCGTAGTCGCGGTGCGAAGAACGGCAGATCCGCGCATTGTTGATCCAACTACCACCACGAAGCACACGGCGAGAGCCAGATGCACAGAGAGGATCTGTCACACAGGATTGTGGATAAGAATCATAACAGTCCTGACACCACTCCCATACATTGCCACTCATATCGTAGATGCCCAACTCATTAGGGGCTTTTGTTTTGACCGGATGAGTCTCTTCATTTGAATTACCCTCCCACCAAGCCACCTCATCCAAATCATCAGAACCTGCATATTTGAATCCTTTGCTTCTGTTTCCTCCACGGGCGGCATATTCCCACTGTGCCTCCGTCGGCAAGGTGAATTGTTTTCCCGTAAGCTCGTTCAGTTTTTCTATAAACTCCTGGCAGTCGTTCCAACTTACTCTTTCTACCGGGCGTTGCAAATCCCCAGTGACGTAACTTGGGTTATTTCCCATCACAGCCTGCCACAAGGCTTGCGTCACCTGCGTCTCTCCTATGTAATAGGGTTGGGTGAGGGTTACCTGATGACGTGGCTTTTCCTCATCCCATGCATCCTCTTCCTGATTGGGTGCGCAACCCATCATAAAGGTGCCAGGTTCCACCCTTATCATTGTGAAGGTAACACCCTCCACGGTGAAGGATTCCTTCTCGGCATCCATATCACTCTCCGCTTCGTCTGCCTGAACCAATGTCTGAACACTGTCTGACACAGGTTTGACACTATAATCAGCGGGAAGCGTATCTTCCTGCGTGACCGCCGGAACAGCCGTGTCCAGTACGCATTTGACCGAGTCTTTTGATTCGGCATCCGTTTCGTTCCCTCCTTGTCCGCCTGTGCAATTTGCCAACAACAGCAGTGTGGCGATTGCAAATAATATTTTCTTCATATGTATCGTTGTATTTGTTTCTATGCTTTTTTGCAAATATAATAACAATCGTCCGATTTGGAGAATCGTACCCATTATTAATAATTTTATTTGATTATTGAACTCACATCAACAAAAAAAGGAGTGGAAAATCCACTCCTTTTATATTGCAGTTGCAAACTGTTATTTCTCAACCGGAACAATACGGAAGTTATCAACACACATAAAGATTTGTGGTTCACCTTCAGGTTGTCCGAACAAAAGGAAACTAAAGTTTGTAGCTTGTTTCAAACTATTTTTGTAATCATAACCAGCAACTGGTTCATCACTTGAAGTATTGTGACAGAACTCTGTCAATGGAATTGTAACAGTAGTCCATGCATCTGTATAGAAACCATCTGAAGTATTCTCATAAGGTTTCCAGAAGTAAATTGGAGAGTAGTCACGACCATGTTTATCAGCTGCGTTAATTGGACCAAAGAATATTTCAGTTCTGATTCCTTTATAAGCAACCTCTTGAGGAACATAAACTTCAAATCTCAAAGCCAACTCTTCCAAATCATATTTCTCAAATACTTTTCCTGCAACAGAGATAGGTCCACGACCACCTTCAACAGGATTAGCAACATATTGAATCCATACTGATTGATTCATCGACCAAGCATTAGAATATTTACCATAAAGGAATCCATAATTACCACTGCATGGTTCAGGTAATTTTGCATTATTAGGGAAAGGAGTAATTGAATCGCCCATTTCCAATGTACCTGTAATCAAAGTACCATCTTCCTCCATTGGACTATAGCCACCCCATGTAGCTAAATATTTATCAAAATTAACGATGATATTACGTCCATCACGGAAGAAGAATTTTGACAATGAATGTCCATTGGCTGATTTCACCTTAATACGACCTTCTTTTGTACCTTCTGGAACGATCACCTTAACCATCGTATCGTTTTGAGCTACGATCTCTGCAACTAAATCGCCTGGGAAGGTGATTTCTGCACCTGTAAGATTCTTACCATAAATGATAGCTTCACCACCATCTGGAACGAACTCACATTTCATACTTGTTAACTTAGGAACGAGACAACAACCCTTTTTATTATTATCCTCGCCCTGATTGCCGTTACAACTGCTCATCAATCCTGCACAAAGCAAAGAAGCAATGAATAAACTTACCTTTCTCATATCTTTATATATTAAATATTATTATTCTAAGTCATAAAAATTCGGTGCAATCCGAAAAAACCATTTTATAACAATTAATGCAATAATAAATAAAAGATTTATCAATTCCAAAAAAAATTAACTCATTTTAGAACTTTTTTGTGAATATTATTATACGAAACGCAATTATACTCGTCAAAAATGCTAATAATCAATCACCTATCAAAAAATTTACAAAGAAAAGCACAAACTCATAAATCCATCAACACAAGTTAGTTGTCAAGATAAGACCTATTTACATGAATCTTCAATGTATTTCTTCAAAGAAAGTTCTGTCCCATTCCACGAAGCATAACTGAAATTTGTAATCCAATCACCTAAAATCATAATTCTTTTATTATCACAAAATTTCAGATCAAGCATTATATGACGATGACCAAAAATATAATACTCGATATCATCATGAGACTGAGAATATTTTTTAGCAAACTGGACTAAAAATTCTTTTTCTTCTCCTAAATATTGTTCTCCAGGAGTCCCCAGTTTCTTTTTCCTATTATGACGAGACCAAGCATAACCAAATGGCATTGTCAATCCCGGATGAATCAACTTATATAATTGTTGGCAAAATTTATTTCTAAAGAATTTTCGCATAAATCGGAAGGATTTACTTGGATCTCCCAACCCATCACCATGAGCAATATAAAATTTCTTACCATCCAATTCAATTTCAATGCTATCTGTATATATCACAGCACCGACTTCTTTTTCAAAATAGTCAAACATCCATGTGTCATGATTACCAGTAAACATATAAACAGGGATTCCGTCATCAACGAATTCAGCCAACTTTCCAATAAATCGCACATATCCTTTCGGCACGACATCCTTGTACTCGAACCAATAGTCGAACATATCCCCAACTAAATACAAAGCCTTGGCTGTAGGCTTAATTTCATTAAGCCATCGAACTAATCTCTTTTCAGACTCAATCGGTTTTTCATGAATATCAAGTCCCAAATGAGCATCTGATGCAAAATATACTATTTTATTTTCTGAATCATTCATCTTTTACAACATACCCAACTCCAACATTGCTTCTTCCGACATACGATCTTTTGTCCATTCTGGTTCAAACACCAAATTTATGATGGCAGCTTTTACACCTTCTATTCCCTCAACCTTTTGCTTTACATCTTCAATTATAAACTCTCCTGCTGGACAATTAGGTGCCGTCAATGTCATATCAATGTTCACTATACCATTATCATTCACATCTATATTATAGACAAGTCCTAATTCATATATGTCAACGGGTATTTCCGGATCATATACTGTTTTTAAAACGGATACTATTTTTTCTTCCAACTCTAAAAATTCATTCATATTTCATCATTTTAGAATTTCATATTTCATCATCACAGCAAAGGACTAAACAGTCTTGCCAATGATTCTTTGATTCTATTTTTAAGAGATCTTACTTTCCAATATCTCTCCTCTACTTCCACCGAATTGTTCAAATCCTCCTCATAGATAGAAATTAATTCTCCCGTCACATCTTTATCATACACGATCGTATTCAATTCGAAGTTCTGTTCGAAACTTCTAAAATCCATATTAGCACTACCGACAAAAGATATATCGTCATCAACAATCGTGATCTTACTATGCAAGAAGCCCGGTTGATAAAAGTACACTTTTATTCCTGCCTTAAACATCTGATCTAAGAAAGAGTATGAGCTGTACAATGTAACGGTGGCATCAGACTTTCTTGGTAAAATAAGACGTACGTCAACACCTGATAAAGCGGCATTTTGCAATACTGTTATTAAACTTTCTGGCGGAATAAAATAGGGCGTTTGAATATAAATCCTCTTTCTTGCCAACGAGAATGCCAACACATAAATTTGCATAATAGATTCCCACTGCATATCAGGTCCACTTATCACAGTTTGCATGAAAACATTTCCTTTTTTAAGTGGTTGAGGATAGTACTCTTGATCTTCAATCAAAGATTGCTTTACGAAATACCAGTCCTCAAAGAATGTTTTTTGCAAGCCGAGGACAACACTACCTTCCAAACGCACATGTGTATCTCGCCATGTTCCCCAATCCAAACCATCGATATAACGATCTGCAATATTTATGCCTCCCGTGTATGCAATCAAACCATCTATAACAGCTATTTTACGGTGATTACGATAATTAACGTGGCTACTAATATATGGCAAACGAACTTCCAAGAAGTTTTCCACCTCAATTCCCGCATCTCTCATTTCCTTAATATGACGTTTCTTGAAACGCCAACTACCCACATCATCAATAATCACACGTACTTTCACGCCTTCTCTCGCCTTTTCTTTTAAGGCTTCCATCATTCTTCTTCCTAAAGTATCAGGTATGAAAATATAATACTCTAAATTAATATGATGTTTAGCATTCTTAATATCCTCAAAAATGCTTTCATACAATTTTGAAGCATTGGTATATATAGAAATAGAATTGTTTTCAAAAATCGGAGAATCACTATTGCCAACAGCCAAATTAGCAATTGCCAACTGTCGTTCATTTAATGGCAAATCCGACAAATCCCGATTCGCTGTTGCTTCATATGTTTTTAACAAACGAAAACTTCGTTTAGAAATAATCCGTTTTTTTCTAAACTTTTTTCCGACAAGGAAATAGCAAATAAAGCCAAGAACAGGAATAAACAAAAGGACAAAAATCCATGCAATAGATTTCACCGGATTTCTGTTTTCCATCACCAAAAAGAGTATTGTAGTTAATATGGTATAAACGTATACCACAAACAACACAATATATGCAATCTCCCAAATCATCTACTATACTTTGTTAATTCAACATCTTCGATAAAAAGAAATGTCATTATCACCGATAACCTGATAATGATATTTTTGAACATTAGGGTTTTCCGTATGAAAGGAAGGTGCTTTCACACCGTTTCCAACGACCAATGAATGATTGCACTCGATTCGAACTTCATCCCAAAGATTTGCATCAATAAATGACTGATGAAATAATCTACCACCCTCTACGATCAAAGATTCTATGCCTTTTTCATACAACACAGTTAATAACGAATCTAAATTCACCCTACCATCACCAAAAAATTCACATTCCAAATATTCTATATTTGGATACGTATTCGTGGGTTTTTGTTTTGTTATCACATAAGTCATACACGAACGATCGTACAATTTTGCATTCTGAGAAACCTTTAATTCTCTATCCAAAAGTATTCTTATAGGTTGTTTTCCTTGTACATAACGAACCGTTAACGAAGGATTATCCATCAATGCTGTATTCGTTCCAACCAGTATTGCAGACTCACCAGCTCGGAACTTATGCATCTCAATCAGAGATTCATTGGTAGAAATACGAAGAGGTGACTCAGATGCATCTTTTCTTAAACGATCAATATAGCCATCGTGAGTCATTGCCCATTTCAAAAAAACATAGGGACGTTTAGACTCGTGATAGGTGAAAAAACGTCGATTTAACCATCTCCCTTGTTCGTTTAAAAGACCATAACTTACATTAACGCCAGCCGCTTGTAACTTTTCAATTCCCTTTCCATCAACAGCAGGGAAAGGATCTCGATTACAAATCACAACATTAGGAATACCTTTTTCAATGATTAAATCTGCACAAGGTGGTGTTTTACCATAATGGCAACAAGGCTCCAAACTGACATACATTGTTGATTTTTTTAGAAGAGAAACATCTGAAACAGAAGCGATTGCATTCACTTCAGCATGAGGTCCTCCATATTTCATATGATACCCCTCTCCTATGATTCTATCTTCACACACAATGACAGCACCCACCATCGGATTAGGAGAAACCTCTCCAAACCCCATTTCTGCCAATTGCAGACATCTACGCATATACTCTTCTTCTGTCATATAATAATGAATGAAAATTCAAAGATATAATAAAAGCCTAAAAATTCAAAAAATATTGTTGTTCCTTTTGTGATGGATTCAAAGTCTCGCAGTACTGACGAATACAACATTTTTCACATTTCGGTTGTATAACAGAGCAACAGTTTTTCCCATGTAGAATCATCCGACGATAGGTATCCTTCCACGCTTCTTTTGGAATGAATTGGCATAAAAGTTTTTCTGTATGTAATACATCATTTGAATTCGTCAATCCAAGGCGGTAAGAGATTCGTTGTATATGTGTATCAACAGGAAAAGCAGGAATGCCAAAAGCCTCAACACATATCATATTTGCCGTTTTCCTTCCCACACCAGGAAAGGATTGTAATGTCATAAAATCCGAGGGAACAATTCCATTATATTTTTCATCAATCAACGACGATGTTTTTATAAGATAATCTGTTTTAGCATCAGGATAGGTAACATCTTTTATTATCTTAAAAAGATGATCGGGTGATGCTTTAGCCATCGCTTTGGCATCAGGATATAGATTGAATAACTGAGGAGCAATTGCATTCACACAATCATCACGAGTGCGAGCTGCCAAAATAGTAGCAATCAGCAATTGGAAAGGTGACGTATAGATTAAGGGACAAGGAGCTATTGGATATTCCTTTTCCAACAATTCAATGATATACGTACATCGTTCTTCTCTACTTTGTTTCATCGGATGAATGAGAGGCTAAATATTGGTCAATAATTGTTTCCATTTGATGAATAGATATACCCTTTGATTGATATCGAGAAACGAATTCAACAGCTTCTCTCTGATCCTGTGTCAAGGATTTCAAATCGTCAGAACGTTTTATATTAAAGAAAATCAAAAGATCTGAATATGATAAATCATAAATAGGTGCCAACTGATTTGTTTCTGTAATTTCCGAAACAGAAATCAAATCACCAGATGCAGAATACAACCATTTACCATGAAATAGAGTATTCATAGCCGTCGTTTGACGTATGATTTCCTCGGTTGGATTTCTTTTTGCTTTTTCAAAATACCGATATTCTCCTTCTAAGGATTTTCTAAAGAGAAAAGAAGTTTGATTTTTCACCTCAATACCCAACAATTTGAAAAAAGCAGCAGAACGTTCTTTGGTAGCTTTATTCAGCAATTCGTTCATTCCCACAAAAGCCTTATCTATGATAACCTGAGCTCCATTATCAATCTGTCGTAATGATATTGGACGAAGATTCAGTTGTTCCGAAATCCATAAAGATGGTTCTCGTCGAACGGGCTTCACAGTCAATCCAAAATGTAATCCAGCAGCAGCCAAGAATGCATATAGTGCATCCCGTTTTTCAGGCATTATTTCATTCATGACGAATTCATTTTCAAAAAAATAGGCGTCTTTAACATCTTTCAAAAAGGAAGTCAACAATGAATTGTTCAAAAAACACCCTTCAACAGGTTGAAGAGAAGAATTACCCTCATTATCTTTCACTAATAAAAAAGGCACATCTTTTACTGACTGAATAAAAGCTTTTCTTTCTTCAGATAAGAATGGCAATGAATTATAATAATCAGAAAACATTGTCAAATGACGAGCAATTTGTTTCACTTCCTGCGTTGAAATCATTTTAGCAGAATAAAGAGGCAAAATATTTTCAACAATCTCTGCCACGACACCAGGTTCTTGCAAACCGACATATTCAAAGAAAGCTTTACATTTAGGGTATTTCAGTAAAGTAGGATGAACAGCCACGAAATGATGTTCTGTACCTGAAGTAAGATATATAGATGGTTGCAAATCATTCACACTATTATAAGCTGCTCGACACACCCCATCTTCACAAAAAAACAAAGGAAGTGTTTTCAACACAGACAAGTTCTCTTTCCAAAGCGTTTTTTTGGTTGACAAATAAGAATAAAAATCCTTTAGCCAGTCTAAAGTTTTGCCTTGTAACAAAGATGATGAAATTTTTTTCAAAATAGTCAACACATCCACATGGCAACGGATAGAACGTGTCATATCCAAAAACTTAACAATATCGGATTTATTAATCCGTTCATTTTCAACCAAATGAAGAAATGACCATTTACTTGCAATGATATTAGGGATTATTTGATATAGTTCCGTTTCCAAAAACAGATTAGGAAGATCCTTATCTACAGAATATAACGTATGAACACCATCTACATAAGTATGATCGGAAGAAAGGAAAATTCTCATTTCAGCCAAATGATCCATATAAGCAGCGGCATGAATATTCAAATGAGGAATATTATGTTTTTCCACCAAAGCATTTATCGGGAACAACAAGAAAACAGAATCGTCAATAACATATTCGTTGGAAGTCGTTCTCCTTTGAGTAAGAGCATAGATAGCCTTTAAAAGCAGATAACCTGTACCATACAACAACTTATCGTTCCAAGGCTGATTCATCTTAACATTTTCTCTGCTATCTGTCAACATAAAAGGAGCATGCACAATATAATTCAGACCCAAAGTTTCTTTTGTTGGGAAAAAACAATATAGAGGTTCATCGTGAGCAGATGTATCCAAGCGACCATCTTCATGAGCGAAAAGAGCACATGACAAAAAGAACCTACTATCATTTACCAAGGTAGAGAACAAATAGAAATAGGATGTTTCAGAAGGAGAAGCAAGTTGAACGAATTGACATTTAACACTACCACTTGACCATTCATTCAAATGATTTTTTTGAAAAGAAAACAGTAAATTTTCATCCTCAAAAACAGTTATTTTAGATAAATGATCGAGAAACAATAATGGGTTATGAAGTGTTTGAAAACGATCTTTTATAACAGGTATATTATGAATGAAATTTAAAATAGGAAAAGTAAAAGAGGTTTCTCCTTTTAAACGATGAGAAGATATTCTATTCGATTTTACAGGAACAATATAATCTACAAGGTCAAAAGAAAAACTATCATCTTCAATATGAGGTTTATCGGTATACTTAAATACAGATTTGAAACCCACACCAAATTTTCCGATCTTATTACCACCCTGTTTGGTACTAGATCCAATAGAGGTAATCGAATTTATATGACCTAATGAAGCAGACTCCTCCTTACCTTCTAATTTAGGATCCGTAAGGGAAAAAGAGATTCTGCCATTATGGAGATATTCAATTTGATTTGAAGAGATATAGACACGTACTTCAGTTGCTTCTGCATCATCAGAATTCTGTAAAAGTTCATAGACAAAATGAGCATTATCAGAATATTTATCGATTACAGATTTCCACAAACCGACAGCAGCAGGATCTTTTAATTGTTCTGCTAAAACCCTTCTTTTCTTTTGTAATTGGTCGAACCAAACACTATTTATTTCCAATGTATATAAAATATAAGTTTTTAAATTGCAGCAAATGTGCGAGCATTTTGGCTCCAAGCTGGCATTGATTCAATTGTTGGAAGAATCTGTTCTGCATTTTCAACAACAGTCCACATTTTGAGATGTTCGTTTCTCATAAAATTTTCAGCTACAATTTTATCCATCATATGAAGGAGATCATCATAATAATGGTTTACATTTAAAATGATGATTGGTTTATCGAAAAGACCTAATTGTTTCCACGTAATGATTTCCAACAACTCCTCCATTGTACCACAGCCGCCTGGCAAAGCGATTGCCGCATCAATATCCTCCACCATTGTTTTTTTCCTTTCATGCATCGAATTGGTAACGATCTGTTTAGTCACAAAAGCATTTCCCCATCCTTCATCTACCATAAATTGTGGAATGACACCAATAATCGTACCATTTTTACTCAGTACGCCCTTTGACAATTCTCCCATTAAGCCAACGCTACCTGAACCAAACTTTGTTTCAATTTTTGCTTCTGCTAACAATTGACCTAACCGAAACGCTTGATTTTTATATTCTTCTGCCACTTTCGAACTAGAGGCACAATAAACACAAACTCTCTTTATCATAAATCAAAACTAAAATTCCACAAACGAACATTTCTCTTCATTCACAAAAGTACGACATTGTTCTATATAGAAACAAATAAATCTTAAAATATTTCCAACTATCTAAAAAATCCATAACTTTGTCGCCGTAAAAATTCTACTTATTTAAAACTTATGAAAGAAAAAAATTTGCCAACCATGAAAAGGGATCCACCCAAACATCTCTATACACGAAAGCAAGCAACAAAAGTTTGTGAAAGTAAGATAGTATTCGTATTTTTGGAAGTGATTTAAAAAGAGTTTACAACAATAGCATAGAGAGAAAAAAAATTCCAGTCCTATGGAAAATAAAAAAGACTTAAAGCAAGAAACAATATTTTCCCTATTATGGAATGCATTTGACAAAGTAGGATTTCAGTTCATTGCCTTTATCATTGGACTTGTATCCTTAAGGTTATTGTCACCAAGAGATTTCGGATTAATTGGAGCATTAGCCATATTCACTGCTTTATCAAACATTCTAGTAGAAAGTGGATTTACTTATGCTATGGTGAGAAGGAAAGGAAACACCAGCAATGAATACACAGCCATTTTTTGCTTCAACGTATTTCTCAGTATACTATTTTATGCGCTTTTATATGTTTGTGCAGAACGAATTGCGAATTTTTATAAGATGCCAGAATTGGTCGACCTATCACGATTCATATTCATAAGTATCCTATTTAACTCTTTTAGTATCGTTCAAACCATCATACTAACGAAAGAGTTGGCATTTAAGAAATTATCCATTGCTAATATTTGTGGAGCCATCATATCTGGAATCGTCACCATTGTACTGATTCTCAACGGATACACTTATTGGGCATTAGCATGGCAGATTTTATTACAAGCTGTTATCAAATGCATTATGCTTTGGATTTTCAGTAAATGGAGACCTAATCACGCACCCGATTTTTCAGTCATTAAAGAACTATTTCTTTTTAGTTTTTCTTTAATTTTATCTTCTTTATTAAACACCTTTGTTCGATATATTTACAATCCCATCATAGGAAATAAGTTTGGAGATGAACAATTAGGGTATTACGCAGAAGCATATAAGTTCTATTTTCTACCCAGCAACATCATTAGTAGCACAATCTGTGGAGTGGCATACCCTGTTCTATCAAAATTAAATGATAATGAAACACGGCAAATAAACTATTTAAGGAAAATGATCAGAATGGCTGCATTTGGTATATTTCCTGTAATGTTTGGTGCCATGGCATGTTTTGACAATTTAACCATTGCAATTTTGACGGAAAAATGGAAAGATATCATTCCCTATTTTCAAATATTAGCCATTGCAGGAGCATTTATGCCATTTCATAGTTTTTATCTTGGTTTTTTAACATTAAAGGGTTATCCCAAGAGAAATTTCACATTAGAATGTATTCGTAATATATTAATTATATCTCCCTTATTCATTTTACATAACAATATAACATGGATGTTATGGGGGTTCGTCGTTGCAAATCTGATTTCTTATATTGTGGATCTTTTTTTCATTCGAAAAATTATAGTATACAAAATAAAGGATCAAATTAAAGATATACTTCCCTATTGTGGTCTCTCTATTTTAATGGCTGGTATAGTTTACCTGATTAATTTCGTTCCAATTAAACTCTATCCTAAAATTGTATTACAAATAATAGTTGGTGCCACCTTCTATCTTACTAGTTGTTATTTCGGAGGATCTGTTATAGCGAAAGAAATTATGAACAAAATCATCTCTGCTATAAAGGGGAAGCATTAAAACTATCAAAGTTGTCCTGCTTCAACTAATACAATAACACGTTCCACAATACGATCGTTCTCATCCGTAGGATCATACGATACTTTCAAATCGGCTCCTAACATTTTGGCAAATCCCTGCCAAAAGACAGCGCGAAAACCACCACGGAACTGTTTCACTAAAGAATAGGATGTTTTGTCACACTGACGATCTACCAATCGAATCATCATCTTACCTTGTGACAAAGTCATTTTCTTAAAAATCGGTTTATAATAAGCAACTAATTCATCCTCTTTTTGCTTCATGTATTCTTTCCGTTCTTTATCTGTTTTTAGAGTTGACATGACACTATCACATTCTGCCACGATTCCTCCAATAACCTTTGCATATGGTAATGTTTTCTTTACATCTCGAACGGTTCTCCAATAAAACTTCTCTTGTTTTTCATTTTTAAAAACAAGTTTCGGAAAAACATACACCGGTTGTAACCAAATATTGGGTATCGTATCACCACATTCATCTACGCAAGCAGGAACTCTACGTCCGACCTCTACGTCGTCCATAGAATAGACCGTAAACACGATGAATAACGGCAATATGTATTTAATAATTTTTGTTAGAATCATAACTAAAAACAAAATGTTACGTGCAAATATAATACAATAAACGTGTCAAAGACTTCAATTTAATAATTTTTAATACCAGATTCAATAAAAATTTTATTTCAATGAAAAATCTCACAATTGTTTTCAGATTCTCTTTCTTATTATTCAACTATTTATTCATATCTGTCAATTCACATTCACAAACAAATGCAGAAAGCATTGCTAAAGGAGAAACTTTGCCCTCTTCTAGTTATACTTTATATAGTCCTTCCCTCTTTGACAAAGACTTTTCAGAAATCAGATTTCACCATAAAAATCTTTATTGCCAAAAAGAATTAAACGAGTTTTTCACAGAAACAGCATTCTTTTACCCTCATTCAAGAATAGGTACCAACATAACATTTTGGGGGTATCCTCATTATCAACGATGGGATTTTTCCACTTCATTAGCAAAAAAATTAAGTGAATTTTTCATTGGTGGTTGTAGTTTCAAATTGACAACATTTCATTACACGCGAAAACAATCTCCCTCTACATTCTGTTCATTGACAATTAACATTGACTGTCAATGGACAATCAAAGAACATAACAAACTTTACACCAAAATCAATCACCAATTCCTATTCAACCATCAAATTGAATCTTTAAAAGATTGGATATCAATTGGATATACATTAAGTTATAACAACATCAATTGTATTTCAGAAATAGACTTATGGAATTATGCTACACCAACTATTCATTTAGGTTTTGAATATAAAATCTATGATTTCAAACTTCAAGCAGGCATCAAGGGTCTTGCTATTGTTCCATCATATGGTATTGGATACGAATATAAAAAATGGAACTTTAATCTATCGGCAAATTGGAGACAAACCCTGGGTCATTCCTTTTCTATCGACATCTGTCATCAACTCACGAATAAAAAACAAACTAAAATCTCATAAAAAGTAGTTCCTATGAAAAAATTTTATTTACTCACAACAACATTATTCTTCTCCTTGATAACATACGCGCAAGAGGAAGAATTTTCCTCCCATTTTACTGATTATATGGAAGATTTAATGGAAGAAGAATCCACCAAACTTGATTACGAAGAATTACTCAATGTTATTGAAGACATACGATCTAACAAAATCAACCTTAACACAGCGACAGAAAGAGAACTATCGCAACTCCCCTACTTAAATGAAATAGATGCTCACAATATCATCCAACACAGAAAAAGTTATGGATTTTTCCAAACTTTATATGAGCTAAAGAACATACCCAATTTCGATTATGATAAGATAAAACATATCCTCCCGTTTATCACAATTGATCAAGAAAAAGAAAAAATGAGTTGGAAACAAGAATTCAAGACTTGCAAACATCTGATTTACAATCAATATCAACAAACGATGCAAAAGAAAAAAGGATACATTCCAGACAGTTTAGGAAATACAAAATACGCAGGAATTCCTTGTCGATATTATTTCAAATATCAACTTCAAACAGCAGAAAAAATTTCTTTGGGATTATTAGGAGAAAGAGATGCTGGAGAACCTTTTGGTCTCTTCAAAAATGGCATATTCGATTTCAAATCGGCTTATTTACAATTAAAGGACATTTGGAAATTCAAACAGATTAACATAGGTGATTACAAAGCAAATTTTGGGCAAGGACTTGTCATCGGGAATAGTTGTTTATTTGGAAAATCTGTCAATACGTTAAATGAGATTCAGCAGTACGAAGGGTTAAAACGATATACATCAAGCAATGAATGTGGGCAATTACGAGGATTAGGAACTACTTTTGCATTCAAAGACTGGGAAGTAACAACTTTTCTATCTTGTAAAAAAATAGATGTAAACATCAATGGTTCTACCATTACATCCTTCAAAACAGATGGACTACACCGTACAGAGAATGAAATCAGCAAAAGACTGAATGCAACAGAAAAAGTTATCGGATGCAATCTTGCCTACACGAAAAAAAATCTAAAGTTAGGATATACCTTTCTTGCCTACCAATATTCAAACATTTTAAATCCGACAGATGTGATGTATAATTATTTCAAATTAAGGAATACAAATCATCATTTCAACACAAGTATTCATTATAAATATTACTTTCAAAGAATGTCTTTTTTCGGAGAATGTGCCATAGATGCAAATAAAGGATTAGCGACACTCAATGGAATAAGTATCCTACCCAATTCTAGAATTGGCATTTTAGCTTTACAAAGATGTTACCAACCAGAATACCAAGCGAACTTTTCGCATGCTTTCGGAGAAAACTCAAGGACTGAGAATGAAAAAGGTTTCTATATCGGGACTAAAATACTTCCTGTAAAAAAACTAGAGTTATCATTGTATGCTGATGTATTTTCGTTTCCATGGGCAAAATATAAAATAAATTATCCATCAAAAGGTGAAGATTTTTTAGTTCAAGCACAAATAAACGCTCATAGGAAGATGAACATACAGTTAAAATACAAATACAAAAAACTCATTGAACAAGGATACACCAAACAATACATACGATATGTCAATCATTGGGAAATAGGAAATTTTGAAACAAAAAACTTATTAGAGGCGAACAAAATAAGAAGCGAGGGAAGCGACACATATGGATGGGTGGTTTCCGAAGACATTCAGAGAGAATGGTCAAAACCACATTTAACCTTAAATCTACATTATGCCTACTATGTTGCTTCAGATTACAACAATCGATTTTACATCTATGAACGTGACATTCTAAACACCTTTTCTATGCCACAACTATATGGAAAAGGTCATCGGATCGATATAAATTTCAAATGGACTCCATGTCGTTTATTTCAAATCTATCTCAACTATGGAATGTATCTATATACAGATGGTCGAGAAACCATCAGTAGTTCAAACGAAGAGATAAAAGGGAATCGATCAAGTATGATAAAAGGATTAATGCGTTGGTCTTTTTAATAAAACCACGCAATAAGATTATTGTTCAACAGAAGAATACTTTACGAAACGTATTAGGTAAGATTACTTCACATCAGCAAACATATTGATGTTTTCATCCACAAAATGTGCAATAGCGGAAGTGGTTTCCTCTTCTATCATAAAAAATTCTTCTTCTAAATCATCAAAATCCTCAAAATCAACATACATAGAAAGGAATTCCTCATCCGTAGTTTCTCGTTCTAACTCTTTTTTGTTTTCATCATATATTTTCTTAGCTGCGTAAACCAGTTTTGACAATGGTTTAGCGCCAAATAGACGCATAGCTTTTGCAAAAGGATTATCGAAGAAATATCCCCCATATCCATTTTGAATCAATTGTACAAATCCGCCATCATTCATCTCCTTACGGAAAATAGAATAAGCTAACAATGCATTTTGATGTCCATTAAGTTTCAACATAGTTTCTGCATTCAATTCACCATTCATTTCTTTCCAATAAGCATCTATAAAAAGTGAGAGGAACTCATCCACACCTTTTTGGGCTGCTTTTTGTAACTCTTGATCCGAAATTTGTATCATTTTTTCATTGATTAATCATTCATCTTAGCAACTGACAACACATAAGATTGATCCAAATCATACAAGTCGTTAGATAAGCTATTCTTTTTTTGCATCAAATCATTCTTTTCCAAAGAAGATGCCACAGAAACATAAAAACGATTATCTATGGTAATAATCTGTATTCTCTGATCATCTTCCAATCCTTCTTCATCCAAATAATCATAAGCAGCATTTTTAGAAGGGAAATCAGCTAATATCAAATAGAAACCCACAGGTGATTTTTTGTATGAATCCAACTCCGACTGTAATACATTTATAGTTTTTGTCTGTAATTCAACTTCCGACTTAAGGCCAGTCAACATCATAGAAGACTGGTTTATCATTTTAGAATTCTCATCCATTCCATCATGAAGAGGATGGAAGAACATCAAACAAGCAATGGTTGCAGCCGTTCCAATCAAGAATGGTTTCATAGAATTCCTTTTGGGTTGTTCTACGATTTCCTCCGATTTGTCTTCCATCATTAGTTCTGGGAAATAAAATTCGTTCAATCCAAAGGCATCTTTATCAACCAAAAAAGATCTTGTCTGAACGAATGATAATCGTTGTGATTCCATCGTAAACAGTCCCCAATCAGAAACTTTTAGAGTACCAACAGAAGCAAGAGTTTGTTGAATTTGAGAAACAATAGTAGCAATCTGACGATTAGCGTCTTCAAAAGAAAGCTGGTTCCTTCGCATCAATTCTTGTGCAAGCAAACCATCATTGTGCGTCAACAATTGATTAAATATGACTTCCTTTGTTGGCGGACAAAAACTATCATTTTCAGAATGTATCTCTGCAGACTTATCATTCGTCACGAAACCACCAAAATTGGGAACAATCACGCATGTGTGAGCGTCCAACAAATCACCTATAAGATCAAATAGTTCCTGCATCTTTGTTTCTTTTATTTTTATTGAGTTTGAGTATGATTTTTTTTTGCATTTTCATACAAAGACAAAATCATCGCAAATTTAATCTATTCAGCAACCTTTACAAAATTATACGAAGATTCACTTTAAACAGATTTTTAAACAAGTTATTAACATATCATTTTTCACCTTTGGATAGTACAAATTTTCCATCCTCCGTCAGTTCAATTTCTTCTTCATCCTGCATATATCGTAAAACAGCAACCACATGGGAAGAATCGTAACTTAATTTTTCAATCAACTCTTTATAATCAACAGCTGAAGTTTTCAACAACATTAAAATGTGATTGCGCAACTGTTCATATTCATAATTTGAAACTCCGATATCCTTCTTGGCTAAGCAATAATCACACATACCACAATTAGAAGATTTCATCTCCCCAAAATATTGCAAAAGCATTCTACTGCGACAATGATCTTCATCTTGGACATAAGCGATTACTTTTTGAATGCGATCTTGGAACCGTTCCAATCTGGTTTCATAAATATCTTTCCCGATTTTCACATATTTATCATCTACCCTACGAGTAGAAAAAATAACATATGGTGATTTCTTTCCTGGAACATAATTAATAATACCAAGTTTAGACAACAAAGAAAGTTTCTGATACAAATCATCTCTTGACAAATCCAGTCTATGAGCCATCATCTCTTCATCAATCATAGCGAACTCTGCAAAAAGACCCGTGTAGGTTCTCAATAAAAGATTAATGATTTCATCTAATTTAGGGTCAAAGTCTAACTTTTGATGATATAATTCTTCTTTGGTGATTTCAAACATCACACGAGAAGACTGATTAAGTTCATCTGTCAATTCTATATAACCCGCTTGTTGCAAAATCTTTAACGCACTATGTGTTTGCAATACAGGCAAACGGAATACCGAACAAAAATCAGCAAGGCTGAAGCTATGCATAAATCCATCACCCTCTTCAACACCTATTTCAAAGTAACAAGAAAGTTCTCTATAAACTTGAATGATAAATTCTCTACTAGGAAAATTATCGGAGATTCGTTTTTTTAATTTAGAAATATCAGATTGATTATAAAGAAGAATAGCGTATGCTTTCTTTTCATCACGTCCTGCTCTACCCGCTTCTTGAAAATAAGCTTCCAAGGTATCTGGCAAATCCAAATGAATGACAGTTCGGACATCAGGTTTATCGATTCCCATTCCAAAAGCGTTGGTAGCCACAATGACTCTACACTCACCTGATTTCCAAGCTTCTTGTTTTTTATCTTTTGACTCTTGTGACAAACCCGCATGGAAATGATCAGCCGAGAACCCTTCATTTTTCAACAAATCCGCAACTTCTTTTGTCTTTTTACGATTACGAACATATACGATAGAAGTGCCCTGCACAGAATTTAAAATATGTAACATTTGACCTATTTTATCATCCGTTTTACGAACAACATAGGCTATATTCTTACGTGCAAAGCTTTTGGTATACACCAAATGTTGACGAAACTGTAATTGATTTTGAATATCCTCCACCACCTCAGGTGTAGCAGTTGCTGTCAATGCCAAAACAGGAACATCAGGAGGAAGAACAGATCGGATTTCTGCAATTTTCAAATAAGATGGACGAAAATCATACCCCCATTGTGAAATACAATGAGACTCATCAACAACAAGGAGGCTTATATTCATACGACGAACTTTTTCCAAAAAAAGTTCTGTACCCAATCTTTCAGGAGAGATATATAAAAATTTATAATCTCCTAAAATACAATTATCATAAGCTTGTAAGATTTCGTTATGTGGCATTCCAGAATAAACTGTCAATGCACGAATTCCTTTAGCTTTCAGGTTATCCACTTGATCTTTCATCAAAGCGATCAAAGGAGTGATAACCAAACAAGTGCCTTCCTTACATAAGGCAGGCACTTGAAATGTAATACTTTTACCTCCACCCGTAGGCATCAATCCAAGCACATCATGACCTTGATATGCTGCATCTATGATGTCCTCCTGCAAAGGTCTAAAAGATGAATAGCCCCAATATTTTTGCAAGACAGATCGATATTTTTCACTATCATTCATCTAAGCTATTCACTCTTCTTGATATCCTTTATCACCAATTGGATAGTAGAACTACCATTAAAATTATTTTCTTCAATCGTATAACAAATATCCACTGGATTTAACGCTTTGATATAATCATTAAATTCAGACTGACCGAAAGCGATTCCATTCATAATACATTCTGATTTTGAGTCAATCAACTCCAATTTCAAATGTTCCTGATCTTTTCCGACCACACGACTGGTACCATAATCAAATGTACGACGAGTGACGAAAACAGGTTTCGCATTTTCCGGACCAAAAGGATTAAACTCTTTCAACAATCGGAAAAATTTAGGAGTTATTTCTTTAAAATCAATATATGCATCAATATCAATTTGAGGTAAGCATTGCTCTTGAGTAATATTCTCAGAAACATACTTTTCAAATCTACGTTGGAATTCCTCTACATTTTCTTCCTTCATTGTCAATCCCACAGCATAGGTATGACCACCAAAATTTTCCAACAAATCGCGACAAGACTCAATAGCTTTATATACATCGAATCCCTGAACAGAACGTCCAGAACCAGTAGCAAAACCATTAGAACGAGTCAATACAATCGTTGGCTTATAATATTTTTCAGTCAATCGAGAAGCAACAATTCCAATAACACCCTTGTGCCATGTTGGATTATAAATTACGATAGACGCATTATTTTCCACCCCTTCCACAGATTCCAATTCACGATTTGCCTCATCGGTTGTACTCTTATCCAAATCCTTACGTTCTTTGTTACACTGATCGATGCAACTACTTTTCTCATTTGCCTTAGCTAAATCTTTAGAAATCAGTAGCTCAACAGCTTCCGTAGCAGACTGAAGACGACCAGATGCATTTAAACGAGGACCAATTTTGAATACGATATCACTGATTGTAATTTCCTTTCCCGTCAATCCACAAACATCAATGATACTCTTCATTCCCAAACTTGGATTCGAATTCAACTGTTTCAATCCATAGTAAGAAAGAATTCTATTTTCGCCATTGATGGGAACTATATCAGAAGCAATACTAACAGCCAACAAGTCGAACAAAGGCATTAAAGCTTTAAACTCTATGCCATTGCTCATTGCAAAAGCTTGCATAAACTTAAATCCCACACCACAACCAGACAAATTAGAATCCGGATATGTAGAATCAAAACGTTTAGGATCTAAAACAGCAACAGCATCCGGAAGAACATCCTCCGGAGTATGATGATCACAAATAATAAAATCAACACCCTTTTCTTTGGCATAAGCAACTTTCTCGACAGCCTTAATACCACAATCCAGGGCAATAACTAAATTGAAATTATTCTCTGCAGCATAGTCGATTCCTTTGATTGATATACCATAACCTTCCGTATATCGATCCGGAATGTAGAAATCAACATTCGCATAATTATTTGTTAAAAACTTGTATACCAACGCTACCGCTGTTATACCATCTACATCATAGTCCCCATAGACCAAAATTTTCTGCTTCTTATCACGAAGAGCTTGGTTCAGACGGTCTACCGCCTTCGACATATCATTCATTAAGAACGGATCATGAAGGTCGGTTAATTGGGGACGGAAAAAACTTTTTGCCTGTTCAAAATTTGTTATTCCTCGTTGGACTAGCAATTGGCACAAAATAGGACTAATGCCCAAATCCTCAGACATTTTCCTTTTTTGTTCTTCTTGTTCGGCCGACAAAGGAACATAATTCCATCTGTTAACCATTTTATATATTTTTTTATTTATTTTTCAAAAATCAAAAGCGTATGTAATTGTACAGACACTTGCAATTTGTAAAGATAAGAAAAATAAAATCGAGTAACGAAATAAAATCAAAAAAAATTACAAATGGGCGTATATAAAATATTTTTGTTGTAAATTCGCAGTTCATTTTTTGAAAAAAATGACAGAATAATGAAAAGACTATTATCAAAACTCGAAGAATCATTCATAAAGCTACTTCGATGGAGAGAAAATAATATAAGCGAGAAACATTTCGTTATATTTTTAAGTCTCGTCGTCGGATTTTTCTGTGCTTTAGCTGCACACATACTAAAATTTTTGATTGAATTTTTACATCAGCTTGTCACAAGTCATTTTGCAGAAGGAAACTTAAACTATTTATATTTGGCGACTCCAATAATAGGTGTATTTCTTGCAAGTTTTTACGTAAGACATTTTGTAAAAGATGACATCAGTCACGGAGTAACAAAAATCATGTTCGCCATTTCTCAACGAAAAGCAAGAATCAAGAAACACAATATGTGGTCATCCATGATAGCCAGTTCACTCACCATTGGTTTTGGAGGATCAGTCGGAGCCGAGGCTCCTATTGTTTTGACAGGTTCTGCCATTGGTTCTAATTTAGGACATTTGTTTAGAATGGAGCAAAAGAACCTTATGTTGTTAGTTGGTTGCGGTGCAGCAGGTGCAGTGGCAGGTATCTTCAAAGCACCTATTGCAGGTGTTGTATTCACGTTGGAAGTCTTAATGCTCGATTTGACAATGGCATCTATTGTTCCGTTACTAATTTCAGCCGCGACAGCCTGTGTATTCACCTATCTGTTTTCAGGTCCTGATCCACTTTTCAATTTCACACTTAACGAACCATTAAAACTAACCACCGTTCCGTATTATGTGATTTTGGGCATCGTATGTGGATTCGTTTCTCTCTATTTTACAAGAGGAATGAACAAATTGGAAGGATTCTTTAGAAGCATTAAAAATCCGACAAGCAAACTCATTGTTGGTGGTCTCATACTAAGCATTCTCATCTTCTTTATTCCCCCATTATACGGAGAAGGTTACAACACCATTGAAAGTCTATTAAATGGAAATGTACAAGACATTACACAAAACAGCGTTTTCTATAATTTCCGAGAAAATTTCACAATGATGACACTGTTTTTATTACTCATCTTATTCTTTAAAATATTTGCCTCTGCAGCCACAAATGGTAGTGGAGGAACTGGTGGTATTTTTGCACCTAGTTTGTACATGGGTTGTATTGCCGGCTATTTCATGGCCTTTGTGCTTAACCATTTTCATATTTGTGATTTAACAGAAAAATACTTTGCTTTAGCTGGTATGGCAGGTGTCATGGCAGGTGTCATGCATGCACCATTAACAGGGACATTCCTTATTGCAGAGTTGACAGGAGGATACGAGATGTTCCTTGGACTTATGATAACATCCACCATCGCGTACATTACCATATTGGCTTTTGAACCTCATAGTTTGTATGCAATGCGTTTGGCTAAAAAAGGTGAGTTACTTACACACAACACAGACAAGAACATTTTAACCTTATTAAAAACAGAAAATGTTATCGAAACGGATTTGCAAACTTTGCGTCCTAACATGTATTTAGGTGATGTGATAAAATTAATTGCGCAATCCAACAGAAACATTTTCCCTGTATTGGATTCACGTAAAAGGATGATAGGATTGATCAGTCTGGACGAAATACGTAACATCATGTTTCGTCCCGAATTATACAAACGATTCAAAGTGTCAGAATTAATGGTTTCACCACCAGCTTTTATTTCGTTGAACGATCCGATGGAGAAAGTAATGTATATATTTGAAAAGACGAAAGCATGGAACCTTCCGGTTTTCGATGAAAATGAAAAATACGTGGGTTATGTTTCGAAATCCAAAATATTCAATTCGTATCGCGAATTATTAGTTACATTATCAGATGAATAATGTCAATAAATCTTACCTGAAAATTTATGACAAGAAAAAAGATTTCATTAACTTTGGAACGACAGAGTTATCATAAAAACTCTTCACAAAGGGAATAATAAACATTAAGCGACTAAGAATATGACAAAATTTGGAACGGTATTCAAAGAAGGTGGTAAAAAAGCCCTTCTATGTGGTTCAGGAGAGTTAGGTAAAGAGATTGCTATCGAGTTACAAAGACTTGGCATCGAAGTGATAGCATTGGATAAATACGAAAATGCACCAGCCATGCAAGTTGCCCATCGTTCGTATGTATTATCCATGTTAGACGGAGAAAAGCTCCGCAAAATCATTAATGAGGAGAAACCTGATTATATCATTCCAGAAGTAGAAGCCATTGCCACACCAACTTTAGTTGAATTGGAAAAAGAGGGATACAATGTTATTCCAACTGCCAATGCAACATTTTTGACAATGAACAGAGAAGGCATTCGTCGCTTAGCAGCTGAGCAATTAGGTATAAAAACTTCGCCATACCGTTTTGCTGCCACCTATGAAGAATACAAACAAGCAATCAAAGAAATCGGCATACCTTGTGTTGTAAAACCAATCATGAGTTCGTCTGGTCATGGACAAAGTGTTGTAAAAACAGAATCAGACATAGACAATTCTTGGAAGATTGCACAAGAAGGTGGACGTGCAGGTGCTGGTAAAGTGATTGTTGAAGGATTTATCGATTTTGATTATGAAATCACATTAATGACCATTCGCCACAAAGACGGCACTAGTTTCTTAAATCCAATCGGTCATTGGCAAAAAGATGGTGACTATCAAGAATCATGGCAACCACAACCCATGAGCAATTCTGCAATAGAGAAAGCACAAGACATTGCGAAAAAAGTAACAGGTGCTTTAGGGGGTCGAGGTATCTTTGGCGTTGAAATGTTTATCAAAGGCGATGATGTCATCTTTAGTGAAGTCTCTCCTCGTCCACACGACACTGGTATGGTAACCATGATTTCACAAGATTTATCCGAATTTGCACTTCACGTCAGAGCCATCTTAGGATTACCTATTCCGAACATTGCATTCCATGGTCCGTCAGCATCCAAAGCCGTAGTGGTTCGTGGCGATAGCACCAATGTCTCATTTGCTAATTTGGAAGAAGTATTAGCAATGCCAGACACACAAATACGCATCTTCGGTAAACCAGAAGTGCACGATCACAGAAGAATGGCCGTTCTCTTAGCGAGAGGTGCATCCATAGAAGAAGCGAAAGAGAAAGTTAACAAAATGTACAACGCACTTAAAGTGGAAATTTAGGAGGGATTTATATGAAAGTACTAAAATTTGGAAGTTCTGCATTAGCATCTGCTAAGCAATTCAAAGAAGTTGCTACTCTTATCAGCAAAACTGAAGGAAAGAAAATTGTGGTTCTATCTGCCATGGACGGGACAACAGAAGAGTTGATTGAGATTGCAGATTATCTGTATAAAAAGAATCCCGATGGAGCCAAAGAACTTATCAGTGCTTTGGAACAAAAATACACTCAATTAGTAGAAGAATTGTTTGGTAGCGACAATAAAAAGCAAGCAATCAAGAAAGAGATTACTGCTAAATTTGATGCTATTCGTGACTATTCAAAAGACATTTTCACCTTATTTGAAGAAAAAAGAATTGTTGCACAAGGTGCCCAACTATGTTCTTATTTGATGGGTGAATACCTTGCTTCTCAAAAAATCAATTCGACAAACATTGCCGCTCTTTCTTTTATGAAAATAGACAAAAACGAAGAGCCAGATGTGAACTACATAAAAGAAGAATTGAACAATTTATTAGAGAAGAACGCAAAATCTGATATTTACATCACAGAAGGTGCAATTTGTCAAAATGCCTATAATGAAGTGGATCATTTAGGATTAGGAGGAAATGATTACACTGCAGCACTGATTGGTTCTGCTATCCAAGCTGAAGAGATCGAATTTTGGAGTGACTCTGTTGGAATCTACAACAACAATCCTAACATAGTACCAAGCGCAAAACCCGTTGAAAGATTAAGCTTTGACGAAGCTGCAGAATTATCCTATTTCTTAACACGTATCATTCATCCAACTTGCATATTACCAGCCAAATTGGCAAATGTTCCCGTACGTTTAAGAAATATTAATCAAAAAGAGATAAAAGGAACTCTTATTTCGACCAGTTTCGATGCTGGAAAGATTGAGGCAGTCGCTTCTAAAGATGGAATTACCGCCATCTTAATCAAATCCAGTCGAATGTTATTTGCTCATGGATTTCTTCGTCGTATCTTCGAAGTATTCGAAAGCTACAAGACTCCAATCGACATGATTACCACATCAGAAATTGGTGTTTCAATCACAATCGACAACAACAAGCACTTGGATGAAATATTGGATGATTTAAAGAAATTCGGAACTGTCACCACACACAAAGACATGACTATCGTCAGTGTCATTGGAGACCTACCCGAAAACAACATCGGATTCCAAGCAAATATTCTATCTGCTCTTAAAGCATTACCAATTCGAATGATTTCTTATGGTGGTAGCGCACATAATATTTCATTCCTTATTCGAACAAAAGACAAAGCAGAAGCTCTAAAAGCATTAGACAAACAATTATTTTAAGACATATGATAAAAGGAAATTTTCCCATTGAGAAATTCAAAAATATTGAAACTCCGTTTTATTACTACGATGTTGAATTATTAAACAAGACATTGGAGTTAATAAACAGATGTTCGAAAGAAAACAACATAGATGTTCATTATGCAGTAAAAGCCAATGCCAACAAGAAAGTGCTAAGCATTATTTCCAAAGCTGGTTTAGGAGCCGATTGTGTCAGTGGAAACGAAGTTTTAGCTGCCATCAATGCAGGATTTCCAGCTAGTAAGATTGTATTCGCAGGCGTTGGGAAAACAGACAAAGAAATCAATATTGCATTAGACAATGACATTTTCTGCTTTAACGCTGAATCTGTTCCTGAATTGGAAGTCATCAATGAATTAGCAAAAGCCAAGGGGAAAATTGCTAATGTTGAAATTCGTGTCAATCCAAACATTGATGCACACACTCACAAAAAAATCACCACTGGATTGAACGAAAACAAATTCGGATTCAATATGGATGAACTTCAATCCGTATGTCAACTCATCAGCAACTCAACGAACTTAAATCTGTTAGGACTTCACTTCCATATTGGCTCACAAATCACAGATTTAAACGCATACGAATGCTTGTGCGTTCGTATTAATGAGCTACAAGATCAATTTGATTCATGGGGTGTCAAAATAAAAAACATCAACGTAGGTGGTGGATTAGGAATCAATTACGAACATCCTAATCACATTCCTATAGCTGACTTTGAATCTTATTTCAGAATTCTAACCAAATATTTGAAACTAAGAGACGGTCAAAAATTACATTGTGAACCAGGACGTTCTGTTGTTGCTCAATGCGGTAGTTTAATCACCAAAGTAACCTATGTAAAACAAGGTGTTAACAAACAATTTGCCATCGTTGACGCTGGAATGACAGATTTAATTCGTCCAGCTTTGTACGATGCTTATCACAGAATTGAAAACATCAGTTCCGATTTAGAGGAAGAGACATACGATGTTGTTGGTCCTATCTGTGAATCATCTGACGTATTTGATAAAGATGTTGAATTAAACAAGACAAAAAGAGGTGACTATCTTGCCATTCGTTCAGCTGGTGCTTATGGAGAAATCATGGCATCCAACTACAATTTAAGAAAATTACCGCAAGGATATCTGTCAACAGAACTATAGGAAAGACTAATAATGGAAGAGTACATTAACATACTATACGAAATTCCCTTAAATTACTGGATTGCATTAGGGATATTTACTTTGTTTTTAATCATTCAGTTGTATTATTATTTCAAGTATTACAACCGAATCATCCGATACAATAAAAAGGCTGAAAATATTCAGTATTCACGTAAAGTGCCTCCTGTGTCCATCATCATTTGTGCACAAAACGAAGCTGATAATTTGGAGAAATTTCTTCCTGCTGTATTGGAACAAAACTATCCCAAATATGAAGTGATTGTAGTCAATGATGGATCTACAGACCAAACCAATACGTTGTTAGAGAAATTAGACAAAAAATACGCTCATCTTCATCACACATTTTTACCAACAGATGCGAAATACACAAGTCGTAAAAAAATGTGTATCAATTTAGGTATCAATAAAGCTCAATATGATCATCTGTTATTATTGGATGCTGATTGTGAGCCTACAAATAAGAATTGGATTCATAGTATAATGCAAAATTACACGGATGGAACTGATATCGTATTAGGATATAGTAAAGTTAACGAGGAAGATGGTTTTGTTAATAAAATTATCCGATACGATTCTATCACATCTGCCATGAGCTATTTCGGTTATGCCATTCAAGGGAAAACGTATAAAGGCACCTCTCGCAACATAAGCTACAAGAAAAATTTATATTACGAGAATAAAGCATTTTCCTCTCATCTGAATTTAATTTTAGGGGACGACAATCTATTCATCCAAGAAGTGGCAACGCCAACCAATACAAAAGTCGTGTTCTCTCCTCAATCCATTACAGTCTCCCACAGAAAAGATACTCTTAAGTCTTTCCTTTATCAGAAGGAACTACTTTTAAAGACAACTAAGAAATACAAGAAAAACATTCTTGCAAGCATCTCTTTTGAGTACATCACAAGAATATTCTTTTATCTCATATTCACTTTCTTATTGATTCTATTTCTCTGCAAACAAGAATGGATTTTAGCAGGTATCACTGCACTACTATTCTTGTTCAGATACATTACGCAAGTAAACATCATACGAAAAAGTGCGACGCTACTGAGTGAGAAGCCTTTATTTTTATTGATTCCAATTTTAGATATTGCAATACCTCTCATTTCGCTTTACCTTCTAACCATTGGACAAATAGGAAGCAAAGATGATGCTATGTGGAGATAAAAAAATGAAATTATGAATACGACAGAAGAAAAACTGAAAGCATTCCAACGTTTGTTGGACGTCATGGACGAACTTCGTTTAAAATGTCCCTGGGACAAAAAACAGACATTCGAATCACTTCGTGCAAATACCATTGAAGAAGCATACGAATTATGCGATGCTATCATGAAAAAAGACATGAAAGAGATTCGTAAAGAGTTAGGTGACGTTTTACTTCATATCGTATTTTATTCAAAAATTGCTTCAGAAACAGAGGATTTTGACATTGCGGATGTTTGCAATTCGCTTTGTGAGAAACTTATATTCAGACACCCCCATGTATTTGGAGAAGGAGCAGCCAAGACTGCTGGCGAAGTGGAACAAACGTGGGAACAAATCAAACGTAAAGAAAAAGATGGCAATGAAACTGTCTTATCTGGCGTACCTGACGCTCTACCCGCTTTAATCAAATCTTATCGTATTCAAGATAAAGCTCGTAACGTAGGATTTGACTGGAAAGAAAAGGAAGATGTTTGGGACAAAGTCAAAGAAGAATTCGACGAGTTACAAGCCGAAGTGAAAAATATGGATGCTGAAAAAATGGAAGAGGAATTTGGTGACCTTATGTTCAGCATGATTAATGCTGCCAGACTATACAAAATCAATCCCGAAAACGCACTGGAAAAAAGCAATCAAAAGTTTATTAGAAGATTCAACTATGTAGAACAGAAATCAATAGAAAAAGGTGTTGAATTAAAAGACCTATCATTGGAAGAGATGGATCAATATTGGAATGAAGCAAAATTAAAAGAACAAAATAAAAAATAACAGCAACCGACCACGATTTTCCATTTCAAATCAATTTTCTATTGCATCAATGTAAAAAAGGCGTATAGGTCAAAAAACAAAGGCAAGGCTTTATTTATTTCTAATTTTCTCCACAATAATTTCAGGTTTATCAATCACAACCTGAGCATGTTGCATTTTAGGGAAAACAATAATGGTTGTATCAGGACGGACTTTCAAAATATGGTTTACGCAACGTTGAAAGATCCAAGTTTCCTTACTACCATGCCAAAACTCCACACTTGTCTCTGCTGGGATTGTGGTTAATTGATATGCATACAACGACTTGTAAACATTAATCGGTGTGCGCATACCACCAGAGGGATATGTTTTCTGAACTTCATCTATAGCAACTTGAAAATAATGAGAGTGAAATAATTTCTTATACAACGTAGCAAAATGACACGTACACCAACAATTCAAAGCTTGATAATAAGAGCAAAAAAGTGTGAACATCGTTCCATAAGGTAAAATAGGACCCGCATCAATAATCAGATGTTTTACCTTGCATCGGTTGAGTTCTGTCAAACGAGCAGCTATACCACCACCCAAAGAGATGCCATACACACAATAAATCTGTGATAAATCATTTTTTTGCAAATAATCACAAATACCATGTGCCTCATCATCTATCGTTGTAAAAAGAGAAGGTTCTGACATTCCATTATCATAAATATGGCCATCTAACATAGGTACAATCAAATGAAAATCATTTTTCAATTCATTCACTATTGGAAGGAATATTTCCCACGACACGAACAAACCATGTATCAAAACCACAGATGGCTGATTCCGATTGCCAAACTCTTTAAATCTCATGACACTCTATATTTTCATTCCTAAATCATAGGCTTCTTGTAATGCTGGATGACCTGAAATATCACCTTTTGCATTAACACCCCTTACCAATACCATACCAGCATTGTCTAATTTAAAAAAGTTAAGACACAACTGATATTCTGTTTTGATCGCATCAAATAATTCTGGCAATTCAGCAGCGCCTACCGCCAAGAGTGCCAACTTCTTTATCTTAAAGGTATCTCGTATCGGATTATGCAAACGATCAATAACAGCTTTCAATTGAGAACTAATACCATAAAAATAAACGGGAGATGCAATCACCAGCACATCAACGTTCTTCAAAGTATCATAAATTTTTTCCATATCATCTTGTTGTACACAACTATGTTTTTCTCCCACAAAACAAGCATTACACCCCAAACAAGGATTAACTTTCACATCTGAAACAGAAATGATTTCCACTTCATGATGCTGGCGAGCTCCCTGAACAAACGAGTCAACCAACATACTTGTATTACCACCCTTTCGTGGACTTCCTACTAAAACAACAATCTTACTCATATTCACTTTTTATTTTAAATGATTTATCACATTTTGTAAACTCTCTAAAAATTCATAGGCATCTCCCCCATACATCAGTGTATGATTATTCCATTCAAAATCATTTCTGAACATCAGATAGGTTAGGCATTGCATCCTCTCCTATTTTAAAATCTATATTTGCTTTATAAGCCTGTTCTCTCTGATAACAACGTTTGACATAATACATTTTGCCATTTTTGATAAAATGAGCCCCAGTCTGATGAAACCGAAACGGAACATTCTTCTCCATACATTGACGACGCAAATCTAACACCCATTCATAATCACACGGACGAGCATCATAACCCGACTCTCCACCGACAGACACCTCATCAATTGTTTCATTCAAATAATTTGAAATATCTATTTTCTCAAGTAACGGAGCCATCGTTATTGATTTATGTTTAATCGGAGCTTCCAGAAAAATAGGTAACCTGTAATCAGCCATTGTCTGATTTTCCACAGTACAACCCACTAAAACATTTTCATATCCATCACCCCAATCATCAGGAATGCAATCACAAAAGCGATCTATTCGTTTGGTGAAGAAATAAAACAAGCAATCTTGTCGTTCTCGGATCATCAACCAACATTCTGAACGCCATTCATCCGCATCTTTCAAAAGAAAATCAGAAGTAAAACATGTAAAAATCATCTTACCTGACGGAATTTTGTAACTTCCATCTCTTTTCTTCTTAATTGGAAGATTATATGCCAATGTCTTTCTACATTCACTGCTTGCTGTCTGACTACCATACATTTCATCCTGACGATAAACATAACAATATTTACAGCCAGGACTGATTTTCGTACAGCCATGCCACGGATTCCATTCTATAAATAAATCAGAACTCATCTTCGTTATTTTTTCTTCCTTTGTTTTGGATATGGCAAGACATCCCGTAAGATTTTCACCACCATCATCGCCTCTTTTTTATGATCAATATCTAGTATATAATGTTCTTTCGCACCCGGATAGGGAAAACCACATTCAGCCTCAACCATTAAAGATTCTATTTCAGGTACTTTTTTCACATAACACAAGTTATCACAAGCTATGATGACTGGTTTTTCATCTATGTAAATCAAATAATCACCCATCATCTTACGAGAACGAACTTCGCCTACAGACGACAACTGACTACATACATATTCAATATAATCTATCGAGCACGACATATTTTATTAATATTTTCTGTATGCAAAGAAACAAAAAAGTTCTGTTTCATACAACGATTGAGAATCGCTATTCATGCATATATTGTCAAATAACCTACCCAGTGTATTATGGTGTTATCAATCACAACTTCTATATCTAATCTACACAATGAACCTTTTCAAAAAAAATTTTTCAAAAAACACAAATTCATATATTTTTGTTACGACGATCAATATCATAAAATTTTATTTTAATGCATCTTCATAAATTAAGTAAAATTTAGAAATAACTTATTCAAAGCACAAAATACAAATAAAAAATCATAACGTATGGAATCAATAGAAAAACAAGATAATAATATTCAAGGAAAAGAGTATACAGATACGATCAACCATTCATCTTCAAATATGGCAGAAAGCAAGGAGCTGTGTATATTTCATTTAAAATCGACACAAAAATGGTTTTTGTTTTTTTTCGCTATTGGTTTTATCAGCAGCATACTGATGATATGCGCAGGTATCTTTTTGATGATGGACCGTCCGTTTTGGAGTCCTTTACGAATCTTCTTTTCCGTTGTTTTAAAGCATAATGTTTTATACGGAATTTCAGTAATCGGATTAGGTATTCTAATGATTATTCCATCTATCAATCTTTTTAAGTCAAGTCAATGTATAAAATTATATCTAAAAGAAGGGATAACAGAACACATAACATCTGCATTAAAGTATTTTAAATCTGTATGTCGCTTTTATGGAATTTCATCAATCATATTTATTGTTAGTTGTCTGATTTATTATATGATTAACTAAACCTACCTTTGTTTGATTTTTACCACAATAAGCTTCGCTGGTTACATCAAAAGTCAATTGCAAATACACCTAACCCATCTCATGTCCACAAATCCGTTATAAACATCGGACTTGCATCATCAGCTTTCTTGAAACCACAATTTTCATAAAAGCCGATTTCTGCATTATATGCCACAACGACAATTCTCAAATAGTCTTTGTATCGTTCTTTCACTTTTTCTACCAATTGTTTCCCGATTCCCCTATCTTGATACTCAGGGCGTAGCAATAGATAATGAACATAAGCATTCATCACACCATCATCCATTGCACAAATCATACCTACCAAACAATCTCCATCCCATGCAGAAAAAACAGTCTTGAAATTTTGCATAGCAATCTTCAATTTGTTCGGGAAATGACCAGAGGACCACTCAACAGATAAAAACAAATCAGCCAACTGAGATTCAGTATACTCATGAACCTCTTTTATAATTATATCATTCATCTACACGTTCCAATTTATTGATTTACATTTCTTAATATCCTTCTCCGTCAATTGTGTATCTTTTGCTGTATTACCTCGTTCGATAATCTTTATTACCGAAAAGCCAGCATAATGGAATATTTCTTTTAATGCATTAACAGCACCACGTGATTGCTTGAATAGAATATTAAATGGGAATGGAGTCGTACAGGTACAGACAAATACGGCCTTCTTTCCTTTCATCAAAGGCTCAGGGAAACGGTCTGTATCACGCATCATACCATACACGATGCGATCGAATATCAGTTTTAATTGGCCTGGAATATTACCCCAATAACAAGGAGCACCCACAATGACCATATCAGCAGCTTGAATCATAGATAACACACGTTGCGCATCATCTTCTGGTAAGACACAAGCACCCTTCTTCCGACAAGCCATACATCCCACACAGGGACGAACCACACAATCATTCGCCACAATCCGTTTGACTATAGCACCATGTTGCACAGCATCCTCTTCCATAATAGAGAGCATTTGAGATATCAATCCATTTTTACGAGGACTGGCATTAATAATCAACACGTTCATAGAATATTCAAACTAAAAATTCAAAAAAATTATTTATCGTTATTTTTCTCTTCTAACAATTTTTTCATTTCTGCTAATTGTTGTTCTACTCGATTCAACTGTTCTTTCACATCATCATTATTATCACTGACCATAGCATCCACAAAAACAGAGTTGATAAAAGACATTCCAATAATACCACCCATAATCAAGATTGCGCAGAAATAGATAGTTGACAATCGTCCAATAAAGGGGGTTGTCACCTCTGCAATACGATTAGGTATCTCATACCATCCCTCAATCGTACACATTCGGAAAACCGAATAAACAGAATTGGCTGGAGTATCAAAATATTCAGGAGCTATTTCTCCGAACAATCCACAACTAATCAACCCGAAAATAACAATCAAAACAAAATAGCTAAGTAGCAAAGCATACGACTGTTTAATGGCCAATTTGAATCCTGAAGCAATCTTAGCAATACCTGGGAACAAATGAACAGTACGCAGCAATCGGAAAATACGCATCAATCTAAGGACAAACAAGACAGAAAGATTAACCAACTGAATTGGATACACAAATTGTATCAAGAATGGAATGCTTAACAAAACCAACGTGAAATCCAACCGATTCCATCCACTCTTCATATATTCCTTAAATCCATATTCTCGAATCTTACAAATCATCTCAACCAAGAAAAACAAAGCACAGAAAAACTCGACATTTTCCATCCATGCCCATGACTTATCACTTTCTTGTAGATAAATAGCCAAAGCATTTATCAATATAAAACCATAAATGATTTTATCATTCAAAAAAAACTTCTTAAGAAATCCTGCTATCATATGTGTTTATTCTTTCGTTTATGCAAAAATACACCATTTTATTCATATTATCAACACCCTCAATCAATTGACAAAAGAAATCAATGCATAAAACATTACAAACCTCTTTATAATTTTTGATATATCACCACAATTAAAGCATTGTTTTAACACAAGGGTACATCTATAAATTCCCCGATTTTTCAAAAATTTCAAACAAATCCTCAAAATCACCACAAAGCAATTTATAGAAATTTCCTTAAGAAATTTGAATTCTTAATTCTCAACTTTTATTTCTTAACGCTTAACTCTAAAATCTTAATTCAATTTCTTATCTTTGCAACTTTATTGAGATTAGATACAAACATATATAAAATGGCAAAAGAATTAACACCACGCAGTGAGGATTACTCACAATGGTATAACGACTTAGTTATCAAAGCGGATTTGGCAGAGACCTCCGCAGTTAGAGGTTGTATGGTTATCAAGCCATACGGTTATGCAATCTGGGAAAAGATGCACAACGAGTTGGATAGGATGTTTAAAGAGACCGGACACGTCAATGCATATTTCCCGCTTTTCATTCCGAAATCATTTTTAAGCAAAGAGGCTGACCACGTTGAAGGTTTTGCAAAAGAATGTGCAGTCGTTACCCACTACAGATTAAAAAACAATCCAGACGGAACCGGTGTGGTTGTTGATCCTGAAGCTAAATTGGAAGAGGAACTTATCGTTCGTCCAACCTCAGAGACAATCATTTGGAACACCTATAAAAACTGGATTCAATCTTACAGAGACCTTCCTATTTTATGCAATCAATGGGCTAATGTAGTTCGTTGGGAAATGCGTACTCGTTTGTTTCTTCGCACAGCTGAATTCTTGTGGCAAGAAGGACACACAGCCCACGAGACCTACGAAGAGGCAGAAGCAGAAGCTCAAAAGATGTTGAACGTCTATGGTGACTTCGTTGAAAATTTCATGGCAGTGCCAGTTATCAAAGGAGTAAAATCAGAGACTGAACGTTTCGCAGGTGCGGTTGACACTTACACAATCGAAGCATTGATGCAAGATGGTAAAGCATTACAATCGGGAACTTCACACTTCTTAGGTCAAAACTTTGCAAAAGCATTCGACGTTCAATTTCAAACAAGAGAAGGAAAATTAGATTATGTATGGGCTACTTCCTGGGGTGTATCCACTCGTTTAATGGGTGCCTTAATCATGACTCACTCCGATGATAATGGTTTAGTATTGCCACCTAATTTGGCACCAATTCAGGTTGTCATCATCCCTATTGCATTCAAAAAGTTGACTGACGATATGAAGGCTAAGATAGATTCTATCATAGCTAATTTGAAGGCTTTAGGCATCTCCGTCAAATATGATTCTGATGATTCAAAAACACCAGGATGGAAATTTGCAGAATACGAATTAAAGGGTGTTCCCGTTCGTTTGACTGTAGGTCCTCGAGATTTCGAAAACAACACAATCGAGGTTGCGCGTCGTGATACTCTCACCAAAGAGAACATCTCAATGGATGGCATCGAAAACTACATCAAAAACTTATTGGATGAAATTCAAAAGAACATCTTTAACAAAGCTCTCAACTATCGTAATTCAATGATTAAGAAGGTAGACAGCTATGATGAATTCAAAGTAGAAATTGAAAAAGGTGGATTCATTTTGGCTCATTGGGATGGTACACCAGAAACAGAAGCCAAAATCAAGGAAGAAACAAAAGCAACTATTCGCTGTGTTCCTTTCGATACCTATTTGGACGATGACAAGCAACCAGGCAAATGCATGGTTACTGGTAAACCGTCTAAATGCAGAGTATTATTTGCAAGAGCATATTAATAACCTTACACAAGGCGTTGGTACAATCAAGTTCCAACGCCTTTGTTTTCTATCATCATGAAAAAACAAGCAATGATAAAAAAAAGTATTGTATTTATTACATTTTGGTTTGTCTCTCTCTCATGTGTTTTTGCAGATGGTGAGAAGTTGGACACACCATTCACCCCAACACATCATGATTTTATTTCAAACGAAGAAGTCTTCTACAACTCCGTTCCACCTCAACAAATTCTGCCACTAAGTCTTGCTACACATCCCTCCGATTATAAACACGAGGAAAATCGTACATTATATTTCATTCCTACCACCACGACATTTGTACGTGATGCAGAATATTTTTTACCCTACACGAAAGGTTACACTTCGTTAGGATTCAACTTCGACCCCACCTTTCTCTATAAAATCAACGAGAAAGCCATCATACAAGCAGGTATTCACATAATGGGAATTGCAGGAGATCATAAGACAATTAGAGAAATATCACCTATTATTTCATTAGAATTCAAACCCACCAAATGGTTTTCTCTTGTCGGAGGTTCATTAGGAAATGGTGCAAAGCACATGCTCTACGAACCAATGTATGATTTCGACAGATATTTTTATGACAATCAAGAAATGGGATTGGAAGCTATAGCAAACACAAAAATATGGACAACCGATATGTGGTGCAACTGGGAAGACTTCATTGTCCCAGGATCTGATTTTCAAGAGCGATTCACATTCGGATGGAAAAATGATTTTCACATTCAATCTTCAAAAAACACAGAAATCAACATTCCCGTTCACCTAATGATGAATCACAGAGGAGGACAAATAGATGCGGTTGAAGACACATGTATCGAAACGCTCATGAATGTAGCAATGGGTGTAAACATGGAAATCAAGCTTAACAAAATCACATTAACACCAGACATACCAGTTTTTTTCTTTTCTAATCGGTCCAACGAAGAACATATACACACACATTACAAAGACGGATTTGGTGTTTACCCTCAAATATGTATTGCTAACAGAACAACGAAAGCACACCATTGGAAAGCAAATGTAGGATATTGGTATGGAGATAAATTCATCTCAGGAAGAGGAAGTTATCTATTCCAATCCAGAGCCTATTTTGATGATTCTTTTGAAAGACGTTATAGACATATGATAACAGGGAAAGCATGCTACAATTATTACATCAAAGGATTCAACTTCGGGTTTGAAATTCAAGCCTATTACGACATAGATGAATCAGCTGTAGATTATGCAGCTGGAATCTATATGAGATTTGAAGAGTTATTTAAAATACACAGTTTCAAGAAAAGATAAAGAATGAAACGATACTGTTTTATCTTGTTACTCATCAGTTGCTCGGTCGTCTCTTTTGCCAAAAACAAAGAGCGAATCACCGAGCAAGGATCATCGTTATTTTACAGAAGTTGGCGATACCCCGTCATGAATGAAGGAAAAGAGGAGCAACAAGATACACTATCTGTCGATACTCTCACAATAGAGTCCCCATTAGAAAAAGACACATTAGCAGCAGACTCTATGCCTACACTATCGTCCAATGCAACTCCAATTGCACAAAGCAATGACACAACCCATAATAGTCCGACAGATTCTTCTACTTTCGATAATTCAAACAACGATAATAAAATAGCTAGTAGTACAGAAAATCAAACATCGGAAAACAACGAAAATGAGAAAACATCGTTGGTAGAACGTCCTGACATTAATACATGCATCGTCTATTTCATATTCGACCAAGATAATTTTATCACAGACTATACCTCTGAGTTTGACACCATCATGAGTTTTATCGATTATCACAAAGGAAAAAACTTTGATGTGATTGGACATACAGATGAACGAGGAACCGTAGCTTACAATCAAAAACTTTCCGAGCGACGTTCGTTAAAAGTTTACAATGTACTACTTCGCAGGGGTGTAGATGCAAAACGACTACGAATGATAGGCAGAAGCGAATTGGAATTAGCCATACCGCATGCCAAAAACGAGAAAGAACATCAATTAAATCGAAGAGTAGAAATTAAAGTACGAAAAGAAGAATGAAAAAGATCCTTTTTCTCATATTAGTCACCATATGTTGTCATCAAACCATGACAGCACAGCAAGACTTTCTTTTCACACAACAAACATTTTCGAGGGGCAACATTAATCCAGCTGGAATTGGAAACACAGGAGACATCGATCTGTTTTTACTCGGCAGATTACAATGGTTAGGAGTTGACAATGCGCCACATACCATTTTGCTGAATGCCACCAATTATTTCCCCAAAGCACAGTCAGGCATTGGTTTTTCACTCTCATACGATGCCTTAGGCATAGGACACAGCACGACAGAAATTAAAGCAGAATATTCTTATCAAATTGATTTAAATCCCAAATGGATTCTTTCCATGGGTATATCAGCAGGATTGTTTGTTGGAGTATATGATCCTACAATGAACACCTTAGAATTTGAAGGAGAACGAAAAGAGTTAAATTTATCTTCTGACAAAGAGAAAGAAGTAACACCCGATTTCAATTTAGGATTTGAATTAAACTCTATGAATTGGACATTTGGTATTTCGTGTACACACATTCAAAACAATCAATCCACCTCCTATTCTTCCGATCGTCATTTTTATGGATATGCCATTCATACACAAAACATCAATACAGATTGGGACTTAATGATTGATTTAGGATACATGAATCGAAACAAAGTTCATTTAGCCGATTTAGGATTTTTAGTTTTTTATCACAGATTGTTTTGGGGAGGATTTTCATGGAGACCAGATCTTGTCAACAAATGTAACCCATCCTATTTATCGATTATGTTAGGCTTTGAATATCAAATATTCAGATTTGGATATGTCTATGAATGTGGACTAGGAAGTAACAACACATTACCAAGCAACACGCATGAAATATTTCTATCTTTTAGGATTCCAAAGACAAGACACAAAAATTAATTGATTTATATCAAAATATTTTACATTTTCTAAAAATAGAATAAAAAATATTTATAATCATTAATAAATATTAGGATAAGACAGAAAAAAAATCTACCTTTCAATTTATAATCCATAATAGGGATAATTACATTTAACCTATTAAATGTTAGAGAATTATGAAACAAGCAAACTTAGAAAATAGAATACTAAGAAGTTTTTTTATTGTTATATTGTCATTATTTTGCGCAGAAAATCTTTTTGCGAAAAATGAAGATACACCAAATCTAGATTTTTCATTTGGTTCATTTGCCAACTGGGAACGATATTATGCCTATTTTGGTCCCGCCGATTTTATGGATTTCAACAGTCCGAACATCTATACCAATTCACCTGATGCAACCTCAGTACCTAATGAAGAAGTTTGGACATTAAAAAATGGTGATGGTGATTCATACCTATACAATAGTAGAAAAGGTCATGTAAAATATCTTATTCAAGATAGTCCCTACGGAACACCAAATCAATCAGGAACAGAAGAAAGTTATGATTTTGGATCCAACGAAGAAATACACGGTACATTTAGTGTAGTAACATCGCAGGGAAACGATGTAAACATGTGGTGTAACGGGAAGTCGTTACAAAGATTGCCCAATGAGTTCAAAGCAGCAGGTATTGTAGGAAGTACAGGCGATGCAGAAATATTATATGATTATATTTCACCAGGAAATTGGCAGAAAAGGGCAATGGCAGAAAAACTAGTCTATCGTTTTAAAGTCACTCCAAAAAGTACATTATTAAAATTATGCTTCGCAAGCGTTCTTTCTGAGCCTAACACAGATGCTGGTGCGCACTTTGGAGATGAGCATCCAGGTATGTGTTTGAATGTAACAGCAGACAATGGAACACGAGTATTGCCTTGCGGACAATATTGCGGAGATGCGAGTAGTAATGATAACACATTAGTTTCATTATCCAAAAAAAACAATGGAGATTGCTATACAGGAGCAAGTTCAAACAATCTAACATACAAGCCATGGACAACCAATATTTATGATTTAAGAGATTTCATTGGTTCTGAAGTTGTTATTGAAGGATATGTGCATGATTGTCTACTAGAATTATACGTTTGTAATAATTGTAATACATGTCATGCAAATTCAACAGGTATTACAGATTACGGAAATGGTAATGTAAAATTAAATAAATGTGCCACTGCAATATACAATTGTAGCAATGGATGGAATCAATGGACTTGTTACTACTCTGGTTGTAACAGAACAAATGTCGATGTAACCAAACGTGTAATGGCAGGAGGTCACACAGCCTATGGTTACCTTACAGGTGAAACAATGGAATTGAAGATTGATGTGGAAAACTGTCCAGATCCAAGCAATCCAAATGACAAAGTTAGAATAGCCGTGCCTGAAGGTTTTGGAGAAGGTCATTATATATGGAAAACCTCCGATGGTGTTAGTCTCGTCGACGAGAGTGGTAAGGCTTATACAAATTACTATGCATACGTTAAACGTTCAGAAATACAAGATGTAGATTATATATGCACTATAAAAGGTTCTAATTCCGATTGTGCAGATATTTCCATTTCTACACGTATTGCAAAAGATCCAATTGTAATGGATGTCATAAGCAGTAATGCTTGTTATAACAATGTCACATTTACAGACAAATCGCACATAACCCAAATTCTACAAGATGGGTCTTACATTGAACCTGATACCATTGTTAAATGGACTTGGAAATACGATGACCATCATGGAAAATCTGGAACATTAACTTCCTACACCATAGATGATGTTAATAACGACAATAGCATAAAAAATCCACAAGGTATATTTGAATGGACCGATGCCAATCAAGGTAAATACGACATGACACTAACTGTACAAACGGCAAAAGGATGTACAATGTCATACACAAAACCATTTAAAGTTCAACCTCAACCTGATATCCAATTAGCAGGCACACTCGACATATGTAAAAATACGACATCTCAATTACAAGTAACGAACTATAACGATCCTAACAATCGTTATATATGGAAAAAATGTACAGGGGGATGTTCCAATGGCAAATGTGAAGGAACCATCATTCAAGACTCAACCAACAACAGCCAATATTTTGATATTGAAGGAATATTTGGAAACGAAGGAAATTATTGTGTTGAAATTTCTCGTAAGGAAGACTTATTAGAGGGAAATGTTGTCATTGGAAACCAACAATGTGTATATCACAAAAATTTCACGGTAACGATAAAAGATGTTCCTTCTTTCACTTTTAAAAATGTCACTAAAAAAGATGGTAGATATCAAATCGACATCTGTAAAGGTCAAACAACAGACATCGAAATCAACGATGCTGGTTCTCCTGTTGCTGTAGATGAATATACATGGAGTAACACGGAAACAGGCAAAAAAATCAATGTTGGTCCAACAGATACCACACAATATATAGTTACTGCCAAAAGCGGATGTAATGTTTCTGATAGCATTTGGGTCAATGTTAAACCATTACCCGATCTAACAATCGATGGACCTTCTGCAATATGTCAAGGTGACGTTGTCACATGGACAGCCCAAGGATTATCTGGTTCAGAAACATCTTCATACAAATGGTATACTAATAATACACAAATAGCCAATGCAGCAACCATAGAAGTGTCCAATAACACACCTGATTATTATTACTATACATTAACAGGAAGAAACCAATTAGGTTGTGATAACACCATTCAAAAACAATTAACAGTTAGAAGGAAACCTAATCCGACAATTCCAGCACCATCCCCTGTTTGTGCAGACAAGAATGTCATTATCAACGTATACAACGTGGATTCTTGTCAGTGGATTAAAGATGGAGGTGACACATACGGACAGATGTTAAGAGTTCCAACGGAAAGTTCTATTAATGAACCTCCTGTATCAAGTGTATACAAATTAAAAACATATGTATTCTATACAGATACATTCTGTACATTAGAGCAAGATGTTCCAATCACCGTCTATAAAATACCAGAAATCAAGATAATCGGTCCAGACGGAATTTGTAGAGGAAAATCAATTTCATTCTCTGCTCAAGATACAGCAGACTACTCTCACGATCCTGCTCATGGCAGTGGAACAATTAAATACCAATGGAATGATGTAAATAAAACGAGCAGCAAAACGCTAACCATAACTCCAGTTGCAAGTTCTACATACACAATCAATTGGGACAATGGTACATGTTCCAGCTCTGCAACGAAATCTATTGAAGTATACGACTTACCTATTTTCAGTGTAGCTCCCGTTTATCCTAGAGTTTGTCCAGGAACAATCGATACAATTATTGCTGAGCCTAATTTTGCATTATATAAATGGTTCTCTTTAGGTTCATCCGTTCATGATACTATATGGTATTCTAGAGGAACGACAGAAAACAAAATTGGTATTCCTATCAATAATGATATAGACATATACGTAAAAGCAACAGATGCAAACGGATGTGAGGGAGAATCCAAAACCCAAGTAACCGTCAAACCTGTTCCAAACATTAGTCACATAGGCCCTACCGAAGTCTGCGAAGGCTCACAAGTCACCATAGCACCAACTGGAGGCGAGCAAAACCAATATACATGGTCTTACAAGTATAAGGACAGTTTGGTGAAGGAAATACCTGATGTATATGGAACATTAGTTGATTACCCTGATTGCAATGGTTGCGGATTAATCACCTATACTGTTAAAGGTGTAAAAGACGGATGTGAAAACACCCATTCATTTGATATAGCGATCAAAGAGCAGCCTGAAATTATCATTGAAGGTGACAGCAACATTTGTAAAGGTCAAGGCGTAGCAACATTGACTGCTAAAAGTACAAAAGTAGCCATCTCTGATTGGAACTGGACTGGTATGGGTGTAACTACGAACACAATCAACGTAACACCTATTTCCGACCAAACATACTATGTTGTTGGTAAAGCGCAATCGGGTGGTTGTGACGGTCACGCAGAATTTACAGTAAAAGTCAACGAACTTCCAATCATCACTATTACAGGAAATCCAGCTGTTTGTTCTGGAGAAACTGTAGAATTAACGGCGACAGCCAATAACACATTAAAACATTGTGATTGGAATTATAACACAGCTATTTCCGAATCTGATATCGTATATAATAGCGATAGTTCTATCATTCAAGCGCCCGTATCAAGTCCAACTCAATTTTCAGTAACAGGATACGACGAAAACAGCTGTTATTCATACAAAACATATTCAGTAATTGTTTACCAAAAGCCAAATGTCACAACAGATGCCAAAGACATTTGTCGAGGTGAAGGAATTAGTATTTCTGCTGATGGTGCAGCTTCGTATGAATGGTTAACAAGTGTAGACGGTAGCGGTGTCGTAAAAGGATCCTCAACAAGATTCATTGATAATGACATCAAAACATCAACTGCCACTGACTATACAATATACGTAATTGGAGAAGAAAATGGATGTAAAGACACTTTGCAAGTTAAATTCAACATCAACGAAAGACCAGATGTCACTATTAGCGGTAACCACATTTTCTGTCAGGGAGACTCTATCAACTTAACAGCAAGTGCTGCAAACAACTCAGATTCTCTATACCAATGGAGTACAGGTAGCGAAGAGAAGACATTGAGAACAATCGCAACGGGTGCAGTCGATTCCGTTAAGATTATATTAACTGACAAAAACGGATGTACAAATGAAGCAGTACATAAGTTTGATGTTCTTTTACCTCCTAGCATTTCCATTAAAGGAGAGAATAGTGCTTGTACAGGAGATGCTCTTTTATTAGAAGCAACAAGTTCTACAAATCTTACATATCAATGGTATATAAGCGAAGAAAATGAAAGTAACAAATACAATGACTCTAAGGATACTAAATGTCATGCTGGAGATTGTAATATCATAAATCCTATCATTACCAAATCCGACAAATACATCGTATCAGGTAAAGAAATCCACACCAAAAATAGTGAACAAGTAACATGTAGCAGTTCTGCCGAAATCTTCATCACTGCACGACCAAAACCTGTAGTAACCATAGATGGCGAGCATTCTATTTGTAACAACAACTCAACGAACTTAACAGCTAAGAACACCTCAGATGCAATCATTCAATCTTGGGAATGGTTTGAAGAAACTTCTGAGAATAATTTTACGACAACTGGAGACAATAAAAGTTACCATAACACAGGTAATCTAAACGATCAAAAACGTTTCGTCGCAGTTGCTACATCAACATATGGATGTGTTAGTGAAGACACATTTGCAATCAACGTATTCCCTAATTATACAGTTAAGATCGAAGGTGCTAACCATGTATGTGAAGGAAGCACAATTCAATTGAACGCTAAAATATATGACAAGGACAATACACTTGTAGATAATGCTGACATAAAAGATTTCACATGGTTACCACAAGGAGGAAATAGTGCTCAAACTACTGAAATGGCACTTTCTGGAAACACAGACTTCAGATTAAACATCACCGATCCAAATGGATGTCCTGCAAATTCAGATCCTAAAGAAGTACTTTGGATAAAGAAACCAGAAATAAATATTGTTCATACTGGGGACAATTGCGCTGGCATGAACAATATTACAATGACAGCAACATCTAATAGGGAAAGCGGACAAATAAGACAATGGACATGTGAGAATAATAGCAATGGAAATACCATTAACGAAACAAATAGTAGCAATGAGATTTCTTTCAACCTCCCTACTCTAGATAAAACAACCATTTATCAAGTAATTGTAGAAGACACGTTCGGATGTGTTTCTCTTCCTGAACTTCACGAAATCGTCATTAACGATGCACCAGATTTGACAATCACTGGTGTAGATCATGCTTGTAAAAATAGCACCATTGAATTGACGGCTGCATCTTCTTCTAATGGTAACATTGAATGGATAGATCATGAAGCCAATATTGTTAATGCAAATGAAGAAATTCGCAAAGTTGAACTAACAGAAGTTAGAAATTACGAATTTATAGCAAAAGTTACGGCCAATAATTGTACAACTCAAAAAACATTAGTTGTTAAAGTATTTGACAATCCACAGGTTACTATTATCAGTGCAGACACAGTTTGTCGTGATATGAGCTTAAATTTAAGAACAAATGTAACTCTTGCTTCTCCTGATGCTCATATTACCGATTATCAATGGAATATTTCAAATGATAAAAGCGATGCGATAAATGTCACGCCAACCAGCAATCCAACAAAATGTATCATTACTGTCATTGACAATAATTCTTGTACAGGAACTTATTCAAAAGATATAACAATCATTGAAAATCCGATTCTATACATCAATGGTCATACATCTGGAGATACGATCATTTGTGAAGGCAATAGTATCAATCTAACAGCCACCAGTCAACAAAACACAGAGCAAGGCATTAGTCAATACACATGGTACAAAAACGATGTGATTGAAAGTAACACTACCAATACATATAATACAGGTATCATTTCAGATACGACAAGATATAAAATAACGGGTTCGTTACCAATCTACGGGTGTCCTGGTAGTGCTAACTATACAATAATAACAAAACCTTTCCCTTCATTTACTGTTAGAGACACATTCTCTTGCGAAGGAACATTATCAACCGTCAAAGCAGTGGGTGATGCCGATTTCTACGAATGGCATTTTAATATGAATGGTAAAGATACTGTTGCAACAGGATCTGTTTATTCTGAAGTATTAAATGCAGATAGAAGTTACAAAGTAAGAGGATCTAAAAACGGATGTTTGTCAGACTTTATCGAAATAACGGCTTATGTATTAAGCAATCCAACAATTCAAATATCAACAAACAAAGAAGCAAACTTCGACTATTTAACAAAAGCTGATACTTTATGTTATTTAGATACCGATGTATTAACAGCATCGGGCGATGGATCAAATTACCAATGGAATTCAACCACCAATGACGATCAAATATCATTAACAGCCACTTCTGTAGGTTTACAGAAATATACTGTTACTTCAAGTAAGACATATAAAAGTGACAAGACTAAGCAACAAAATTTAACTTGTCAATCTACTGCCATTGTTAACATACTAGTACAAGAACGTCCTAACGTTACAATTAAAGGGCCAGCCACAATTTGTCAAAATGAGACTGCCATAATAGAAGCTTCTGGAGCTGATGTCTATAAATGGTCGTTAAATAATGTGGATCAAGCTACGACAGGATCCACTTATACTACTGATCTTTCTACCACAACGACATTTAAGGTAGAAGGAGCGAAAACAGGATGTGTTAGTTTACCTGTTGAACATACAGTGACCGTAAAAGATGAAGTAAGACCTGATTGGGGAACGCTGAATGTCTGTGAAGGTCAAAATCTTCAAGTCACTGTCAACAACGCGACATCTATCACATGGAAAAACGATGATATTGTTACAGGTTCTACTAGAACATTATCCAACATAGTAGCAACCACTGCTGATGGTGAATATGCTGAATATCCTATCATAGCATACTATAATGGTTGTTCAAAAGACACAACAATTCAAATAAAAATCAACAAGCTTCCTATCATCACTTTTGATGCCACAAAAGATGGAACGACAACAAACGACATTAATGAAATCAACATCTGTCTTAATGAACAAGTCAACATCAAGGCAAAAACTACAGATGCTAATATAACACGTTGGAATACGGGTGCATTAGGAACCGACAACATCGATGTCAAGCCACAAACAACTGGCACATTTGCATATATTGCTCATGCAGAATCCGCTAATGGATGTGAATCAGAAAACACATTCAATGTAATTGTAAATCCTAATCCAATCATTACTATCAATGGAAAAACAAACGGATCAGAGGAAATATGCGAGCAATCAGAAATCGAACTCAAAGCTGAAGGTTCCACAGGATCAAGAAATAACCAATATACATGGGAAACAAAAGCAAATGGAGCTAGTGATTTCACAACTATTAGTTCGAATGCGAACAAAGATGTATATACAATAACAAATGCGGAAGAAGGTGCTATCTATAGAGTAACAGGTTTCAATGACTACTGTTCAAACACAGCCACTTACGAAGTTAAAGTAAATTCAAATCCAACAATCGAATTCGATTACAACATAGCTTGTGCTGGACAATCTAACACAATAAGCATTAAGAATTATGTTGCAACGACCCAATACCAATGGGAATGGAATGATGCTAACGGAAGAGGAAATGTAAACAATGCAAAATCAATTACTCAATCGTTAACTGACAACAGAAAATTCATTGTTGAAGCAACATCTGAAAAAGGTTGTAAAAAGAAAGACAGCACAACTGTCACAGTAAACAAACTTCCTGAATTTGCAGTGTCTAATAATATGGCAATCTGTTCGGGTGACAAAGCAACATTAAATGCTACTAATTCCAACTTATACACAATAACATGGAATCAAGGGCTTTCTACTCCTGACATAAACGGAAATGTTACCATTCAACCAACATCTACAACAACATACACTGCAACCGCAGTTGACAGCAAAGGTTGTTCAACAAAGAAAGATGTAACAATAACAGTAAATGCATTGCCTATCTTACAAATCACACAACAAGGTGCAACCTGTGTTGGAAATGATGTTACACTCAATGCATCCATTCTGAACTCTACGGGTAACGATAGTTTAAATTGGTATAAGAAAATTGATGAAACAACTTCACAAATAGTAAAATCAAATTCTAACAGTTATCAATTTACCGTAACTGAAGATATGAATTCTGTCACAATGGTTGCAGAGGCATACAATGCATCTAGATGTAAAAAGTCAGAAGAATATACAATACAGAAAGTTGACAAACCTAGTATTACAGTCTTAGGTAATACAAATTGTGAAGGAACTGAAGATATTGTCAGATTATCTGGTGCCGATCGATATATATGGGTTTCAGAAGATAGTGTGATTGCCAACTCACTTCCTATCACATTCTCAAAAGCTAATGAAAGTCACAAATACCAAATTCATGCAGAATCGGGCATTTGTTATACAGATACATTCTTCCAAATTCATGTAAATGATTTACCAAAAGTCAACTCTGCAACAGAGACTATATGTCTTAACGGTTCTTTAAACTTAAAAGCGAGTGACTCAGACGACAGTGGACTTACTTACCAATGGAGTACTCACGAGACTTCCAACGAAATCACAGTTTCTGCATCTTCAAGAAAGAAACAGATATATTCTGTGACTGTTAAAGATGCCAACAATTGTAAAAACAAAGGCGTATTCGAAGTTAATGTATATAATGAAGAGAGAATCAATATTGAAGGTAAGGATGAAGAATGTATCAATGATGAAATCACACTCACAGCCTCTCCTTCAAGTTATTCCGATTATCAATGGTTTACAATCAATGGAAGTGATACAACATTGGTTGGTAACACATTCTCATTAACAAAATTATTAACAGAAACCACAACCTATTTACTAAAATTCAAAGACTCTTATGGTTGTGAGAATTCTGCCACAAAAACTGTAAATGCTAAGAAATTACCTACTATAAGTGTAAATGCTCCTAACATATGTTATGGAGAGAAAGGTATTATTTCTGTAGATAAAGCGAACAGTGAAGCCGACTTCTATATTTGGCCAGATAATTCACAAAACAACTTCTCATGGGAATCTGCAGATGGAATAACAAAAGACACAACATTTAAGTTCTCAGCCTCTCTTAATGAATGTGCCATTGAATCTGAAGTTACAATTAAGCCTAACATTAAACCTGAAATCGTTTTATTAGGCAGTAAGGGAGAAACATTAACTATCGGCAAAGACACAACTGTTTGTCCTAACACAACAATCACATTGTATGCAAAAGACAACACAGAAGAAGCTGGTACGCTAAATAAAACGACCTACTCATGGAGCAGCAACACAGGAACTCCATTAACAAATGTAACTAGCATAAACGATACTCCAACTGATCAAACGACATACCAAGTTACAGCCACTAATCAATATGGCTGTACCAATACAATATCGCAAACCGTTAAAATCTATGTTCCGCAACCTATCAATATAGCGGGTGAACCAGCCATATGTGAAAACGGATCTGTCACATTAACAACAGACGGAGAAGGCACATTAGAATGGACTATCGATCCATCATCAACCACTATTTCTGAATACACTCACAATCCTGAGGGTATAGTTCTAAGTGATTGTCAACCAGGCATTATCCAAGTGTCTGTCAGTGGAAAAGATCAAAATCAATGTGAATCAAGATCAGACATATTTGCTGTAAATGTCATCAAGAACCCTACTCTAACAATTACGCCTCTCAATCGTACTGTTTGTGAAGGTTCTTCTATTAAATTAACAGCCAATGGAGGTCCTGGTGTAGCCATTCAATGGGAAAACAAAGAAAAAGGTTACCTTGATAACACCTATACTCCAACAAGTAAAGGTGAAAGCAATTTATCTGTAAAAGGATTTTATACTTCCAATGGAATTACCTGTTCTACAGATTCAACTATAACAATAAAAGCATTGGAACTTCCTACATTTGAAATAGTAGGTAAAGACACATGCCAAGGCAATCCTACTCTTGTTCAAGTATTAAATCCAGACAACAATCTTAAGATTAGATGGATAGGTCACGCACAAAACGAAAACCCAATCGAAGTAAGCAAGACAGGTATTTATAATGTAACGGTTGAAGACCAAAATGGATGTGTAAAAGATTCTAGTAAAGAAATCACCATACATCCAAATCCTTCCTTTGTTATCATTAGAAATGATGACATTACAGACAATACGGTATGTAACAATGAAAGCATCTCATTAGAAGCTGTCGGAACAAATTACACATTCCAATGGTTTAGCAACAGCAATGAATTGTCTGCAACAGAAACCGAGAAAGGTAGTCGTATATCACCGACAATAACACAAAACTCTACATTCAAAGTTGTTGCTTCTCAAAAAATTAATGATGACTTAACATGTAAATCAGAGAAATCTTATCCAGTTAAAGTAGCTGCAGTTCCTGATTTTACAATCAACGCTACGGATGTTTGTAAAGGTCAAAACGCAAGAGTCAACCTTACGGTCAACACAAGCGGTACTTCTTTTGACTGGTCATGGTCTATAGGATCAGAGCATATGAGTCAAACGGGATCTTATATAGACTTTAATGAAGTCAATCAAAAACAAGACTTTAGCGTTACTGGTAAATTAGGTCATTGTTCATCAACAAAGACAGGATCAATCACACCGCTTGAACTTCCATCAATAACAGCAATTGATCCATTTGCAATGTGTATTAATGAGACTAAAGAATTGACTGTCATTGCCACAAATCCAAATGGAGGAAACCTATCCTATTCATGGAATGCTGACAAAGATGGAAGCAGCATGTCAATTTCAGAAAACAAATTGACCATACATCCATCTCAAACAGGACTTAGAACTTACACATCAAAAGTTACTGATATTAAAGGTTGTTACAGCACAATGCCAGTTGAGGTAATTGTCAACTCTCTTCCTTCTATTTCAATCTCTGGTAATACAAATGTATGTCCTGATGTAACAGACAATGTCAAACTTTACGTAGAAGACAATCAAAACGTTATTTGGTATAGTTATGATGAAAGTGCCGAAGGAAACAAGGGTGCAGAAATTGGTCGTGACACATTAAAGCAAACCATTTCTAACAACACCAAATATGTAGTTGAAGTAAGTGAAACAACTAACGATGCAACGTGTTCTAACTCTCAAATAATAGAAGTTACAACGAAGCAAAATCCTAACATTCAAATCTTTGGTAACAAACCTGTATGTTTAGGTAACTCTATCGATTTGACTATTTTAGGAAACTCTGGTGGTAACATATTAGCTAGTCGAGACAACGAATATGAAACAACCTCTCCTATCACATTACGATTGACTCCTACAGAAAGCAAAAATTATACTATCTATTTAGAGTCATCTGAAGGTTGTTCATTTGATACAACAATTGCCGTAATAACAAACGAAATTCCAAACGTTACAATTGAAAATCAAAAGAACGGGGAATCAACAATTTGTTACAATTCAGAAATAGATTTACATGCATATGGAGAAGTTTCCTCTGTAGAAGTAACCTCATATAAATGGAATAATGGTATAACTGCAAATGCAAACACAGTTAAGCCATTAACAGAAACAACTTACTATGTCGTAGGCACAAAAGATGGTTGTTCTGATACGGCATGGCATACAGTGAAGATTCAAGCCTTACCAGAAATTTCATTAACAGGTAATGAAAAAGTTTGTACTGATTCAATAGATTTCATTACAATCAACAACTACCAAACAGACTACACTTATTTCTGGTTACCAGATTCAACTGCCATCGGAAACGACAAATTGCAAATTACAGCTCACGAAGGCGTTAACAATTATGAAGTTGGTGTCACTGACAACACTACACTTCATTGTCAAAACAAAGCAACATATACTGTTAAATCAAAACCTAATCCGAGCATCTCAATTACAGGTAACGATGTGGTTTGTTTAAATGGTAAAATAACATTAACTGCCTTCTCCAGCTTATCAGGTTCATCTTATGAATGGACAGAGGATGGAGAGTCCGTAAAAACTGCGGCTAATACACTTCCTCTTGTCGTAAATAAAGAAAAAACAATTACTTTAAAAGTCACAAACGAGGGATGTAGTCATGATACAACATTTACTACCAAGTATTATGATCTTCCAACAGTAACTCTCAAACCTGCAGAAGACAAAGACACTATATGTTACAACACTGACGTCACATTAGAGGCTACACCTGCAGGTGAAGCTCCATTCTCATACAACTGGAAGAGCAATTACGTTACTTCTACGAATGAGAGCACTACAACAACCTACAAATTAACCAACACTACCACTCCATATAAATTTGAAGTGGAAGTTACAGACGCTCATGGTTGTATCGGAAGCAATATCATTCCTATTGTTGTAAAAGCTAACCCTAATGTAATAATTTCAGGAGACAAGAGCGTTTGTGATGGAACAGAAGCTACATTGTATGCTACGGGTGCTGTATCTTATAAGTGGAGCACAGGTTCTACTGAAGAAACAATCACACCAACAATCACATCCGATAGTTCATTTACTGTAATAGGTATCGACAAATATGGTTGTGAAGGAAAGTCTAAAAAATATACTGTAACCAAGAAAAACAACCCTACATTATATTTCTCAGGAGCCAGAGAAATTTGTCAAGGTCAATCAACTACAATTACAGTTTCTGGTGCAGGTGTCAGTGACAGCAACTATAAATGGTATTACGACTCTGAAAACTTAAATAGTGAAGCAATTTATAGCAATCACCGATTGCTAACTCCTACAAAAGATGCGCAATATAAGATATTAGCCACTTTGAACAATTGTCAGACCGATACAACAATTGAAATAAAAGTAAACAATAATCCTTCTGTATCAATTGCAGCTAATACTATTTCAAGCAATAAAACAGCCTATATTTGTGAAGGAGAAGCTGTCACTTTAACAGCTACAGCATCCGAAGATGTTAACTACAACTGGAGTAACAATAAAACGACTGATAACATAGAAGTATCACCTACTGCAGAATTAACAGAATACTCTGTAATCGTCCGAAACAACAAACAATGTTCTGCAACAGACACCTTCTTTGTAAAGAAGAACAAGAAGCCTATTGTTAATCTAATTTACCCTGAAGCTATCTGTATCGATAGTGAATTGGAAATTGAAGCAGAAAGTTCTTCCGACTACCCTACTCCTCAATCATACACATGGACATTTGATGGTAATCCGACATCTTTCAATGACGCTTCCTTTGAAACTAATATCACTAATGAAGGAACTCATGTCATTAAACTTGTAACTGAAAGAGAAGAAAACGGCAAGACTTGTTCTTATGAGAAAGAAGTTTCAGTTGATACTAAAGCAAAACCAAACTTTACTGCTGCACCTAAAGCAGAAGACATATGTCATAATCAAGCTGTCACTATTATAATTGATAATAGTAATGCCGATTACTATATTTGGCCAGATTCTTCTAGAACAACAGCTAAATCATGGACAGAACCTACTATTCAAGACGTATCATCTGATCCATACAATTACGAAGTAACAGGTTACAAACAATACTTGTTAAAAACAGGTGTGCTAAGTTGTTCTAACAAATCAACCGTTAATGTAAATGTTCACAGTCGTCCTCAAATCAAAATTGACGGACCTGCATCATTATGTAAAGAATCAACCACAGAAATTTCTGTAAAAGATTTGAATAGACAGGACATTCCTGATGGTGTATATGAATACAAATGGAGTACGAACGCTACAACTAAGGGAATTACTGTTGCTGCTCCAATTGACCCAACTACTTACACCGTTACTGTAACAGACGCTATAACGCAATGTGACACTACGGCTTACTACACATTGTCTAGCTACATTAATCCTACCTTCACAATCATTGGCAAAGACGCTTATTGCGAAGGTGACAATGTAAATCTTTCTATCGCTGGAGGTAACAACATAAAATCCATAAGATGGAGAGATACCACAAACAATGTGATTTTAGGAGAAGAAGAAGAACTTAATTTCGTTGCTTCATCAAACAATATTGTGATAGAATCCACAATACAAACGACTGATGATTGTAACGTTGTATCATTCTTTAATCTTGTCACAAAACCACAACCTACATTAACTGTAAATGTTCCTGAATATGTATGTAAAGGATCATCTGCAGACCTCAAAATCACTGGTGCTAATTCATATACATGGAAAGGACATCCGGAAATAACAACTGGAAACTACTCTCAAACACTCACTCGTAAAACGAAATTCACAGTAACAGGAGAAGTAAATGGTTGTTATAAGGATACAACATTTGAAATTGGTGTTTACTCAGGAACCCCTGTAGAAATTCTTGCAAAAAATGAAAATGGAGATGACATAAAAATTTCCGCATCACACATAGCTGAAATTTGTTATGGAGATAAGATAACTCTTATTGCTGATGGTGCAAATATGCAAGCTTATTCATGGGAAAATATTCTTGATGGAAACACTTCAACTATTGTCAAACAACCATTAGAAACAACAAAATTTGTTGTAGAAGGTACAGACAAAAACTCTTGTAAGAGAACGGATAGTGTAATTGTTAAAATCAATTATTTACCAGAATTCACTATTCCTGCAAAAACATATGTTTGCGAGGACTCTTCAGTTGTGATTTCGGCAAATGCAGAAGAGATTCTTTCCTATAATTGGAATGGAACTTATACAGACAAATCTAAGTATCAACCTTCAGCTGTAACAAAAGACACTACATACAAAGTAGTTGCCATGAACAGTAAAGGCTGTGTCTCAGATACTGTAACATATCAACTTCTTAAGAAACCAAATCCTAAATTAGTTATTTCTGGAGACTCTGTTTGTAATGGTTCTCCAGCATTACTAACGGTATCTGATACTTCATCTCAATCTAACTACCAAACCACTTATGTTTGGAATTCAGATTCTGAGAAGACAGGATCTACATACACAACAGAAAACATATACGACAAAGCAACTATTAATGTATATGGTACTAAGAATGGTTGTTCTTCAACAGCCCAAATCGAAATAGGCACCTTCACATTACCAACCATTTTGATTGACAATAATGCTGAAGCAGATACGGCTTGTACTCAATCCACATTAAAACTTTATGCTTCTGGCGGTGAAAAATACAAATGGGATGGAAAACCTATCACAACCGAGAACTTCTACGAGATCAGACCAACTGAAGACGGAGAAATTCACACATTATGGGGACAAGATGCTAAAGGTTGTGAAGGAACTGATGATATTATTATTAGACTTCAACAACGTCCTAAATTCTACATCACAGGAGACAATCGTGTTTGTGAAGACTCAATCGTTACCTTATATGCAAATTACTCTTTCGATGGTGATTACAAATTCACTTGGAAAGACAAGAACGATAACATAATCGGTAACGGTATGGATGTTCGATTAACCATCACACAAGACACCATAATCTATCTCACAGCAATTGACAATATGGGTAAAATGTGTGACACGACCATCTCTTATGAGATCAAAGAAAAAGTTAACCCAACGATTGAAATTATAAACAACGACAATACCGTCTGCAAAGGCTCATATGCAACAGTTGCTGTTGGTGGTGATGCAGATAGTTACTATTGGAAAGATGCAACAGGAAATGAAGTTTCTCTTACTAATACCATATACAGAATGGTAACCGAGGATACTGAAAACTTCATCGTTTATGCAACAAAAGAAGGTTGTGTTTCAAGCAAGGAAATTTCTTTGAAAGGAATAGACAACCCTATCATATCATTGAATGATGCTACAATATGTTATGGAGATTCAGTTACATTAGAAACCCAAGATGGTTTATACACATATGTATGGGAAAATGAAACCAATCAAAAAATGGTCAAAACATCTGTTGCTACAGAAGAAACGCCAGCAGAATATTGGTTGAAAGATCTTCCTAAGATGACAAGCATCTACAATGTAACGGCAGAAGACATTAACCATTGTAAAGCTACTGCTTCTGCAACCGTAACAGTCAACTCATTGCCTTCATTAAAATTCAAATTTGACAAGAGTGTCTGTGAAAACTCAGATGTTACGATTTCAGCTGAGAACAAAGACATTGTATATAGTTGGGAAGGTCACGGAGAAGAATCGTCTTACAAAGATGAATTTGAACATTCATTTGTAATGGGATCTTATCCAGATGTAAGTGAATTCGTCGTATACGGAAAAACCGAATTGGGTTGCGTCGATAGTTCTTCTATTGTCATTAACACGAAACAAATACCAACATTAAACATTACTTATGACACAGTATGTTATGGTAATGGTGTAAACATCAGCGGTATGAATCGTTCCGCTAAATACGAATGGAAACTTGGATCAAGTTATGTAATGTCTACTTATAACAACTTCAAAACATTTGACATTTACTATGATTCATTGGAAATAAACGTACAAGGAACAGTTAATGGATGTACAAAAGACTCTGCTTTCTTCGTACACACATATCCAAGTCCTAAAGTGAAAATCGTAAATGAGCCAAAAATATCTGTATGTCTTGGTTCTCAAACAGAATTGAAAATCAAAAATCCTATAAAAGGATGGTCTTACAAGTGGAATAATAATGATTACAGAGAAAATGACACTGTTTATTCTATTTATGCTAGCGCAGATACCTATCATGAAGTATATGCAAAAGACGAAAATGGCTGTATAGGAAACACAGGTATCAACGTCAACATTGTCAAGAATCCTACATTCTTCATTGAAGGTGCTAATGAAATCTGTATTAACAATGACATTGAATTAAATGGTAGCGACATAGACCTTCTATACGAATGGTACGATTCTCATGACAACTTGTTAGGCACAACCAAAGGAAAGGAAAAATTCATAATGAATATTTTCCAAGACACCATTCTTAATGTCAAAGGTAAACTAAGCGGAAGAATTGCATGTGAAACAGTAGTTTCTCACGTTATCAAAGCTAATCCATACCCTACGATAACATTCGCTAAATTTGACAATAACGTATGTTATATGAATCAAACATACATTGAAGTCAAATCAGACATAGATGCAACATTCTTATGGAATACAGGTGAAACGGAAAGATTTATTCAAAAAGAAATCACAGAAGAAAAGAATAAATTTATTGTTACAGCAACATCTACTAGTTCAACTTTATGTGAGACGAAAGACTCTATAGAAGTAACAATGTTACCATTACCGGTATTAACAGCAGAAGACCAAGCTATCTGTTATGGTGATAGTGCAATACTTGTTGCAAATGAAGTTAATGGAAGAACAGACATCACTTACAGATGGGATGGTGCATCCGAAGACACATGCGTATTCACCACACCAAATCTTACATCTGCAACCGTTTATAATGTAAGAGGTGTTGATCCTAATGGATGTGTTGGAAAGACATCAGCCATAGTCTCTATTTACAACTTACCACAATTCTCTCTTTCAAGCATTTCTCCTATATGTCGTGGTTCAGAAACAACAATCACCGCTAGTGAAAGTGACTTAACTTACGTATGGGAAGATGACAGAAATGGTGAATATAAATCTGGCAACACATTCACACATAGTGTTAATCAAGATACGTCATTCGTTGTTTGGGCTCAAGATGCAAACACATGTAAGAACAAAAAGGAAATAAAAGTAAAAGTAAAAGACTATCCTGTTCTTACACTTAGAATGGATACAAACTACGTTTGCTACAACGAATCAAGAACTATCTATGTTGCTGGTGCCACAAATGGATACAAGTGGAATAACGATGCTTCTCAAGTTTCCAACTATCTTCGTTTGGAAAATATAAGAAAAGATACTGCTATCCATGTTGAAGGTACAACAAATGGCTGTACATCAGTAATCGATACTATAATCAAAGTTTGGGATTTGCCGAACATTAAGATCAACCCAATTGATAATATATGTCTTCGTCAACCAGCCAAACTTGTTGCTACTGGTGGTGAATCTAATTTATACAAATGGAATACAGGTAGTTCAGATGACTCTATCTACGTTACACCTGTCATCACAGGCGAAAGTTCATACTCTGTAACTGGTATCGATAGCAATGGTTGTAAGAACTATGATACAATTAAAGTATTCGTCAATTCATTACCTTCTGTTGCCATCCAAGCTGACGAGTTCGTTTGTAGAGGCGATTCAACAGAATTAAAAGCTGTTGCAAGCACTGCTACAGAATACGAATGGCATATGAATGGTGTAGCCATCGAAAATGCAAATGAAAGTAGTTATAAAACTCAAATTACTGATGATTCATACACATATTGGTTAGTTGTAAAAGACGCCAACTCTTGTATCGATTCTGCATCCTTTGTAATTAAAGCAAAAGAATATCCTATATTAAGTCATAAGACAACAACAGGTAGAGATAGTGTTTGTGTCAATGGTGCCATCACCTTATATGTAAGCGGTGCTGAAAATTATGTATGGACAGAAGACGGATCCAATGGAAACTCCTTCTCTGACATCTTAAATGCTCCTAAAGATTTCATTGTTGAAGGTACGACAAATGGTTGTGTCACTCCATACACCATTCATATTGACACACTTCAATTACCAATCTTTAAAATCACGGGTGACAGTGTTATCTGTCTAAACGATTCTGTTACATTAACTGCAACACCTAATGAAGTTGAAAACAGAGGTGACTTAATTTATAAATGGAGACACAATGGAGAAAGCAATCCAATCATAACGGAAGCTCCTATTGTCAATAAGACATACGAAATTTCAGCAACGGATGAATTTGGTTGTAAATCCACTGCAACACATTCTGTAACAGTTAATTCTCTTCCTGCCGATTTAGCTATTGTAGGTGAGAAATCAGCTTGCTACGACTCTACAGTCACATTATTAGCATCTGCCAAGGATGCGGTAAGATATGATTGGATCAAAGATGCATCAGGAGTAGATACTCTTTCATATGATACTGAATCTATCACTGCAACCATCACATCTGACACAACATTCTATGTAACCGTAACTGATATCAATGGATGTCACTATCAAAACTCTTACGATGTGAAGAAGATTGATCATCCTGAATTAAGTTTTGGTATAGCAGACTATTATGTATGTTATGGTGAGAGAACAACGATTTCAGTGAAAGGTGCAACCTCTTATTTGTGGGAAAATGACTATTCTACGAAGAACTTTAGAACAGACGTCATAACACAAGACACTGTGTTTACAGTAGTAGGAACTGCCAATGGATGTTCTACTACCGATTCGGTAGAAATAAAAGTAAGACAACTTCCTATTATCAGTATCAAAGCATACAATGCTGATAATAATGACGAATCAAACGAAATTTGTAAAGGTCAAGGAAGAATCAAACTTGTTGGAGAAGGTGCTGGTATGAATGGTAATTATATTTGGAATACAAAAGAAACCAAAGACAACATTATCGTTTCGCCTGCGAACACAACAGATTATAGTATCGTTGGTATAGACCAATATGGTTGTCAAAACAAGGCTGATACGAATGTTATCGTTCATCCAATACCATTAATTGAAATTGAAAGTGTATCTAATATTTGTGAAAATGATTCGTTCGAATTAATTGCTAAAACCACAGAAGACTTTACAATTAAAGAATACAAATGGAATGGTTATGCTGACTTTGACAATAAAGACACATTAAAAACAACCATTTCAAAAGAGCAAACATTCTATCTAAAAGTTACAGATGAATTTGGATGTTATAACAATACTCAACGTACTGTTTCTGCAAAAGCATATCCTATTTTGAAATTTGACAATCCTGCATATGTATGTAAAGGAAATTCTGCAATTGTATCTGTCAAAGGTGCAAGCACATACAAATGGAGAAGCGACAAAGAAATCACTCAACGTAGTTTTGTTGATGTTCCAGAAAAAGATACGACTTATGTTGTTGAAGGTTCAACAAACGGTTGTACAACAATAGATTCTGTACGAATAGAAGTAAAAGAACTTCCTATTATTTCAATTGAGTCTGAAAGTGGAAATGACCATATATGTTTGAATGACAGCATCAAATTGAAAGGAAATGGTGGTGAAGCTGACAAATACACATGGAATACAGGATCAACCAGCAACAACATTTCTGTTCATCCTTTGGTAGAAACGACCTACCATGTAACAGGAAAAGACGAATTTGGATGTCAAAATGAAGCTGAATTCATTGTATACGTCAACCCTCTTCCATCTTTTGAAATCAAGGGAGAAGAGTTAGTTTGTAAAGGTGATATTGACACATTATGGGTTGAAGGTGATCCAGCAACCTATACATGGACATCTCATTCAAATACAAAAGGTGATTCCATCATGGTTGCCATCGACAATGACCAAGAATTTACAGTAAAAGCTGAAGATAGTAACAGATGTGTTTCTTACAGAACTAAAAACATTAAGACCAAAGATTATCCTATTGTTGAAATCAATGCGCCTAATGCTATATGTTCTGGCGACATAGCTACTTTAACAGCCACTGGAGCTGCATCTTACGTATGGGATGATGGAAGAACTGAAAACAACATTTCAGACACAATCAACGCTACTCGCACATATACCGTGTATGGTACTACCAATGGCTGTACTACAGAAGAAAGTAAAACAATTGAAATGTGGGAGTTACCTGATGTGAAGATTCTTTGTAAGACAAATGCTATTTGTCTTAACCAAACAGTATTCTTGGAAGCAAACGGAGCTGCATCTTATATTTGGAGTGAAGGTTCAAGAACAAAGAGCATTAATGCTAAACCAACAATGACAACGGAATATTATGTAATTGGTAAGAGTAACAATGGTTGTGAATCCAAAGATTCATTCAAAGTTACTGTCAATCCATTGCCAGTCGTAACTATTGAAGGTGATGCAGCAATCTGCTACAATGAAACAGCACAACTTGTTGCTAAAGGTGCTAACACCTATGTTTGGTCAACAAAGGAAACTACTGACACAATCAGACCAAACATTCTTACAACACAAATTTATACTGTGATAGGTACAGATACTAACAATTGTTCTTCTTCTGCTACAAAACAAGTAAGAAAGAAAGACATTCCTGTACTTACTTATGCAACCAATAGTCCTATCTGTTTAGGAGAAATTGCAACCATCACAGTACTCGGTGCTAATAGTTATGAATGGGATGACGAAAATCATTCAACTGGAAATACTCTTAATTCCATGCCAACAAGCAATACAGCATTTACTGTCGTTGGTTATTTAGAGGGTTGTACAGCAACAGAAACTATTCCAGTCAATGTATTGCCTCTTCCTACTATCAACATTGATGGAGAATCTGAAGTTTGTATCAATGATCCTATCAAACTCACAGTTTCTGGTGCCAGCACATATGTATGGAGTAATGGTCTTCAATCTGAAACGCTAACAGCTACACCATTAAGTACCATGACATACACTGTTGTTGGAACAGACGAACATGGCTGTTCTAATACTGCCAGTCATACAGTCGTAATCAATCCATTACCAGATTTCAGAATCGAAGGAGAGAAATCTGTTTGTAAAGGTTTAACAACTGAATTGACCAGCGTTAGCAATACAGACAAAGTGTATGAGTACAATTGGAGTTGGGACGAAGACGGTGCAACCATTTCCAAATCAACTTCAACAATCACAGCAAACATTAACAATAACACTACATTCAAGATCACTGCAACAGATGATAAGAATTGTTCGAGTGACTTATATACAACTGTTACAAGTAAAGAATACCCTATTCTATCGTTTATTGCACCTAAATCAATTTGTCAAAATGAGGGATTAAACATTTCCGCATTTGGTGCAAACGAATACAAATGGGAAATAGGATCTTCTACTAACCAAATATCAGACACACCTAAAGATACTGGTTTCGTAACTTACAAAGTCACAGGAACAACAAATGGATGTTCTACAACAGATTCTATTTCAGTTGAAATTTTGAAGCGTCCGGAAATCTCTATTTCTGGTCATTCAAAAATCTGCTATGGTGAAATTGATTCATTAAAAGCATCTGGTGCAAAATACTATGAATGGTACAATGGAAATACGGATTCTATCATAAAAGTATATCCTACTGTAAGCACGATATACAAATTAAAAGGAATCAGTGAAAACTTATGTACTGATACAACATCGTTTTTTGTTACTGTTAATCCAAAACCTAATTTTGAAATCAAGAGCGAAAATTCAGTTTGTAGAGGTCAAAGTTTAACAATGCATGCCGAAGGTAATGCTAGAAATTACCATTGGGGACGTGATGAAAGTTGTACAGATTACGAAACTGAATATGAAGGTTTTGTTACAATTCCAATCAATAGAGAATCTGGAATTTTCGTTACAGGTGTTGACACTAACGGATGTCAAAACATTGTATACAAAGAGATTAGTGTCACAGACCCACCTGAAATCGTAATTGATGGTGCGAAAGATGTTTGTAAAGGCGAAAATGTACAATTGACAGCTCAAGGTGGAGACACCTTCATATGGACAATTTACAATGACAATAACGCTAAGTCCTTCTTGGGTGGTCATTTAACATACAAACCTATACAAGACACAACAAAAGTTATGTTAACAGTTTCACTCGGTAAATGTTCTGATTCTACAACATTCAATATTACCACAAAAGATCTTCCAATTCTTAGAATAGAAGGTGATAGTGATATCTGTGCAGGTGATATTGCCCGAATCAATGCAATGGGTGCTGCCAAATATTATTGGTCAACAAGAGACTCCACTAGTGAAATATCTTACAAATTAAGTAAATCAACAAGATTCCATTTGTGGGGTGAGAACTGGCAGGGTTGTTCTGCAGACAAGTACTTTGATGTCACTGTCCATGATCTTCCTAGAATCCACATCATTGATGATAAGATTATAGGATGTCCTGATGGTAATACAAATGTAGAATTAGGTGTTGAAGGTGCTAAGACATATCAGTGGAAGTCCATACCTTATGCAGAGATAACTCCATTAGATAGCATTAACAGTCATGTTAAAACTGTATTAACAGAAGAAACAGAAGTTATTGTTACTGGAACAAGCGAATATGGATGTAAGAACAGTGTTAGCTATACAGTTGAGCAAACCAAAGAAAAAGCTATGGAATTCTTGGTTACTCCAAAGGTTATCGAAGAAGAAAACCCTGTCATCCATATGCAGGCTGAATATCCATTTGAAGTAGTTGAATGGGTATGGAACCCAGGAAATGATGATATTTTGCATGTAAGAGACACCGTATACAAATACCCTCGTGTTGACCAGGATTCCTTCCTTGTTCATGCTTATGCATTAGCAACAAACGGATGTGAATATGAAAAGGATGAATACGTCTATGTATGGAAAGGCTTATGGGCTCCTAATGCCTTTACACCTAATGGTGATGGTCTAAATGACGATTTCCATTTCTTCAGTACTGAATTCATCACAGAAATGTCATTCATCATCTACAACAGACAAGGTACAATCGTATTTGAAGGTCATAGTCAAGATGATGCTTGGGATGGTACCGACAAACATGGAAACAAATGTCCTTGGGGCGTATATGGTTATGTGGTGAATTACAAGAGTATCTTTAAAGGCTTGAAGAAAAAAGGCGAGAAAAAAGGTGCTATTCAATTGATTCGATAATCTATAACTAAATAACAAGAAACGAGGTACACATTTATATGTGCACCTCGTTTTATTAAGTTTTTTAACAGAATGATTTACCCTGATAATTTCGAAGTAAAAACAGGTTTTACTAAAATACGACAAATATTACACAATCATACTCTATCCTCTTTAGGAGATGAATGGATTGACAACATCATTTTTCAAAACAATTATGACAAAATCATAACCGATTTAAATCTAGTAAATGAATTTGTTCAAATCATCACTCAAGCAGAAGATTTTCCTTTAGACTCATTCTACGATGTTCGTGAAAGCTTAACCAGGATTTCCATAGAAGGTATGTATATTGAAGAGAACGAACTATTCGATCTTAGACGTTCTCTTGAAACAATTGGCCTTATCACAAAATTTTTCCAAGAGAAAGAGGAAAGTGAATACTTTTATCTGAAAGATTTAACAAAAGACGTCTTCACATTTCCTGATGTAATTCGCTTGATAGATAAAATACTAGATAAGTTTGGCAACATAAAAGATAATGCTTCTCCTGAGCTTGCTAACATTAGAAGAAATATATTTTCTGCTCAAAGTAGCATTTCTAAAGCTGTATCTGCTATTCTCCAAAAGGCACAACTGGATGGATTCATCGACAAAGATACCAAACCAGCTATTCGAGACGGACGTCTTGTAATTCCAGTAAATCCCGCACATAAAAGGAAAATAAAAGGTATTGTGCATGACGAATCAGCCACGGGAAAAACAGTCTTTATCGAACCAGAAAGTGCAGTCGAAATCAACAATAAAATAAAAGAACTAATAGCAGAAGAAAAAAGAGAAGTTATCAAAATATTAACCAACATCAGCAATGAAATTAGGCCTCGCATTCCTGAAATGCTTGACTCCTACTCTTTCTTAGGGCAAATAGATTTCATACGTTCCAAAGCCATCTTTGCTATTGAAACGGAATCGACACTTCCCAAAATTGGGAAAGAAACAATCATTGATTGGAGTGAAGCTAAACATCCCATTCTCTACTTAACTCACAAAGCCTCAGGGAAAGATGTGATACCCCTTTCTATTGAATTAAATAAAGAACAACGTATTTTACTTATTTCTGGTCCTAATGCAGGAGGTAAATCAGTCTGTTTAAAGACTGTGGGATTACTACAATACATGATGCAATGTGGATTATTGGTTCCGCTACATAAAAGTAGCATTATGGGAATCTTCAATAACATATTAATTGATATAGGTGACGAACAATCCATAGAAAATGATTTGAGTACATATAGCTCCCACTTAACAAACATGAAACAATTTGTCAAATCATGTGATGAAAAAAGTTTATTACTGATTGATGAATTTGGAAGTGGAACGGAACCTAAAATTGGAGGTGCAATTGCAGAAGCTTTATTAAACCTCTACAATCAAAAGAAAGCTTTTGGCGTTATTACTACCCACTATACGAATTTGAAGAATTTTGCTAAAGAGACCGATGGCATTATAAATGGTGCTATGTTATACGATCGACATGAAATGAGGCCACTCTTCAAATTAGAAATTGGCAACCCTGGAAGTTCCTTTGCTATAGAGATAGCAAGGAAAATAGGATTACCAGAAACCGTAATTCAAGAAGCAATTGATAAAGTAGGTGAAGACTATGTCAATCTCGACAAATATTTACAAGATATTGTTCGTGATAAAAGATACTGGGAAGGAAAGAGACAAAACATACGTCAAAAGGAGAAAAGAATAGAAGAATTAGCAGAAAAATACGAACATGAATTAGAGGAAATTGCTAGTCAACGAAAAGAAATCATGAAAGAGGCTAAGCAAGAATCGAAACGAATTTTGGACCAAGCAAATTCCGTCATTGAAAACACTGTTCGTAAAATCAAAGAGGCTCAAGCTGAAAAAGAAAAAACAAAAGAAGCAAGAAAAGAACTTGAAGAATTCAAGTCTAAGAGTGCTAATGATGGAGGAAGCCAACACTCTATTGATAAAAAAATTGAGCAATTAAAACAAAGAGACAAGAAAAAAGAAGTTAAAAAGAAAGAAGAAAAGCAACCTATTCAAATAGGACAAAATGTCCGTATAAAAGGTCAAAGTAATATTGGAACTTTAATTGACATTAAAGGTGAAAATGGTATTATTGCATTTGGTTTGATAAAGACCACCTGTAAAATGGAAAACATTGAACACGTCAGCAACAATCAAATAAAAAAAGAACAAACCAAAAGCAGTTTTGTTTCAGAACAAACAACAAAAGATATTCACCAAAGAAATTTAAATTTCAAACGAGAAATTGACGTTCGCGGAATGAGAGGTGACGAAGCCTTACAAGCTGTCACTTATTTTATTGACGATGCAATTATTCTTAATATAGACCAAGTAAGGATATTACATGGAACAGGTTCTGGAATACTAAGAACCTTAATTCGAGATTATCTAAAAACAATACCATCCATAGAATCTGTAAAGGATGAACATATAGAATTTGGTGGTTCTGGCATAACTGTTGTAAAATTTCGCTAAAAATATTTCATAAAATCATTAAAAAATATCAACTTTGTATTGTTGTAATTTTTAAAAGTAAAAAATGAAACGTTTTTTTATTGGCGTAGTTTGCATTTTTATGGCAATGGGCACTTTACATGCTCAACTAAGTGGTTACGAAAGACCTGTTAAATTTGGTTTTGATTTAGGTGCTGGTTATGCTAATCAATGGGGAAATGCATATAACGCGTATGACAAAAATGGTATATTCGCTTTCTCTTTTGGATTTGATATTGACATATACTTTAAAGGAGTATCCTTTTTAGAAATAGGTGTTGATTTTGCCAGAAAAGGTTGCAGAATTCAGGGACATGAATGGATTAACAATGCATTATACATCGACGAAAACAACGGAGGAGGTCCATGGAAACTTCAAAAGGGAGATAAAACAGTAAATAATCTTTACTATTTGGAACTTCCTATACTATATGGAGTGAATGTTTCAATAGACCACAGAGTCGGTTGGAAATTCTTAATCGGTCCATATTTTAGTTTAGGCGTATCTGGTGACAAAAGGAGTGATTTCAGTCACCACTACGAAGACAGACCAACCGTTGTCAGTTCTTTCTCGAAAGACTACGATTACGGGTTTAAGAGATTCGACGTGGGTGCAAAAATTGGAACTGGCGTAGAAATAGGTCGTGCCACCTATATCGTAGCATACGAATTAGGTCTATTCAATGGATTAGAGACTAAATTGTATGACTATAAAGTTCATAACAATTCATTAATGGGTGTTGTATCATTTAGATTTTAATTCTATCTAAGAATTTCTGAAGATACAAGTATTGATTGATTTTAGTCTTTGTCAAACAAGGTTGGTGTGAAAAATGCTATGCAGATATTGTATCTGCGCAAATAGTATTTAAAGTAACATATGTACTAAAAAAGAAGAGTTTATTAATTACATATTTACAAACCGGGGAAACCCTTTAAATTTTATTTTTATGCAAACAACTTATTTAATTACGGGTGCTATTGTTTTAGTAATAGTTTTTATTATTCTTGCTATCACAATCTATGTAAAAGCACCTCCATCAACAGCCTTTATTTTGTCTGGTGTTCGTAAGTCTCCAAGAGTGCTCATCGGTTCCGGAGGTTTTAAAATACCTTTTTTAGAACGTTTAGATAAAGTATTCTTAGGTCAAGTAACAGTTGATGTCAAAACAAACAAATCAGTTCCTACTCATGACTTTATCAATGTCAACGTGGACGCTGTTTGTAAGATTCGTGTCATTCCTGATGAGTCAGGTACAAGATTGGCTGCCAAGAACTTCTTAAACATGAGCGAAATAGACATGGCCAAGCAAGTTCAAGACTCTTTGGAAGGTAATATGCGTGAGGTTATTGGTGCACTCACATTGGAAGCCATTAACACCAATCGTGATGCTTTCTCTGATGAAATTCAAAAGAAAGCTGACCCTGACATGCGTAAATTAGGTCTTGAAATCATTTCTTGCAACATTCAAAATGTAACAGATGAAAATGGATTGATTCGCGACTTAGGTGCCGATAACACATACGCCATCAAAAAGAATGCTGCTATCACTAAAGCTAACGCAGAAAGAGATATCGCCATTGCTAATCAAGAAGCCGCAAAAGCTGCTAATGATGTTCGTGTTAAGACGGAAACAGAGATTGCTGAACGTAACAACGAATTAGCCATCAAGCAAGCTGATTTGAAACAGGTTTCTGATACTAAACGAGCTGTTGCAGACGCCGCTTACGAAATTGAGAAACAAGAGCAGTTGAAGACTATCAACATCAAAACGGTTGATGCTCAAATCGAACAAACAAAACGTGAACAAGTTTTGTCTGAAGAGAGAATTAAGATCAAAGAGAATGAATTGCGTGCTCAAGTAAATGCAAAAGCTGATGCTGACAAATATGAGAAACAAGTCATCTCTGATGCGAATAAATACCAAACAGAGATTAATGCACAAGCTGCTTTGGAGCAAAAGAAACGCGAAGCTGAAGCTGAAGCTTATATGGCTGAACAAAAAGCATTAGCTGTTAAAGCGAAAGCTGACGCTGACAAATATGCCGCACTTCAAGAAGCTGCCGGTATTGAGGCTAAAGGTAAGGCTCAAGCAACTGCCATTCAAGCCAACCTAGAAGCTGAAGCAGCAGGTATCCTTGCTAAAGGAAACGCAGAAGCTGAAGCAAAAGAGAAATTGGCTGAAGCTTACGCTAAATTCGGTCAGGTTGCCGTTATCGATATGTTAACAAAGATGAACGAGAAAGTTTTGCCAGTGGTTGCAGAAAACATTGCAAAACCAATGTCAACTATCAAAGACGTTACTATCTACGGCACTTCAGGAAACGAAGTTTCTGGTATCTCTCAAAATGTGCCAACGGTGATGAAACAAACTTTCGATGTCGTTAAATCTGTCACTGGCGTAGACATGGCTGATATTATGAAATCTAACACAATCGAAGCTAAAGTCAATAGAAACATAAATATTGATGGAGACAATGACGTTGTAGTAGGCGTTAAATAAAACGATACATAATATTGTATAATATTGAAAGGAGAAAATCTTATCGGATTTTCTCCTTTTTTTTAACCAAAATTCTCTTTTATAAAAAACAAAACAACTTCTTATAAAGAGCAAATAAGATTTTATTGGTGTCCGCTAAACATTAATATCGTCAACTATACATTCCAGAATACCAGTAAACACAATATTGCGGATTCGCTTTTTTGAAAAGAATCCACTGTCGATTTTATTATAAATGTACCACGGGCTGAAAGCCCAACAGTTCTTAGCCTTGGGCAACGCCCAAGGGAAATGAATGGCCGCCATCATACGTCCTGAAAGGGCAAAACAACTATACGGCAAAGCGCTTTTGCCCCTTCAGGGCGGAATTACCACCATCATATTTTCACCTAGGGTGTTGCCCTAGGCTGTGGAAGGACTGCCCTTTCAGGGCGTGGACTGTTCCATATACGGACACGGATTCCATAACATTTCAAGAAAGACTTGGAATACTTCATGGAGAAAATAAAAGAGATCGTGGTAGTCGTGTTTCGAGCAAGGGGGTTGTCTCAAGTTTTTATATCCGTACTTACTATCTTTCAACGTGTTATAAATTTATTTTCACGTTTAGCGGACACCAATAATAAGATTTTCATCTAAACAACATCATAGAACAATACAAAACATATAAAAAGCTTGTATCTTTACATACTAAAATAAAGTATCTTGTATAATAATTTAATTAACATATATTCTGTAAATAAAATCAACTTTCACTGTTGCTTTATCTAATAAAATTAATTACACCATAAATTTATCCTTTCATATGAAGCATCTCAAATTATTTTTAAGCATTCTGCTAATTGGGGCATTGAACATTGATTCGTATGCCGGAAAAAGTGGCTTTATATTTAATATTAAGTCGCTAACAAGTGCAACTTCAACACAAATAGATGTTACATCTAACAGCGCTACGATTGAAGATTTAAAACTCTTGTATTATGAAACCATGGGTGCCAGCAGTGCCAATAAGGTCGATTTGTATTACAAAGGTACAAAACTCGACGATTCTAAAACTTTGGCTTATTACAACATTCAAGAGAATGAAACTTTGGTTTATTGGAATGGCGTTGACAAACTTGCCATTGATGAAACCACATTCCCTGACGGAAAATTCGGTCTTTATGTGACTACGTATTTTGATACTGATCAAGATGGTTATCTAAGTGCTTCCGAAATTTTGGCTGTAACCGAAATTGATTGTAGTAACATGGAGATAACTTGGTTGAATGGAATAGAATACTTCATTAAGTTGGAAAATTTGACTTGTATAGAGAATTCTATATCAGTACTTGATTTAACCCCAAATACCAAAGTGAAGGAATTGTTTATTAGTAACAATAAAATTAATGTGTTAAAATGCAACAACGATTTGGAATATTTGGATTGTAGTAGTAATAGACTTTCGGAACTCGATTTGTCGAATAATACAAAATTGAAAACTTTGATGTGTTACGAAAACGATTTGAAATCGCTCGATTTGTCGAATAATACGGCTTTGGAATATTTGGATTGCTCTGATAACCAATTGACTGCTCTCGACTTGTCGAATAATAACAATTTGAATTATTTTGACTGTTTAGATAATTATTACAATGTAGGCAAGGTTGAAAAAACAGGTTTTGTAATGCCGAATGTAATATTCGAGAATGTAGATGAAACTATACTCTATGATTGTACAATCGAAAAAGACGAAGCAACTGGCGGTACTCGCTTTATTCCAGAAAATTATAAGGTTTCCGAATTACAATATAATTATAAATGTAGTGAATCGAAATACGCACAATTCACAATTGGAGTAATAGTTAACAACCCTGTAATAGTGGCTATCGACGAAGAGCATTTCCCTGACGAAAAATTCCGCCAATATGTATCGGAAATTTTCGACGATAACGAAAATAACAAATTAGAGGCAAGCGAAATTGAAATAGGAATAGATGTAGATTGTCAAGAAAATGACATTGCCTCATTGACAGGAATCGAATATTTTAAAAATTTGAGATTATTGGATTGCTCTTATAACCAATTGACTTCACTCGATTTGTCGAGCAATACGGCTTTGGAATATTTGTTTTGTACCGACAATCAATTGACCTCACTCGATTTGTCGAACAATACTAATTTGGAAGAATTGTCTTGTTTTGACAATAAATTGACCTCGCTCGATTTGCCTGCAAGTGAGCATTTGACAGTTATTAATTGTGGAAGCAACCAATTGACATCACTCAATCTGGAGAACAATACGGCTTTAGAATATTTGATTTGTAACGACAATCAATTGACAACTCTTGATTTGTTGAAGAATACAGAATTGGAATATTTGGAGTGTACCGACAATCAATTAACCTCACTCGATTTGTCGAATAATACGGTTTTGGAATATTTGGATTGCTCATCTAACCATTTTACAACGTTCGACTTATCGCAAAATACCAATTTGTATAATTTCAATTGTTTGGATAATACATACGATATAGGCGAAATTGAAAAAACAGGCTTTGTAATGCCGAATGTAATATTCGAGAATGTAGATCCATCTTCGCTTTATGACTATACAATCGAAAAAGACGAAGAAACTGGTGGTACTCGCTTTATTCCAGAAAGATATGGCATAGAATCTATGTCTTTTTCTTATATAGTCACTAATGGAAATGATAATTACAGCCTTTTTTGTAATTTATTAGTTAGTATTATTGACCCAATAGTAGTGGCTATCGACGAAGAGCATTTCCCTGACGAAAATTTCCGCAATTTTGCATTAGAAAATTTCGACCAAAACGAAAGTAAAAATTTAGAGGCAAGCGAAATTGAACATATAACAGATGTATATTGTGAACAAAGGGACATTACCTCATTGACAGGAATCGAACATTTTACAAATTTGAGATTATTGGATTGCTCTTATAACCAATTGACTTCACTCGATTTGTCGCGCAATACGGCTTTAGAACATTTGATTTGTAACGACAATCAATTGACTTCGCTCGATTTGTCGAACAATACGGCTTTGGGATATTTGGATTGTTCAGGAAACGATTTAACAGAACTCGATTTGTCTTATAATACGGCATTGGTATATTTGGAGTGCTCATCTAACCATTTTACAACGTTCGACTTATCGCAAAATACCAATTTGTATAATTTCAATTGTTTGGATAATACATACGATATAGGCGAAATTGAAAAAACAGGCTTTGTAATGCCGAATGTAATATTCGAGAATGTAGATCCATCTTCGCTTTATGACTATACAATCGAAAAAGACGAAGAAACTGGTGGTACTCGCTTTATTCCAGAAAGATATGGCATAGAATCTATGTCTTTTTCTTATATAGTCACTAATGGAAATGATAATTACAGCCTTTTTTGTAATTTATTAGTTAGTATTATTGACCCAATAGTAGTGGCTATCGACGAAGAGCATTTCCCTGACGAAAATTTCCGCAATTTTGCATTAGAAAATTTCGACCAAAACGAAAGTAAAAATTTAGAGGCAAGCGAAATTGAACATATAACAGAAGTATATTGTCATGAAAGTGACATTTCCTCATTGACAGGAATCGAATATTTTACAAATTTGGAATATTTGGATTGCTCTGATAACAATCTTGCCGAACTCGATTTGTCGAACAACACAAATCTTTTAAGTTTAAATTGTAGCAAGAACCTTCTTACAGAACTCGATTTGTCGGTAAATATAAACTTGGAGAATGTTGTATGTCGCAATAATCAATTAACAGCAATCGACTTGTCAAATAAAAGTTATCTATGGAATTTTGATGGCCAGGAAAACACTTTTGAATTAAGCGAAATTTCTGCCGAAGGCATGTTTGTATTGTCAAATGTCGATTTCTCGAAAGTTGAGTTATTATCCGAAGGTGTTGATATTGCCGAAGGTTCAACAGGAGGAACTCAATTTACTATTACCGATAATTCGTTGAGTTACTTTAGTTATACGTATGACGTAAACAACGAAAAGGTTTCCGACAAATTGATTGTTACAATTGTATTGCCAATTGATGAATCGAAAAATATTGCAATTGACGAAATCAATTTCCCTGATGAAAACTTCCGCCAATATGTTAAATTTTTTGATGAAAATAAAAATGGAAAGTTATCTCCATACGAAATTAGTTTGTGCACCCAAATAGATTGTCCCTACAAAAACATAACCTCGCTCAAAGGTATTGAGCTCTTTACATCATTACAACAACTGTCCTGTCACGGCAATCAATTGACAGAACTCGATTTGTCGAATAATACCTATTTGGTAAAATTAAACTGTTCTGAAAACCAATTGACTTCGCTCGATTTGTCGGAAAATACAAATTTGGAACTTTTGATTTGTTACAACAACCAATTGACATCACTCAATATGTCGAATAATACGGTTTTGGAATATTTGGATTGCTCTGATAACCAATTGACCTCGCTTGTTTTACCTGCAAGTGAATATTTGACATATATAAATTGTTCAAGCAATCAATTGAGTTCGCTCGATTTGTCGAAGAATACAAATTTGCTTGAATTGTATTGTGACAACAACCAATTTACTTCGCTCGATTTGTCGAAGAATACAGCGATCAATTCTTTCAGTTGTTATGACAATATAGTCGAAGCAACATGGGCTGACGAGGATAAAAAAGCGATTATTTTGCCAAATGTTGATGTTTTTAATATAATTGCTTGCGACGAGGGTATTTCCTTTGAATCATGCACCGAGCCCGAAGACACAAAATTCATTATAAAGAATACCGATTTAATCTGTTTTTCTTACGAATATGATGCAAACTACGCTCTTAGTGAAAAAATGTGGGTTACAGTTGTGTTGCCATACGACCAATCGTTGAGCATTGCAATTGACGAAACAAACTTCCCTGACCCAATTTTCCGTGATTATGTTTCATCATATTATGATATAGTAAAAGACGGCAAATTAAGTCCGTATGAAACTCAACGTGTTAAAACAATTACAATATTGAGCGAACCAATAGCATCGCTCAAAGGAATTGAATACTTCACAAAAATAACTAATTTGACTTGTGGCAACATGCGATTAACTTCACTCGATTTGTCGAAGAATACGGAATTGGAATATTTGGATTGCGAAGATAACCAATTGACCTCGCTTGTTTTGCCTGCAAGTGAACATTTGACATATATATATTGTCACAACAACCAATTGAGTTCACTCAATTTATCGAAGAATACAGAATTGGAATATTTAAATTGTCACAATAACCAATTGACTTCGCTCGATTTGTCGAAGAATACTAATTTGCATGAATTGTATTGTCACAACAACCAAATCGACTTTGGGGAGGTTTCTGTTAAAGGCATCGAATTGCCAAATGTTTTGCAAGAAAACATTACATCTATTACAGGTGGAACAATTTTGAATAATACCGAAAAGACTATAATTGTTCCAAACTCTGCCGATGAAACAGAAATTTCATACATCTATGATTTAGGAAATTCAAATTTCGCCCCCGAAGAATTCAAAATCTTGTTTACAATACCAAAATACACAGTTACTGTGTCGTCAAACGATGAGAAATTTGGAAAAGTATCAGCCAACAATGGCGAATACGCAAATGGCGAGACTTTAGAAATCAGTTGCCAAGCCAACGAAGGCTATCACTTTGTAGAGTGGAACAACGGAAGCACAAAAACCAACGATACAATACTTGTTGTGAGCGACACTGCTCTTGTGGCAACATTCGAGGCTCACTCGTTCGGTGAATGGGATACAACACTGGTTGCAACCTGCACAGCATCAGGCTTGCGTACCCGTGCTTGCGCTTGTGGCGAGGTGGAAACTGATACAATTCCAGCCACAGGTCACAAATTTGGCGAACCAACATTCGTTTTTGCTAACGACTCGAGCAAAGCAACCGCCTCATTTATTTGCGCTAACGATACAAATCATGTAGAAAGCCTTGCAGCCACAATCACAACCGACACAATCGCTGCGACATGTACTGAAGACGGTTCAATCACCTACATCGCAACAGCTATTTTCAACACACAAAAATTCCATGACACCATAACTGTAAACATTGAATCTCACGGTCATATCAGTGTCATTGATCCTGAAGTAGCTGCGACTCAAACCACAACAGGTTTGACTGAAGGGTCTCATTGTTCTGTATGTGGTAAGATTCTAGTAGAACAAGAAGAAATTCCTGTATTAGAACCAACATCATTAACAGAAAACAATGCAATGAATGTTAACGTATGGGGATATGATGGAATAATCCACGTTGACAATGCAAGAAACGATATAATCGTATCAGATTATCTGGGCAGAATAATCTGCATTGTCAAACCTCATTCCAAACACGAACAAATAAAAGTCAAAAGTGGTATTTATATAATAAAAATTGGCAATAAATCATTTAAGATTCTTTTATAACAAGAATAGTTTATTAAACAGAAAAGGAGGAAAACAGCAATTGTTCTCCTCCTTTTTTATATGCCAACAACGTTTTTATGTTCACTAACTAACATCAGACAACACAAAAAGTTCCATAATGCAGTGTGTCACTGATATGAACCCCAAAAGTTTTTTATCTAACTTTCGGGGTTCATATCACATTCGATGATTTTTTTCAATGTTCTCCATTGCCGTCTTCACAAGAATCGTCTTACAAGCATCGTCCAGAGCATCATTGATGAAGTCAAAGTACGAAAATTCAGGAAGGAAGAATCCACATTTTTCAATGGCAACGTCCTTGCACTCCCTCTCCATATGAGTTCCTTTGTATTGGTTATATTCCTCGTTTATATCAGACAAGTCATCCAAATCAGTCACTACATATACATTTGACTTTACTTGCATTTTTACAACAATACACGTCAATTCACTTTAGGCGAATTGTCATTTCAACAGGATTGTGATCGGAATGTACAAAATGCAAATTATGACATTTCACACTATCTACACATACATTTGGAGATACAATAAAGAAATCTAACAACGCTACCCTAGTCTGCCCCTTTACATATATAGTATCAGTACGTCGATTAGACGGTGATGTGTTGTCAAAGACATATTGCCAACCTTGTGGCAATAAAGAATCAGATACTGATATAAATTCCTTATCATCAAAAATCTCACCTTCGAAATAGTGTTTAACCCCTACTGGAGACTGATTAAAATCACCCCCTACAACCACATAATTTCCATGCTCATATTCAGAAATAAGATAATCTTTCAAATAGTTCAATTCTGCTATTCTAAGTTTTCCCTGATCATCAAAAGCCGAATTATGCGTGTTAATAATAATCAAGTCCTTCCCATTCGAAACCTTATAACGCATCGGCATAAAACATCTATCCAACAAGAACAATCGTAAAGGCCATTTAAAATTAAATGGATATGACATACGATTACATTCATATGGTTTTAGATTTGTCAATGATAGCAAACCAGCCTCAACATGTCCCATCGGTTCAGTAATGGGCATAGGAACATAACCAACATTATAATTCATTCCAAAATAGCTGTACTTATATTGCAAAGTCTCATGTAATGAGTTTCTTTGATTTATATAATAAGACCGTTTAGAATTTACATCAACCTCTTGCAACATACAAAAATCAACAGAAGCATTTTCTTTCAGAAATGATTGTATTGAAGTAAGATTTTCAACGACTTTAGATTGAGATGGGCGAACCATATGACCGCCATCATAAAAGAAATCCATTTCTTGATTTAAACCTGCATAACCAATGTTCCAAATCAAAAATCTGAAAGTTGAATCAGAAGAGAGAACATCACATTTACTTGAATCCGCTTCTAACGGAGTCACCTTTTCTGGAGAATATTCAGTTATTGTACTATATATAAAAAAGAATATTATAATCAACAGCACGAATACTATCAAATTAACTATAATGCGAATCATAAGCTATCTATTAGGAACATTTATATTTTCTTATGCGATGACGTATCACACTCACATTTTTTCAAAACAAATTTAGTTTATTTCGTTTAAGATAAAAAGAAGAAAAACAAAAAAGTCCGACTAAAAGCCGGACTTTTTTAATCTATAAAGAGGTTTATTATTCTTTATTTTCTTCTTTTTTCTCTTCACGTTGAGGACGAGGAAGAAGAGCTTTGTGAGAAAGTTTAAATTTACCTGTTTTTGCATCAATATCAAGCAATTTAACAGTAATCATATCACCTTCTTTCATTCCTGTATCTTCCATTTTCTCTATACGTTTCCATTCAATTTCAGAGATGTGAAGTAAACCTTCCTTACCAGGCATGAACTCAACGAAAGCGCCATAAGGCATGATTGATTTCACCTTTGCCTCATAAGTTTCACCTACTTCAGGAACTGCAACGATAGCTTTGATACGAGAAACAGCAGCATCCAAAGATTCTTTGTTAGTAGCAGCCACTTCAACCTTACCCTTACCGTCTATTTCGTCTATTGTTACAGTTGCACCAGACTTTTCTTGAATATCTTGGATAATCTTACCACCAGGACCGATAATAGCACCAATCATATCCTTAGGAACGTCAAATGTAACGATACGTGGAGCATGAGGTTTCAAATCAGCACGAGGTTCTGCAATTGTTTCAGTAATCTTACCTAAGATATGCATACGACCTTCTTTAGCTTGATTCAAAGCTTTCTCTAAGATTTCGTAAGACAAACCATCAACCTTGATATCCATTTGAGTAGCAGTGATACCATCTTTTGTTCCTGTTACCTTGAAGTCCATATCACCCAAGTGATCCTCATCACCCAAAATATCAGAAAGCACTGAATATTTCACATTACCCTTATCTGTAATCAATCCCATTGCGATACCTGAAACTGGTTTCTTAATCTTAACACCAGCATCCATCAATGCTAAAGTACCAGCACAAACTGTTGCCATAGAAGAAGAACCATTCGATTCCATAATATCGGATACTACACGTACGCAGTATGGATAATCAGCAGGAATCATACGTTTCAATGCACGCCATGCCAAGTGACCATGACCGATTTCACGACGACCAACACCACGTTGAGCTTTTGCTTCACCTGTAGAGAATGGAGGGAAATTATAATGCAATAAGAAACGTTCTTTACCATGCATCAAAACTTCATCAACCAACTTTTCATCTAACTTAGTACCTAATGTACAAGTAGTTAATGATTGTGTTTCACCACGCGTAAAGATTGAAGATCCGTGAGGACCAGGAAGATATCCTACTTCACACCAAATAGGACGAATTTCTGTTGTCGTACGACCATCCAAACGTTTTCCTTCATCCAAAATAGAACGACGCATAGCCTCTTTTTCTACTGCGTGATAGTAACGATCAATCATACCCATCTTTGCTTCCAACTCTTCATCTGTCAAATTCAAAGATGCAACATATTCTTCTTTCACGCCAGAGAACTTAGCCTCACGATCATGTTTATCCGTATTAGCAGAAGTTGCAAGAGCATATGCTTTATCATAACATTTTGCCCATACATCTTTTTCTAATTCTTCATCATTTTCCTCATGACAATATTCACGTTTAGTTTCCGTTCCGAGTTCTTTCATCAACTCTTTTTGAACCAAACACATTGGTTTGATAGCATCGTGAGCAGCCTTCAAAGCATTCAACAAATCTTGCTCTGAAACTTCATCCATCTCACCTTCCACCATCATGATGTTTTCGTAAGTAGCACCTACCATCAAATCCATGTCAGCTTTCTCCAATTGCTCGAAAGTAGGATCGATAACGAACTTACCATCAATACGAGCAACACGTACTTCTGAAATTGGTCCATTGAATGGTATATCTGATACTGCCAAAGCAGCAGAAGCAGCCAAACCTGCTAATGCATCTGGTTGATCTATTCCATCTGCTGAAATCATCAATACATTAACAAATGTTTCTGCATGAAAATTGTCAGGGAACAAAGGACGCAACGCGCGGTCAATCAAACGAGCTGTCAAGATTTCATAATCAGAAGCCTTTCCTTCTCTTTTTGTAAATCCACCAGGAAATCTTCCATATGCACCAAATTTCTCTTTGTACTCTACCGTCAATGGCATGAAATCTGTTCCAGGAACAGCATCTTGTGCGCAACATACAGTTGCTAATAACATCGTATTTCCCATACGAACTACTACTGCTCCATCGGCTTGTTTAGCCAACTTTCCAGTCTCGATCGAGATGGTTCTCCCATCAGGTAATGCGACCGTCTTTGTAATTACATTCATCTTTTCTTAATTTTTATCGTCTTTTTTACATCTAAAATTGCACAAATATAGCAAATTATAAGGACAAAAGCGAGAATTATTCATTTTTATTCATAATGTCCTCATAATATTTTTTTACTTCCTCCCATTTATAAAAGGGTGCCATATCACTCTTGATAGGCAAATTCACCTCTCTCTCATTCAACATCACCTTCACCAACACGTCTGGATTCTTTTTAGACTTATAAAATATAAATTGAATATTGGCTGCCATAGGTATAATACGATACTCATTCCAATAATGCAACAAAGAATCCAAATCTCTTATCTGATCGCCACATCCACTGACTGCCAACAACGCCGTCAATGGCAGCAACGCCGTATCATGACCAAAGCGAAGATGTGCCTGAACCTTTCCACTTTTAACTGCAGAATCAGCCTCTGTCAGAATGTTCTTCAACAAATCATTAGCAAAATATCTACTTCTATTTAGTGTCATCGGACATGGTCCATATGCTCCATACCACCATGCATTTTGTACCACCCAATTATTGTACATCTCCTCCTTTGTCCACACATCATCAAAATTAATAGGTGAATCATCACTCAATAAACTTCCTTTGATTTCGTAAAACTTACGCATAAAAGGAATCGTATCTATGTTCTTTTCAACATAATTCTTATCCGAAAAAAGTTGATTTATCATTCTGGTCGGATGTATCAATCGATAATGCAAATCACCGAAAGCATCATTCCACTCTTTTAAGGCTAAACGTTTGTTTTTATCTTCCATTGGATCGTTTGCCAAATAATACATCAAACGTTTACTAGACTCATTTGAAATTTGTAATGTCGGTTCCAATGACTTCAGTTGCTGACAAAAAGCATCCATACTCATCACACATCTCACGGACGTGGACGATTTCACATCTACAATTGCATTCTTTTTAAAAACTTCAGGGAATGAATGGTACATTCTATCTGCAATACCACGATGTTGTTGCACGCCTTTGGTTGTCAAGTCTCCTGCTCTATCATAATACAACGTGTACATTTGCTCGAAACGATCTTTCACACTCTTACCTTTCTCTGTCAGAGCATTAGCAGAATCTGCTTTAGCAAAAAGTTCATACATGTTTTTATAATCAACAGCAGTATGATGATAACGAGAGCCATGTCTTCCATAATGGCTAATATAAAATGGTTTATAACCCTTAGGCGCTTTTGTTTGTTCAGGAAACTCTGATGGATAAGGCACATAATTACCTGATGTCAACATAATGTGATCCATCATATATTCTTTTGTCGTCTGGGCACATACACTAACAGAAACCGCAGCCGAAAGCAACAACATTTTTATCTTCATACAACTTTATTTAGCAAATTTTATACTTATCACAGAATATCTCTTTCACAAATATACAAAGAGGATTTCAAGAAAACAAATGAATTGTTGCATCATTCCTTTTCTACAAAGATGGACTTTGTATTTCATTATAGAACTCATTCAAAAAATCTTTCATAAATTGTGTTCTTTGTTCTGCTAACTGTTTCGCTGTTTCTGTAAACATCAAATCCTTCAACAGCAACAGTTTTTCATAAAAATGGGCAATAGTAGTCTCTTTCGAATAACAGTCACTACCCTTTTCTATCTCATCAGAATGATAAAATTTCCGACCTCTTGATGCTCCATATTCTATTGTTCGAATAATACCAATAGCACCAATGGCATCCAAACGATCGGCATCACACACAATTTGAGCATTTCGGTTTGTCAACCCTGTGCTTTTCCCTGAACTAAACGAAATATTATTCATTATATAAAGCACCTCTTCTATTTCTTTCTCTTCATATTGAAGTGATTGTAATAAACAAATGACTTTCTTTTCTTGAAGAGTTATATCTTCAAATAATTTTTTGTCTATACAATCATGCAAATAGCAAGCTGTAATGATTACATTCTCATCACCATTCTCAGTTTTTAGAATCATTCGCGCATTCTTCACAACACGCATAGCATGAAGATGATCATGACCAGAGTTGTCTTTTGACAACTCATCAAAAACAAATTTATATATTAAATCTTCTCTATTCATCATAAAAAAGGGCATTCCTAAAAAAGGAACGCCCCATAAATTATCAATGTTTCAATTATTCAAAATCACGATAACGGATAATTGTCTGTTCACGATCCGGACCAACAGAAACAATCTTAATAGGAACACCTAAATAATCTTCCAAGAAATCCAAGTAAGCATTAAACTCCTCAGGGAACTCATTCTCACTCTTCATCTTCGTCATATTTGTTTTCCATCCATCCATTTCAACATAGACAGGTTCTAATTGAGATTCTGTAATATCGAATGGGAATTCATCTGTTTCCTCTCCATTGATTTTATAAGAGACACATGCCTTAATTGTATCGAAACCGTCTAAGACATCGCTCTTCATCATAATCAATTTGGTCACACCATTAATCATAACAGCATATTTCAAAGCCACCAAATCAATCCAACCACAACGGCGTTCACGACCTGTTACAGCACCATATTCATGACCAAGATCACGAATGGTTTTACCTGTCTCATCGAACAATTCCGTAGGGAAAGGACCTGAACCTACACGAGTACAATAGGCTTTGAAAATTCCAAACACATCACCAATTTTACGAGGTGCAACACCTAAACCAGTACATGCGCCAGCACATATTGTATTGGAAGAAGTAACAAATGGATAAGAACCGAAATCAACATCCAACATCGTACCTTGAGCACCTTCTGCCAAAATAGTTTTTCCTTCATTTAAAAGGTCATTCAAAACATGCTCACTATCAATAAAGGTGTATTGTTTCAATTTTTCGACACCTTCCATCCACTCTTTTTCAATGGGAGCTAAATCATATTTGAAGTCATAATGACTTAATATCTCCTTATGACGTGCAATAGCTTTGTTGTATTTCTCTTCAAAATTACACAAGAGGTCACCTACTCTAAGTCCATTACGACTTACTTTATCTGTGTAAGTTGGACCAATACCTTTTCCTGTAGTTCCAATCTTAGAAGAACCTTTTGCTGATTCATAAGCAGCATCCAAAAGACGATGCGTAGGTAAAATCAAATGTGCTTTTTTGGAAATATATAATCTCTTCGTCAAATCATGACCAGATTTTTCTAATTCCTCAACTTCCTTTTTGAATAAAGCAGGATCTAAAACGACTCCATTACCAATCACATTGATTTTTCCACCTTGGAATATTCCAGAAGGAATGGAACGAAGCACATATTTTTGTCCCTCAAACTCCAAAGTGTGTCCTGCATTAGGTCCTCCTTGGAAACGGGTCACAACGTCATAACCAGGAGTAAGGACATCCACTACTTTGCCCTTTCCTTCATCACCCCATTGTAATCCTAATAAAACGTCTACTTTCATATTTAACTTAATTAAGGAGACCCGAAGGTCTCCTATTAAACTATTTTATTCAAAAGCGCCCATACGGAGCATGCTGACTTCCTTCTCTGTCAAGAAACGCCATTGACCACGTTTCAAGTTCTTTTTCGTCAAGCCTGCGAAGTATACACGATCCAAACGGATAACACGATAACCAAAATGTTCAAATATACGACGAACAATACGATTTCTTCCTGAATGAATCTCAATACCAACTTTTCTACCATCTTCATCATCCAAGATGTTCAAATTATCAGCTTTGATTTCGCCATCTTCCAATTCGAAACCTGCCAACATTTGATTGAAATGTTCTTGCTCCAAAGGTTTATCCAATACCAATTGATAAATCTTCTTCTTATTGTATTTCGGATGAGTTAATTTAGCCGACAAATCACCATCATTAGTTAACAACAACACACCAGTTGTGTTTCTATCCAATCTACCTACTGGATAAATTCTCTCGCGACATGCATTTTTAACCAAATCCATTACGGTTGTTTTTGCATATGGATCGTCACTTGTTGTAACGCAATCTTTAGGTTTATTCAACAACAAATAGATTCTCTTATCTGGAGAAACTAATTGATCGTTGATCATGACCTTATCACCGCGTAAGATTTTAGCACCTAATTCAGACACTACCTTATCGTTTACGGTGACAACACCAGCTTGAATCAATTCATCAGCCTCACGACGAGAACAAATACCAGCATTTGCCAAGAATTTATTCAAACGAATTTCTTCATTTGGATCTTCAACAATTGACTTATATTCAATAGGTCTTGTAAGGTTTTGAGAATTGAAATTTCCTCTATTTGCTTGAGGTCCGCGATTGTTATTAGGTCTTCCTCCGTAGTTAGGACGACGATTACCGCCTTGGTTGTTGTAACCGCCTTGGTTATTATAGCCACGATTGTTGTAGCCACCGCCACGATTATTGTTGTAACCACCACGGTTATTATTGTAACCACCGCCACGATTATTGTTGTAACCGCCACGATTATTATAGCCACGATTATTGTTGTAACCACGATTATTATCATAACCACCACGATTTTCGTAGCCACCACGATTTTCGTATGGACGATTTTCAGAGCGGTTTTGATAATTTTGCTCGTAAGATTGTTGAGTATTGTTATCCTCAACACCTTGTTTAGATGTTACATCATCAAAGTCAACTTCAAATTTAGATGCATTATTAAATTCGCCACCGAAGTTTCTATCATAGCCGCCATTGTTATTGTATCCACCGCCATTGTTATAACCACGGTTGTTATAACCACGGTTGTTATAACCACCACGATTATACCCACCTTGATTGTAATCATTGTTTCTAGGTCGGTATGGACGGTTATTTGAATAATCTCCATTTTGAGGGAACTTTGTAGCCTCTCCGACGCGCTTACGTGGTCTACGTTGACCATCACCTGCAGGACGATTTAGTTTGTTGTCCGCTGTAAAATTAGGGTTAAAGCTTTTTCTTGTAGGTTGAGATTCCTCTCCACCCTCTGCATTGTAGTTCCTCCCGGAATCTTCTTGCCAATCTTCATCAAAAGGTTTCATACTTTCAAAAATTATTAAACAATAATACTTATAATATATAATTCATTAAAAAGAAGATAATTCGTGTAAGAATTCTTCTCATATTTAGTTTTGTTCAACAGAGTCTTCCATCATTTTGATTTGCTTCTTCAACAAGTCTCTTTCTTTCTTCAATTTTTGGATTTTAGTCTCCAAATCTTTAATCATTGAAGAATTTTTAGAGGAAGAAGAGAAGAAACCTATATTGTTTTCGTAAGTAGATATCTCACGATCTATAGTTTCATATTGACGCAACAATTTTTTTCTTTCTACAAAGAATAATTTTTGTTGCCCTTTCTCATTCATTTCTTGCAAATTAGATTTGAATGCGTCCATTCTTCTTGTCGCTTGATCCAAATTCAACTTGTCAAATTTCTCATCAATAGCTGCTTTATAAGCCTTATACAATTTATCTTTATCTTTAAATGGGACATGTCCCACTTCGTTCCATTCTGCAATCAAAGACTTCAATTCCGCATAAGACTTATTTGAATCTTCTCCTATTTCCAAAGATTTAATTTGTTCAATAAGTGCTTTTTTCTTCTTTAGATTTTCTTCTTGTTCCGACTTGAGATTCTTTGTTTCCAAATTCTTCTGTTGGAAGAAATAATCGCATGCAGAAACGAAACGATTCCATACTATATCAGATTGTTTTTTAGGAACAGCACCGATTGTTTTCCAATCTTTCTGTAATTGTACCAACACATCGGAAGTTTGCTTCCAATCTTTGCTATCTTTCAAAGCTTCTGCTTTCTCACATAAAGCAATTTTCTTATTCAAATTAATAACCAATTGCTCTTTTGCACTCTTGAAAAATGTATTTTTTGCTTTAAAGAAATTGTCACATGCAGTTCTAAAACGTTCATAAATAGTAACATTATCTTTCTTAGGAGCAAAACCTATTTTCTTCCAATCCTCTTGAATAGCAATGATTTCTTCCGATTTCTCTTGCCACTCCTTATATGAACTGAAGGCAGTCAAATCAATGGATTCTAATTTTTCACACAATGCTTTTTTCTTCTCAAGATTTTCTTGTTCAGCACTTCTCAACTGATCAAAATAGTCATGATGACGTTTATTTACAACAGTTGATGCTTCCTTGAAACGTGTCCAAATCGATTCACGATTTTCTCTTGATACTGGTCCAATCTCTCTCCAATCTTCATGCAAAGTTTGTAATTTGCGGAATGCAGAAAGAACATCTTTCTCTTCAGACAATTTCTCTGCTTGTTCACACAAAGCAACTTTTTGTTCCAAATTCTTACGAAAATCATAATCGCGTAATTCATTATTGATTTTTAAATTGTCGTAAAAATTCTCAACATATAATTGATATGTCTTCCATAAAGCATTCACTTCAGATGCAGGTACTGGACCCACCTCTTTCCATTCTTGTTGAAGTTTTTTCAATTGAGGCAACTTAGCTCCGAAATCTTCCTCAGAATCAAGCAACTCTTTAATACTATCAAGTATTTGTTTCTTTTGTTCTAAGCATTGCTGTTTTTCTGCCTCAGCACGAGCCAACTCAGAATTTCTTTTTTCTTTAAATCTATTTAAAATCTCCTTTAATTCGTCTTCTAACGGATTAGCTGGAGCTGCAAAATCCTCTTTTTTGCCACCATCTTCTATAAATTTTTGAAAAAGTTCATCTCTTTTCGTTTTCAACTTACGATAAAAGGTGTGCTTGATAGCTTCCATATCTCCTTTTATAGAAGCATATGTTTCGGGATTGCTTGCCATTAATTCTTTGGCAGCCTCAACCAATTGACCTTCTGAAAAATCATTATAATTAACGATACTTTCTTCTGAAACTTCTGTTTCATCTGTCATATCGGATTGTATTTCTTCATTATTCACTTCTTCTATGTTTTCATCAAAAGCAGGTGATTGAATATCCTTATTTTCCCCACTTATCTCTTTATTATCTTGAGAATTCAACTGTTCTTGCATACTCTCTAAATCTAAAAGCATTAATATTCTAACGAGTTGTCGTTCCGACAACGTTCGCAAATTTAATGAAAAACATTTATAAACAAGTCTTTCAACCACAAAAAAAAACTTTTTTTTTATAAATTTAATCTTCACTCATATTATTTGTAATTTTGAGCTCAAATTTAAAATGATATGGATATTGTTCTTTATTTCATCAGCGGCATATTATTAATAATTGGATTCCTCGGCTGTATTATTCCTGTATTGCCAGGTACTCCCCTCGCTTTAATCGGATTACTGCTAATTCACCTAACCGATTCAGTCGATTTCACAACAACTGAATTCGTTTTATATATCACACTTACCATCATTGCTCAAATAACTGATTATCTGCTACCTATATGGTTTACCAAAAGATTCGGAGGAAGCAAATGGGGCATTTGGGGTAGCACCATTGGCATAATAGTAGGATTCTTTTTTGGTCCTATCGGTATTATTCTAGGTCCAATGATCGGAGCCTTCGGCGCAGAACTACTCTCAGGAAAAGAAGGGAAAATTGCGTTAAAAGCAAGTTGGGGTTCTTTCGTTGGTTTTTTATCTAACACTGGATTAAAAATGATTGTTTGCGGATATTTCATTTGGGTATTTGTCAAACATGTATTTTAACAATTAATATTTGAAGATATCACTTAACAACTAGGGATTCCATAGAAATCCCCTTAAATTCAAAATAATTATGAGAACAAGAAATTTCAAAAGTTTATGTGGCAAATCGGTTCTACTGACTGCTTTATTTTTCTCAACCAGTATAACTTCATTTGCAAATTGGTCTTTAACAGATGATGGTACACTAACAATCTCCAGCGATGCAGATTTCACATTGAATGAAGATGGTCAATATCCATGGAACGACAAAAAAAGAGACATTTACAAAATAGTAATGGAAAATGGCATTACAAAAATCGGCAAAAGAGCTTTCACTCGTTGCGAAAACCTTGAGTCTGTCACCATTCCAAATAGTGTTACCAAAATTGACACTTCAGCATTTGCAGGTTGCATCAGTTTGACTTCCATAAAGTTACCTAATTCGATTTCTCATCTAGGTAAAAGTGCATTCTTTGGTTGCGAAAGTTTAAAATCCATCACTCTCCCCCAATCTATTTCTCAAATCAACAAAAGCACTTTCGCTTTGTGTATAAGTTTAACATCGGTTAAGTTGCCTAACACTATTTCATTAATTGACTCTGCTGCATTTTCCGGTTGCAGAAGTTTAAAAAACATTGATATTCCTAACTCTGTTAAAACAATTGGCAAGGCTGCATTTGCAGATTGCGGAGATATGGTTTCTATCAAACTTCCCGCTACAATCACAACTATAGATTCTCTTACATTCTCTTTCTGTAGCAATTTGGCTTCTATCAAAATTCCAAATACTGTTACAAACATTCGCACAAAAGCTTTCATCGGTTGTGAAAATCTTAAATCAATTATCATTCCTACTACTGTAAAAGAAATTGGTGCTTATGCTTTCCAAGATTGCAGGAAAATAGCATCAGTAGAAATTCCTAATTCAATCACAATGATTGACTCTTTCGTATTTAGTGGTTGTGATAATTTAGCAACGGTAAAATTACCCAATACAATCACAAAAATCGGAGCTAACGCATTCAACGGATGCAGTGAATTAAAAGCAATTACAATTCCTAACACAGTTTCACAAATCGGAGCTTTCGCATTCGGAAATTGTAGCAAACTAAATTCTGTCGAAATACCAGAAAGTGTTACATCAATTGGTTCTTACGCATTCCAGATGTGTAAAAATTTAAAATCACTTAAAATCGCTAAAACAACAGTTGTCAACTCATCAACTTTCTTTAGTTGCACAAAATTATCCAACGTTATTTTTGCCAATGGAAGTTGCACATTGAATGCTGACAACACACAAGGAACAGCATATGTTCAAGAAATAAAATCAGGTAGTACACCAAGCGTAATTATCTCTGTTACAGAATACGACGGTTACAAATTTGATAAGTGGAGTGATGAAAACACAAATGTAACCCGTGAGTTACCAATCACATCAGATGTTGTGTTAACTGCAATATTCAAACAAGACGAAACACCCAAACAAGAAGAAGTGTTGTCTGAATAATTGTTATCGCATACAATAATAAAGATCCCCACGAAACACAAATCGTGGGGATCTTTTTAGTTTTTGAGGACTTCAATAAATTCACCGATGAAAAAATTACAAATAAGAATTACTCATTCATTTTTATTGAAATCTCCTTAAAATCGAATCTTTGCAAGCCGACGGCCAATGCCTCTTATAACGCAGACCAAAACCACGTTGTTCATACATCACTTCATACAAATTACTATCTGCTCCTAATTCTAATGTGTGAACCAAAGCTGGAACAGAATCCCTTTCCACCTTAAAATCCAGCAATTGACACGAAACACGAGATCCCAACCACATAGGACTCAATTGTCCATCTCCATCCAAATGATAAATAAACAAGCGTTTATCTTTTTTCGGGAAGAAATAAGTGGACTTAATAACACCAACCACTACCTCGGGCAATCCATCATTGTTCACATCTCCCCAATCAAACTGATAGACAGGATAAGGCAAAACAATCGTTGATATTATTTGTTCTTCTTTAATATAACGAAGATATGACAAAGAATCGTTTTTCATTTCCAATTTAACCAATCCTTCATCATACTCGAAGGATGTGTCATACGATTTTGAGCATCCTTGCATCAAGAAAGAAACAAGGATAAGACAAGGAATCATCTTTTTCATAAATTTATGGACACATTAAAGGGCTTATCCAATCTGGAACTGAAGGGTACTTCCCTGCATGTAACATATTATTCCATTGTTCATCAGTCAATCTGTCTTTAGCCGATCTAACAAATTCATAATAACTGAATGAAGCACCTCTTGTTACATAAACTTCACCATTAATTTCAACCAACACATACAATTCATTAGCATATCCTACACCAGCATACAATGCACCATTTTTAGGGCAAAGTTCAGGATTTTCAATATGTCTCGTGAAAATATCCGCAATAACAGGCATACTTCTATCTTTTGTTTTTATATCAGACCATAGCATATATTCATATTGAATAGGTCCTTTAATCATTCGATATGTAAGATTTTCTATTAGAGAGCCCATGAAATTAATTCGTTTATACTCTTCATCCGTTAATTTTTCACCTTTAATTTCTTTTTGGGATATTAAAATACAAAAATCCACCTCGTTCATGAGTTCTTTGGTCACACCCTCTATATCCTCATCTTGGAAGTTTATTTTTTTAAGTATCATATTATTTAATGTTAACATTTCTCTCATTTTTTCCCAGAAAGGCAAATTGGGTTCCAAATAAGCAACCGTTACAGGGCTTGGCAGTTCCAACCATTCCCCACCACCCATTTCCGCACAAAGAGGTTGTTCTGTATATAGAATAGCATCATGTTTCAATTCAGCCCATGACGCCAAAGATGTATTCAAATTCTTCTTTCCCCATTCTTTAGTTTTCATAAAATTAGGGAAATAATCTTTCTTCTGTTGTAATACAACCAACGACTCCAACCACTTACTATACATGGTATTGTTCCATCCTGAATAATTCTCATAATATTTTTTCATATCTGCTCTGGTTTTATCAAAATCATTCCAAGTTTTGTTTACTGGAGATTCTTCCACCAAAGATGATGCTATTGGAGAACCTAACGCATCAAAGACATCAATACCACGAGGAAAAGCAAAATCAGCATTAATTGTACTATCAACCATATTTGTCAAAACATAGTTATCTATGACAAAGCGAGAGGGCATAAAAGCAATTTTACGAGTCGGATCCTTTTTATTAATCATTTTCGCAGTTCCAAAATGATCATTTATTTTTTGCATGACAAGATCAAAATCTTTTATGTTGACAATATCTTGAAGCGTTTTAATATTCAATTTTGATTCCAACATATCGGCCAATTCAACAATGGAAATATTATTAGGCTCACCCATTAAGAATGTAACAGGATCAAAAACGGCACGACAATGTTCTTTAACCGATTCTGGTGCATGACGATATGCATATGCCAAATACAAAGATTTTTGCATATCACCCTCCTTACCCATTATAAAACATATTGTCTGCAACCACATCATTGATCTAAAATAACGTTTCTTCTCTTCTGTACTAGTATAATTCCCTCTTGGTTTAAAAAGCATATATGGAATTTTAGTTTTACCAAGCAATGGCGATTCTTCAAAGGCTGAAGCACTTTCTACCAATTTAATTTCTTCTTCATAAATAGATTTCATAGAAGATGGAACTTCGATTTTTTTCTCATTCAACAAATAGGATGCTACCGCAAAATAAGTTTGAAAGAAATCATGCCATTTCATAATATCAGATTGATTCTGATCTTTTGGCAAAGATTGAAGCATGCCATCAACCATTGCAGACAAATGAGGTACAAAAGCTTTACTTTCTAATTCATTCAACAAATGCGTAAAATACATATGATAGACCTGTAAATACAAATCAGTAGTCACAAAACTTGGTGTATTCGTATAGGTTTTCCAATTCGTTTCATAGATATTAAACAATTGCTCTAAATTTGTCTTCCTCATAAAAAAGTTACATTGTTTAAGGCATCGTTTTGTCGCATCATTCGGATTGGCAATGTATCTGTCATTTACTGCAAGAGACGAATTAAGCAAATCAACTCCACCCACATTCACATATTTGTTTTCCTTCATTTTACTCATTAGAGAATCTATACGACTGACAAATTTTTTCTCTTCTAATGTTAATGGTATCAAAGAATACGTTTTTTCGTAATCTGAATTCCACATATCTAAATATTCCTTAACATACTCCGTCGTCTTATAATCTCTTTCTGCATAACGGAACCACACATCATCTTTTTTTATTGTATCATTCCAATTTTTCAGTTCTTCTGCAGGATATTCGATTAAAGTAGTATCTACAACATCTTCATACCATTTATATTGCATATAAAATTTATTCAAATCCGACTCCTTAAACCAATGGCCATGACATGCATAAGGGTAAGCTTTTAAAACACGTAACTCTTCATAAGAATAAGGTGATAAATCTGCGTCAAAGCCAAAGCCATCTGACAAATCAAGACTCAGTTTCTCGTGCTGATATAAATCAGTTGCCAATTCATAATCCATCAACGCAGATTCAGGAATGTCATAATCCTCCCAATCATTGTCCCCAGACCATGCATTAGAAGAAGTCGTTTCCGATTGTGTTTGAGAAGGTGTATCGGTTGTCGTATTGTTATTATCAGACGAGCAAGAAATCAATCCGAAACAACATAAGAAGAAACAACATGTATTTTTCACATGGGTTTCTTTCATAATGATTTTTTTTAAGACTTTCATAATCATCGCAATTGAAATGAATATATTTATATGAAAAAACAACGAGACATAAAATATGTCTCGTTGTTACTATTATACTGATATCTTATTTTACAACTTTGATACTCATTTTGATATCCTTTACAGGACGGTCGCCAGGTCTTGTTTCAACACCTGCAATAGCATCAATCACTTCCAATCCCTCTATCACCTCACCAAAGACTGTGTAATCATTATCCAAGAATGGAGTACCACCGATTGTTTTATATGCCTCTTTCATTTCAGCAGGCATCTGGTAATCAGCAGCTTTTGATTCAAATTCTTTTTCCAATTGAGCGATCACCTCATCATTTAGTTTTCTCAAACCAGCCTGATCATTAGCATTTCTCAATTTTTGAATTTCTTCACTTTTTTCTCTGGCAATCTCATAAAATCTAGTTTCTTTGGCCTTACCCATCATACGCATCTCCATTTGTTTAATCTCCGCATCATTCAATTTCTTTCCTTGAACAATGTAAAATTGGCAACCTGAAGATCTTTTTTCTGGATTAACTTGGTCTCCTTGACGAGCTGCTGCTAAAGCACCCTTTTTGTGAAAATATTTTGGAAAAACAAATTCTGCAGGAATAGTATACCCCACATCACCAGCGCCCAATTGTTTAGAGGCAGGTGCATTCTTTGAATCAGGATCTCCTCCTTGAATCATAAAATCCTTAATCACACGATGAAAGAGCAAACTATCGTAAAAGCCTTGATTTATCAATTTTAAAAAGTTATCACGATGTTGCGGTGTTTCATCATACAATAAAATCTTCATGGTTCCAAACTCTGTTTTCAACTCGACCACAACACCTTTTTGTTGAGATTTCTTCTCTGCTGCATTTACTGACATAACTACTAATAATAAAGTTAATGTAACTATTAAAATTTTCTTCATATAACTCAAAATCTATATTAATAAAACATGACGATTATTCAGGTATCGTCTAAATTTTCACTATTATGTTGGCAAAGATATATTAATATCGAAGTTATTCCAACTGAATGAAGCATTATTTCAACGTAATTTCACATTCGGAAAGCTTATAAATTCAGTTTTTTTCAATAAAAAAAGATTATTTTTAAGATTATGTTTTTCATTACAATTTTTTTTGTAAATTTGCACCGCCATTTGCATAAGGTTACCAACAAAAGAAATTGTAAAAGAAATTAAATTTTATAAAATAATGAAAAAGGATATTCAACCAGAGAATTATCGTCCAGTAGTATTCAAAGATTTATCTAACGGCGATATGTTTATTTCACGTTCAACAGTGAACACTAAAGACACTATCGAAATCGATGGCGAAACTTTGCCACTTGTAAAGCTTGAAATTTCAAGTTCATCTCACCCTTTCTTCACAGGAAAGTCTAAGATGGTCGATACTGCAGGTCGTGTTGATAAGTTCATGAGCCGTTACGGAAACAGAAAGAAATAATTTTTCTCTGATTTCAATTTACAAAAGGCATCCCAATTGGATGCCTTTTTCATTTTCAATCAACTTATTATTTTACAACGTAGTATCAAAAAGGGAAATGCCTTAAAGCAATTCTCAACTCTTAATTCTTAATTCTTAATTATATATGGTATCTTTGTAAAATAATTTGATAATAACATCTCTGCCATACAACAGAAAATGAAAGTAATAATTTTTGGAAACAAGTGCAATAACGACGTTGCTTTATACACAAAAGAAGTAATGGACGTTTTACAAAACCGAGGAATTGACATTCTACTTGAAAGTGATTTTTGCCAATTTTTAGTGGAAAAGGGCGTCGATTTATCATTTGACCATACGATTGTTGACAATGACAATTTCGACGCTGATTTAGCATTCAGTATCGGGGGCGACGGAACTTTTATTAGGACTTCAGCAAAAATCGGAAGGAAAGAAATTCCAATTGTGGGTATCAATGCTGGACATTTAGGATTCTTAGCGGATGTATCTAGTGACAATTTAATTGAATCTGTCAATAACATCATTGACGGTCACTATCACATTGAAGATCACGCGCTTCTTCGTCTTCACACAGAAGAAAGATTGTATACCGACTTCAACTATGCCATCAACGAAATTGCCATTTTGAAGAGAGACTCTTCTTCAATGATTACAATTCATGCATGGGCCAATGGAACATTTATCAATTCATATCAAGCCGATGGTCTTCTTATTGCAACCGCTACCGGTTCTACGGCTTACTCCATGAGCGTAGGTGGTCCGATTGTTGTTCCTCAAGCATCTAATTTCATTATCACGCCCGTAGCACCTCATAGTTTAAACGTTCGTCCCATCATCATTCCTGATTCATGGGAAATCGACTTGAAAGTGGAAAGCCGCAATAAACAATTCCTAATTGCTCTCGATGGCAGAAATAATGTATTCAATGATCAAACACCTTTAAAAATCAAGAAGGCTAGTTTCTCCACCAAAATCATTCGTCGCGAAAATCACGACTTCTTCAATACTCTTCGCGAAAAATTAATGTGGGGAACAGGCACAAGAAAATAAGATTCATGGACAAAAAATCATTACGCATCGTATATATGGGGACTCCCGAGTTCGCTGTGGAGCCATTAAAAAGATTAGTTGAAGGTGGATACAATGTGGTCGGTTGTATCACAATGCCAGACAAAGAGGCTGGTCGTGGTCATCACATTCAGTTCTCCCCTGTCAAAGAATATGCTTTATCTCAGAATATTCCTTTGTTGCAACCCGAGAAACTAAAAGACGAACAGTTTCTTTCTGATTTGAGAAATTGGAAAGCTGACATTCAAATCGTTGTCGCTTTCCGCATGTTACCAGAAGTTGTATGGAACATGCCTCGTTTAGGCACATTCAATCTTCATGCATCACTACTACCTCAATATAGAGGTGCTGCTCCTATCAATTGGGCTGTTGTCAACGGAGAAAAAGAGACTGGTGTTACAACTTTTTTCCTAACTCATGAAATCGACACTGGGAAAATCATTCGACAAAAGAAATTAGTGATTGGTGAAAATGATTGTGTAGGTGATGTTCATGATCGACTCATGGATATGGGTGCGGACCTTGTAACGGAAACAATGGACATCATTCTCGGAGGAGACGTAACAACATACGAGCAGAAATGTTTCTACAAAGATGAACGTGAATTAAAACCTGCACCAAAAATATTCAAAGAAACGTGTCGAATCAATTGGAATCAAGATGTCAAAACCATTCACAATTTTGTAAGAGGATTTTCCCCCTATCCTGCTGCATGGTGTAATTTGATTGATCCTCAAGGAAATACTATCATCGTAAAGATATTTGAAACGGAGAAAATCGAATCGAATCATAATCAAGCAATTGGATCTTTCAAATTCGACAAAAAATTCATTGACATTGCGGTTAATGATGGATATATCCGCATTAAATCTCTTCAAATACCCGGTAAAAAGAGATTGTCAACGGAAGAGTTTTTAAGAGGATTTAAATTAACCGAAGAATATAAATTTGAATAATTATGATACTACAACACACTAATTTGAGAAGATTATTATCTTCATTATTTCTCATCTCTTTTCTGAGTATTTCTTTCGCCTTATTTGCAGAAGATGGCAAAGAAGATGTCACTTCCTATAATATTTATGTTGCAGGTTATGCCGTCACTTCCCAAAATGCAGACACAATCAAAGGTCCAGGCATTGAAGGTCGTGTCTATTATGATGCAAAAACCAATACATTAACACTTGACAATGCCACACTAACAGGTCATGATAGTATAGGTACTATGATTATCAGCAAAACCAATGATTTAAAAATCCAATTAATTGGTAAAAACAAAATCACTGACAAAGGAAACATATCTTCTGCTTTTCATTCAGAAAAAGCAATCACCATCGTTGGTGACACATTGGAAATTGAAATGGATAACGACAAGAGCTTTGCCTTCTACGTTTCTCAATTATCTGTCGAGAATGCATTTATCATAGAAAACATATTTGGTAAAAGTCAAGCAATTAGTTTCCAAACAGAAAAGATATCTACCCACAAGGCCAACATTGCTATGTATTTATATAGTGAAAAAACTAATATTGGTTTCAATTGTAGCATTTTAAAGATAGATGAATCTAGTATTTCCATCCAAACAGATTCGACCTCAACAACAAGTTATGCCATACAAGCGGATTCAACCTCAATAACAAACAGTACCATTGAAGGTGAAATTTACAACAAAGACACGTCAACCGAATATATTCGTAACATATTCTTTAATTCAGGCAAACTTTCTGCTGAGAATTCTACAATCAACATATTTTCAAAAGGAAATATCTGTTATGGAATATCGGGCGATAAAATCAAATTAGACAAAACACGCATAACAATAAACTGTCAAGCCTCATATGGAGCAACTGGTATTTATGCACCAGAGATATCCGTACTAAACAGCAGTGAAATTAACAATATCATAAACGCTAAAGATATCTACGCTATACGTAGTAACAATTTAATCTGCAAAAATTCAACTTTAAGCAGCAAACTTATCGGAACATCTTGTACCAATTTGAAATCTCTAAACATTCTGGCAGATTTCAGTACCATTCAATCTGAGATAAATTCTAACGAAATCTCTTATGGATTAGATGCCAACAAAATACAACTACACAACGATACTATTAATGAACAAATCACGAATAGAATTCAAGAAAGTTCCATCATTGATGTAATTGGTATTCGTTGTGATTCTCTAGAATCGATTAACAACCAAATAATCCTTTCCCTCAATGGATTCAAGGGCTGCGGAATCTATGGCAATGACGCCATCTTTCAAAAAGGTTCTTTAGAAATTAATGGCGAATTTGGAAATGACATGTATGGACTCAACACCACAACTAACACATTTGACAATGTTGAATTTCACACAAACATCAATGCCAAAGGTACTGTCATAATCAACTCTGCAAAAAAAATATCTTCTTCTAAGAACATCTACAATTTTGACAAAATCACAGGAACTACTGGACTGGGGTTTTATACAGAGTCGTTAAACATGAGTCATGATTCCATCTCATCATCGTTTTCTGACATAATCAATGCCACAGGTATTCAAGCAGCTGTTGCAGAAATCAGCAACACCAGCATCAATCAAACTATCAATGCGAATACGCTCTCGATGGGAATACGCTCTGACTCAACATTAAAAATCGACAGTTGTAAAATCCAATTTCTTACTGCAGGAGGAGCACAAGCATTCGGTATTTATGCAAAAGACATCAATCTTTTAGGAAGTTCTTATAATGAAACGGGTGACCAAGTTCAAAAAGATTACGGAATCTGGACTACTACAGCTAATCTCATCAAATCAAATATCAACATTAATGTCACAGGAGAATCTGCCGCAGCACTTATTGCAGAGACATCATTAGACATCAACAATTGTGAAGTAGAACTTTCTGCATCCACTGTAGCAATTTCAAATACAGAACCCAAACTTTCTTATACAAATCCATACATATTAGTTAACACAAAGAACGAAAGCGAAGGTGCCATTGCATGGGATAAAGTTAACAGCATTGCCAGTTATAAATATGTAAAGATTTCCACACTAAATCCTGCTGATATTTTCGATGTCACATCTGAACCATCATACTATATAGTAGATAAAACCATTTACTCTACATCAGGTAATATTCAAGTCTATTCAGTCACAGGACAATTAATGGATGAAGGGGAAACGATTACGGTTCCTACATCAGGCTTGTATGTTATCAAAGCCAAACAGACAATTGGAAAAGTAATAATAAAATAAACTATAGTTTCCATATACGAAAAGAGTCACTTTTTAGTGACTCTTTTTTTATCCTTTTACTTCACTCTTCAATATTAGCAGCCGTACATCCATAAACTACAGCAGGGGTGTACTAAACGAAGATTTGTCTTACATTTTCACATTCGAATCTACCATATTTCAGTGTAATATAATTTTTTTTGTACATTTAGCGGACAGTAAAAACAAAAAAGCGTGTGGAAATTTTCGTAGTAACAACAAAAAAGCGGAATCATTCAAAATGACTCCGCTATCATTGTATCATAAGTTTTATGATGAATTACTTTATGATCAACTCTTTCCGTTCTACACGATTATCACTTTTCAATTCAACGATATAAGTACCTGCAGCAAATTTTTCATCAATTGTAACGGATCCAGAAAATACAATTGAACAAACCTGTTGACCTAACAAATTAAAAATTGATAACGAAACATTGTCTCTATTATCAGGAGAAACAATCATAAATGATTCTTCCGCAGGATTTGGATAAATAGTAAACATTTCATTTTGTGTCACATTTACATTCTCACTTAACTCAGCCATTCTTGGTGAATTAAGAGTTACAGGAATATAATCTTTCACTTTCGTGAATTTCATTGCACCAAAATCATTACAATAATCCAAGAAAAGCAAACGAATCTTTTGTATTCCTGCTTGTTTAAACAAGACTGCAGGATTCTCATCATCTTCCGCAATCACATCATTCCATTTCCAACATTTCCATGTTTCCTCATTTTCACAATCATCATTCGTCATAAGTTTCATAGAACCCTTATAAGGTTCTTCTGTCTCATAATTATAAATATTATTTCTGAAAATATTACCAGAAGCACAATTCAACATAGTAAAAGAACCCATCGTATTTACACCAGCCAAGTATTGGATAGTATAATAACCTGGTTCCTTAACATCTACAGTATAAGTAAGCCACTCTGCTTGCTCCACATGTCCTAAACAATATTCTGAATAATCACCTTTAATACCATACGATGAAAAAACATCCACACACTCTCCATCTCTAAAAGAATAATCAGGAAGGGAATATTGATAAGCAGCATTACAATCTGCAGGATGATTAAACGTATCCAATGATTCTATAGGCAATCCATTTATATTCGTTGTGTAACCTAAAGCATAACGTTCAAAATCGGAACTGTTTCTATCGTGATAAGCAACACCTTCTCCTCCCTCATCATAAAATGCAACTTGAAATTCATCATTAGGAATTTGTTGTGTAATATTATTATAAGGACCATTAGTTGATATTGACATAGCAATTTCAGATTCCATAATTTCTTCCGTTCCTTCAACAACAAAGACACCCTCGTCTTCCTCTTCTTCGATTTCAAATGGTTCATCCGTTCCAAAACTTCTAATCTTAGTAAAAGACAAAGGACCTAAATCGCCAAAAGATTCAAGAAAAGAAATTACAAAACGATATACACCCGCCTTCTTAAACAAAAGCGCAGGATATTTATCCCCCGTAGAAGCTAATGTTTTCCATTGCCAACATTTCCACACATCAACATCTTTGCATTTATAAGGTTTGAACGAGACACTTCCAGAAAACGGCTCACCTGTCACATAATTATAAATAATTGATTCTCGACCATTTTCTGTTTCTATGCTAAAATCCACATTTCCATAAGTTGTTACCGTGGATAAATATTGTAATTTATAATAGCCTGGTTCTTTCACTTCGACATCATACACCAACCATTCACCTGCCTCTATGCTCGATAAGTTATAATCAGTAAAACCACCATCAAGACCATAACATTCATACACATCAACACATTCGCCCTCACGAAATGAGTAATCACTCAAAGAATACTGATACCCTGCATTGCAATTGGGTGAATTAATACCATCCAAATTGGATAAAGGCTCTCCATAAACATTAGTCGTATATCCTAATCCCGCACGTTCAAAATCACTACTATTCTCATCATGATATGCAACGCCTTCCCCTCCCTCAGCATAAAAAGCGACTTGAAACTTTTCATTCGGAATCGTTTGAATCATACCTTTTGTGTATGTTGAAGCATTAATACCTACTATAGGTATCAACAAAGAGATTAATAAAAAAGAATATTTTTTCATATTTTAATATTTTTCATTAAACTTAATTTTATTTTTAAACAAATTTAACAGTTTTCTCGTGTAAAAAAAATAATAATGACAAAAAATTTAAATCCAATACAAAATCAAGGGAAAAAGATTTTCAGTTCCAAATCAGTAGACCAACATAAAAAAAGAAACTTAACACCCTATTTAAATAACTAAATTAAAGAGGAAAGAGAAACTGATTAAAGAAAAAAACACAAAAAACAGAAATTATTTTTGGTTTTATAAAAAATAAGAATAGATTTGCATCAGTAATGTTTAACAATTTAAATTTTTATGCCTATCGAAACACTCCTACTTCACTAAAATAAGGAAGATATGGAAAGTTTGAATTATATGACCGACGATGAGTTGGTTCAGTTGTACGCGGAAGGTAGCAATGAAGCGTTCGACATATTATTAATGAGGCATAAAAATAAAGTTTTCTCCTACATTTTTACAGCCATAAAAGATCGGGATGAGGCCAATGATTTATTTCAAGAGACCTTAATCAAAGCTATTATGACCATACGACAAGGTAAATATACCGAAAAAGGTAGATTTACTCAATGGTTATTACGTATTGCACACAATTTAATCATAGACTCTTATCGTAAGGACAAGAACGAAAACACCATTTCAAACGAAGAATATGGAACGGACTTGCTCAACGACATCAAATTGTATGATGATGGTCTAGAAGAATATTGGGCAAAAGAAAATGCATTAAACGAAATTGTAGTCTTAATAGACCAATTACCAGAGAACCAACAAATAATTGTTCGTAAAAGATTCTTCAAGGATCAGAGCTTTAAAGAGATTGCTGATGAGGAAGGTATTAGCATTAATACTGCATTAGGCAGAATGAGATATGCTCTTATCAACCTAAAAAAACTAGCAACTGAGAATAACATTTATATGGAAGTTTAAAATTCATTAGGAAGTTCAATCTTAAGGCGTTTATGAGTGATTGGGTGTTCAAACTCAATCCTCTGCGCCTGAAGATATAATCTATCACTAGACTCTCCATACAATTCATCCCCCACTATCGGGCAATTAAAACCTTTACTATGAGCAGAATGTAATCTTAATTGATGTGTTCTACCAGTCAATGGATAAAACCAAACTTTAGATTTTCCATCTTTAATTTCTATTAATTCATAATCGGTTATTGCATCTTTTCCATTTTCAAGACTTACAATCTGATAAGGTCTGTATTCCCAACTAGAAGATAATGGTAAATCAATACGACCTTTAGAGGAAGTAATTATCCCATCTAATAAGGCCAAATATCTTTTCTTTATCAAACGATTAGAAAACATTTCTTGTAACATAATATACACATTCTCTCTTTTCGCTACTAACAACAATCCAGACGTTGACATATCTAATCTATGAACCACCTTGATTTCAGAATCATGATACTTTTCTTGCAGGATAGTCTGTACAGAATGCTTTGTCAACAAACCAGGAGCAGATAGCAAGCCACATGGTTTATTTATCACTAACAAGTAATCATCTTCATATAAAACGGGCAATTGTTCTGTCTTATCATTTGATAATGCTAATGGGTTAGATTCAACTGACAATCCTTGTAGCATAAAAGATAAAATAGGTTTACATTTTGATGTACAAGATGGATAAAATTTGCCATGTCTTCGTATAAGTGAACTTGGAGATTTTCCCCACCAAAATTCAGCCATACATATGGGTTGATAGTGATTCTCATAGGCATATTGTAATAGTTTAGGAGCAGCACATTCTCCTGCTCCACTTGGAGGAATATTGGGTGAAAAAATATCGACTAAACTTTTAGTTTCTCCTTTTGCATTTCGGAAGACGAATTGTTCAAACAATCTGTTTTGTAAAAGAAAAGACATTTGTTTCCTTTGTTGCTTCAATGTCTCTTCATAAGTTGTATGCGCATTTAATTGTCGAAGAGATTCTTCTACTTTATATTCATATTCTTTTATCTTCCTTTTGGCTTCAGCTTTTAAGAATTGGCTTTCTTTAATTAGAGTTTTCTCATCATATTCATTCAATGGAAGTTGCCGTTTCCTATCTCGTTCTTCCTTTGCTTTCTGTAAAAACTCTTTAGTCTCTTTTTTTATTTCTTCATATAAACATAAAGCCTTTTGGTATGAACTTGTCAAACTCTTTTTTTTATTAAGAAACTCTGTATCATTCAAAATAGAATTTATGTCACTTATTTTTTTCTCTTCTTCTTTAAAAAAAGAATCAGGAGAATTTAAATCATATATGGGAGGAACAAAATAATCATGATTGTACGATCCAGCGATTTGTCCAGAAAAAGCTGCCAAGAAACCAAGTTGTTTCTGTTGATTCACAACAACCAAGACACCGAACATTTTGCCTAAAGACAATTCTCTTTCCCATTCAACCTTAGAAATCAAATAATGACGTAATTCATTTGCAGCTTCAACTGATAACGGATGTGGGGTATAAAAGAAAGGAAAGGTGAACTGCTGTGGCATGTTCACCTTTCCTTCTAAATTATTGAATGAATGAAACATTCTTTATTGTCTAATCAATGTGAAGTGACCCGTATATTGTCTATCAATTTCTTCAATATCAA
>JAKSLB010000089.1 GCA_024401435.1 Paludibacteraceae bacterium | reverse complement strand
CAAAATGTGTTATGACATTTAACGTAAAATTCTTCAACCGTACCTTGGCGCACGAGCTCGGACACGGTGCCTTCACATGGCAGCACCCGTTCGACGAACCGTTCAAGAACGAGCAGGGAGCTACCCGCAACCTGATGGACTACGTCACAGACGATGACCTCGCCTATTTCCAGTGGCTATCCACCCTCGGATTGAACCTCACTTGGGGATTCTTGGAGGGGGATGAGGATACGATGGGTAATATATTGGGATTTAAATACGGTGAGGAATACTATAATTGGTTTTTGGACTTTTTTGGAGGCAGGTATGATGCTCCTTTGGAAAACAAAGTAAATGTATTGATGAAGTTATTGGATCATGTCTATGAAAATTATGATCAATATTACGGTAACACCTCTTATGAGGTAGATAAGAAGACAGGTAAAGGTAAAAGTGAAGATACAAATGTGACATTAGAGAACTTCAAAGAATGGTCTGTAAGAGGTTTTCCTCATAAAGGAACCATATGTCAGAATATTTACAAGAAATTTCTTTCCAAACAAGCAGAAACGATCTCTTTGCATGAGAAAGGTATTTTTTTGGAGTCATATACAATGAAATTGGATAATCTCACAACAGAGTACAAGGTAGCAGTATACTCATTCAAAGAAAGTTTTTCCATTGATCCATCAATTATAAAGGAAAATATAGAAGAAATAGATGATATTGCAGATAGTAAAAAGATAAAAGCAGCATGTGATAAAAGATATGGTTTGTTGGCGTTTTATGGAGACAATGGAGATTTGCAAATGGTAATTCAAGTGTGGAATACAGGTATTCCATCACCTAAAGTAGATGCTCTCTCATGGATTAATTATTTGGCTATAATGGTTGATAATGGGAAAACTAGTAAAACTGCTGGTGAAAAAACTAGTAAAACAAGTGATGATAAATTTAAGAATTAGCAAATCAAGTGATGTTACATGGAATGTTAGCAATGGGGAATGGGTGAAACAGGGTGCATTCCAAGAGGAAGGAGGAACTATTGAATGTTTGATAGATGAAAAATATTTTTTTGAACAGAGACCTCGCGATTGCTATAATTCATGTGTTGACATTGTTAAAGATGCAAATGGGGGTGTTTATAATACACCTGGAAGATGGGCATTGGCGAACTTAGACGCAAATGGTGACGAACTGCTACACATGGATTGTTATGCGGAGGCGATTATGGCGTTGGATGCATCTTTAGAAGAAGGTATTCCTGTAATAATCGGTCTTGATTGGAAAAAACCGAACTCTCCTTATAATTTTGATAAGGTTACAGATCATTGGGTTATAATTGTTGGTAGAGGGGTTGACGATGATGGTGTTTATTATACTTATTTTGAAGTAGCACAATCAAATAGTTCAACATATCCAGATGGAGAAAAAAAAGGAACAACGCAGGTTTATAATCGTTTTTACAAAACATCAGATGGCTATTTGCAGGCAAAAAACAAAACCGAAAATGGTCGTGCTGATCGTTTTGGTGTAATTACTGTTATGGAAACCAATGTATCGCAGTGTTGTTGTACGAGAAATTATTTTGAAGGTTGGGATAAAAAATGTGAATGTGAACAATACAATAATCGTCGAAATGATGGTAATGAAATCAGAGCAAAAGGTAATTTGATAAAATTTAGATAATATGAAAGCAAAAAAATTTTTGTTACTATTAGTAACTATTTTTTTTACAAGTTGTGAAAATGTCCATAGTGGCGAGTTTGTTCCTCAGTCTGTGGAATTCAAGGCGTTTTTGGAAAAGTTTCCTGATCAAAATACGCCTATTAATAAAGCGGGATTTGCTCCTGCTGATGTTTGGGGAATTAATAAAATGACTGATTATGAAAGTGGACTATGGGAACGATATTTGTCAGAAACAGAAGTTAATCAATTCGTAAAAGGGAGTGTTCCTATTAATATGCAGTCAATTTGCTATCTCGGTTGCATGGCGGGAGCTCGAGTAAAAAGTAAAATGTTACCAAACGATGACTTTGTTCTATTGTTAATAGTCAAAGATAATGAACTAGGATGTGGAGAAGAGGACATTCTTGTTGTTTACAACTCCCAAGGAGAGGTGGTAGATTATCTTGTTATTTATGGAAATTATGAGGAATCAGATATTCCGTCATTAAGAACATCCACGTCATATAATCCATATTTTTTTCATTCTAAGATAGAAGATGATAGTATTTCTATATTGAAAGTAGAACTTTTTTTTATAACGGAAAATGGTACGGATAAACTTTATAAAACGGTTTACACAAAGCGGAAGTATGTCATTTCTGATAAAGGGAAATTTGTGATGACAAGTGAAGAAGTGTCGGAGAAAATGGGACAATAAAATGAGCATTCCTATCGTCGTTTCAGTGAGAATGTAATTTGATAAAATTTGGATAATATGAAAGCAAAAAAATTTTTGTTACTATTAGTAACTATTTTTTTTACAAGTTGTGAAAATGTCCATAGTGGCGAGTTTGTTCCTCAGTCCGTGGAATTCAAGGCGTTTTTGGAAAAGTTTCCTGATCAAAATACGCCTATCTATAGTTATTCTTATTATAATGTTGATGTTGCAGGATTTGATAGTATGACTCAGTTCGCAGGAGATATGTGGGAACGCCATTTGTTAGAAACAGAAGTTAATCAATTCGTAAAAGGAAGTGTCCCTATTGATATGCAGTCTATTTGCTATCTCGGTTGCATGGCGGGAGCTCGAGTAAAGAGTAAAATGTTGCAAGACGATAAATATGTCTTGTTAGCAATAGTCAAAGATAATGAACTTGGATGTGGAGAAGAGAACTTTCTTATTGTCTACAATAGGAAAGGAGAAGTAGAGGATTATCTTGTGTATTTTGGAAATTACTCAGAGAATGATATTCCAGTACCCTATTCGATTTGTTCACGGATAGAAGATAATAATATTACGGTGTTCGAAAAGAAGTATTTCTATAAATTGGAAAATGGTAAAAAAAAATATTATAAAACGGTTTACACAAAGCGGAAGTATGTCATTTCTGATAAAGGGAAATTTGTGATGACAAGTGAAGAAGTGTCGGAGAAAATGGAAAAATAAAATGAGTTCTCCTGTCGTCGATTCAGTTTGCGATGGCGGATGCGGTGTCGGTGGCGGCGAAGCATCCGAAATAGAGAATATTCCCCACACCCGTATCTTCGTTTTTGCCGCCCTAATTTTTCTTCATCCGACAAAATAATCCTATTTTTGCGTGTAAATCAATTCGAAAATATATGGACGGAAAGAAAATGAAAAAGATACCCTACGGCAAATGTAACTTTGAGGACATCAGACTTCAAAACATGTATTATGTGGATAAGAGCCGATTCATAAAGGAGGTGGAAGATTCCAGCGACTTCTTTTTCTTCATTCGTCCGCGCCGTTTCGGCAAGAGCCTCTTCCTCTCCATG
>JAKSLB010000088.1 GCA_024401435.1 Paludibacteraceae bacterium | reverse complement strand
CTAAGGCTAAGGCTTTGAGAAAGTATGTTGAGCCTCTATTGACTAAGTCAAAGGATGATTCTACAAACTCTCGTAGAGTTGTGTTTAGTTATCTCCAAAATAAAGAGGTTATCAAAGAGTTGTTTTCTACAGTAGCTAGTGCAATTGATGCTAGACCTGGAGGTTACACTCGTATCATCAAAACTGGTTTCCGTTTGGGTGACGCTGCTGAGACTTGTTTCATCGAACTTGTTGATTTCAACGAGAACATGAAGAAGCAATCAGCTAAGAAGTCTACTCGTACTCGTCGTTCTTCAAAGAAGAAGGATGAGGCTGCAGAGGTTGTTGCAGAGGAGACTACATCAGTTGAAGAGAAAACAGCAGAATAATTAGTTTTCTTAAATAAATGAAAAAGGGAAAAGTTAATCTTTTCCCTTTTTTATTATTAATCTATTACCAATTTTGAGGTTGGTTGATTTTAAATTATTGCTTTCTTTTATCTCTTCAATGCTGACGTTGTATTCTTTTGATAGTCTATAAAGATTATCCCCTTTTTTTATTGTATGGATGATGCAGGTGTCTTTAAAATCTTGCTCTTGTGTTTTTGGTGTGGCCATACTATCTTGTATGGCAATTTGAACGTTTGAAGTGCTATCTTGCTTGTTTGTCGCAGTATCTAATTTTATTGCTTCTATCGGTGCCAATACTCGGCCTGCTCCAACATATCGTTCTCTATAATATCTATTGTCAGGATATTGGTCAAATCTTACCCCTCCATTTAAAGCAGCATGGATAATTGTTATTGATCCAGTTTCTTCATCGATATTGCTTACCATGGCAACATGTCCGACTCTTTTTTCTTTTGCGTTTCTGCCTTTAAAGAAAAGTAAATCGCCTTTTTGGATCTTTTTTAAGTCTATATGTGGCACTTCTATATATTGGCTTGAGGCTGAAGCGTTAAGATTGTATCCGAACTGCATATATACGTAGCGTGTGAAGCCCGAACAATCAAAAACATTAGGACCTTTCCCTCCGCCTCGATAAGGTTTCCCTAAGAATTTTTCGGCAAAAGTGGATATTGAATCTCTTAAAGTTTCATTTTCAGTAATGGTTGTAATCGTGTCTGTCTCACCAACAGCGTTCATAGAATCTGTGTTTGCTATGTCTTGTCCCATAGCAGCCGAGTGGTGAGTTAGTGCTAAAGTTAGTAGGAATATGTTAATTTTTTTCATTCTTTTCTCGATGATAGTGTGCAAAATTAGTAAAAAGGATGACTTCTGCCCAATTCAATGAGAAATCTTGTTTTGAGTCCCCCTGTTTTTCTTGAAATAGTCGTCGTTGTCTACTTTTGAATTTTTAAAATCAGAATTTTTTTTAATTTTGTTTATATCTTTATTTAATATTTAAAATAATATGTATAACTTTGTACTATGAAACGATAAAATATTGTACGTTTTCTTTGTATATGATTTTATTCGTTCTTTTGAGGACTTGAATAAAGATTTTGTAAAAAAATGAAGACTGTTTTGCTGATTTTGATGACATTTTTGTGTCATCAGGCTTTGGGTGATGGTTTGTTGGTTAGTTCGATAATGGCTAATCCTAAAGGAACGGAGTCTCCTTATGAGTATGTTGAGATTTTAGCAACGAAAGATATAGATTTTGCTGAAACTCCATTTACCTTATTATTTTGCAATAATGGCACTATTTTAAAACCTTCTGGTTGGTTGACGGGTAGTACTCTTACTTATGCAATAGAAATAAATGAGGGAGTTGTTAAACGAGGTCAGACATTTTATGTCGGGGGTGACTCTACACGATTGTGTGGTGCGAATACAGAGGATATATCCAATTTAAATTGGATAAAGACAGTAGATTATTTGCAAACGGAAGGTTCCGCATCAATAGGTCTTAAAAGAGTAAAAAATATTGGATTGATTGGCAATGGTGGCCCATCTGCAGATGGAGTTGCTATTTTTTCAGGGGCAGCTAAGGATATCTCTGATGCTATGATTCCTGATGATTGTGTGTTTTATGGGGACAAAGTAGGAGAGTCTGCCACATTCAACTATATGTTGACGGATGGTACGTTTTTATCAGAGGAGTCTCCATTTTATAAAAATTCTGCTAAGGAAGGATTTATTTTGAAGATTATGGGAACATTTGATTATGTTAAGGGTGTGTGGCTGACTGATCGTGATTTGGTATCAGTTCGTTTGAACACAGCAGAAGATCTTTATACTGAAATCAAATTGGTACCTTCAATTTATGATTTAGAGTTGATTGAAAATTGTAAACCTTGTTTAAAATGGAAATCGGCTAATAATGTTTCAGAGTTTTTGGTTGGTGCAGCAAAAAATTCATTTTCGGAGATATTGCAATATATGGATGATTCTTTATCGGAGAAAGATGGTCTTATTTATGAAAATCTTTTTTTTGATAATGTAAATGGGTTACGTTATTGTAGTGATAGGATATACGAATACCCTTATTGGGCGATTTATGATAATAAGTTAGGAAATGTTGATACTTCTCTTTTTCGGATGGAGTACAATACTATTGTTGTTTCCGAAAATAAAAAGGAACCTCATATAATGGATACATTATTGTTGTATTGGGATTCCTCCCATTCTTCCATATTGTATTCTGATATTTTAGACTCTTCTAGTATATGGTCATTAGATTCAATTTGTAAAAATGAATTTTCATGTGGAGATCTTTTCCAATGGACTAAAAAAACAGTTGCCCTTAAGGATTCTTGCGATAATGTTAAGTCTTATGATATAGATGTTTATGTAACGACAAACGATCTTCCATATTTGACAGATTGTATAAGGGATACAACTTTATATTTGAAAAAGGGTGATACTGCTGTTGTTGTTGAGTCTTTAACCCCCAACTTTTACTCTTTATGTGACGAATCATTAGGGAAGGTTACATTCGATTCTGATTCTTTATTAGGTGTAGGTTTGCATGAAATTACTTTTTCTTTGAATTTCAATGGGAGTGTGATTGATTCATGTTCTGCTTTGGTTGATGTTCGACTACCACAAGTTCCTAAATTAGAATGTGTTTCAGATACGGTTGTTTGGACTACAAACTCATATATTGCTTACGATGTCGTATATCCTCAATCATTGAATATAGGGGATGAAGTGAAAAAAGTTGGTGATTTTTCAAATGTCTTAATTCTTTCAGTTCCAGATTCTTTGTTACTTTCTTTTTATGTGACAAATGATTATGGTTATAGTGATACTTGTTCTTATTGGGTTTATGCAAGAGATTCTATATTGTCACCAACGATAGAATGTCCATCTGATACAATTGTTGAACTATCAGTTCTTGCTTCTGGTTTTAACCCTCAAGAAGCGACTTCTTCTGATGGATTTGTAGAATCACTTTTTAGTATAGAGGACATCAAGGGCCTACAGGTCGGTGACAGCCTTGCCTTGAAGTTCGTGGCGAAGGACACGTTGGATGGA
>JAKSLB010000087.1 GCA_024401435.1 Paludibacteraceae bacterium | reverse complement strand
ATTCTCTAAAACAAGGATTAAGGATTTTGTTGCAAAGATGGCAGAATCTGCTGTGAAGAATCCAAAACACGCATCAATTTTCGATGGGAATGATAGATTTCTATATTTTAACTGGAATGTAGAGAAAAACAAAAAATCTGGAAAATACTTGCCAGGGGTGTTTTTGGAGAATAGAGAGGTCAAACAGCAACTCCGTGACTTTGTAGCTCCTAATACATTTGCGACACTCATATTAGAAAAGGCGGATGCAATCGACACCTATCGTATGAATAGGAATCGTAAGATGCGTCATAAAGAACCATTTGAATTTGACGTGACGCCATATAAAGATTTTGTCTCAGAAGAGTCGTTTTCAGATTTCTATAAGGGCGCCAAAAACTTTGAGCAATATTTAGGGAGTAAGTACGACGAATTACATCCGGAAAGAGACCCCTATCACCTTGGCTCAAGTCGATTCGGATCACTGATGTCACGTATGCAATTTGTGCTGTCAAAATTACTCCTCATAACCACATCTGCTGGTCAAGGGAAAACCAATCAGATATGCGATCTTGTTGAGAATGTCTTGCTAAAACGAAGAATTCCTTTTGTGTATCTAAATGGTTATGAGATAAAGGCAGATTCTATTCCAGAATCGTTTGCGGACAATATGCTTCCAGGTCATAATGTCAGTTTTGATGATTGTATGAAAGGAATCGTTACGTATTGCCGTTACAAACGATGCCCCATTGTACTTGTCATTGATGGTTTGAACGAGAATCCTGAACCAGATGTGTTTGCTCGTCATTTGATAACATTTCTTGAACTGGTTTTGCAATACGACTGCGTAAAAGTCGTTATGACCTGTCGAACAGAGTACTATAAAGAGTATTATTCTGACATTGACAATGCATTTGATGGAAGGCTGGTGAAAGTGGAAGATATGAATAGTCGGTTGGATGAAGAATTGGAATCAAGATTAATCGGCAATTATTTTCACTATTTCAATATCTCGGCAAACCTAACCAAAGACGTACAACGAGAATTGTGTGATAACCTACTTTTATTGAGATTCTTTAGTGAAGCATATCAAGAAAGAAGTTTGGGGTATGTACACTCTATAAACAGAGAAGAAGTGTTTGCCACCTACTACCAAAAGATGAAGCAACAACTGATTGATAAAGTGCAACAGGAAGAGCATTATAGATTGGAAGACCAGCATATAATAGACTTCATTACAAGGATTCTGAATCTAATGGTGACCAACAACAAATTCTTTAATGTGCCATTATCAGATCTTATGCATACATTCTCAGTAGAGGAACAAAGAATTTTTTCTCGTTTCCTTGATGAGAATATTCTTCTACGTAAGGACTTGGCACCAGATTCAAAGGGACCATTTGCACACTCAGAGGTTGTCAATTTTACATACGATGCATTTCGTGATTACTTGATGGCAACTTACCTTGTTGATTGTGTTTTTCCTAATGATTGTGATCAGTTCGAAAACCTGATTAAGGACTATACATGTAAGAATCATCAACTGAAGGAAGGGCTTCCGTCTTTTCTTTTTGTTCATTGTAAAAATACCAAAAATGAGGCAGCGATCAATGTCTTAAGAACTCTCGATTGGTATAATGAGATTTTTGAGTTCTGGATATGGGATGTACAAGATGACAACATAACAGATGATGATCTTGAGGTTTCTCGTAATATATTAGCTTCAAAAGAACCCGAATATTTTGCGAAGAGGCTATTGTATTGGGGACATTGGGATAAGAATCTATACCCCAACTTGAACTTGCATTTGTTGTTGGGCTTTTTGTCAACATTAAGTGACACGGCATTGGAGTCTTTTCTTGAAAAAGTTTGGTCTCGGAAGGTGGTAAGGCGTTATTGGAATAGAGACGAGAAGAGTCCACGAGAAGACCATGTTCTATCAATGAAGAAGTTGCTCTCGGACAAGAAAATTACAAATAATCCCGAATTTCACTGCATATATGAGTTGTTGCTTTATATGTTGCCATTCTCGGGAAGAGAGGCTGTTAGTGTATATTTGGATTACCAGAAGAAATATAGAAATGTAGAACAACTCGATAAAGTCGGATTAGTATGCCATAGTACAAAACTGAAGAACGTTATCGACGAAATAAAGAAACTGATATGAGGTACGCCTACGACATGTATAAATACTTAATCTTTGCACATAAAGAATTAACAGAGGAATACTTCCTTCAAAAGAGTGGTGTGACAGGAGGCTACGCTAAAGAGCTGTTCTTGCGTATATATAAATCAATGTTTTCTGAAAGTGAAGATGTAAAGCATATTTATGAATCATACTATTTAGATGAGTATTCATCGTATAAGGAATTCTTGATGGGTTTCTATGCCCTTGAAGAAAAATGGGCTGATGAAATTATGGAAAAGTTAAATTCTAATCCAACTTTGAAATTGTATGACTACAAGGCTCTTGCCGTTGGTGAGAACTTTGATGACTTTATTACGTCGGAGAACGTATATGACCGTTTTCATAAAATCTTATTAATGGAGGTATAGCCATGAAGATAAAAACAGATTTTGTAACCAATAGTTCATCTACAAGTTTTGTAGTAATGAGCAAAGGAGAACTTACACTGCAAGCGTTCCTTAGAGCAGTTGGTGTATCAAATGAATCCTTGTTTCTGGACATCTTTATTAAGCTTTTTTATCTTTTCAAAAATGACTTGAATAATGCACAGTATTATGCAAGGCAATATGGATGTTCTTCAGTTGAGGAATACGTTGAAAATATATTTCAAAAGAAAGTGCAGAAAGAGTAAAAAAAGCAATAGAGAATGGTTTTGATGTCTATATAGGGGAACTTCATAGCGACAACGATGAGATAGAAACGTTATTCTGTTGTGATGCATTTATCATAGACGGAAATAACCTAATTATAGATGCGACTTGCGATGGATGGTAATCTGGTAATAAAGGAGCACGTTGATCAGCATTATAAAACACTGTTTAATACAAAGACAGGTTTCTTTATGCGAATAGAAGACGATGGTTATAATGAACCATTTTGGTCAGAGGATGGTCCGGAACTACTTGATATCGCAATAACCAATTACTGTGAGCATGGTTGTGAGTTCTGTTATCGTCAGTCAAATCGTAATGGCAAGCATCTATCAATAGATGAAATGAAGGTAATTGTGGAACAAGCAAAGAATGCAGGTGTTCTTCAAATCGCCCTTGGTGGCGGCAATCCCAACCAACATCCCCAGTTCATAGAGATGCTAGAGCTGATTAGGGCTAAGGGTATAGTGCCATCATACACCTCAAATGGTGAAGGTTTGACAGATGATATTCTTTCTGCAACTAAACAATATTGTGGTGCTATGGCAATTAGCCTATACCCTCCATATGACGAAATTGAGAGAATAACCAGTCGCATCAAGTCTTTCGGTATCAAATTGAATGTGCACATTATACTGAAAACAGATACAATTGAGATGTTAACAG
>JAKSLB010000086.1 GCA_024401435.1 Paludibacteraceae bacterium | reverse complement strand
ATCATCAATTCCCATAACATATGAATAAAACATATTTCCACCCCTTCAACTTCAAATTTGTCGCTCGCCCGGTAGCCAGTATTATCAAAATCATCTGTAGCTATTCTATTGTTTTGTGCTACCTAAATAACCATAACCAACATCCATTAATGCCCCATTAATATCCTCTGTAACTCCAACCTCATACAATTCCATGCTTTGGGCAGAGATACACAAGATTAGTTCATCGGTTGAAGCATCATAAAAAGAATATGTATTCAATTCGTTTGTAGTTTTTTCACACTCAAATCTTCCAACATCTCCTTTAACAGAATGCTCCGATATCATTTTTCCACATTCTCTAAATATAATAACTATTGCTTTTTCATTCCAGGTTTGAAACGATAATTTTACGTCATTACATCCAACCAAAATGCTTTCAATATGACCATCTTCCGCAGGAAAAGTATCCAATTTCTTCCTCATCACAGTTCTCTTCTTCCCTTCTTCTTTCACCACATTCTCAAAATAATATCCTGAATCTCATTTATTCCTGTTCACTAATAATCTGTTCTAACACATCCACTGCATTAGCAACCATCTTTGGACAAAACTCCGTGAACAAACGATTTTCTCTAGCATACTTAATCCCTTCATTTGTTGAAATATCACATCCCAACAAATCATTACATAGATAAGATCCACACACCTGAGCAAACCGATCCATCATTTTATCATTAACTTCATTTGCTAATAGTCTACTTTCAATGTCATCCTGATTATATTGACCATATAAAGAACCTAAAACCATTAATGCCCCTGTACATGCTCCGCAGACTTCCCCTTTTCGCATACCAGTTCCCAAACACGCCCCTAGTTTCAATGCCTGCATTTCAGTTAATCCACATTCGTCGGCAAAAGCTGCAAGAACTGCCTGAGAACAATGAAATTTTTTATCAAAATATTCTATCGCTTTATCTTTATGAGTTATAACCAACACCCCCTTGGAGCATATAATCAAAATTTCTTACTAGATGCTCTCGCTAGAAGATGACTGTTTCATTTTTCTGTAAAAGTTAACTGCAATGAATACAACTACTCCGGTCCATACACCAGCCCATAGCTCAACTGCCCAAAGTGGCGCTACGCTTCTCTGGTACAGCGCAGGGAATGTATCCATCAACATATGCAGGATGATTGCCACTGGCAGACAGATCTTCTTAGCGGTTACCACACCATAATATACAACCACTGTAAGTCCGATATGCAAAAGCATCGCAAATAAGCGCTCAATAACATTCATAGCCATCATTCCGTAATCAAATGCTGCAGTGGCCTGAATAGACGGAAGTGCCGCGGAAGCAGTTTCCTCTGTTATATTCAATGTACTAAGTGCATTTTCCATATCTCCCGCAGAGAACAGCACCGCAACGGCAAGATATGTAATTATCGCAGGCAAAAGAACTGCCAATATCTCGATTCCTCCGTGACCAATTCCATACATAACTGCATTTTCAGTGGTCCTGTTCTTTTTCATTATGTATTTTAGAACAATATAGCGTCCGCACTCCTCAAAAACACCTGCCATGATGATTCCGTAAAGGACATAAGCGATAGTGTTTCCATTAATAAAGCGAGAAATAGGGTTATCCGTAACGATACAGACCATATGTACCCCGAGTTCTAACACACGGGCAGATACAATAAAGCCAATAGCACCGGCAATCAGCCAGCTGATTTTCGTCTGTTGTTTATGGTTCTTACGCCAATAGATGAAAAAGATGACAGGAATAGCAACCATCAGAATGACTGTAATAATTAGCGACGGAATAGCACTTTTTCCAATAACAATATTTTCTATCTCTCTCATTTAACGTCACCTCCCAGATTTTTACACAAAAGCCTTTATGCCCACATTGGGAACTATGGTAGCTTCGTTGTAGGCTTTGAGGTCATTTTCGAATTTACTCTCGAATTCCTTTTTTATGAGCATTAATAGTCAAAATTTGATCGCCTATTACTCATTTGGCAAATCATACATCATATTAATTGTACGATATATTTCTTCGCACTCCGGACACTTCCAATCATCATTACTCTTCTTCGCCTTTTTATGTAACAGAATTAACTCAGCTTTTTGACATTTGGGGCACAATGTTGCCTCTCCTGCCCATAGTTTTTTCATAAAGGCCAATTCTTCTTCCCTTGTTTTATAATACATTTCTCAACTCCCTATGTAGCCAGCATTATCAAAATCATGCTTTGCTATATACACATTGTTCACAAAGCTTTTTTGCATTGTCTATATCTTCTATCTTAGTAAGTTCATAAAGTGACGAAACCTTGAAAAAACCACTAAGACACATCATGCTTTCATAACATAAATCAGCATCAATCACTTTATCATAAACTGGACAATAATATGCTTTATCATTACCGGTTATATTTTGTTTCATCATAATAATTGTGACCCTTCTCAAAACTAACAACTGAGTCCTGCATCAAGTTCTTGAGCTGACACAAGCAGCAACAATGTGGCCACCAACAGGAAGAACATAACTACCGCTATTGCAATACATACCATCATAAGGACGGTTTTTTTCTTAATTCCAAAAAATACAGCACCTATTATGCATAACACAAATAAGATTATTCCGCCCAAAGTCATTTTTGTTTCCTCCTCATCTATAGAACAAATTATCAAAATTATTGTAGTTTTTCAGGTTCTTCGGCACGAATATTTTCAATGTTTCCACACTTACTACATGTATCACAAAGAACACTGGAATATCTTGGTTTAAGCTTCTTTGTATCCTCTACTGGTGTTACCCCAAGTAAATGAGCTCCTGTAGATAAACGAGAGCTAATTAATTCACCACCACATTTTGAACACTTATTATCCATTTCTTTTTTCTCCTACTTTATACCTTTAAATTAATGGCCTGTATGATCAAAATTTGACATCCCAACTGGGATTTGTGTAACTGTTCATTATGATATAAATAAGTATTTGCTTCAACCATTTCTTATTTCTTTTACCAAATATTTTTTTGCAACTAGCCAATCCAATAGATTTATTAATGGTAGCGCGATTAAAAAACTTTCAAATAATAGTATTGGTAAAAAATCTTGAATATTTCCAGCTTTTATAAACCAATATATCCCCAGACAAATTCCAAATAAAATAAACATAAAACAATAAATACTATCCTTGTCATACATAGGTTTTATATGACCTTTTTTTATTTTAAATCTATACTGACGATAACAGTCACTTTCATATTTTGTGCGACCAAAACCATACATTTCAACAATATACATATCGTTATTAACACTTAGCTTGTTAGGATTTGTCTTTCTCATGCTATACTTAATACATAGCATAGCTACAAATATCGTTAGCACAGGAAAACTTCCCAAAACAATTCCTAGCATTATTCCTGTATCCATATCTCGTTTCCTTTTAATGATTAGTTAATATGAAGACTCTTTTAATTTCATCATTCTTCTGTCAAATCAGAAAAAATTCCTTTGAAATGTAT
>JAKSLB010000085.1 GCA_024401435.1 Paludibacteraceae bacterium | reverse complement strand
AAGAAAGAGCCTTATCTGCCAATAGATGCTGGTTGGTGTCAAGGTTGCATCACCACCTCTGTGGATGAAATGAACGATCTCAAGAGATTCATTAAGAAATACCCTCCAAACATCATGATCTGGTCATTTGAGTCTCACCATGTTTTCTGATAATATTAACCAAAAAATAGAATTATGAAACTAAGAGAAATTATCTTTTCTGTACTTACTTTTTCGACATTAGTGTCATGTGTGTCTGAATCGAACACCTCTGGTGCTATTAACCTGAATGCGACTCCTACTACTGAAAAGGATTTAAAGGAAATCGTTGAAACTAAGGAATATGTTAGTTTTGAAGATTCCTTAATTTTTGATGCAGAAGATCAAATAATCTCTCATGTAACGAACGTGTGTATGAGTGATTCCAATTTGTTTGTATTAGATGACAAAGGACTTATTGCTTCCTTCGACAACAAGACTGGTAAGCTTAAACGTGCTGTCAACAAGAAAGGACATGGAAATGGTGAATATGCAAATCCATCATCCTTGTCTGCAGCGAATGGCTATTTGTATGTGCTTGATGTGCCGAACTTTGTTGTTCAATATGATGAAAACTTGAATTATGTAAGAAAGATATCATTGGCAATGAGTTTTCCTGCTTTTGACCTTCAGAAGACAAAAGACGGATTTGTGGCGTTTTGTTTTTATGCGCCAGATGGTGCCGTGAAGGTTTTTGACGATGACGGTAACTTGTTGAAGAGTTATTCTTGCAACGAAAACAAAATACCTTCGATGCTTGTCACCAATAATGTTATCGTGAGGACGGATAATGGCATTTTTATAATCGATGCAATGTCTGACACTCTTTACGAACTGAAGAATGATGAATTGACTCCTCTTTTTGGACTGAGTGATGTACCAGCAGATTCGGATAGTGAGAATTTGGAGATGAAAATGTATAGCTGTTATCCATTTGAAAATAAGGTCTTTACATTCTACTTTTCGAATAACTACCTTAAAGGACAAATATATGACTTGACGACTCACAAGTCGGTATCTGGGTTGCTTGGTCTTGTCCCAAGTTTTATGAAAAATGGTAAGTTCTATGGTTTTTATCCTAATGCTAAAGATGAAAACAAGTATATTTTGATGAGACATAAAATCAATGAATAGTGCTAGCTTGATGAATTGTCCGTTCAATCAACTTGTTTCCTAATAAAAATAATACAGCCTACGCTCTTCACGAGTGCAGGCTGTAAGTGTCTTAATGAACTAAGAACCTAAACTTTATTCACTCAATTATCCTGATTTTAGAATATGAATTATACATTTTAATTATGTCAATTATTATAACACATCTAAAAAATATTTATGATAACTTATAAAACTTCTTTTCACAAAGAGGGCCTTCCCCCTTCCGATAACCAAAAAGCTTTTGGTTAATATATCCAATGTCTTGACTCCCATTTGGTTATGGGAATTCAGACATGGACCGTGTTGAAGATAACATATTCATGATCTTGATGTTTTTTCATTTCAGATGGTGCTTTCGCTTTCCATCCTTTAAGGTTATTGCTTTTGCTGACTATTAGGTAGTGGCATCGACAATAAGGTTCCTATATTTTATTATCTATTATATGTCGTTCTTAAGGATATAGCTTTTGATTTGGGCTATAAGTGTAAGTCTGGTGCAAAGATAAGTATTTTTTGCAAATTCGCAACATTTTTTGCAAGAAAATTTACGAAAAACGCAAAAAAATATGATTTTTGATGATTTTTTGTGCGTTTTGACCCTAAAAATGGCATATTTTCTTGTATTTTTCGTAAACGTTTTCTTGTCTTGCCATGAAAAGTCAGAATCAAAAAGGTTGTCTTTTTTAAGGAATTTTCTTGTTGACAGCTAAAACATCATCACTAAAGATATCGATTGAACAAAAAATGTTTTGCTGATGAAAATGGAAGGCTTTCGAGTGAAAATTTCTGTAAAATATGTTGAGAATGGATATAAAGTAGTGAAATATGGTTAAAACGTAAACGTTTGCATTCTGAATTCCATTTTAATTATTATCTTTGCATCCGAAACAATCTCATAAGTATAGTTATTCTTTTAAGTTGCTAAAAGGTCAGGATGAAATTAAGTTCAATTATACAATAAAGCTGTTAAATAAAGCAAGCAGTCATTTAGATGCAATCTTCTTGTTTGAAAGACGGTTGCAAGCACACTACCATCTGTTTGGTAGTGTGCTATTTTATTTCTTCTTTTCTTTGGATTCTTCTTCGGAATATGATTCGAGGAGTTTCTTTAGCTTCTTTTTCTTTCGTACGCTTTTGGGTTCATATCCTAGGAATTTGTATAAACTTGTTATTGCAAGTTTTCCGCTATTTTTATATGCGTCTTTGAGTTCATATTCAAGAAGAATGTTGTCAGGTAGATCGAATTTCTTGCCTTTCTTTATCTTTGTACTGTCTCCAATTACGACGAGTTCATCAAGGCGTTGCACCAAGCATTTCATGTGGATGACAGCAGGTATGCTATCTGCATTTAGGTCTATTGATTTGTAGTTCTTGCAATAGAGTTGTATATTACCTTTTGTCTTTGGGAGTACAGCTATTCCGACAGATGAGGTAAAGGTGATAGTATCACCATTCTGAATGAATGCTGCATGAACTACGGGTTCTCGTGTTTCTGCATCGATAACGCTTACCATCTGTTGGGCGTTGATGTGGATGGAGAGAAAAAGCAGTATGGCAGTTAATAGTTGTTTCATTTATATGCGGAAGGTTATTTCTTTTTGTCTTTTACTGGTTCATCGTATGCTTTGAGTAGTTTCTTTACTCGTTCACGTCTTCTTTCGCTTGCTGGTCGGTAACCGAAGAACCTGAAGATAGCATCAATTCCGATTCCGACTGATCCATTACTATTGACATGGGTAGATTTCTTTAAATTGTTCCATTTGTTTAGTGACTTGAATTTGTTTGCGTCACCCAATACTACGATTTCTTCAAGATTCTTAGCTTTGCTTTGAAGATGAATGATGGCAGGAATGCTATCTGCATGGAACACTAATGTCTCGTAATCTTGAGCTGTGATGGTGACTTTACCGGAAAGTTTTGGTAACACAGCTATTCCTTGAGGGGAGGTGTAGGATATGTTCTTGCCATCATGGATGAAAATGACATTAGCGATAGGTTCGCGAGTGTATGTGTCGATGACACTTATCATCTGCTGGGCGCTGATATGTGTTGTGATAATGTTAAAAATAAGTAAGATAAATAGTTGTTTCATACAGCCTTTCGTGTTGGGTTAATTTCTGCTTGCGAAGATAATATAAATCTTTACAATATGCAAGTGAAGGATATCTGAAACGGCCTTCCTTACGAATTTTTAACGCGATATTTAAGATTGGTTTACAGGATTTTATTGATATTAGAACTATGTTGCATTTTTTTAGGTGTGTGAAGAAAAACGAAAAGATGTAATGTGGCGTGAAAAAAAGAAAATCAGCTAGAGCGACGCTTCGTTCTAGCTGATAGGTTTGTGGCCGTTGCCACTTTTTAATAATAGTATTGACTGTATAAACTAAACCGTAAATGTGTGGAAACTTAATCTT
>JAKSLB010000084.1 GCA_024401435.1 Paludibacteraceae bacterium | reverse complement strand
ACAAATAATTTGAAAAACAAAACTTTCGGTATGATTGTAAATAAAAGCCGCACCCGAGTGGATGCGGTGGGCATATACGATTATCGTAAATCAAGCCGATATTCAATCATGGATTTGATTCGTTCAAGTTCCTCATTAGCAACTTGCGACAATTGATTTGTGAAGACTGCTTCCGCAGAACCAAACATGTCATTGAATAGGGTCGGGAATCTTTCTTTGTCTCGGATAGCGTCCGCATAGCTACCGCAAGCAAAAATCACGATTTTAAAGTGAGACCAAAAATCCCTGGTTTCCTTCATTAGATCGAATCTTTGGGCAATGCTTTGCTCCACATCTTTTGTGTTAGGATTATGTCTGCTGTTGAGATTACTCATTTCTGTAATAAAGCAGTGTTCGAAAAGGTTGTAGATGTCTCCACTATGGGGACATACTGCATCCATGATTTTTTGGTAATTAAACCAAGTATGGCTCTCCTTGTAATCAATTCTTTTAGGGAAAAATGGATTTCTGGGATTGAAAAATGCTGGGAACTTGTAATCTGAAGGTTGTGATCCGGGAACTTCACTGAGTTCATGGGCACGAAGATTCTCTTTCATGGTTAGAATCCATTGTTGGCAATTGTCCTTTACGAACTTCTCCCAATCCTCTCCTTCACTTGCATTCTCTTGACCGATAATTAGCACATCGCTAAATGGATTACCGTACCCGATAAATTCTGGATTTCCATGTATATCAACAGCCTTTGAATATACATCCAAAACATGATGAAATGCACTCATAATAATACTTGTTATAAAGATAGTTTTATTAGTTGTTGTAAATTCTCTCGTTGTACATCATTTAGTGTTGTAACATCCTCGCTGAAGAATACAGGAATTTGTGTGCCATTTAATAAAAATGCGCCATTTTTTTCCGTTGCGGGATTCACCCAGCGGTTTGCTCCATAAATCAATTGTTTACAATAGTCCGTAAAGAAAACGATTGCGACAGGGCTGATTTTTAGGATAGTTTCGTACGTTAGTTCGAGTTGCTCTCTAATGAACTCGCTGTTTTGCCTAAGTAAATGGTCTCTGTCATTTTCTCTGACATACAGCAAATTGATTTGTGTGTAGGCATAGCCGCATTGAGATGCAAAGTTCTCCAGTGATTTAAAATAGGAGGGAGCGTCATCTCTTTGATAGAAACTGCCATATAGTAGCGTCTTTTCGCTATTACTGTGCAAAAAAAGTTGATCGTCTTCTGCGGAATAGGATGGGTTGACGCCAACAAACAAGATGCTATTTCTCACACCATCTGCCGCAAATATGGGTTTGCGGTCAATAAGTGTTCGCGTCACACTATTGGCGTATTTCTTCCAAATGTTATTCAATCGAGAGTCTATACGCTCGTCAATGTTAAGGTCGAAGAAAAGATTGTCATCAATAAGACTGGTATTCTCTACTATCGTAGATGTCTCAGATTTGCTAATAGCTGCGACTATTTCATTGGATTCTTTGGACTCATGCGAAGTTTGTTGTGGCTGTGACGTAGGTTGAGGTTGCGATTTGATACTACTCTTTAATCTTTCTTTTTTTACAAATGAAACGATTAAGACTAACAACGGAACACCTAATAATAATCCGAACACGACCAGACTCCAAGGTTTAGTCGCACCAAAAAAGAGAGTGCCAAAACTAAGGAATAGTATATAGACGTAGAATATCAACAGTTTTTTATGGTTGCCTAAAAAACGTGATATATTCAGACTCTGTTTGGAATCAATCAACCCGCACAAATGTTTGTTAGAAGGGAATTTATCTAACATAGTATTTATACCTTCTCCTAATATGTTGTAATACATTTCCGTATCCGTATTACATTTTCCAAACAACACACCAGCTGGATCTAACATTTGTATGGCTGTGGAATCTTTTTTTTCAGTCCATCCGTTTGATTTTATGACCTTTACAATCGACGACAACTGCAAGGCAAGTATCTCTTCGTCGGATGACAAACACAAGGAACGTGGGGTAGAATTCATCACCATTTTTTCATTCGCATTTTTAAGAACCTCGTAGTAAAAAGAAAACATTGGCGATTCCTTGTTTATAATCGACAGTTTCTTTACTAGAGAAGTATATTTCACCAGTAATGCGTCAACATATTGATTACGGATTTCTCCCTCTCTGCCTTTCTTCCATTGTGCATTCTGCATATTAGGAGTAAGCGATTCCAACACTTCCAAGATTCCCTCTTCCGTTTGAGGTATCTGAATGGCAGCTATTTTGTCGACATTTTCGAGTACGGCGGCATCTATAGATAACAAATGGCGTCTCTCGTTTTCTTCTCGAATGGCTTGCATCTCCATTTGTTTGATCTGCCGTTGCTCTTCTTCCATTTGTGTGCGTGCGTTGATCTCCGCCATTTTCTTTTCATAGCTCAATCTTGCTGATTCTGCCCGTAATCGAGCTGATTCGGAAGCTGGACGAGGTGTGCTAACCCTTCGATATGGAGTTGACCATGCATCACCAAAAACAATATTGCTAATTACTTTTCCAGTGTTTTTGCCGAGTTCTCTGCTTAAAGATTTTCCAAAAGATCCCATATGCTATTCGTTTATTTTTATGCAAGATAGAATCTTCCCTCTCTTTTTCTCTATGTGAGGCGTGATCTGCATTTTCACATAATGTGAACTATTTATTCTCTTTTAGCTTGTCAGATAAATCTTTTAAGAAATCATGGTCAAGGACGATAGAAATTCGGACAAGCAATGCGGTGTCAATACTTTCTCTCTCGAATATTTTGTAGATATTCCTTCTGTCACAACATAACTTATCTGCAAACCAAGATACCTTTCTTCCTTGTTCGCGAAATATTTTTTCTATTTGTTGGCCTATGTGCATAAAAAAAGCGTGAACCGTTCGTTGATTGCTTATTTAGGAAAGAAAGGCTCCGCCAAGAACCGGTAACGATAAATAAGCACGAAACGGTCCACACCCTAAGGCGTGAACCTCCCGCATCGCTTATTCTCTCGTGTTAAAATTTGGCGGATTTTATCTTTCCGAGAATAAGAGCGTTAAGCTCAAAATATTATATGTAAAAAACTCTACTTTCTGACTTTTAAATTGACGTGTTTAGAAATTTGACGAAATCATCTATTCCCATGATATCTACTTTGGGGAATTCTATTGTCTTTAGAACATCGAAATGATGATCTTCAGAGACAATACACCTTGCATTGGCTACAATGGCACAATCCACAAACTTATTATCATCTTCATCTTGGGTAATAAGACCGAAATGAACATGTGGATCAAATCGCCTAACATTATTTCGAGTCAATATTGTATAAACAACCATTTCGGCAACTTTCGGACTGATATTTCTCGAAATCACCTCTTCGTACTCTTCTAGAATTTCATTACTGATACATAGTTCGTAACCACCTGAAATAAAACTACTCCATATTTTATGATAGCTTGATTTCGAGGAAATTGCCATGATCAAGCAGTTAGTATCAAGAACAATCCTCTCCATCATTATTTATATGGTGTACGTTCATGCAGGTTTCTGAAACCTTCAACTTTGCTTTCGGTCATTTCTCCCGTTTCCCACAAACGATTCATTTCTTTTTCCAATTCATCGGCAAAATGTTCGGAAATAACACGCTTCAGATCGGCAAGAGTTTCCTGAGTCTTGACAAACGAAAGCATATCAAGAATCTCTATCTGCGCATTATTTAAAGCTGTTTTTAGCATAGCCTTTACTTTTAGTGATACTACAAAAATATTATAACAAAGACAAATCTCCAAATGCGATAGAAATAAAAAATGCAACAAAAAAAGCCGCACCCAAGCGGATGCGGCTTTCGGTATAATGAATTCAAAAAGAATTACATTCCAAGACGTTGCTTCAAGATAGCCAAGCGGTCGCTCAACTCCTTTGGAAGGTGTCCAGCGAACTTAGCATAGTGCTCCTCGATACGCTCAACC
>JAKSLB010000083.1 GCA_024401435.1 Paludibacteraceae bacterium | reverse complement strand
TCCTATTTTTTTTACCCCCTTAGAGGAATTTGCGAAAGACAATATACGTTATCTTAGTGCTTTTATACGAAACTTGAAACTTTAGTTTCTTAGTTGAGTTATCCTCTTTGGGGAAGCATTTACGTGGTCATGATCCCCGAATGGGGACGGGATCTCCTTTAATCGCATTCGCTAACGATTACCGCATCTAATTTATGTGTTAAAATTTGGTTTTGAAGGCTATCGCCTTGGCAATTAAACGACGTTCTCCATTCCAATATAATCGGTTTTCCAAAAAATTGAATAATCTCCTTTTTTGAGGATATACCCGTTGCATAATGAATTTGTTTTCCAATAGAAGACTCTGTTTCAAATGTTGGGGGTGTGGGCATAACTTTTTTTTGAATACCGGTTTCTCCGACGGATGAACAAACTGCAAATGAAAAGAATGGAAGAGACTCTCCAGGTAGACCTTGTAGTTGGTAAGTCGGAGTTGTCCAAGATGAACATTCGCAAAATATCGAATCAGGCAATGAACTGTGTGGTAAATTGTATGAAGGTGCAAGATTCTTTATGTGAATAGAGTAAGCTGTTGGTTCGTTACTTTGATTCTCTTTGCAAACATTACTTTTAAAGGATACGCACAATTCTATGGCAGACTTTTGTGCATATGTCAAATTGATTAGAAATGTTATAATTACTAATCCCTTTTTAATGACATTGTTGGGCAAACCAGATTACCTTTTGTTGAGCAATTGCAGTGTTGACGTCTATTCTTTCGTGGCTGATGTTATTTGAATCTTCGTCATCCCATTGATTTTGTTTGTTTAATAAATTTCTGTATTTGTTTTCAACAAATGGCCAAAAAGAATTTTTTACCACGTTGCAAATTTGACTTGTTTTGATGTTTTTGTTGATGACCAACTCTTTTTCCCAATAACCGTTTCCGAACTTTTGGAAAATTTCCTTATGCATATTTTCATGATGTAGAAGGTCTTGGTTTTCTGAATCCAAATTAACCTTGATTTTTTCATTAGGGGTCTTAATGTATAAACCGAGTTTTATTGAAATACCCTTTGTAGAACATTCATACATGATGTTTTCGAATCCAAGAATAGTCTCTGCTTCTACATTTCCACTTGAAATTTTGAATAAGGCTTTAAATTTAATTCCGTTATTTTGATAATGTAATGTGTTGTTTTCTTGTGAAATAATTTTCTTGTATGTTGGATAAATGTTATTGCGCAATTTTGTTCCGCGTAATTTTCTACCTAGAGCATCGTAATTATAACTTTTGATGGGCTCGTCCGAGAGGTTGCTGTTATTGTACGAATTGCTACTGTAGGAAGTCTTTTTGCTAAGAATAAAATTGTTGTTTGGACATGCCATGTCGCTTTCTGTTTCGTCTATTTCACAAGGGGTTTCTTGCCACCACCAAGAATCCTGGGCATTTGTATTAATCCAACTATACCAAATTCCCCGATCAGGATTCAAAGTGTAACATTTGCCTTCCTCCATATTATCTAAACCACTATAGAAACAATCACTTGGAAGGTAAATGGAATTGTTTTTGGAATTATGTTGGATACATCCTGCAGACGTCGTTTCAACATAAATAGAACTTCCGTCGCAAGGAACTTCGGTCCACCACCAAGAATCCTGGGCATTGTTATTTATCCATCCGTGTTGAACCCCTCTTTCTGGGTTTATGGAGTAACATTTCCCATCATCCATATTCGCAAGGCCTCTGTTAAATATTTGATCTGGAGTGTAGTCTTGATTTCCATCCATGATAAATGTTTCTGTGATTTCCGAAATAGAACTGCTGCTAATTATGATTGGCTCTGAAGATGAACTTGTCTGCAATGAGGAAGAAGACTTTATAGATGAACTTGAAAGAATGTTTGCATCTTCACAATTACCGATGATGCACCAACCTCTTTCAGAAAGTTCGATTTCATAGTGAGGAATGCCTATATGAAGTTTACATTCATTTGATGTTTCTTGTAATGCTTGCTGAACTTCTAGTTGTGTACCAAAACAATCTTCATCATGTGGTATCCATTCTCCGTGGCAGTATTCAACGAGGTTGTTCATAAGGGGAATGTTTGGAAACGTTTGGAGAACCCAGTTGTCTAAATCTTGCTTTGATACGTTTGAAGGTAAAACGTGTCTCATAGAAAATAGTTCTGATTTTGAACTAGCTTCGCCGTAGTTACTGGTGAGGATTACGGACAATGATGCGTTTTCTATGGGCATCAGATTACCCCTTCCATCAAAGGTTTCGGCCCACCATTGTGTGTTGTACACGTTATTTTCGTCAGTGTAGTACAAACGTGTCATTTGCCCTGTGTAATCACAATATCCTAAAGATTGATTATTACACCAGTAACCTTCTTTATAACCACATAGGTTCATTTCGATAGGCTCATAACCCTGTGTCAGACCAAAATTTTCAAAATCACATGCAACAAATCTTGATTTCATGCAGTGACAATTTGAAACATAAACTTTGTCGGTGTTTTTTAAATATGATGAATTACTATATATCTCTAGATGTACAGATTCTAGATTTGATAGTTCGTTCTTATAGTCGTCTCCGAATAAACATGAAGTATTTGACGTAGCAGAGCCTGAACCACCTGGTTCAACACAGTGATTTCCTGCATTTCCACATGAATTTTCGCTGCTAGAACTTTCGTTTGTTTCTTCATCGTTTTCATTACTGGATGATGAATTGTCTTCATTCGAACTAGAAGATGTTTCTGTATATGAAGATGAAGATTCTGTAGATGATGATGATTCCTGAATAGAACTGCTAGACTCGTTTAAAGATGAACTTGAAAGCGCTATGGAAGAACTAGATTCATTACATCCTGGAAGTGATGCGTTATACGCTCCGCAATCACCTATGTTTGGATTGATTTTTACGATTTCTCCACCCCATCCATCAGAATCAAGTCTACAAGTCGTATTCTTATCTCTGCAAGAAGCATTGCAAAGAGATTCTTCTAAAATGAGTTGATTTTTTATGATAGTTCCTTCGCAAAAGTTGCAACCAATAATGGATTTTATATAGCCTTTTTTAGATCCGGTATTTCCATTACATGTTTTTACCCATTCTCCAGTATAGCTAAATGTGTTTTCTGATCCGGATAATTTAATACATTGATTTAGAAATTCAATTTTGTGGTTTTCTTTTACAGCATTTATTAATGATTCGAGATCTACGTCCAAATAAGCGTAATCATCAAGATCTTCACAGAATATTGTAGCTGAGCTTACTGTATAAAAGATGAGAAAAAGGATGCCGAAAATAATTTTGTTCATTTTTTATCCCCCCAAAATCTTCTTTGTTAATAGTATTCTAATCACCCCTTCCGGATTTGGAGGTAAAGGTGCTTTTGGGGGTAGTGCATTCTTTGTTAGTGAATCAATTTTTTTTGAATGTTCATCCTTCTGGGCTTTGTAGTCTGCTGTTTGAAATATGCTGTCTAGTTGGTGCTGAATGGTTGCATTTAATGAGTCAATGCATGAATGAACCGCATTACTGTTCTTTCGTTCACAAAACCGCTCTACCAATTTTTCTGGTGGAGTTTCGTCTTGAAGACTCTGTTGTGTTATTTTGTGAACATTTTTTTTTGCTTGGTCAAATTGTTTGACGTCTTTGTTTTCTGAACAGCCCCAAAAGATGCTTGTGATCAGTAAGGTTGCTAAGATAATATTAGTATTCATTAACTCCTCCTAACAGACGTACAATATAAAAAGAAAAGATTGTGTGTAAATGGGAAAACAAACGCTTAATCACATTTTTTGCGGTTCTGCCAGGTGCTTTCGTTGAAAAGCTGACCTTCGCTTAAGCCGTACTTTTCCTGAATTCCCGCTTCGCGGATGGCGTCTTCGATGGAAATTTTTCCTTGAATTGCCTGTGTGTAAATCAGCACCTTGCGGCGGACTGTTTCCGGATCTTCGTTCAACATCTCCAGGCGGAAGTGGTTTACGCCTGCGGTACGGAGCTGCGGCATGAGCTTCAGTGCGGACTGAGGATGGCCTACGAACAAAGTGTTGCGGCATTCTGCATCGGATTGCAGGAAGTGGCGTTCGCCCTTGTGGTCCTGAATTTCAACCTTGTGCTGGGTGCAGAT
>JAKSLB010000082.1 GCA_024401435.1 Paludibacteraceae bacterium | reverse complement strand
ATAGCAATTATTGAACATTCCCTTAGGCAAGGATGTTATGCCTTCTGGTATTGTTACAATTTTTAAGGAATTGCAACCATTGAATACCTCGAACCCAAAGGAAGTGACGCTTTGAGGGATGGTGACACTTACAAGCGATGAGCAGGAACGGAAAGCGCGACTTCCGATTGAAGTTACGCTCGATGGTATTTCAACCGAGATGAGATTTTCGCATGACTGAAAAAGATTGTACTCGATTGTTGTGATTGTCGAAGGCAATGTGACTGTCCTAAATGACGCTTTCGAGAAAGTACTTTTGTTGATTGAGGTTACATTGCACCCATCGATCTTATCTGGGATGACAAGCTGCTCATTGTCTCCGTGGTATTCTATGATCGTAGCAAGGCCATCTTTGAGACAGTATTTCATTCCGTTTAAGGTGTCTAATTTTTGGACACCCCAAACTGCGTTTGTATTTTCTGCCCATTTTTCATTCCAGCCAAAAGGTTTGCTAGACGCTTCGCAATATGCCGTGCATGTAGAAGGAATGGCTTGGGAGCCTATCTGTACTACGCTTCTAGGGATGAACATCGATGTTATGTTATAGCAGCCATAGAAAGCATTGTCGCCAATATATGTGATTGTTGATGGGAGGGTGACCGATCTGATGAATGTTTTGTCATAGAAAACTCTGTTGCTTATTCCAGTTATGGCTCTACCATCTTCCATCTTTTCCGGAATCACTACGTTTTCCTGATTGCCTTTGAATTTAATTATTGTCGTTCCACCGAATTCGAAATCTTCCAAAGTGGTTTCTTTTTGGCTGCTTGATGAATTTCCAGATGCAGGACAATTTGTTATCGATGAATTTGCGGCTACTGAACTCTGTTGCTGTTCACTAAGAGATTCCTTTGGCGAATCGAAAGAACAACCCACCAATAGGACCGCTAACAAAGGAAGTGCAATTAAGTTCTTTTTCATTTTGAAACGTCTTTTCTTGCCTTTGTTATAACATAAACCTTTATCAAAATGTAACGGAAAAAGATTTTCAGGATCTCTTAATGCTCTACAACTGAAATAATTTTGTCATTAACGATTTCCCAATGGCCATATTTCTTACCGTTTATACGTTTTATGATGTTCTGCGATTGAAGGTTTTCTAACGAATATTTCATGGTTCTTAGTGATTTGCCTGTGATTTAGCCATTATGAAAAGGCAATCTTAAAGTGCAAAGATTTGGCTTTAAAGTGCAAAGTATAAAATACTTCTATTTAATTATGTTTTCTTTAAGAAACCTTTTTAACATAAACGTCAGAAAATAAGGGAATGTGAAGAATTTTCCATTGAACCCAATATTTTTATGGGCCAGCTTAATTCCGTATTTCACGTCGGCATATTTTTCTTTGGTTATAAGATTATTCAGAGACGTTGTTGAGTTGTCTTCTGATTTAACCTCAATCGGTACGAGATGTTCTTTGTCTCTTGCGAAAAAATCCATCTCCAACTGACCTTTTGCATCTTTGTAGAAGAAAAGATCATGTCCTGCTTTTGATAACATGTCTGCTGCAATGTTTTCGTATATTGCGCCTTTGCATGTGTTTAAATTATTCCCGCTCCTAATATCGTCTTGGATTTCATCATCTAGCATTCCAATCAGGAGTCCTGTGTCCATGAAATATACGCGGTAATTGTCAGGATTATAATGTCCTTTTAGTGGCAGTTTTGGTTCTTCCAAGCAATAACTAACATTAATGATTCCCGCTTGTTTGAGCCAATCTACTGCTCCAACGTATTCTCTGCCTTTTTTTCCTTGCTCTATCTTTGAAATAAAAAATTTCTTATTCTCGTTGCTCAAGAACACAGGTATTTTCCTGAATGCGTTTAACACTCTTGCTTTATCAAGACCTTTAGCATACTTCATTATGTCTTCTTCATAATCGCGAATGATCTGTCTTTGCATTTTCAAAATTCCACTGAAATTCTTTTGCATGACAAATCGTTTTACGATCGCTGGCATGCCACCAACCACAATAAAATCTTTGAAAAGCTTATCAAGAGTATTAAAAATCGAACTAGGAAGAGCCTTCACCTCAATCAGGTGTCTATATATCTCTTCGATTTGATCATCGGTGTAACCAACCGCCCACAAGAATTCCTCAAAATCCATCGACTTCATGTCGTAATCTTCTTTATAGCCAACAGCATTTGATTCAATTTCTTGATAATTAATGCCCATTAAGGAGCCTGAGCAAATGACATCAAATCTGCCATCTAACTTAAATGATTTTAAGGATGTCGCAGCTGTTGGGCACTTTTGGATTTCATCGAAAAATATCAGGGTTTTGCCAGGTATTAATTTAATGCCTGGTTTTTTATAGGTAATATTTTTCAAAATTTGATCAACTTCATAACCGTCATTAAAAATATCACAGTAGTCGTTTTGCAACGCAAAGTTTATCTCCACCAAAGACTCGTAATTATCTTTGGCAAATTTTTCTATCGATTTTGTTTTACCAATTTGCCTAGCGCCTCTGACAATGAGAGGGTTTTTATCTTTTTGATTCTTCCAGTCGATTAAGAAACTGTCAATTTTTCTTCTAAACATTATATCCATAAATGCGATTCCTATTACTTTTTCTTAATTGTATAGGTTTAAACGTATGTTTTCAATATCGCTTGCACCTTTTTCCAATGTTTTTGAGTGTTTATTTGACCCTTTTTCCATATATTTCTACACTGTTTTTGCACCTTTTTCCATTATTCTTGAGGTATATTTTGCACCTTCTCCAGAAAAATCATTAACTAGAATGTACTGGTAACTGTACTGGTAACCTAAAAGTAGACACACGAAACTTTTTAGGTAGACACTCGTATCAAAATTGTTATACACAGCAATGGTAAAATAGAATCAAGGAGGAAAAAATATGTTCTATACAACACTACAAAGAATAGACATTGGGAGAAAAGTCTTTACACACGAGATGACAAAGTCGGAAGCAGCTAAAGAGTTCATGGTCTCTGAACAATCGATTGTTAATTATGTGAAAGAATACATGAAAGCTAATAAAATCTCCGTAATTCCTGATGTTGATAATGTCTTAGACATTAAGACACCAAATTATTCTGAGATGACCAAGGATCAACTAATTGTCGAGATCATGAAAAAAGACATCGAGGTTGCTCGAGCAAAAAAAGGATACACCGTGAAAGGGGGTGGAAAGACCAAGGAATTCAGTTCTTTAAAAGATGCGAATACCAAATAGCCATGGAATTGTCATCCAGATGGCCGGTTAAATCCCTTTTAAGAGAAATGTCTGTTTCAAGGTCCGGCTTCTATAAATGGAGAAACAGAATCAACAATCCATGCAATAGAACAAAGAAAAGAATGGATGACATCGTACTTATCGAAAAATATCACGAAAAGTATCCAAGCCATGGGTATAGATGGCTAAACGCCAAAATTAGGCTGGATTTAGGGTTGATAATGTCGGATCAATACGTTCATAGATGCTGCAAGTTCTCCGGAATCAAATCCCAATCAAAACACTATCAATACAAAACCCCAGGGGAAAAGAGAAGAGTATTCGAGAATATGGTCATGTCCTCCATTAAAATGGATGGGCCGCTGCAAGTCGTGGTTTCGGATATGACGGCTTTCTGGGCAAACAAAACATATTGGGAGCTGACTCTTTACATGGATCTATGGAGCAACGAGATCGTTGGATATGGGCTGTCCAATAGGAAAGGCGACAGGAACACTTATTTCGAAGGGTTGAAGCAAGTTTGTGAAAAAGTAAAAGGAATAGAAGGGCTTGAGTTGATCTTGCACACAGATTGGATAAATATTGCAACAGGAATTTTTTAGATAAATTGATTGCACGTCAAAAAGAGGCTAGATTTAGCCGTTTTTTAATTTTTATGTCATATAATTATTATTGTTGGATTGCAAAAACCTCTCGCTTAGAGCATACCGCATATATGATTCTAGCGAGCTTATTACATCCAGCTACGATGGCGGCTTTCGGGGCAAGTCCATCGTTTTTCTTTTTAATAATGAAATCTCTTATCGGATTATAATCGCTTCTATTCTTTAAAGATCCGACGCATACCAAATAAAGAAGGCACCTTAATCTTTGGTTCCCTTTATGGGTGATGCTTAAATGCTCGCCCGTCAACTTTCCAGATTGACATACGGTAGGATCGATTCCGATATAAGCTACAAATTTGCTAGCAGAAG
>JAKSLB010000081.1 GCA_024401435.1 Paludibacteraceae bacterium | reverse complement strand
TTTATTGTTTTACGAAGTTTAGTAAACGAATACGTTGAAACATCGTTTTCAATAATCTGTGACAAATTTGGAGCTATACTACGTGGAATACCTATCATACGGAGTGCTAACGATTTTTTGTCATTTACCCCATAGTAAACAAAAGAAGGAACATAACTATCTTTTATTTCCGAATCCACTCCTTTGACAATACCTTCCAAAGCACTTAATCCCCAAGAAGCCTTAAAACGCGCTCCATTTATGTAATTTACAAAATCCGTTATTCGTTTGTTAATATCAGTTCCACCAAATGAAGGATGTAATGTTGAAATTTCATTTATTTTGTCTCCATTCACCCAGGAAATCAATACTTTTGCAACTATATCGGGGTTAAATGGTGCTTGTTTAGAATCTGTTCCTAATCCTGTTTCAGGAAGTGTTGCTATCACCTCAATTTTTTCTGCCAAATTTGAATAATCATTTCTATTAAAGATATTTTCTGGTTTCCAACTGTTAATATCTGATATGCTCCTTCTTTTTGATTGTTCATTCATAATTCTTAAAACCGAAGGTACCGAAAAACCTGTTTTGTCCGCAAAACTGAGCAAGCCGCTTTGAGTCGAATACTTTGCCTCAATAGTTTGGTATATTTTTTTACACAATTCTATGAAATCGGATTGCTCTAGTAGACTCAATTTACTGTATATGAACGTATCTTTAAATAGGTCCTCTACATCTTGAACATATTCATTTTTTGAAACATGTAGAAGGTGAATGAAATATTGAAAAAGAGGTGCAAATGATTCTTCGTAATCACGAGACAATTGGGTTAGAGCATGTTCATCAGTTCCCAATGCTGTGATTATGTTTTGTCTGTCTTTGAAAAGTTTTGCCAAAACACTAGCTATCTCTTCTGTACTTTTGCTTACAATTTCTAGTCCTAACTCTTTATTGTCTTTAGAATTGAACGGCAGAAAGATTTTTCCGAAATCATCCACCATTGTACGTCCAGCACGACCAGCTATATTCCAAAAATCGTTGGATGTCAAAACATTCTCTTTGTGAGAACCACCTCGATAATAAGAATCAAAATACACCGATGAAACAGGGAAATTAACGCCTTCAGCCACCGTTGTAGTGGCACAAACATATTGAATCTGTTTTTCTCGAATGAGATGTTCTATCAATAACTTTGCTTCATCAGAAAGGCCTGCATGATGTACTGCAATTCTTTTTGAAAGCAGTTGCGAAAAAAGGGTAGGACAACCTATCTCCTCTGTCATATATTTCTGCACTAACTGCACATCTCCGCAGAGGTCTTTCGGGGTTTCTACCCAATCAAAAATATTTTTAGCTATTTTATTAGCTGATGTTCTACCTTGACAAAGTATAAGTTGAGTCTTCCCTTTTTGCGAAAAATGTTTACATGTATATTCCAGAATTTTACTTTTGCTAGAAGACGACAACTCTTCATCAATATTTTTTTCAATGGAATATTCATGACTATATTGTGCCACATATGGAGAAGGCACAAATTCCATTTTAACCTTTTTCTTCGTCACTCTAATTCCAACTACAATCTTCTCGGATGGTTTCCAATCTACTTCAATTGTGTTCCCACCACCCAACCAATCTTGAATGGATGTTTTATCTCCAGGAAGGAATGGAGAAAGAAGCATATATTTAGCATTCGGACGTTCACGCCTCAATATGGCAATAAGCAATTCCAATCTTGCGCCTCTAGCACCATTACGAATCGTATGAGCTTCATCCACAATAAATAAAGAAACATCTTGTACGGATGGATGATTTCTGCGAATCAACAAGTCGAGTTTCTCTGGTGTTGAAACCAGCACATCAATTTCATCTGACTGCAAAAAAGCATCTTCTGATGGGTCAATATCGTTTACAGAAGATGTCTTTTCAATAGAAAAATCCAATGGTGACAAATCTGTTTTCAAATCATGATAGACTTGATTAACCAAGGCTCGTGATGGAACTATATAAACCACCTTGGATTGAGGCAAAAGTGATTTTGTAACGACTATATTAAACTCAGCCAACATCGTTTTTCCAGCACTTGTTGGCATTTGCAGCACAATTGCATTAGCCGCAACATCAAACAGATTTTTTGAAATTGCATCTCGTTGCGAAGGAAGCAGTTCCAATTTCCCCGACTCTCCTTTTTGCTTACATAATGCTTTTATTTTTTCGTGCCATGCTGTTCCAGTCCATATACAATGGTTTATTAATGCATATAGGTCTGACTCTATTATGCATAATACTCTTTTCTCACTTTCTATAGAAGTGAGTTTTTTTGCCATATCCATATGTTGGCGTACTATAGCATCAATTCTGCGATTCGAATACTCGTAACCCTTTAAAATATATTCTGCCGTTTCGACTACCGCTTTAGAAGTATGGTACAATGATAGTAACCATAAAGCCTCTTCAGTCTGCTGGCTCGAAGTGAAAGTATTCAGATAATCTGTCTCAAATGTTTTCTGTTCTTTTTGTAAATCTACAATTTCATTAATCGCTTTATGAATATCTTCATATCCGTTTTTTTTACGGATCAAATACACCAATGCTCGTAAAATGGAAGACAATACACGTCTATCCCATCGAGAATCATCTTTCTTATTTTCAGTATAATCAGTTAAAGCAAGACGTGCCGAAATCGTTTTTTCTAATTGTAAGGCAATGCTTGCAGTAATAAAATAATAGGGGAGAGATTGATCTTCTACTTCAATGTTTACTAAACCATTGAATTCCACTCTAAGTGTTTCATCTGATATTGGAAATGATTTCAACAATCGATAAGACAATTCTGCAATTTCTTTTTCTTGTAAATTTTCAAAAGAAAACGTTGTAAATAAAAATGTAAGTTTGACTAACGAAAGAGAGGATTTAACTGTTCCATCAGAAACATTCTCTAATGCAGTATTCCAATAAGCTTTTTCTTGCTCATTGAGTATCTGCTGAATCTTTCCATCAGACAATAGACTTTCTATATATGGATTGCTTGTTTTCATTTTGCAATCTCTTGAACTTTTTTATAGAATAAATCTATTGTTTCATCAATTGTCTTTTTCGTAAAAGACAAAATAGCAAAATGAATATTCCCCGGTTCAAATTCGTTAGCATTGTTTTTCACTTTGCCAAAATCCTTTGCTTCATCCACACAAGTATAGTCTCGCACTAAACCGCATCCGTAGGTAATCGAGCATTTGTTTGTCTTGTTTTCTATATCTACGATAATGCACATAACAATAAATAAATCGTCTCCTTTTAAGTTTTTAGAAAACTCAACCAAACGTTGTCCTAACACATCAGAGTTATCATGATAATTCTTGTGCGTCTTATAAATAGAATCATCCGTCATGTCCACTACAGAAGGTGGATTCTGTTTTTGACTTGATACTTTTGCTTCTGAAACAAGCAGTTCGTATGAACCATCCTTCTTAATACGATATCCGATGGCATCAATACCACGTCCAGGCATATCATAACGCTCACGTGTACTTATATTTTTAGCTGGAATAATATACCGGCAACCTTCGTTAAGTTCTTCTTCGAAATAATATGTGGTAAGTAATTCTCCGAAATCACTTCGATAAATGTCGTTTACAGGATTAGGTCTTTCTCCTTTTTCTCTTATAGGATCGCTAAAAATAGATTTGTTTTTGATGATACTTTTTATTTGCGACAGGTCAAACCCAGTTCCGAGACCTTCTGATATTTTCAGTATTTCATCAACAGAAGTAGGATTTATTGGACTTCGCTGTAAAACGTATCTTTCGGCAAATTTCTCAATAAATTCGTCGAAAACCTCTATATCTATTTTATTGAAAACATTATTCATGAAGGTTGACTATGTAATTATCTTTCAATCAGATTCATTGTTATGTATTTTGCATGTACACCTGACATTTCAACATGGGCAATAGGCAAAAACCCAGCTTGAACAAATCCTTCGCTCAATCCGCCACAACCTGCAAAGAGGTCAATGAATGTATATGTTTTTTTTCCAGCCATCTTCCGAATCCTACTTTCTACAATGGGCGTACCCATTTTACATATAGTTTGTAAAAATAAAGAATTTATTGGATGTGGGCAAACAAAAAATCCAACTAAATTTCTCACAAATAAATCCTATCATAGCAAACCCTTCCGATATTAAACGCCTATAGGCGTAAAAAATGTTTCCGAGACGTCCAAAAACCAAACATATTGAAGAGAGCGGTTACACGGTGGGAAGGATAAGGACATGCCCTGTGGCATTATTAGAATCC
>JAKSLB010000080.1 GCA_024401435.1 Paludibacteraceae bacterium | reverse complement strand
CATCATAAAGGATTGAGTAGCTTGTAATCCAGTAATGGCAGCATCAAGAATAAGAGAACCATAGGCAGATGCTTTTCCTCCTGCAGGAGCATTACCCATATAACTATAAGTTTTAATCCTTGGCTTTTTATACCTTTTATCAAGTTCTCCTTTTTTAGTAATAGGAATTGCATTATTGGTGAAAGTCCTATTTCTATCCGCAGGATCTATACCAGGCAATTTTTTGTCGTAATTGTTTGGTTTATAAGAGAACGATAAAACGGTTGTGTTCAATCCTATTTCACCTGGGCGCCAACAACTTGGATCATTATTCGCCAAATTCATGTAATATCTCGAGGGCCTATTCATGTTATTTATATTAATCCCAAAAGTTCCATTTCCACGATATTCAATACGTGATTCTGGTGCATTTCCATCCGGATCCACCAATTTCACCGGATTTCCCATACAATAATTATACGGGCTCATTCCAGCATACTTCTCCCACATCGGATCCACACTCAGCCACATTGCTCCCGTCGGATCCAGATATCTTGCACCGTAGTAGTACAAACCTGTCTCGTTGTCAAGTTCCTTGGCATTGAATAGGTAGTTTGTAGAGAATTGGGAATTACGCTCTTCCACGAATACCTCGCCGTATGGAATGTATTCAATGTGCTGAGCAATATTTCCATCCGCATCAGTCACGTAGGAAGTTGAGCCAAGATGGTCTGGATGGTAGAAGAAAATTAATTTTTCTTCTGACTCGGAATCCATTGTGGAGTCTTTCTCGACCTTCTCCTTTTCTGGAGCGGAATATGTGAAGCCAAGTTCCTTGTATCTTGCTCCAATATTATCCTTTTGAATATCTGAATATTTCTTGCCTCCAGCCTGCTCCACTCTTCTCGGATCAGCTCCAAATCCGTCAACATTGCCTAACTTCGACGCGATTCTTTGCGAAGCCGCATAGATATGCTTTGTGTAAGCTCCACCATTCGACAACACGAAGTATGGACTCACGTAAGCTGTGAATTTGCAAATATTGGCGTTTCCACCGACTTTTTTGCCGTTCACATGAACCATCTCGCTCTCGCTTGTCCCCAACGGTAGCCTTTTCACTCCGTGAAAAGCCAACCATAGGCTCGTATAACAACCGTTCCACGGTTGGTGGGTGATTCCCTCTATTCCGTATTTTGCATTTTCTTTGCGCTCGCCTACGGCTCGCGCATTGGTGGAGAGGCAAGGGCTTAGCCCTTGGGAAATCCCCTATCCTGATGCTAAGCTCTGGGAATTATAGTACCTAAAGATCGCTTGTCGTTTTTTTGAATCGACGGTACAAAGATAATAAGAATTTGAATAATTAGAGGAATATGCATTTCACCTCTGTTAAATACTCAAAAGCACCCGTATTCAGGATGCTTTTGAGATTTATTTGAATACAGTTGGATTTTGAACACTTGCCAGCTTGTATGATCACTTATACACTTCTTTGCGATACAATTTAAGGATGTGCTATAAAAGCCAAAATTACTTGGCACAGACCGCACGCACTGCAAATCCAATAGAACGACAGTAATCCCACCAGAACGCATCGTACTTGTTGGCACTCATAGCGCAAGCATTGTGCATTTTCCTCTCGTAGAGAGAAGACGACCAAAAATCGCAGCCACACCCCTTAATGAAGAAACTAGAACCAATACGGTTACCTGAAGCTGGAATAAAAATTGATCTACCATTCTTCGCCGAAAATTGAGCTCCTTTGACTCCGTTGACCTCAGTCCATGTATATTGACAGTTGTCAACAAGTTCATCAATTTCTGAAGATGTAGGCATACGCCATTTTCCTCCCCAGTTGGCTGTGGCAGCGTCATCCTCTGATAAAAGTATTGTTAATCCATCCTTGTCGTTATATTTTGTAATACTATCTTTTTTCAGTCCCCATTTGTATGTGTGCCAATCATACACATCCTTCGGTGCAATTTCTCCCCATGCAAAATAATTACCATATTCCTCTGGCTTAGTGGCACCGATGTTGCATGTCGCCCATAAAATACCACTTGGAAGACCAAGGTCTGTATATTTATGGCCAATTGAGTCAATACCAGAAAGGTCTTTATTGGTATTTTTTTCCTTGTATAAACCAGGACTCCATTTATTCGCAATGCAAAAGACATACACGACAGCCATAAAAAACATTGCCATAGTAACCATATGGAAAATTACAGTTTTTTGCGTGAATTTCATTTTTTTTCAGATAAATATATAATTAATATATTCGCTTATTCTGTTCTGATGTCATTTAATGTCCAATACTTTTAAGCACTATTTGTCAAATTATAATGCAAAAAATAAACATTACTTCTACTTCAGCATACTTCAAAGAATAACGAGCTCAAAATTGTTGTCAGACAAATGTCAGTGCAGACTCAACTTAAGTCCTCAATTGAAATATACTTTTCATCTTGTTAAACAAGATGTTGATCAATATCCTTTTCATAACTGAAAGTAACGAAATAAACCTCTATATTGCTAAATCTTAATGAAACTGATATTTAACCATATGATCCGCTTTCATATGTACACATCAACATATAGAAAATAGAGTCTGGACTTTGCTTATTACAAGAAAATAAACCAATATCCACAAAGCAATATAGTTTGACTAAGAATCAGATTACAAGATTAATAATTATTTCTTAAATATTCTTTTGTTATTTTTTGTAATTTTGGATATCCAGGAGTATTATTATATTTTTCAACTTCCTTATTCCAATATTTTATGCTAAACACATGTAATCCAACATCAATCATTTGAGAAGACCCAGCATTATCAAAATCAAAATAAACAATACCAGGAGAGCAAGGATCAGGACTGGGGTTAACTACATCAGATAGAGGAGTAACACCTATTTTTATCAAATCAGACCAAGGTAATAAAGCAACTCCAGCTCTTTTATAACAACCGGCATGTGTCTTAAATGCAAAATCTCTAAATTCATCCGTATTCAATTCTAAAGAAACATTTCTGTCTTCTACTACAACATTTTCAATTGCTTGCTGAAGATATAACATAGTTTCATCAACCCAATCTTGCCCCTCCTTGGATAAACTATTTCTTAATTCTTTGAATTTTTTTGCATACTTTAATCCATAATTGTTGTAATATCCCTCCTCAGGATAATCTTGCCCCGTTCTTCTTTTATAGTCCTCCATTCGGAATACATAATACTCGGGAGTCCCCAAAATATGTTTAGGACATGGTTCAGCATCTGACGACTCTCCTTCCCTTCCATCCGGATCCACCAACTTCACCGGATTTCCCATACAATAATTATACGGGCTCATTCCAGCATACTTCTCCCACATCGGATCCACACTCAACCACCTTGCCTCAGTCGGATTCAAATACCTTGCCCCATAATAATATAGCCCAGTCTCCTCATCGAGTTCCTTGGAATTGAAATAGTAGGGTGACTGCCAGCCTGCTGAGGACTCCTCCACGAAGATCTCTCCGTAAGGGATGTAGGATGTACTTCGCGATAGGGGTCTAACCCTCGGCACGGCTTCGCCGTTGTCAGTCACATAGGGCTGCGAAAAGGCAAACAGCGTAAGATATAGCGGGTTTATATTTCCCTAACACTAAAATTGCATATTTTCATTCCTCCTTCTTTCTATCGCAAAGGGTCTTCAAGTCAGATATGACATAACGTGTTTCTATAAATGACGATATCCGTGTTGCAACCATTGCAACTATCATCATAAAAAATGGCATTACTATATGTATCCAAGCCTTATTTTTGAAATCAAGAAGAGTTAGATAAATACATGCTACTTCAAACACAATTTCCAATATTTTCGATGACACATTTGCGTAAAATTCCAAATCCATCCAATTCCCATCTTGAGTTTCCTGTATCGTGACTTTAATATCAGACGGATGCTTGGTAGGTGTGAACATTGTATAAAAGGGATTGTCAATCCTTATCCAGAAACTGCCATTTTCTCTTCTCACCTTGTACCTCCTTTTGTTGATGTAATAATATCCTTCACCTTGATAATCAAAAGAGAAAGTTTCTTGAAATTTGATTTTTCGATGCCACTTCAAATGTAATATGCCATTTATTGTTTTTGAAATAATCTTCATTTGAATATGGTTTTAGTGTACGAGTGTGTGAAAGAACCAGTATAGTAATCCAATGGTCCATTCGAGTAGCCAATATTAACACTACTCCAGTTTTTATCTTTAGATAAGGAGTAACCTACTTCTATCTTTTTGTACCCTAACGAGAAAGACGACCCTTCACCTTCGAATGAATTTATCGACA
>JAKSLB010000008.1 GCA_024401435.1 Paludibacteraceae bacterium | reverse complement strand
TTGATATTGAAGAAATTGATAGACAATATACGGGTCACTTCACATTGATTAGACAGTAACTTTATTTTATAATTGATTGGAGGAGTATAATTTATACTCCTCCTTTTTTATGTGTAAAAGTATAAACACTGAAAATGTGTCATGAGAAATGTTTTGGCACAACAATTGAACTATTATAGTGAATGAATGTGTGTTTTTATCATAATTGATTGATAAATATTAGATTATCTACATTTGTTCTTTTTAGTGAATATTTTAAATTGAATTACAAACTGACAAATTGTCGCATTAAATAGAAAAATATGTTAATAGGACCTACATTATTTGGCACGGATGATGAATCAGAGAATTCAGAAATTATTCCAGTAATTTCTGATGGGGAGGATAGATTTGAATTAAAAGATTCGGATACTGAAAATATTCCTATTTTACCTCTTCGTAATGTTGTTTTGTTTCCAGACGTAGTTTTACCTATTTCGATGGGTAGAAAAAAATCTTTAATGGCTGTGAAAAGTGCATATAAAGGTAAAAGTTTGTTGGCTCTTTTTACACAGAAAGATGCAAAGGTGGAAGAACCTTCGCAGGAAGATCTTTTTGAAGTCGGATGTGTAGCTTCCGTTTTAAAAATACTAGAATTGCCTGATGGAAGTACAACTGCAATTTTGCAAGGAAAACATCGAATTCATTTGGATCGTATTGATTCTACAAAACCATTTTATAGAGGTAAAGTTTCGTCATTAGATGATATACTTCCAGAGAAATCGAAAAAGAAAGAAATAGATGCTCTACTTGAGGCTGTAAAAGAAACTGCTTCAAAAATCATAAAAGGTTCTGGCAACATGCCACCCGAGGCTATGTTTGCAATTAAGAACATTGAAAATCCAAATGCTTTGTTGAATTTTGCTTCGGCAAATTTAGGTTTGTCCGTGGTTGACAAACAATCATTGTTGGAGTGCCCTAATGTTGAGGAAAAAGGATATATGTTGCTCGGAATGCTTAATAAAGAGTTGCAAATGATTGAAATTAAACAATCTATTCAGAACAAGACTCATGAAGGCATTGACCAACAACAAAAAGAATATTTCTTACAACAACAAATAAAAGCTATTCAGGATGAATTAGGTGATAGCCAATCTAAATTTGTTGAAGATTTAAAGAAGAAGGCAGAGGCTAAAAAATGGACGAAAGAGGTGAAAGAGATATTTGAATCTGAATTGTCAAAATTAGATCGTATGTCTCAACACTCTCCCGACTATTCGGTTCAACTTTCCTATTTGGAAACCATTGTCGGTTTGCCATGGGGTGAATACACGAAGGATAGTCTAAATTTACGTAATGTAAAGAAGATCCTAGATAGAGATCATTTTGGAATGGAAAAGGTAAAAGAACGTATTATTGAACATCTTGCTGTTTTGAAGTTAAAGAATGATCTTAAATCACCAATTATTTGTTTGGTTGGTCCTCCAGGTGTAGGTAAAACATCTTTAGGTAAATCAATAGCAGAAGCATTGAATCGTAAATATGTACGAGTATCTTTAGGAGGTTTACATGATGAGGCGGAAATACGTGGACATAGACGTACTTATATAGGTTCTATGCCAGGTAGAATTATTCAAGGACTTCAAAAGGCAGGTTCTTCTAATCCTGTCTTTATTTTAGATGAAATAGATAAGGTCAATCATGATTTCAAAGGTGATCCAGAATCAGCTTTATTGGAAGTTTTAGATCCTGAGCAAAATGTTGCTTTCCATGATAATTTCTTGGATATAGATTATGATTTGTCTAAAGTGATGTTTATTGCGACGGCGAATGATTTAGGTACAATTTCTAAACCACTATTAGATCGTATGGAGGTCATAGATGTTAGTGGTTATATTCAAGAAGAGAAAGTCCGTATAGCTTTAGATCACTTGCTTCCAAAAGAAAAAGAGAATCATGGACTGAAAGAAGATCAATTAACATTGGAAGCGCCTCAGATAGAGAAAATCATTGATGGTTATACGAGAGAATCGGGAGTTCGTGAATTGGACAAACAAATCTGTAAACTAATTCGAAAGGTGGCTTACAAAATTGCTCTGAAGGAGGATTACGAACCAACGGTTTCTGATGCCGAATTAGTGGAAATGTTAGGACCTGTACGTTTCTCTCGTGACAAATACCAAGGAAATGATTATGCAGGTGTTGTTACAGGTCTTGCATGGACGTCTGTTGGCGGTGAAATTTTATTTGTAGAGTCTAGCTTGAGCAAATCTAAAACGCCAAAACTTACATTAACAGGAAGCTTGGGCGATGTGATGAAAGAATCGGCTATTATAGCTTTAGAATATATTCGTGCTCATGCTGATTATTGGAATATCGATCCTTCTATTTTTGAAGAATATAATATTCATGTCCATGTTCCCGAAGGCGCTGTTCCAAAAGATGGTCCCTCTGCAGGTGTTACAATGGTGACTTCTTTAGTCTCTGCATTGACAAAACGAAAGGTGCGTCAAAATTTGGCTATGACAGGTGAAATCACTTTAAGAGGAAAGGTGCTGCCTGTTGGTGGTATTCGAGAAAAGATGTTAGCAGCTAAACGTGCTGGTATTAAGGATATTGTTTTGTGTAAGGAAAATGAAAAAGATATCCTTGAAATAAAACCAGCTTATTTAAAAGGTGTTACTTTCCACTATGTAGAAGATATTCGTCAAGTTACTGACTATGCTTTGTTAGAAGAAAAAGCTGAAAAATAAAATAAACCTCGTATAAGAATTCTTTTTAGCCGATAGATGTTCTCTATCGGCTATATTTTTTTTTCGTTTCTGAATTTATGTTAATATTTCAATTATCTTTGCAATATATTTAATGGTTGAGGATTTGAAAAAGACTCCTCATAAGTATAAATGTTATATATGAAAACAAAAATCATCATTGCTCTTTCCTTGGTTTTCTTTTTAGGAAACCAATTTAGTTCTGCATTACAGATTAATGAACTTATGCCATGTAATTTGTCTACATACATGGAACGTGATTTCTTTAATTTTTCAGGTTATATGGAAGTGTATAATGATACAAAGGATTCCATAAACATTAACTCTTGGAAAATTGTACATTATAAATTGAAAAAAAACGGAGATTATGAGATGAAGTGGATTTGGAATGTTGATCGTGATATTTATTTCCCTCCACATTCTTATTCGGTTTTATGGATGGACGAACAGAATAAACGTACTCATGCTCCTTATAAGTTAGATGCTGATGGTGGTTATGTTTTGTTGTACAATCAAGAACAATTAGTTGATTCTCTTGCGTATGGAGAAATGAATGCTCATATCGCTTACGGTAGATATGCAGAAGAATCTGGTTATATGGAACCGACGCCATTTTTAGAAAATACACTTTCTTATGGTTCTGAGTCGAAAAATCTACGTTGTAAAAAAGTGAATTTCGATGTTACTCCAGGTCTTGTGGAAGAACCTTTTTATTTGAAACTGACATCTAATACTTCTGATGCTAAAATATATTATACAACAGATGGAACGGAACCTTCACAAACGAATGGTGAATTATATGATTCTCCTATATATGTTGACAAAAATTTAACAATACGAACTCGTGCATACGATGAGTTTCATTTGCCTAGCAAGATCAACACGGCTACCTATCTTTTTTTAGATGATAGACATGAACGATGTGGAGGTTATTCTGTTCCTATTGTCTCAATAGTTGTTGATAGTTTGTTCTTTTATGATGATTCTGTTGGCATTTATGTAAAAGGCGTTAATGGTGTTCATGGTGAAAAAAATTGTGTCTCTTCTAAGGCAAATTATAATAGAGAGTGGAAACGTCCTGTCAATTTTGAATATATAGTTGATGGCGTTCAAGTCTTGTCACAAGAAATTGAAGCTGAAGTTGAAGGCGGATGTTCTAGAACGAATACGTATAAATCTTTGTCGTTAAAAGCTTCGAAGAAATCCGGTGATAAGGATTTTGACTATTATTTTTTTCAGTCAAAACCTGATATTAAACACCAAACTATTTATCTGAGAAATGGAGGTACTGCCTATAATAAAGTTCGATTCCGTGATGGTTTGATGCAATCATTCGCAATTAATATGAATATTGATTATCAGGCATATCAACCTGTGGCTTTTTATCTTAATGGTAAATATATTGGTTTGTTTAATTTAAACGAACGTACTAATGTGGATTATTTGAAAGCCAATTACAATTTGGAGGAAGATGAGGTTGATTTGATTACTATATCAGATCAATTGGGTGTACGTGCCTCTAAAGGTGATAAGGTGGCTTATGACGAATTGGTTAATTATTTATCTACTACAGATGCTTCTGATAGTAGTTATTTTAAAGGAGCTTGCGAACGAATGGATATGGATGAATATATGGATTATCAAGTCTTTCAACAATTTATCGTGAATACTGATTGGCCTGGTAACAATACTAAAATATGGAGAGAACGAAAAGAAGGTTCTAAATTTCGTTGGATCTTAATGGATACAGATTTTGGTTTGGGGTTATCTGGCTATGAATATTTAGGATCATTCAATAAAAATATGCTAACCTGGTGTCAAGGTACAGGATCCAAACAATGGGCTAATTCGGCAACATGGATGACTAAAATATTTTCTAGTTTGAGTAAAAATTTAGAGTTTAGAAAGAAATTCGTTGCTCGTTTCCGTGATCATCTTTCTACAACGTTTTCTAATGAACGAATAGAAACGGTTTTTGATAGTATTACTGCAATTGTTGATATGGAATATTGTGCCACTTTTAATACTTCTGCGGTAACTGCGACAACATCGATGAAAAATTTTGCTTTGAATAGAGAACTTTATATTCAAAAACAGTTGACCAGTTATTTGGGAGAAACTGATGTACAAGATCATGAATCACCTCTTACATTGTTCTATTTTGATTCTGATAATAACAAATTATCGTTAATGTCTGAAGATAAAATACATCAGGTGTTTTTGTATGCTAGTAATGGCCAACTTTTACGGACATGGGCTCCTACTGACGAATACTATTTAGACCAAGATTTATCTCAGATACCAAATGGTGTATATATTCTTCATGTGGTTTGTGAAAAAGGAGTTTCAACAAAGCAATTTATTAAGCGTTAGTATGAATTTTAGAACAGGTAATGAATCGATTGTTCATTCTAAATGAGATAATATTTCATTTAATTGAGGAAGTATGGCTGATTTCCCATCATTTATGATTAGGTAGTCAGCCTTCTCTTTTTTTATTTCATCATCCATTTGGTTTTTTATTCGTGCCTCGATTTGTTCTTGTGTGGCATTGTCTCTTGTCATGGCTCGTTGAATACGTATCGATAGGGGAGCGTAAACCATTATTGAATAGTCTATTTTTTTGTCTAAACCGGATTCGAATAGAAGAGCGCATTCAGTCGCTACAACGGAACTGTCTTGTTGTTTTACCCAATTTTCGAAGTCGTGTCCGACAGCAGGGTGAATGATTTGGTTGACTTTTGTAATGAGTTGCTGATCATTGAAAATTTTATTTGCCATCAACTGACGGTTGAGCGATCCATCGGACATATATATTTCTTGTCCAAGTAATTGACACAATTCAGATTTCAGTTTGGAATCTGTACTGATAAGACGTTTTGATTCAGTGTCAGCCTCATAGACGGGAATGCCTTTCAAACGAAGAATATCAGATACAATAGATTTTCCGGAACCAATACCTCCAGTTATTCCAATGATAGCCTTTCTCATTCTGTAATTTTTTCTTCAATGATAAAATCGACAGCTTCTGGTGTTAATTTTATGCCGAAAACTTCTTTGGGAGCGTCTTTTATGTTAACAGAAATCTTTTTATTGTTTCCACCTTTCGCATCATTATAGTCCACAACAAATGCAAAAGAAGACGCATCTATTTTTTCGTAATTACTCAAACCAACACGAAAATTGGCAGAAACGGAAGATGGGAAGATTCTAAGATTCCTATCTTTTGGTAGATGGGTGATTGAGATGGGAGCTTGTACTGTTTTTTCTGTAAATCGTTCTGTCATAAATGTGAGATGAATGATAGAATCAGAAAAAATAATATGGGGAATGCTTTTTAATTTCACGTCTAATTTGAGCGTGTCTTTTATGTTAGATTGCACGATCTTTTCAGATACGGCATTGGTAAGATCTTCTAGATTAATTTTTGACCCGTAAGCTGTGACAATGTTAGGTTCAACTTGAATCGAATCGCAATAGGTGTATTGTTGTGCGAGATCAAAGGTTCCGTCAATTATTACTGGCAATTTCTTGGATGATTGTTTCTCGATAGTAACGGTTATAGTATCAGGAAAAATCTTGCTTATTGAAACTTCTGATTTTATTTGTTTTTGCAATTTGCCAGTTAGATTTTTCGTATGAATGGTTTGTTTTCCTTTAGTCATATTGGACATGTCTATTTCCAAAGGTGTAAAGGTATATCCAAATTTATATTTCACTAAATTGGTGCCTTGACCAACAATCGTTAAGTGTAAGGTGTTAGGAAGATCTTGTGTGACTACGTATCCATTGGGTAATCCCACATATTCAATAGGAACCTTTACCATGGTTTCGTACTTTCCACGAAGCGCATGTAAAACCCATAAAGAAGCCGATAGAAAAAGAAAGAATGTGAATATCAATAAATCTTTTGTTGTTAAGAATTCGTTGAAGTTCTTAATGATTTTTTGAAATTCTTTTTCTATGAATTCTTTGTCCATCGGTTTCTCAAAATGTGTGATTATTTAGTTTCTGGAGCGTTTGTGTTTGCATTAGCAAGTAGTATCTTGAAATACAGAATTCTTGTCTACTTTGACACATACATTATTGGCAATTTCAATGATAATATGATTATCTTTTATTTCTTTTACTTTCCCGTACAAACCGCCGCCAGTTACAACTTGATCACCGGCCATAAGTGAATTTCTAAATTGATTGATTGCCTTTTGTTTTTTCGAATTTGGTCTTATGATAAAAACGTAAAAAATAGCAATCATTACTAAGAACATTATCCATATGTTGGATGTGTTTGGCGCAGCAGGAGCTTGTAATAAAATAGTTTGTAACATAATTTTTATTTTTTGTAGTTATTTATATAAGCGACTTTAGTTATTTTCTTTGCATCAGATAGCTCTTTTACAATGGCATCTAATACACCATTGATGAAGTTGCTACTTTTGTTTGTACTATATGATTTGGCGATTTCCAAATACTCATTCATTGAAACATTAATAGGAATAGATGGGAAAGAACAAATTTCAGCCAATGCGGTTTGCATAATGATTGTATCTAAAAAGGCAATACGATCAGCATCCCAGTTTTTCGTATGTTTGGAAATGAGTTCTTTGTAATCGTTCGCATTATATATTGTGTTTTTGAATAGTGTGAGAGCGAATATTTCATCTTCTTTATCCTTGAATTTGGGAAGTAATGGCTGATTTGCACCATTGGATTCTTCAAACTGTTTAATGGTTTTGATTACGAAACTAACAACAATTTCTGCATCATCATTCCAATAAATGGATAAATCTTCCAATTCTTTTCCTAACAGTTCAGATTCTGATACAATCTTTTTAAAGATGTTCTTCCATAATTCTTTATCATCTGCATAGGTTGGATTTTGAATCTCTGCATATTCTTGTAGTAGATTTGACTCTAATATTTGTCTGTAAATATCTTTTGTTGCATTGCTATCATTGTCCATCCATTCAACTTCATGTTCCTCGAAATAGGTTCTTAATTGAATGTTTTCTTTGAGTTGAGATACAAATTTGTTGTTGGCGAGTTTTGAATTCATGTCAAGCTCGTCTTGATCTAAACTTTTCTTGTCAAGCTTTTTGTTTGCACATTCTGTTATATTGATAATCAATTGAAAAAAATAGTGGTATAGTTCATACGTTTTATCAATACTAAGCAGCAATTCGTCTTGCGCAACATCAAAATCGTTCGTTTCTTTGTTGTTCTTGTAGTAGGAGTACAGAACTTGAACGACTTTCATTCGGAGTAAATTTCTATTAATCATTTTTTATACAATTCTTTGGTGCAAAATTACTTAATAATTCTGTATAAATGGCTATTTTTTACGTAAAATTAAAAAGAAAGGACCTTATTTACTAGTTTACTTTTATGAAATGGATAAAATTCTTTACGAAAATGTTTGCCTGCCTTTTTTATTTGCTTTTGAAATTTTTGTTTCTTGCTTAACATTATGGTACTGATTATTTGTTTGCTGAATTTTAATTTTATCTGTTTTGTTATAAAAAAAAATGTGTTACCTTTGGCGGCAAATTAAAATCGAATTATGGTGTTGCTGATCGTTCTGACAAGAGAACTTTTGATTTGCATTTTATTCGATGACGGAAAACAAATAACGAAGCGATGAATTATTTACCACTATTGATTTTAGCTGGATCTGTTGCATTACTTATGTACGGAATGAAAGTCATGAGTGAAGGTCTTCAGAAAATGGCTGGTAGTAAGCTCAGACAGGTTTTGGGCACGATGACTACGAATCGTTTTACGGGTATTTTAACAGGTGCATTTATTACTACTGCAATTCAGTCTTCGACAGCAACGACTGTGATGACAGTTAGTTTTGTAAGTGCTGGATTGCTTACTTTGACACAAGCAATTTCCGTTATCATGGGTGCTAATATAGGAACAACGGCAACGGCCTGGATTATGGTTTTGGGAGGATCTAGCAATTATATGCAATATGTTGTATATTGTGCGATTGTAGTTGCTATTGCTTGTATCTATTCAAATAAGAGTCGAAATTTGGGCGAGTTCATTATGGGACTCGCTTTGTTGCTTTTAGGTCTCACCACTTTAAGTGCAAATGCCAAGGGAATGCACTTAGATCAAAATGCTGCAGTTCAGGAGTTTTTTGGTAGCATGAGTAGTCACGGCTATGCATCTTATTTGCTGTTCTTGTTTATTGGTGGCATATTAACTTGCTCGGTTCAGAGTTCGGCTGCTATTATGGCTATTACGATGACATTGTGTTCAACAGGTGTACTTAATATTTATATGGGTATTGCATTGGTAATGGGTGAAAATATAGGTACGACTGTAACATCAAATATTGTTGCATTGTCGGCATCTACGCAGGCAAGAAGAGCTGCAATGGCGCATATGGTATTCAATGTGTTCGGCGTCATTTGGGTGTTCTCTATATTCCCTCATTTTGTTGATTTTGTGTGTTCGATTGTTCATTATGATCCTCATTCGCCAATTGCAGACAAATCTATTTTGTCAGTTGTGTTGGCTGCTTTTCATACGATGTTTAACGTTTGTAATGTTTTAATACTTGTCTGGTTTTTGAATCCTTTGGCTAAGGTGGTAAGTTTGATTATTCCGTCTAAAGGTTCTGAGGAAGAAGATGAGTCTAAACTGATGTATATTGGAGGTGGTTTGTTATCCACTTCTGAGTTGTCTATCTTAGAAGCTAAAAAAGAACTAAACTTGTTTGCGGAACGATGTCAAAAGATGTTCCGTTTTATTCCAGACTTGTTACATATGGAGAAAGGTGATGACTTTAACAAGTTGTTTAGCCGAATTGAAAAGTATGAGAATATTACTGATAATACTGAAATACGTATAGCTGATTATTTGAATAAAGTTTCTGAGGGTCGATTGAGTGCTGAAAGTAAGGTCGAAATTCAACATATGATGCGTCAAGTATCTGAATTAGAAAGTATTGGAGATAGTTGTTATAATTTAGCTCGTACGATTAGAAGAAAAAGGCAAAGATCCTCTACAGAAGATTTTACGGAGAAACAATATGAACATATTCATAATATGTTAAATCTTGCAGACTCGGCTTTGACGCAGATGATTTATATTGTTAAATCCACTGAATTAAAAGAGTCTGACATAAACAAATCTCAAAATATTGAAATTGAGATAAATAACTATAGAAAACAATTGAAAAGCCAGAATATTGTTGATATTAACGATAAATTGTATGATTATCAAATGGGCGTCTATTATATGGATATGATTTCCGAATGTGAAAAATTGGGTGATTATGTCATAAATGTAATTGAAATAGCAGGTCCTAAGAAGTCATATTAAAAGATGTTAAATGAATTGTTTTAGTTATGAAATAAACTAAAAAAGAAGTTCTAACATTAGTTTGTATTCTAATAAACTATATCTTTGCGCTGATTAAAAAAATTTGATCTATGTTGAAATTGTTCGTACTAACACTCGTCATTGTTTTGATATCTATTGTGTTATTGGGTGTACGGGTCTTTTTTATCAAAAAAGGCAAATTCCCTAATTCTCATGTAGGTGGAAACAAAGCGTTAAATAAAAAAGGTGTGTATTGCGTTCAAACTCAGGATTATATGGAATATAATAATATAAAAGACAAACCAAAAAATAGACAAATAAATACTAATAATAAAATTTCATGAAGAATTTTAACATTATAGCCTTGTCAGTCTTAGCATTGGCTGTTTTAGGCTTGTATATTATGCAATTCACTTCAAAGAAATCATGTTCTGATGATTCGAATACGGATGCTTCTCAAGTGAATTTGGTTGATTCGACAGCCATATTGACGGATACTTTAGGTGTTGCTGCGTTGGATAGCACATGCGCATATCCTATCGCTTATGTGAATGTGGGTAAGCTTCAGGAAAGCTTGCAAAAGTTTGATTTTTACAAAAAATGGAATGAAAAACTTTTACAAAAAGAGGCAAAGTCAACGAAAGAAATGAAAGATGCTCAACAAAAGTTGGCTACTGAGTTAGAGGTCTTCCAACAGAAATATCAAGCTGGAGGTTTCTTGACAAAAGAATCTTTTGAGCAAGAACAAAATCGTTTGTATTCCAAGAATCAAGAGTTGCAAGAATTACAAATGCGTTTGGAACAAGATTTTGCTAATGAACAGTTGAAGTTGACAAAACAATTGATGGACACGATTGATAATTTCTTTAAGATTTATAATCAAGATCGTAAATATATCATGATTGTTAATAGTGCTGATTTGCTTTATGTTGACGAATCTATGGATATCACTTCAGATGTGTTGTCTCAGTTGAATGATCGCTATAGTAAGAAGAAATAATCAATTTTTTCAATATGAAATAGTAAGGTTGGAGCTTTTGTTCCAACCTTATTTTTTGTAATTTTGTAGTCCAAAATGAATTTAATGATTTAGAAGAAATAATATGAAAGAAAAATTGTTTTCTGCGCTTCCTTATAAGGTGGCAGATATGAATTTGGTCGATTTCGGTAGAAAAGAAATCGAATTGGCGGAAAATGAAATGCCTGGATTGATGGCACTTCGTGAAAAGTATGGTAAACAGAAACCTTTGAAAGGTGCCCGTGTGTCTGGTTCTCTTCATATGACTATTCAAACTGCTGTTTTGATTGAAACATTAGTAGAATTAGGAGCTCAAGTTCGTTGGGCTAGTTGTAATATATTTTCTACGCAAGATCATGCTGCTGCTGCGATTGCTGCAACTGGAGTGCCTGTCTTTGCTTGGAAAGGTGAATCGTTGGAAGATTATTGGTGGTGTACATTACAAGCTTTGAATTTTGGTGATGGACTTGGTCCAAATATGATTGTAGATGATGGTGGCGATGCTACTTTGATGCTTCATTTAGGAGCAGATGCAGAAAAAGATCCTTCTATATTGTCAAGAAATGCCGAGAGTGAAGATGAAATAGAACTTTTAAAAATCATAGGAGAAGTTCAAAAGGTTAAACCTAATTATTTCACCAATATAATTAAAGAAGTTAAAGGAGTATCGGAAGAAACCACAACAGGTGTTCATCGCCTTTATCAAATGGAAAAGGATGGCAAATTACGTTTCCCTGCTTTCAATGTAAATGATTCTGTAACAAAATCTAAGTTTGACAATTTATATGGTTGCCGTGAGTCATTAGCTGATGGTATTAAACGTGCTACGGATATTATGGTAGCAGGAAAGGTTGTTGTCGTATGTGGTTATGGTGATGTGGGTAAGGGTTGTGCTCATTCTATGCGCTATTATGGTGCACGTGTCTTGATTACTGAGGTTGACCCTATTTGTGCTCTTCAGGCTGCAATGGAAGGTTATGAAGTTGTTACAGTTGAAGATGCATTGCCTTATGGTGATATTTATGTTACTACGACAGGTAATATTGATATTATCACGATTGAACACATGGCTAAGATGAAAAATTCTGCTATTGTATGTAATATTGGACATTTTGATAGTGAGATCCAAGTGGCTAAGTTGAAACAATATCCAGGCATTAAATGTCGTAATATCAAACCTCAGGTGGATCAATATTTCTTCCCTGATGGACATTCAATCATCTTGTTAGCGGAAGGTCGATTGGTTAATTTAGGATGTGCAACAGGTCATCCATCGTTCGTGATGAGTAATTCGTTTACAAACCAAACCTTGGCACAAATTGAGTTGTTTACTAAACCATATAAGGTCGGTGTGTATTGTTTGCCAAAGCAGTTGGATGAAGAGGTCGCTCGTCTTCATTTAAGTAAAATTGGTGCTAAATTAACTAAGTTAACGCCAGAACAAGCTGCTTATATTGGTGTTTCTGTGGATGGACCTTATAAATCTGATTTGTATCGTTATTAATAGATGAAAGATTTCACAATATCATGTCATGTCTCTACTTTGTCGTTTGAGGAATTGAACGACAAAGAAAGAGAATTGATAGTCGCAGCACAAAATGCGACGAAAGGTTCGTATTCTCCGTATTCTAATTTCTCGGTTGGTGCGGCTGTGCGTTTGTCTGATGATCAGATAGTGACTGGCAATAATCAGGAGAATGCCTCATACCCATGTGGATTATGTGCGGAAAGAACGGCGTTGTTTTATGCAAATGCCCAGAATCCCACTACGCCGGTATGTGCTATTGCCATTGCAGCTAAAAATGCTGATGGATTTCTTGAAAAGCCTATTACGCCTTGTGGAGCTTGTCGTCAGGCATTGTTGGAAACAGAAAATCGTTTTCAAACGAAGATAAAAGTTTATCTCTATGGAACAGAAAGTGTATATCGTGTAGATAGCATTGCGGAGTTACTTCCGTTACAATTTGTTTTGTAGTTTTTACAAATTTATAAAGTATAGATATGAGTCAGAATGAATCTTCTCGTGATCGTGAAATAACGAAAACCAGTGTCATCGGAATTATAACCAATGTTTTACTGGCATCATTTAAAGCTGTCGTTGGATTGTTCGCTAATTCAATAGCAATTGTTTTAGATGCTGTAAATAATTTAAGTGATGCATTATCTTCTGTCATTACTATATTAGGTGTTAAATTGGCTCATAAAAAACCAGATAAGCAACATCCATATGGACATGGTAGGGTAGAGTATTTAAGTGGAATTGTCATAGCATGTATTGTTTTTGCAGCAGGTGTGTTTTCGTTGATTGAATGTTTGGGTAAAATAAAAAATCCTGACTTGGCGGATTATTCAACAACTACTTTTGTTATTATTTCAGTTGCGATAATTACTAAATTGCTATTAGGTAGATATGTAAAGAAGCAAGGTGAGAAATATCGTTCAGATGCTTTAATTGCTTCTGGAACTGATGCATCGTTTGATGCCATTATTTCGGCATCAACATTAGTGGGTGCTATTATCACACTTGTGTTTAACATATCTATCGATGCATATATAGGTGCTTTGATTTCTATTTTTATTATCAAGGCGGGTGTGGAATTGTTGATGCAACCCGTGAATCAAATGCTGGGAGCTAGAGCTAATAGTGAAGTGACGAAAAGTATCAAAGCAGAAATTCGTTCTATGGAGAATATTATCGGAGCCTATGATTTGGTATTGCATGATTATGGACCTGATAAAGCGATTGGTTCTGTGCATGTTGAGGTTTCTGATACGTTGTCAGCCAGAGAAATCCATTTGTTGACCAAGCGTGCGCAACAAACTGTCAAGGAAAAATTTGGAGTGTATCTTACGTTCGGAATTTATGCTGTGGATAATCAAGGCGATGAAGTAGGGCAGATGCAACACGAAATTAAGAGTATTGCTAATTCTTTTGAAGGTGTTTTGCAATCACACGGAATTTTTATTGATCAGGAACGTAAGTATATTTCTTTTGATATCGTGGTCGATTTCAAGGTTCCTGATTGGAATGTGTTACGTGAAAATGTTATTAAGAAAGTTAACGAAGCATATCCTACATATAAAATAGAGATCAATTTGGATATTGATTATAGTGATTGAAAGGGGAAACACCTTTTGACTAGTTAATAAGTCATTAAAAAAATAAGATGATAGAAAACGAATTGATAAAAAATTTAGAATATCTCCATACAACAGAACTAGGTATTGTAAGGATCAAAAAGAACCTTTCGCTAAACTGTGATGATGTAGTTGAATGGTGTAAAACTCAAATTATGCGTGCTGGCGCAAATGATGAGAAAGCCATTTTCCGTAATGGTAAAAACTGGTATGTGAATATTGAAGGTGGAATCATTACAGTGAATGCATATAGCTACACAATTATTACAGCACACAAAAAGTAAAATGAATCGTCCGAATTTTGATGATATTAAAACCTTTGAAGAATTCTCTAAATACTACTGGTACAGGGATGAACTTATAAAAATCTGTAAGTCTCATGGTCTAATGGCATCCGGTGGTAAAATTGATTTGAACAAGGTAATTGAAAAGTATTTTGAAGGGGAAATAGTGCTGCCGGTGAAGAGAATGTCTGTCGCGAAGAAAACCGTTACTGAGCTTTCCTTGCAAACCAGCCTAATTGAATGCGGCTTTACTTTCGGTTCGAGGTTTCGCATCTTTTTTGAAGAAACAACTGGAATCCGACCGTTCAAATTCAATGTGGATATGGTTGCCACAGTAAAGGCTGTGAAAGAATCTGGGGACGATAATTTTACACTTGGTGATTTACTGGAGATTTATTACGGAAGAAAAACCTATGCAAAATATGACAATTCAGCTTTGCAGTGGAACAAGTTTGTAAAAGATTTTTGTGCTGATTCTGCTACTGCTAATTGTCGTGAAAAACTGAAAACCGCCTCTTGCCTTTGGAAAATTGTACGGGAATCTAATATGGAAAAAATCTATACACATGAACTTTTGGAAAAATATAAAGACACTTTGAGGGAATAAAATGCTTTGTAGACTTCTGCCTTGTTGTTTATGACAAACTGGGCAATTCGAGAGCCTTTATAGCGTGAACGAACAATAAGAGCAATTCTCACGCTTGAACCAGAACCAGATATGTAATATATTGATAATCAGTATTGTTTATTTGTAAATTTAATTCATTGGTGTCCGCCAAACATTTTTTTACCAGCAAAAAAATAGGCAGAATCTTCCTTGCGGAGGTTCAGCCTTTTCGTTTAATTTGTTTTCACCACAAAAACCATATAAACGATGGGCAAAAGTACACATTTTATCGGACAGCAATAGTTGGATCTAGGAAATCCTTTCTCATAGAGACGCACGGATGAGTGTCTTTTTTTTGTTTTGTTTAATGGATTGAATAAAAGTGTATTGTTTATTGAATTTATGAATGCGGAATTTTTACTTTCAAGGGCATTCCTTTAGCTCTTTTTTGAGGAAATTTTCATAAATTCACAAAGATTATACACTTTCGCAACTGCAAGTATGAAAAGATTTAATACAGCGCGTACGTGTCGCCCGAATGAACATTGCATGATGGATATGATATCATCGAACGTTAGGGAATCATCCGCAAGATGGTTGTCAAGGGAGATTATTTCTGTGTTAATCAAGGTAGATAGTATCGTAAGACTACAACTCTTGAAGGTTTGACTGATTATCAGAGAAATGTCTACTGTGTATTTAGTATTAGTTTCGAAGGACTGGATGATGAAATATTTGCCACAGCATCAATTGTCGCTGTAGAATTTCTAAATTCGCTTTTGATGGAATCTTCTGAGAATGGAGACTCTGAAGGGGATTTCTATAAATTGCTTTGTGGTGATTTTTAAAATTTTGTCAGACAGATTGTTGATTTGAAAGAAGAAACAGTGAGGGCACTGTGACAGAATGAAAATCAACAAGATGGCGACAAAAATTCAAAAGCACACAAAAGATGAATGAATAATTCTTGTTTGTGATCTTTTTTTCGGGGAATTTATAGATGTTCCCTTAATGTATAACCTACAACGCTTTGTAGAAGCACAAGAACGATCATACGAATTAGCATTGAAAGAAATCCAAACTGGTGGAAAGAAATCTCACTGGATCTGGTTCATCTTTCCTCAACAAAAGGGATTGGAATATAGTTATAACTCTCAGTATTATGGATTGGATGGGGTTGGTGGCTACAGAATATTTTAATCATCCTGTTTTGGGACCTCGATTGAGAGAAATAACAAACGCCTTACTACTACATAAAAATGACAGAACGATTTTACAATTAATGGGTAGCTAATTTGATGTGATAAAACTGAAATCTTCTATGCAGTTGTTCGATCAAATTTCCCCTAATGATGTTTTTTAAGAGGTCCTGAATGATTTTTATTAAGAGATAAAAAAAGTGCTATGAATATGAATTCACAGCACTTTCAAATTTCAATTCATTAGTGATTATTTCCCGAAGTATCTTTTAAATAGGCCTTCGAAACCTTTTCCGTGACGAGCTTCGTCTTTTGCCATTTCATGAACAGTGTCGTGGATAGCATCCAAGTTTAATTTCTTTGCTCTTTCTGCAATACGAAATTTGTCGGCGCATGCGCCAGATTCTGCATTCATACGTTTCTCTAGGTTTGTTTTAGTATCCCATACCACATCACCTAATAACTCTGCAAATTTAGATGCATGCTCTGCCTCTTCAAATGCATATCTCTTAAATGCTTCTGCTATCTCTGGATATCCTTCACGGTCGGCTTGACGACTCATCGCAAGATACATCCCAACTTCTGTGCATTCTCCGTTGAAATGAGCATTTAAATCTTTAATCATTTCCTCGTCACATCCCTTTGCTACTCCAATTTCGTGTTCAGTAACAAACGAAATTTTCTCTGATTCATCTAACTTTTTGAATTTAGATGCTGGTACTTTGCATTGAGGACATTGTGCTGGTGCCTCATCTCCTTCGTGGACATATCCACAAACTGTACAAATGAATTTTGCCATAATGTTATATGTATTATAGTTAATTAATAGTTTTTTTGCAATCTTTACAAATTCCTTTGATGTATACCTGCATCTGTTTTATCTCACAACCTATTTCGTTTGAAACTTCTGGCGGCGTGATAATCCCCATGTCGATAATTTTACCACAGCATGTGCAAATAAAATGTGCATGGTCGGTTGTGTCTCCATCGTATCTTGCATTCTTTTCGTCAATGCTAAGATTTAATGCTGCTCCTTTCTCCTCTAATAATCTTAGTGTATTATACACTGTTGTTTTGGAAAGAGTTGGATTCTGAACTTTTAGGGCATTGTATATCTCATCGGATGTCGGATGCGTTCGATGAGTTAATAAATAATCCATGATGATTATTCGTTGTGATGATGGCTTTATTCCATGTTTTAATAAATGCTCGTATGCGTTCATGGGTTGTATTGATTACAAATTTGTAATGTATGCAAATATATAAAATAATTGTGGAAAACAAAAATCTCAATGGCGTTTTTCTTTCAATATGTATATCTAAATTTTAGATAATGAAAGAAATGTTGAGATGTTTGAATGCTGTAGAAACAATATGGATTTTCTTGAAAAGTTGAATCGTAAGTCTTTATTTTATGCCTTTTTTATCCAATTCTTTATGATATTTATGTGCATTATTCTGATGTTCTCCAAAGGTTTTTGAAAAATCATGATAACCAGAGAAATCGCGTTTGGCACACATGAATAGGTAGTCGTGATGCTCGTAATTAAGAACTGCATCTATACCTCCAGCACATGGTATGCGGATAGGTCCTGGTGGTAAACCAGCATATTTATATGTGTTGTAAGGAGAGTCAACTAAACCAGCTCCGGTAACTCTTTTGATGGAAAAATCACCAATGGCGAATTTCACCGTTGGGTCTGCTTGAAGCATCATTCCGATACGTAGTCTGTTTAGATAAAGACCGGCTACTTTAGGACGCTCGTCATTCTTGATGGTCTCTTCTTCAACAATGGAGGCTAACGTACTAACCTCTATTCTTGTTAAATTGCAATCTGATAGTTTAGCAAGACGCTCGGGAGTCCAGAACTTTTCATATTCCTTGTTCATTTTTTCTATGAATTCTTTCGGTGATATGTTCCAGTAGAATTCGTATGTGTTGGGAATGAATATGGCAATATTTGTTTCTTTGGTTAGTCCATATTTATTGAGTGTCTCTTGGCTATTAAGTTCATTTAGAAATTCATCTTTTGTCATCATTAGAACGTCATCCACTCTTTCTGCAAATTGTTCCTTTGTGCGGATGTTGTTGAAAGTAAAACGGACAGGTGTTTGACGACCACTTTTTAATCGCTGAATCAATCTTAGACTGCTTAATCCGTTGGTTAGTTCGTATCTTCCTTCTTTTATTTTATCTTTATAACCTAATAGTTTTGCGACTAATTTTAAAGAAGACATATTCTGAATGGCGCCAGTTAACTCGATGTTTTCCATTACAGATTCATATCCTTGACCCGTGTATATTTCAATGTATTGGGGTGTGTCGGTCTTGACGTTGCTTGTTAACAGAGATTTGTAACCTATGCATGCACCTATCCCTCCCAATATTATTAGACTGATAAGTATAATGAAAATCCTTTTTTTCATATTCTTTGTTTTATCTTAATTCTTTGCAAAAATAATGAATATTTCTTTGGATTTTCAAAAAAGAGTGCTTATATTTGCACCGCAATTCAGAAATGATTGTTCATAAGTTTAAAAACCATTGAAAATGGGGTTTGGTGAGATGGGTGAGTGGCTGAAACCACCAGTTTGCTAAACTGACGAACGGGTAACCGTTCCGGGGGTTCGAATCCCCCTCTCACCGCAAAAAGCTGCGATTTATTTTCAAAAAGTAAATCGCAGTTTTTTTTGTTTTTAAACAAGTCTCAAATTTTTTGTCCTGACCATCGTCATTTTGAATCAATCAAAAATAAGGGTTGTTTTGTATAATGTTTTTCCTGTTATATCTTTTATGATTAGAATATATGTCCCATTGAAAATGTTTGCTCTTTCCCGTTCAATTCTATTAATGCCTTCTTTTAATCTTATCTTTTCTGTATGAATGAGGCATCCATCCATATCTGTTATGTAAAAATAAATTTCAGTGTTAGCTTTTGAATGGATGTGTAGGCTATAATTATTTTTTATGGGATTGGGATAAACAAATGATGACTCAATATTTTTCGTTTCGCATATGTTCGTTTCTGTATTATCCATATTCAATAAATAATAGCATGCATTTTTTATAATGGATAATCCATCATCCGTAATATATTCGTATGAACTACTATTCAATCCGATTTGAATTATTTTTTGAATGATTTTCGTGTTGGCTATGGAACTGCCTTCTGCAATTTCAAGAATAGATATTTGATTGCTCTCTCCTTTGATATTTGCTATTGTCGTGATATTGCCTGTCGGATTACTGAAAACTGTTGGATCCATATAAGTAATGGCTTTTGTGTCAACCATAGAAACCATTTGAACTTCATTCCCATTGGTGAAATTTATCTCTTTGAACATTGGGTGGGTGAGATACTCTTGGTTAATTGATAGCGTGGTTGCCTCATAGTTGTCTCCATATCCTGATGAAGCCCAATTCCACGCTCCTTCTGCGTTTTTATAAGCATGAACTTTCATGGTGAGTAAGGGTTTCTCTATCCCTTTTAGTTGATTCATGACAGGTGCGGTCGATGGAGTGATTTCGCTAATGATTATTAAATCAAAAAGAGAAAAATCCGTCGTCGTATTTTGCGCATCTATTTCTCTTATGTAAAAATCGTTCTGCTCTTTCAACATTGAAAGAATCTTGTCGTTTGGATAATCTTCACTTAGCGGATCTGTAATGTATGCAATTCGTTTCAGATGATCGTCAACATGAACTATTTTTACAGTGATTGATTTACTCTGATCTCCTCCTTTTGTACTGATTATAAAATCACCACCTTCTGTTGGCGTTCCTGAAATTGTCATTGTATTTCCATCTGTTGTATGAATTAATCCATTGGGTAATTGAGAAACTTCCAGACTTGTAGCTGTTCCTCCGTAAGAAAATGTAATGTCGGTTAATTGTTCTCCAACCATTAATTCTTGTTCAAGTTCACCCCAATAATTTAGAATTGGCTCTGTCGGTTCTATGGGAATAACATCATGACCTGGTGTATAGATATCTGGTTGAGGTATGTTGTCAACGCCATCGCCTATATAAAAACTTAAATGAGGGGGTTGGTTATAGCTTGTGTTTTGCCATGCGACTCCACACCGATAAACGGCATCGTGCATGGGGGTAAAGAGACGGTGGTTTGATTCGATGGTGGTGGTATAGATATAAATTTTATCACCCTCTTGAAAAATGACTTCTTCGCGCCAATCACCGAAGAGATCGGCTGACAGGTTGGGAACATTTTTGGTTCCGTTGATAGAATACCCGTTGAAGGTCATGATTGTTGTTGTGCCGTTTCCTGTCCATTTGTCGCATGTGGTACCATCTAACAGTTCGTCTTGAAGATCGCCATCCCAATAGATTCGGAAGTTAATGGAGGGCTTTTTGTCAGAAATCAGATTTCCTTTGCAGTTATATACACCTGCACCACGAGAACTCCAACATTCAAATCCTCTATGAGAAGCATCTATGTCGGCTGCTAATCCACGACCATTGTCTTTTCCTGTGCCGGATGTCCCGAAAATAACTTGTCCGGTTTTTAAATCACGCAATTCTTGCGCATATTTTGCATTGCCATCTTCATGTACAAACCACCCTTCTAATCCGTTTCTTGAAGGGTCTAAATCAGAGATGTGGAGAGCATCTCCATGACCGAATCCAGTCCTGTTATAGAGATTACCGTTATCATCAATGATTGCAGAACCATAGATGATTTCATCTTTCCCGTCATCGTCAACGTCGGCTACGGAGATTCCATGAAATCCTTCACCATAAGCTCCTTGTCCGCTATTGGGTGAGTCGTGAAACCAGCGTTGAACTAATTTCCCGTTTTTGAAATCGTAGGCAGCTAATGTTGAACGTGTATAATATCCGCGACACATGACCACACTTGGATGCACGCCATCTAAATAGGCAGTACATGCTAAGAAACGATCCACACGGTTACCATACTTGTCACCCCAAGAGGAAACATTTCCACGTGCGGGATTATAAGCAATGGTATGAATCTCAGCCCCTGTTGCACCTTCGAAAATGGTAAGGTATTCTGGACCTGACAATATGTATCCATCACTATTTCGATAGTCTGCATTGGGGTTGTCTCCATTTAGGATGACATTTTTCCCCTTCCCGTCTTTTGTTCCGGGAGCAGTTTTGCAAACTATTTCACATTTGCCATCACCATCATAATCGAATACTTGGTATTGTGTGTAGTGTGCACCTGCCCGTATGTTGATGCCAAGATCAATTCGCCAAAGAAAGGTTCCGTCCATACGATAGCAATCTATAAAAACTTTATCTGTATATCCTCCGTTTGAATTGTCTTGAGAATTGTTGGGGTCCCATTTGACAAAAAGTTCATATTGACCATCTCCATCAACATCTCCGACACTCATATCATTGGCAGTGTAATTGTTAGCGGGACGTTTTAATGTTAATGTTTTATATTGTTGTGCCCATGGTGTGACACTTCCCGAAGATTCTGTTTCTGTTCCGTTTATTACGGATTTAATGATGTAGGTTGCATTTGTTGTTCCATTTATATCTACGTAGTTTGTCTTTGTGGTGATAGGAACGTTGTTTATTTTTGTTCCATTTCGATAGATATTGAAACCTACGGAAGAATTGTCTGTTCCGAGATAACGCCAACTCAGGAAAATGCCATTGTTTACTTTAACAGCGACAAGTCCTCTGTCGAGATATTCCATCTGTCTGGTTGCTGCATTAAGAGAAAAACATCCTATAAAAAACAGCATGGACAAAATCAGTTTAATGAATGTAATATGTGTTCTCATGGTATTAAATTGTAGAATGACTATTTCTTTGCAGAAATAGAGAATAAACGAAATCTATTTATGATTATCTGAAAATATCAACATCTTTAAATCATCAGTATTGCAAAAATAGTTTTTTAGGGGGAATAATAGGGTGGAATTTTAGTTCAAAAGCATGTAGAAAAACGTCAATTTGTAATATTGGGTATTATAATATAAAATCTCTGACGAAGTCTTATCGTGAGGTAAGTAATTCTTTCAATCGAATGATTTCATCTCTGTATTGAGCGGCTTGGATGAAGTCTAATTCTTTTGCACACTTCTTCATTGCTTTCTGAGCTTTGTCGATAGCCTTTTCAATATCTGTTCTGGATTCAAGTTTTGGTGTGTTTTCTGCAGCTATTGTATGAAGTGTTTCTGTTTTGTATTCTTTGACAACGTTCTCTTTGTTCGTTTCGTTTGCTAACGCAGAAGATTTGCTGTTTTTGATAGCAGATTTAGGTGTGATATTATTGGCTATGTTATAAGCCATTTGTTTCTCGCGTCTTCTGTTGGTTTCATCAATGGTAAGTTGCATACTATGAGTGATCTTGTCAGCATACATAATCACTTTTCCATTGACATTTCTTGCTGCACGTCCAGCTGTTTGTGTGAGTGCTCTGTGAGAACGAAGCATGCCTTCCTTGTCTGCATCGATAATGGCTACTAAGGAAACTTGTGGTAAGTCTAATCCTTCTCTTAGTAGATTAACACCGACAAGTACATCGAACAAGCCATTCCTTAAATCTTCCATGATTTGAACACGATCCAGTGTTTCGACATCAGAGTGAATATAGTTGCTTCGTACACCCATTTTTTCAAGATATGCTTGTAACTCTTCTGCCATTCGTTTGGTGAGAGTTGTGACTAACACGCGCTCATCTTTTTCTGCACGAAGGTGAATCTCTTCCAACAAGTCATCTATTTGATTGACACTAGGTCTTACTTCGATGATGGGATCTAACAAACCAGTTGGTCGGATAACCTGTTCAACGAATACTCCTCCAGATTTCTCTAATTCATAGTCGGCTGGAGTGGCACTGACAAAAATGGTTTGCCCTGTTAGTTGCTCGAATTCTTCAAATTTCAGTGGGCGGTTGTCCAAGGCGGAAGGTAATCTGAACCCGTAATTCACCAAAGTACTCTTTCTCGAAAAATCGCCACCATACATGGCATGGATTTGAGGAATGGTAACGTGGCTTTCATCGATTACCAACAAAAAGTCTTTTGGAAAATAGTCTAACAGACAGAATGGACGTGTGCCAGGTTTCCGTCCGTCAAAATAACGAGAGTAATTTTCAATGCCAGAACAATGCCCCAACTCTTTGATCATTTCCAAATCGTAGTTGACACGTTCGTAGAGACGTTTTCCTTCAAAAACTTTTCCGATAGATTGGAAATATTCCACTTGAGTGTTTAGATCGTCTTGAATTTCGTTGACTGCACGATTGATTCTTTCCTGAGTCGTGACGAACAGATTGGCAGGATATATATTATATTCCTCAAATGATTCGATGTGCAAATTGTTAATCGGATCAATCGATTCGATTTCTTCTATTTCATCGCCCCAAAAATGAATTCGTATGATATAATCCGTATAGGCCAGATAGACATCAACCGTATCACCTTTTACTCGAAACTTACCATGATCCAATTCGATTTCATTACGGACGTATAAACTTTCCACCAATTTTCGTAGCAGATAGTTCATGCTCATCGAAGCCCCTCGTTTTAAGGTAATCATGGTGCTGTAGAAATCGTCAGGATTCCCAATGCCATATAAGCAAGAAACCGAAGAAACGACAATGACATCTCTTCGACCAGATAATAGGGAAGAGGTGGTGGCAAGACGTAACTTTTCTAGTTCATCATTGATAGAGAGGTCTTTTTCTATGTATGTGTCTGTGTTAGGAATATAAGCTTCAGGTTGAAAATAGTCATAGTAGGAAACAAAATATTCAACGGCGTTATTCGGGAAAAAACTCTTGAACTCTCCATAAAGTTGAGCGGCCAACGTCTTATTGTGACTTAAAATAAGCGTTGGCCGTTGTACTTTTTCAATGACGTTGGCGATGGTAAAAGTTTTACCAGAACCTGTAACGCCAAGTAATGTTTGATATTGGTTATTTGAATTGACACCTTGTGCTAATTCTTCAATAGCTTGTGGTTGATCTCCTGTCGGAGCAAATTCAGATACCAATTTAAATTGCATACTGTTGTTTTATCGGATGAATTAATTAGTAACTCACCTTATTACTCTTTTGGCATGAGAAGTAAACAAATTAGGTATGCAACAATACCTGCAAAACATGCAAAAGCAAGAACAGCCCATATGATACGAACAATCGTTACATCAATATCAAAATATTCTGCTACACCAGCAGCTACACCAGCAATCATTTTGTTGCTTGAACGTTTTAATTGTTTTCCCATGTTAGTTTTTTTTTAAATTACCTTACAAAGGTAATGAAATCGTTTTGAAACAAGGTTATAAGAAAACTAAAAAGTGTAAAAAAATGAAGATATTTTGAAATCGGTTATAATAATTGAAATATTACAATTAATTTTGCGTTAGAAAATTTAATATAAGTAAAAAAATGATTTGGAACGAGACCGTAGAATGCATGAGTCGTGAAGAGATGAGAAAACTTCAAAGTTTGCGACTCAGACGTGTTGTAGAACGTGTGTACCATAATTGTGAGCCTTATAGAAAGCGCATGCAAGAGGCTGGAGTCACTCCAGAAGATATAAAGGATATTAAAGATATTGTTAAATTACCTTTTTCTTCCAAGAAAGATTTAAGAGATTACTATCCGTTTGGATTGTTATCCGCTCCAATGTCAGAGATTGTACGTGTACATGCTTCATCTGGAACTACGGGAAAACCAATTGTTGTGGGACTTACTAACAATGATTTGGCAGTATGGAAAGAAGCGGGTGCTCGTTGTTTGACAGCTTTTGGATTAGGTAAAAATGATATAGTTCAAGTCTCTTATGGTTATGGATTGTTTACGGGTGGTTTAGGTGCTCATGCTGCTGTGGAAAATATCGGTGCAACCGTGGTACCTATGTCAAGCGGAAACACACAAAAACAAATCATGATGATGCGAGACTTGGGAGTGAAAGCTTTAGCTGCGACTCCTTCTTATGCAATGTATTTGGCAGAGGCAATGGAAGCATCTCCTTATAAACGTGAAGAATTTAATTTGCGTGTGGGTGTTTTTGGCGCTGAACCCTGGACAGAAGCTATGCGTAAGGAAATAGAAGAAAAAATGGGTGTCAAAGCATACGATATCTATGGGTTGACTGAAGTGATGGGCCCTGGTGTTGGTTTTGAATGTGAATGTCAATGCGGAACTCATTTGAATGAAGATCATTTCTTCCCTGAAATCATTGATCCTGAAACTGGAGAACCATTGCCAGAAGGTGAGAAAGGAGAATTGGTATTTACAACTTTAACAAAAGAAGGAATGCCAATGATTCGTTTCCGTACTCGTGATTTGACCGCTTTGCATTATGAAAGATGTTCTTGCGGTAGAACGTTAGTACGTATGGATAAGATTATGGGTAGATGTGATGACATGCTAATTGTACGTGGTGTGAATGTCTTCCCTAGTCAGATTGAATCTGTTATCTGTGAGTTGCCAGAATTTGAGCCGTTCTTCTTCATCACAGTCGACAGAGTGAATAATACGGATACTTTTGAAATCAAGGTGGAGGTAAAACAAGAATATTATACCGATGATATTAAGAGTATGCTCGAATTGAAAAAGAAAATTACACACAAAATTCAAAGTGTTGTTGGTATCCAACCTGATATCAAATTGGTTGAGCCTCGTTCTATTGAAAGAAGTGAAGGTAAAACAAAACGCTATTTGGATAAACGTGTTTTTGCTAACTAAAAATTTAAAAGATTATGTGCGACGATATGATAATAAAACAACTCTCTGTTTTCTTGGAAAACAAGGTTGGTCGATTAAACCATGTGGCAGAAATCTTGGGTGGCGCTGGTATTAATATGACAGCTTTCAGTGTGGCTGATAATTCTGATTTTGGTATTCTTCGTGTGATTGTGCATGAACCAGAAAGAGCACAAAAGTTGTTGAAAGATAACTTGTTCGCTGTTTCTTTGACAGATGTGATTTGCTTGAAAATTGGAAACAAACCAGGTAGCCTTTCTGCTGTTTTGAAAATTTTGGAAAAGGAAGGTATTTATATTGAATATATGTACGCATTTTCGGAAGGAGAAAATGCAAATATCGTAATTAGGCCTGACAAATTACAAGAGGCTTTAGACGCTTTGAAACGTAATAATGTCGGAATGCTACAGTCTGATATGATTCAGTAATCAATACTTATAGAATGCAAAAAAGGAGATTGTTTTTCAGTCTTCTTTTTTTGTGATTAATTTTTATTACTGTTCGCCAAATGTGCAAATAAAATTCTGACACGTAGAAAAATAGAGAATAAGTATGTAAGAACTTGAGACAAGCATTGTGTTCACGCATCTCATAACCGTTTAAATCCTTATTGTGTGCGCAGAATTCCAGAGGAATTCCATGTCTGTGAAATCATAGATTTGTAACTTGCCTTTATTTTTATATCCTTAGCATTACTATTTCAACCTTTTGTGAAAATAGCATTGGAACGAATGGTTTTAGAATATTGTAGATATAATAGTCGCTATTTTATTGTTAATCCTTTTTTATCCAGACTATAAAGCGGATTAGAAATTTGTTATTGTATGATTAATTGGCTATTTCAAATGTGTGTTAATTTCCTTGGTCGGTTAGGAAAAACTACTGGATTGACTTATGCGGAAATTTCTGTAGTATTTAATCTTTGGGTACAAGGTGGACTCTTGGTCATATCTGCTTTAATCCCATTCGTTCTAGCATTAGTTCGTTATTGCAATAATACTGCATACTTTACGGATGTAGTATTAACAGTAGCACTCTTACTGATTTATAGCATTATCTATTGCTGGGTCTTCGTTCACTATGGCACGTCAACGAAGTATGCATTCGACCTATGTGTAAATGATCTGCTTCATTTAGCAAAACTTTGGCATACCTCATATTATATGGTAAACATTATCATTTTTATTATAGGTTGGCTTGCTGCCTTTGGTGTTAATGTTTTTATTACTTGGAATTTACTTGATAAGTCTATGAAGGTGATCTTCCCGTTGTGACGCGCTTCTCCATGACCCCAACTATGGTTTTCGATTTCAAATCGTCTATCACAACCATCTTTATATGCCCAACTTTGTGTGTTCTGACTTTTCCCTTTCGAGGCGTGTTCCTCTTTCGACATTTCCTTACTCTCCGTAATTGCCAGCACTTTACATTTGCGTTGACTGCTGCGTTCTCGTTTCTGGGAATCTTGTTTCCTGTCCTCCTTGAATTTGTATATGGCGGAGAGTGCGTTTTTTTATCGGAAATTTATAGAAGTCCCCTAATTTTTATTTCTCCATATTTAAAATACGAAGTGCATTTTTGTATAATATGGCTTCTCTTTCTTCTTTTGTTAATTCGAGTTTGTTGAATCTTTCCAATTCTTCTTTGTGATCCCACATTGGATAATCCACACCGAATAACATTTTATCCACTCCGTGATTACGAATCATCCTCATAGCTTGGTCTATCGGCAACTTCCATAAACTACTGGAGGTGTCGAAATATACATTTTTGCCGACTAGATATTTTTCAGATTCGTCCCATTGTGTGTATCCTCCGAAGTGAGCTGCTACCAATACTAGATTTGGATGCTTCTCAAGTACATGGGCAATCCTTTTTGGTCCAGAGTAGTCATATCGGAAATCACCAGCATGAACTAACACAGGCATACCTAACATTGCAATCACTTCGTATATAGGATCCATCTGAGGTGTGTCTATCGCAAATTTTTGAAAATCAGGGTGCAGTTTTATACCCTTTAATCCTTCTTCTTTGATGAGTTTTAACTCCTTTTCATAATCTTCATAGTCGGGATGTATTGTGCCAAATCCAATAAATTCAGGATGAGCTTTTACTTCTCCGATTATATAGTTGTTGATGGATTCTACCTGATGAGGTGCCGTGGCTGTTGAGTGGACAATGTAATAATTGACACCAATTCTACTTCCGCTATTTAATAATTGTTCGGGACTTCCTTGATACTCCATTGATATGTTGTAAAATTCACCAATGGTTTTACTCGCTTTCTCTGCAATTTTTGCAGGGTATATATGTGCATGAAAATCTATTATCATAATGAGTGCAAAGGTACATCTTTTTCTTGAGAAAGAACTTGAAGATAAGCTTTTTGTTGTATTGATATTTTCAAAGATGGATTGACGTTTCCTTTTTAATATTTCAATGCAATCATTTCGGCACATCGTTCTCCGTCAACTGCAGAGGATGTTATGCCTCCAGCATAGCCAGCGCCTTCTCCACAAGGATAAAGTCCTTTTATCCTAATATGCTCCAAAGTCTCTTCATTCCTTGGAATACGTAGTGGTGAGGAGGTACGAGATTCTACTCCTATAATGATGGCATCATTGGTGAGAAATCCGTGCATGATTTGATCGAAGGCTTTAAATCCTTCTTGCATTCTTGCTCGTAAAAAGGTGGGCATCCATTCGTGAATAGGAGAGTTCTTAATGCCTGGTAAATAGGATGTGCTTGGTAGATCTGTTGAGGCTACACCTCTTACAAAATCACGCAATCTTTGTGCAGGTGCTATGGCTTTGTCACCTTCTCCATTTTCGTATGACAAACGTTCGTATTCTTCTTGAAATTTCAATCCAGCCATTACACCGTATTGTTGATAGTCGGTTAAATCTTCTGGACGAATTTCAACCACGATACCCGAATTGGCAAATTTTGAGTTGCGCAGAGAAGAGGACATTCCATTTACAACACCTTCTCCTATATTGGTTGATGCAGGTACGATAAATCCTCCCGGACACATGCAGAATGAATATACACCTCTACCTTCAACTTGCGTGACTAAATTATACGCAGCAGCTGGCAAGTAATTGCCTCGTCCTTCTTTACTATGATATTGTATTTGATCAATAAGCAATTGCTGATGTTCTACACGAACACCCATTGCAAATCCTTTGCATTCTAAATCAACACCTTGTTGGTTCAACATCTCGTAAATGTCACGGGCAGAGTGACCTGTTGCGAGAATAACGTCGTCAGCATTCCATTGCTTTCCATCGACTGTTTTTATTCCCTTGATTGTGTCATTTTGAATGATTAATTCGGATAGCTTCGTTTCGAAATGAATCTCTCCACCATATTTTAATATGGTTTCTCTCATATTTTTTATCACTGTTGGCAGCTTGTCTGTTCCAATATGAGGATGAGCTTCATATAGAATGGTGTCTTGCGCGCCATGTATGTGAAAGTTTAAAAGAATACGACTGCAGTCTCCTTTCTTTTTCGAACGAGTGAATAATTTACCATCGGAAAATGTGCCAGCACCTCCTTCTCCAAAACAATAGTTGGATTCGGGGTTGAGACCTTCTCTTCTGTTTAGTAATGCAATGTCCTTTTTTCGATCGCTAACCATCTTACCTCGTTCGATGATAATCGGTTTCATGCCTAACTCAATGAGTCGAAGTGCAGCGAAGAGTCCGGCTGGTCCTGCTCCGATGATAAGAACGGGCTTCTTGTCTTGAACATTTTGGTAGTGAAAAGGATATTCAATTTTATCTGGCTGTGTATTGTCTGTATACACATTGAGTGTCAGATTGATTTTGATCTCATTTCTTTTTCTTGCATCTGTTGATTTTTTGATGATTTGAATCGTGTTGATGCGAGAAACTTTTGTCCCAATTTTTTTCGCTATTTGTTCGTTTAATTCAGATTGAACAAACGCTTGTTTTGGGGATACTACCACTTGAATGTTTTTATAAGAAGCCATAGTTTCTTAGTTTATAATATGGAGTATTTGTTTAGAAACTCTTGAAAACTATCTTTGTAAGAATCTGAAATAGGAATATATTCTTTGCCAAAGACAATTCTGTTTCGTTCAATTACTTTGATCTTTTGAGGTTGAACAATGAAAGAACGATGAACACGTATGAATTGATCGGATGGTAGCATGGCTTCCAATGATTTCATACTCATAAGAGATAAAATTGGATAATTTTCTCCTTCAACAAATATTTTCACATAATCTTTCAACCCTTCAATATGAGTGATTTTGTCCAAATCGATTTGAACAAGTTTATAATCAGATTTAACAAAAATACTTCTTTTACGATCCTCTTTTCCTTCCTCTGTATTCCCGTTTTCTTTGTTTTCGGAACTAGTCATCTGATACCAAGATAAAGCTTTGTTGGCTGCTTCTAAAAAGTCGGGATAACTTATGGGTTTCATTAAATAATCGAGCGCATTTACTTTGTAGCCTTCTAAGGCATATTGTTGAAATGCGGTCGTGAAAATGATTTTTGTTTTATCTTTTATTAATTTAGAAAATTCTAATCCGTTTAATTCTGGCATCTGAATGTCGAGAAATAGTAGGTGAGGAGGATTCTCTTTGAGAGTTGACATGGCTTCCATTGCATTTTCAAATTTGCCAACTAAATTTAGAAATGGAGTTTTCTTTACATAACTTTCCATTAAACCGAGAGCTAATGGCTCGTCGTCGATGATTATACAATTAAGTGTCATGTTTTCCTTACGTTTGTGTTAATTATTGCTTTTGATGGTTAAATTAGATACATAGGTGTCGTTTTCAACTCCATATGTGAAGGAATGTTTATTCGGATATATCAATTCTAATCTTCTTTTCATGTTTTCTATTCCGATTCCCGATCCACTTTTGTCTTGTTTTTCATCTTTAGGGAAATAGCTGTTTCTTAAATCACAAATTATGTCATCGTTTTCATTTTCTCGAATTGAAAAATGAATGAATGAATTTTGTTGGGAGGATACTCCGTGCTTGAATGCATTTTCAATCATAGAAATGAAAAGAAGAGGTGCAATGGGTAACGTCGGATTTCTGTCAATATCCATATCAACTTGTACATCCACTTTATTTGACAATCGTAGTTTCATAAGTTTGACATAGTTATTGATGAATTCCACTTCTTTGTTAATAGGAACCGTATCTGTTTCTGCCTCATATAAGACATAACGAAGCATTTTGCTGAGTTCCATAATAGCTTCTTGTGATTTGTCTTGACTGATGGCAATCAGTGCGTAGATGTTATTAAGAGTGTTAAATAAGAAGTGAGGATTAAGCTGACTCTTTAAATTTTTGAGTTCTGCCTCAATCCTTTTTCGTTCGGCTTCTTTTCGTTCTTCTTCGGTTTCAATAAGATTCTTCATTGAAATGAGGGCTATGGCTGTTCCGATAAAACAGATGTAGGCGATAAAATTTAAAAGAATACTCCAAGTGTCACTTGCATGACTTTTCGTTGATCTTTTGATTTTATCTGCTTGAATTCTAGCTTCTAATTCACCGCAATGATGTTCACGCATGTACCTTTCAATACCCAATCTTTCTTGGTCGAGCCTTTCTCTTCTTTCTGCATCTAAAATAGGTTGGGTTTCTATGTGAACTACATGGTTGATACCGCAAAGAATGACAATAGCAATTATGTTGAATAAGACAAATTGCTTCCATTTGCTTTTCAACATGAATTTCTTAATTAAAACAAAGTAATTTAAGTAAAAGATAGTCATCAACGATAATGTGGTGACTACATGTCGTATAAAGTGTATGTAATCAACGTTATCCTTGTTAGGAAAAACGAAAATTGGCGAAAGAAGAAACATTAACCAAACAAAGAAATGTATGAATGGGGTAATTCTAATTTTACCGTTTTTAGTGAAAGAAATCATTTTATTTTATGCTTTTGATTGTAAGATCTATGTATATGGGCAAATGGTCACTATAACCATATGCGAAGAATGTTCCTAAAAAAGATCGTTTAGGTGCATATCCTGTGGCACTCTCTTTTAACAAAAATTTTTCTTTGCATATTTTTAAACCATCTTGTTGTACGAAACATGAAGCTTCTGAATCTAAGAGTTCCCCGGATACAATCATTTGATCCAACATTCCCCATTTCCCACCGAATTTATGACTGCCAAATTCTCCCTTTTGGTGAATGGGGTAACTTAGATTATAAAGTTGGTCAAAGATACAATTTTTTTGTGGAGAATAAGCACATAAACCATGAATTAAACTATTGTTGTCTGGATAATCATTAAAATCACCCATGATGATGATTTTGGAATGTTCGTTTTTCCCTAAAATAGAGTCGGTCCTTTCCCTTAATGTTTCAGCTGCTGTCATTCGTTTGTTCTCAGATTCCAATTCTCCTCCATATCGTGAGGGCCAATGGTTGACAAACACATGTAGAGTGTCTCCATTGTAGAGTATTCCTGTTGCATACAAGATGTCTCTTGTTGGTTTCCCGTCTGTGATATGTACTGGTATGAATTCTTGATGGACTAATCGAAACTGTTCTGGCAGATAAGCTAATGCTACGTCTACACCACGTTGGTCAGGGGAATCTTTGTGAATAAAAAGATAACCAGCTTCACGTAATTGCGTGTGATAGAGTAATTCTTTTACAACTTTAGCATTTTCTACTTCGCATAATCCAATTAATATGGGTGTTTTCCATTCTCCTGCAGCAGTGATGGCTCTTGATAAATTATTAATCTTAACCCAGAATTTCGCTTCTGTCCACTCGTGATCACCTGTGGGTGTAAATGATTCGTCATTCGTTAAAGAGTCATCTTCACAATCAAATAGATTTTCTAAATTGTAACTGACGATTCTTGCGTATTCGACGTCTTCTTTTGCATAAATGGTAAGATTTGTTATTCGAAATAGAATAACAAAAAACAATAGATAGAAATTTTTTTTCATTTTAAATTAGTTGTTTATTCCCCCTCGCTCTCTTCTTCAACCCATTGGTATGCGCCAATGTCAGGAAGTGTATCGTTTTGACGAGAGATATTGTCTTTGTCGGTTAGACATTCAGGGAAGTCTGTTATGATGTTTAAATCTCCTTTTTGACGTGCTGCGCTGGTTTCTTTTAAATGAAAATCGAAGATTTGTTCTTTGCCACCAGTAAATAAAAATTCTGGATTTTCATTCCAAATGATGTCTGAGAAAGATTCGTCTGTGATAAAACCTTCGGGTTCATTTTCCAAAGCAATGAGACAATGATTAAATGTATAACGGAAAGATTCTGATGGAGTTTCACAATCAAAATATAACTCGTCTTTGCCCGATCCGTAAATAATACAATTGTTGAAGGTGGTTGTTAATGGCCAACCGCTTTGCTCTGAGTAAAGCTCATTCTCTGCTAACGCTAATGCATATGGGGTTTTCCCGTAGGCACCAGTGCCTTTTTGATAACTTGCAAATGTGCAATGGTTGAATGTATATTCACCTCCTTGTAGAATGACGCAACTACGAGCTTCACTACATGAGAAGATGGAATTATAGGCGTATATGTTTGCATGATAGGAGTCCAGTATACTCATCTTTACATTATGTATTTGAGAATTACAAATGAGCAGACGAGGATTGCTTGGATCGATTGCGGCGGAATCTACTAACAATCCAAAATTTCCATTTCGAATGTTTGTGTAGGTAAGTTTGTTATTCGTGCTGTTGCCTGTAAAATGAATACCTCCCCATTGATTGTTGATGTAGTCGTATGATTCGTTCAGATATTTCTTTTGAATGGCATCCGATAATTTATTACTAAACAACATATCTTTTCTTTCTCCTCTAAATGTAATTGGAGCTTCTAGTGATCCGTTACAAATAAGTTTTCCATCTACTACTACAGTAGAGCCTGGATGAAAATACAATGTGGTTCCTTCGTTAATGGTAAGTACTGCATTGGAGTCAATTTTTAGTGTGTCATAAATGATATAGGGCTTGTCATTTTCCCATGTGGTTGATTCCGTAATAACCTCTTTCCTTATGCGATGAACATCTTGTCCGAATGCAGTGAGAACAATTTTCTCTTTGTTGTTATTGTAAGAAAATACAATGTAACTTTCAATGTATAGAGGTGCGTTAACACCAGTTTCATTAGAATAGAATTGTACAAAAAGATAGACACTGTCACCCGATAAGATGGATATGTTTTCAAAATGAGAACCGCTTCTCCCGTCTAAATTGATTTGAAAACAATTGTTATCTGTCACTAAATCGCATTGCTCAATTAGAAGATCTTTGTCAGTCTCATTGTATATCATTATGATACTGGTGGGCGTTAATTCCTCAGAAAAAATAGTGTCAAACTTTAATGTGTCTGTAGAGTAGGATAGTCTGTATGAACTATCTGTTGTAAAATCATCTTTACATGATAAAAAAAACAGATTGCAGAAAGTGATTAAGAAAAAAAATAAATGCTTTATTGATGATTTCATATTGTGATTATAGGGGAGTTCTATAAATTCCCCGATTTTTTAATTTTTAAATAAGAATTATTCTTTCGTCTTTTGTGTGTTTTTGAATTTTTGTTGCCATCTTGCTGATTTCCAATCAGTCGCAGTGCTCGCACTGCTCCTTCTTCCTGTTCAGCCATTTGCCTAATAAAAATTTCAAAATCACTACAAGGTAATTTGTAGAAATTCCTTATACTCTTTTGTCTCTTTTTGTTTTACAAAAATAGTGCAAAAATCTCGAAATCTTTCTATCTTTGTTCGTTTTTTGAGATTTAATGCTTCTATAATAATGAAACAAAAAATTTGTTCGTTTATTTTACGATTGATAGGATGGAATTACAAACTTTCTGTAGAACTTCCCAATAAGGCTGTTTTTTGTGTTGCTCCTCATACTAGTAATTGGGATTTGTTATTGGGTGAATTACTCTATTTTGCTGTTGGCGGAAAACGAAAAGTTTCATTTTTCATCAAAAAAGAGTGGTTTGTTTTTCCGTTGAACTATTTTTTCAATTTCCTTGGAGGAATACCTGTTAATCGTCAGAAACGTTCTTCTCTTGTGGATCAAATGATAGATGAGTTTAATAGTCGTGACTATTTTTGTTTGGCTGTAACACCAGAAGCGACAAGAAAACCGAATCCTAATTGGAAACGAGGATTTTATTATATTGCAAAAGGTGCTAATGTTCCTATTATATTGGTCTATTTAGATTATTCGAAAAAAATGGCAGGAGTAGAACAGATATTTGTTCCTACTGATGATGAAGATGCTGATATTCAATTCGTAAAAACGTATTATACTGCATTTAAAGGTCGCTATCCTGAAAACTTTGCTATTTGATTATGCGTGTAGCCTTGTTCCAAATGAATGTGAAATGGGGGGATGTAAAGGCAAACTTACATACTCTTCAAACTTGGTTGGAAGAACATCCTAATGAGGCCGATTTGTTAATTGTTCCAGAAATGTTTACAACTGGTTTTTGTGTAGGAGAATCTCAATTAGCAGAATCGAACGATGGACCAACCATTCGTTTGTTACAAGAGTGGTCTCGTTGTTATAATATAGCTATTACGGGAAGTTTAATGATCACAGAAAATTCTACTTGTTACAATAGAGCCTTTTTCTTTACACCACAAGGTGATTCTTATTATTACGATAAAAGACATTTGTTTCGCATGGGTAGCGAAGGTCGTTATTTTACGTCGGGTAAAAAACGTGTAATAGTTCCTTATATGGGTTGGAATATATTGTTGCAGATATGTTACGATTTACGATTCCCTGTCTTTTCTCGTATACGTAAGAATGATTATGATTTGGCTATTTATATGGCGTGTTGGCCGAAGTCTCGTGTTGAGGCTTGGAAAATATTACTATCAGCTCGTGCTGTAGAGAATGAAGCGTATGTGTGTGGCGTTAATGCAGTTGGTTATGATACAGAAAACAGAGAACAAGGTGGATGTTCTATGTTGTTGAATATGAAAGGACAAGCAATTGTTGATTTGTCTTCTGATTTTGAAATTTGTACTGTGAAAGATATACAAATTAGTGATTTGCAGCATTTTAGGGAGAAGTTTCCTGTATGGAAAGATGCTGATGAGTTTGAATGCCTTGTAAAAAATTAATAAAAAGGCTAATATTTTTCACAATTTTAATATGAAAATTAATAAAAAAATTGCATATTTGCGAAGCAAACAAAACAGGTAGATTTTTTCATAGTTAAGGTTTAGGTTAAATTGATTAAGGGAAGCTGTGAAGTTTCCCTTGATTTTTTATTGTAATTCGAATAATTATATTTCATTTAGTTCGTAAAGTTTTTCATAAATAAGATTGGATTATAAAAAAATACCTACCTTTGTATAGGTTTTCTAAAAATTTAAAAGAAATGTCTGTACATACTGAAATTAAAAAAGTAACAACGAGTGTGCTTCGTAAGATGAAAACACAGGGAGAGAAGATTTCTATGCTTACGTCATATGACTTCTCAATGGCCTCTATCGTTGATAAGGCGGGTATTGATATCATTTTAGTGGGTGATTCTGCCTCAAATGTGATGGCAGGTAATCCGACTACGTTGATGATGACATTGGACCAAATGATTTATCATGCTCAGTGTGTCGTACGTGGTGTTCAACGCGCTCACGTGGTAGTAGATATGCCTTTTGGCTATTATGAAGCATCTGAAGCTGATGCTGTTCATTCTGCTGCACGTATAATGAAAGAGACGGGTGCAGATTCTATAAAGATAGAAGGTGGCTCTGAAGTGTTGCCTTGTATTCAGAAAATTATTAATGCAGGTATTCCTGTTATGGGACATTTGGGTTTGATGCCTCAGTCTGTTAATCAATATGGCTCTTTTGCATTACGTGCAAAGGATGACTCGGAAGCTCAGAAATTAATCGAAGATGCAAAAAAATTGGAAGCTGCTGGTTGCTATGCTCTTGTTTTAGAGAAAATACCTGCTGAATTGGCAAAGAAAGTAACAGAAAGTCTTTCAATCCCTACTATTGGTATTGGTGCAGGTGGTGCTACGGATGGTCAAGTTTTGGTCGTTCATGATATGTTAGGTATTAATAAGGGCTTTGCTCCTAAGTTCCTTCGCGTTTATGCAAACTTGTATGAACAAATGACCGAAGCTATTCAACATTATATTTCAGATGTGAAATCGGGTGATTTCCCTAATGAAAATGAACAATATTGATTTGTACTTGAAATTTTAAAATAGAAAAGATGTTGGCTATTTTCATAGTCAACATCTTTTGTTTAACTTACACCCATTCAAATTTTGAATTATGGAATCCATCCAATTTATTCTAATTACCTTTTTTATCGTATTGATCCTTTTTTTTCTTTTTGGTGTTTTCTTTATGAAAATATCTGTGCTTCGTACGCCTTTGGGAAGAAAAGAGGCTGATTTTGTTTCTGCGTTTAAACCTACATATCCTGACGTCTTTTCATGGTATGAAAAAAAACAACAAGAAGATTTAGTGCAAGATCTTTATATTACGAATCAAGATGGTCTTAAATTGCATGCATACTATATTCCTAAAAACAATTCTGTGGCAACTGCGATTTTAGTTCATGGCTATTCTGGTTGCGCATTGCAAACATTACCTCAAGCCTATATGTATAGTGAAGAATTTTCATATAATGTCTTGATGCTGGATTTGGTCAATCATGCTCAGAGCGAAGGACATATTACTCAAATGGGATGGAAAGATCGTATAGATATCATTCAGTGGATTGATTATATATTACAAATACAAGGAAACGATTTGCCGATTGTATTACATGGTTTATCTATGGGTGGTGCTTCTGTATTGATGACTGCAGGAGAAAAATTACCTTCTTGCGTCAAAGCTGTAATTGATGATAGCGGTTATACCTCAGCTTATGATGAATTTGCGTATGAAATTAATCATAAAATGCATATTCCTGCTACACCTTTGATTCAAGCTGCGAATTTAGTAGGTCGCCTGTTCTTGGGGTGGTCTTATAGTGAGGCTTCTGCTTTAAAACAAATGCCAAAGATTCAATTGCCTGTTTTCATAATTCATGGAGATAAAGATGTACGTGTTCCATTGAAATATGGAAAGCTGTTATATGAAGCTAAAACAAACGGCTATCGAGAAATGTGGGTCGTTCCCAATGGAGAGCATATTTTGGCTATAGGTCAATACCCTGATGAATACAAAAATCGAGTGGAGTCATTTTTGCATAAAGCGTTTGAGTCTTGAATAATATGATAAAAGCCCTCCAGTTGTAAACGGGAGGGCTTTGCTTATTGAATGGTCGCCTTGTTATTTTCGTTATTCATTCCAGAATAGAACTTCACCAATGCTAAATTCTTTTACATCTTGATTATTATGAGATGAATTAATAGTCTTGCTCGCTTTGTCAAAATAACAAACTACCTTGTCTCCTTTTTTTAAATCCTCTTTTGTCTTCGATTGATAACCATGTTCATCCAGAACTAAGAATGGATAATCACCTGTTAATGTGACATTGTCTTTGTTGTTTATGATAAGTGATACACTTTCAGATAAGCTTCTGATGAACATGACGCCGTTGTATTGATAATCAGTTGTTGAAAAGATATATTCTTCATTTTGTTTTAATACAAGACTATTTAAAGCTTTTTCGGAATGAGTTTTAGCCTCTTTTGTGAAATAATATTCTGTTTTGATTTTTTTGCCTTTGTCATTCATGCTTGTTGCGGAGAAAATCATATTGGTTTGTCCATTGAAAGTAATGCCAGCTTTGAAGCAAGGGAAGTTGTCAATGTTTTCCATTAGAATGGTATCTCCTACAATAGTATAATTTCCACTGTATTTCACAATATGGTTGTTGCTATCAACGGATTCGATTCTGTAGGAACCGTTGTTTGTGAAAGTGTAAGGAATATTTATCCATTCGCCAGAATCATGAGTCTCAATTTCGTTGTATTTCCATGTGGATCCTGCTTCAAGTTCGGATATTACTTCCTTTTTGGATATCCATGTGCCGGGAAGATTGTCTTGAATTTCAATTTTTTCTTCTGGCTCTTCTTTACAAGAGAAGGAAATAAGCGATAAAAAAGAGATGGTTACCGCTGCTTTTGTGAGGTTAAATACAATTTTTTTCATATCCGTTCTGCTTTAAGTTTTAGGTGATTCTTTGCGTGTTTATAGAATACCTTTGCGTTTATTGCGAATTTATGGAAAAAATTTTAAAATAGACAATTGTTTTTCGAAAAAATGATGAGTGTTGTTTTCTTTCGATGCTTGCAATTTCTTCAAAATCACTACAGAGCAATTTGAAGAAATCCCCTTATATCAGTCTTAAAATTTTACTTTTAAAGCTATTTCTGTGGCAAAATCATTGTTTTTGTATTCCTCAGTTGGCGTTTTACTTCTATAATCGTAATCGAATGAAAGCGAGATGAAAAAATGATTGCTTATTTTACAATCTAAGTTAGTCAAACTTTTAAGATTGAAGTCGCTGAAGTTTAGAATGCTAGGCTGATAAAAAAATAGTTGTTTGATTGTTAATACTTGCCCAATTCTTTGCTTTATTTTAGGACGAATAGATATTCTGTAATTTTTGTCGTCAAGTTCGCTTTGGTCTGGGGTGTAATCGACATTGTCGAAAACGAAAGCGGCACTAATGGAATAATCGCAAGTGTCTTGTCGCTGGTAGATTTTAAGTTTGACACCTGTTAAAGCACTAATAAGGTAGTCGTAACCTTTGTATTTGTTTGTGACGAATTCTGTAGCCCAAAAGGGAGACCATCTGTTGTATTGAAATAAATCTAATTTAATACCTGCGTCAATTCCTTTGTTTGTTTCTTCTTCGTCTTCTTTCTGATAAATGAATTTGCATCTGGAATTAAAAGATAGAAGACTATCATTTCGTTCTATCTCTGCATTTGATTTTAATCCGATATTATTGACGTTTCCTTTGTTGAATTCACCACCTACTGATAGATTGAAATTCCATTTTTTGGCATCTTTTGCATAAAGATTACTGTAGTTGATATGAAAGATTGTTAGAAGAACTATGATTAGTAGTCTTTGACAAGTATGCATAATCGAATGAAATTATTATTACATTTCTACACGAGAAAAAGGAGGTAATGAAATGTCACAAAATTCTTTGTCTAGATATTTGAAATAACCTGCAATGGCGACCATTGCTCCATTATCAGTTGTGTAAGAAAATTTAGGAATGTGAATAGTCCATTTGTATCTTTTGGCATGATCTTCGAAAGCAGCACGTAAGGCAGAATTAGCAGACACACCACCAGCTACGGCTACACGATTGATACCTAAGTCTTTGACAGCCTTACGTAATTTTGTCATCAAAATATCAATAACCGTATATTGTAAAGATGCGCAAAGATCATTCTTGTTCTCTTCGATGAAGTTAGGGTTCTTTTTTAATTCGTCTCGTAGCAAGTACAAAAAGGATGTTTTAAGTCCACTGAAACTATAATCGTAATTGGGGATTTGTGGCTTACAGAATTGAAAAGCCTTTTCGTTTCCTTCTTTGGCGAGTTTGTCTATGACAGGACCTCCAGGGTAGGGAAGACCCATTACTTTTGCACATTTGTCAAATGCTTCACCTGCAGCGTCGTCAATTGTTTGACCAATAATTTCCATGTCGCGAGGACTCTTTACAAGAACGATTTGTGAGTTTCCTCCAGAAACCAATAAACAAAGGAATGGAAATTGAGGGTTCTCTTTTTCTTCTCCTTTTGTTTGAATAAAGTGAGCCAGTATGTGTGCTTGTAAGTGGTTCACTTCAATGAGCGGAATGTTTAAAGATAGGGATAATCCTTTAGCAAATGATGTGCCTACTAATAGAGAGCCCATTAATCCTGGGCCACGGGTAAAAGCAATGGCTGAAAGTTCTTCTTTTGCTAATCCTGATTGTTTGATGGCTTCGTGAACAACCGGAATGATGTTTTGTTGGTGTGCTCGAGAAGCTAATTCGGGAACAACGCCACCATACGATTCATGTACTTTTTGACTAGCAATAACATTAGACAACAAAAAACCGTCACTTAATACTGCTGCAGAGGTGTCATCACATGAAGATTCAATGGCTAAAATATTAACTGGATTTCCCATATCGTTAAAAATTTTTAAACGTGTGCAAAATTACAAAAAACGATAGAAAAAGCATAGAATCTCTGAAAACTATTTTTTATTTTTGTAAACACAAATCAGTGAGGATTTTATAAAGGTTTCTTGATGTTAAAAACAAGACTTTATATTTGATAAAGTCTAATATGCTTGAGGTATAAAACGATTTACTTACATATTATTAGCCATTATAGGGGTTATATTTGCGTTCCTATTATTTGGATATGTTGCGTTGCAGAATAAGAAAATGCAACGTTCTGTCGTTGACGCTATTACGAGTAGCCTTTCTCATCAGGTAGGTACCCGTGTTTCAATAGATGAAATTGAATGGAATTTCCTGAATAGTTTTGTATTAAAAGATGTTTATATAGAGGATTTGAATCAAGATACCATGTTGTTTATGGACAGAACGAAGGTGACCATTAATGTATGGCGTCTTTTACAATCTCAAATTTCCTTTAGAACGGTTCAATTCTCCGGCTTGGAGGCTAATTTGTCAATGGATTCTGCACAAGTTCCTAATTTCCAATTTTTTGTTGATGCTTTTAAACCGGATAATAATGATACACTCTCTTTTAAATGGTCAATGGATATTGAATCTGTTGCATTTAATGATTGTCAGATTGTTTATAAAAATGCATATAAGAATAACACAATAGGTAAATTGAATCCAAATGATTTACGTATATATGGAATCAATGGATGTCTATATGTGAATTCGTTTCAGACAGATGAATTGTCTGTCTTAATGGAAAATATTTCATTTAAAGAACAATCAGGTTTTTACGTGGAAAATATATCTTCTAAGATAATTTCTGACAATGATATTATTGCATTGAAAAATTTCTCGTTGAAAACACTTAATAGTAAGTTGAATGTTGACAGTTTCACTGTTTATCACGATTATTTACGTGCTTTTGATGACCCTATAAATAAATTACGAGGTGACATACATATTTCAAAGTCTACCATTAAACCCTCTGATTTTTCCGTTTTTAAACCTTCATTGGATAATTTACAGCAATCTTTTCAAATAGAAGGAGAATTTTTTGGATATCTCAATCATTTACAAATTGAAGATTTGAAAGTGAATTATGGAACTTCTACGTGTGTGTCTGGAGACCTTTTAGTAGATGATTTTTTCCCAAATTCACAAAATGTAAAATTAAATGGTGCTTTGGAACGAATTTCTTCTAATTCATCTGAATTGTCTGATTTATTGCGTGTTGTTTTAGAAAGAGAGATTCAGTTGCCGAAAGCGTTAGATTCGATAGGAACTTTTGCATATCAGGGATCTATATTTGGTGATTTGTCAAATATGAAAACTGAGGGTGTCATAACTTCTAATTTGGGATCTATAAACACATTAGTGTCTGTGAATTCTCCAGATTTGTTACTCAATTCTTATACAATTGTTGGAAATATAAATACTACAGATTGTCATTTGAATAAACTTTTTGGTAACTCCTCTCAATTAGGCAATGTGGCATTTAAAATGAATGTGACATTGGATAAACTTGCAGATAGAAATTTCACGTTAGATGCAGAAGGTGCAATAGATTCTTTGTACTATAAAGATTATTGCTATCAAAATGTAAGTTTGAAGGGAAAATTCAATAATGATGGCTTTGACGGAAAGGTGATTATGAGTGATAAAAATGCGGAATTGAGTTTCTTGGGAAAATCAGATCTTCGTAAGGAAAAACCTCTATTCCATTTCGTCTCCAGTGTTAATGATATTGATTTGGTAAAAACCCATTTGATAGAAAATGCTGATGATGCACATATCTCTTTCAATGTCGAAACCAATTTCGTGGGAAAAACACTTGATGATATGGAAGGCTCATTATCTATGGATAATGTTGTTTTTATACAGGATGACAAGGAGTTGAGTCTTAATAATTTTAGCTTGTCTGCAACTACATTAGTTAATAATGCAAAAAGATTGTCTGTCTATTCGGATTATTTGAATGGGTCTATAATGGGAACATATTCTTTCACTTCTTTATCCAATCTTTTGTATAATATAGCTCATCAATATATTCCTTCCATAATGAAGGACGAAAAACCTGTTATAGTAACAGAAAGGAAAAATAATTTTCAATTTGATTTTACTGTTGAAAATTTGGAACCTATTCATGATGTTTATTCTATGCCTCTTGTGGTGATGGACGAGGCTCGTGTGAAAGGTTTCTTGAATGAGGAAAAACAAAAGTTCAGAATTCGTGTTGAGGCTCCTAAACTACGAAAGGGTGAAGCGTATTTGGATGATTGCGTTTTCTTGTGTGAAAATCCATATGATCAATTGAAATTGATGTGTAGAGCAACCTATCTTCCTAAAAATAAAATGAGAAATCCTTATTTTCTATCGTTTAACTCTACAGCAAAAGAGAATAAAATAGATTTGGATTTCAACTTTAGTAATTCTGTAGAAGAAACATATAGTGGTAAAATTGGTGTTGATGCTTTCTTTAAGGACTATGTGAAAGGTGAAGGAGTTACGGCTGATATGCATATTAAACCATCAAGTATCATTTTAAATGATACTGTGTGGAATATCCGAGAATGTAATATTGCATTGGATAAAAAATGGATTAAGATTGATAGCTTCTTATTTGATCATGGCTCTCAATTTTTATGTATAAATGGTATAAATTCTTCCACATCAAACGATAGTATCAATGTCCATTTTAGCGATTTGTATTTAGGGTACATAAGTGATATGGTTGCTAATAAAGATATATCATTTAATGGTGTGACTGATGGAGATGTCTTTTTGTTCAGGATGTTTAATGTTCCTTATTTTAAAGGTGATTTATATGTTTATGATGGGGCTTTAAATGATTACGTATTGGGCGATATGTCTGTAAAATCTTCATGGAAAGAAAAAGAAAAATGTATCGATTTTAACGTGGATTTGCTTTCTATGATTGAAGATAAACAGGATTTGTCAAAGTCTACTCTTCATGGTGGCGTCTTCTTAGGAAAAGATTCCTTGTTTGTCGGAGGAAATTTAAAAGATGTAGACTTGAAATTCCTTCGAAAATATTTGAAAAATGTCTTACATGATAATACGGGTACTGCTACTGGTTATTTAAGTGCTTATGGAAAATTCGGCAATATAGGTTTGGATGGAACACTCTTTGTGAAAAATATGGCGTTTAATGTTGACTTTTTAAAGACATCTTATGTGTTGAGTGATTCTGTGAAATTTACACCTCATACAATAGAGTTAAACCAGACACAACTTTTTGATATGGAAGGTCGATATGGAATAGTTTCTGGTATGTTATTGCATGATGCTTTTAGAAATCTAAAATATGCTTTTGATATGAAATGTAACAATTTGATGATGATGAATACGAAAGAGGAAGACAATGAAACATTTTATGGAAAAGTTTATGCGAAAGGTGATGCACACATTTCTGGAACTCCTGAAATAGTGAATATCAATTTGTCTATGAAAACGATGCCTAATACGTTGGTTACAATTCCTATCGAGGGTACTTCTACTGCCAAAGAAGGCGATTTCGTTTCTTTCGTTCAACACGAGGATCAAAAGACAATGACAGAAAAGAGAAGAATACGTCGTGAGAAAATAAAACAAATGAACGAGAAAAAATCACGTTCTCGCTCTAATATTCAACTTACCCTTGATTTGGAGGCTACTCCTGATGCTCAAGTACATTTGATTATGGATTCTCAACAGGGGGATGTGATTCGTGCTAATGGAACGGGTGCGTTGAGAATGACTTATAATCAAAAGGATAATAACTTCAAAATGTATGGCGGTTACGAAATTGAAAAGGGTGATTATCTGTTTACTATACAAAGCGTTATTTCAAGAAAATTTGAAATTTCAAAAGGTAGTATTGTTCAATGGACTGGAAATCCATATAATGCAGAACTTAATATAAAAGCTAAATATGGCTTGAATGCTCCAATTAGTGATATAATTGAAGATCCTAATATTCGCTCAAGTAATATGTTCGTCAATTGTTTGCTTAATTTAAATGGTACGATAAAATCGCCTTCCATTAAGTTTGATATAGAATTACCTAATTCTGATGAGGATTTAAAAAGCCAGTTACGTAGTGTTATCAATACAGATGAGGCTATGAATCGTAATATTGCTTCTCTTTTGGCATTCGGACATTTTTATACCTTGGATAAAATGGATAGAAATGTTGTGGCAACCAATGAATTATCATCGGTTGGGTTCTCAACATTATCATCTCAGTTAACCAACTGGATATCTAAAATTAATCAGGATTTTAATATTGGATTAAATTACCGTCCAACATCTACCTCTACAGACGGAACTATCACTTCTAGTGAATTCGATGTTGCTTTGTCAACTCAATTTTTAAATGACCGATTAATTCTAAATGGTAATTTTGGTTATCGTGATGTGGTGACAGAGGAAGATAATATTTCCAATAGCATTATTGATTTTGATATAGAATACAAATTGAACAAATCTGGCAAATTAAGGACCAAAGGATTTAATCGATCAAACAACAGCTATTTTAAACAAGCACCTAATACGCAAGGAATTGGTATCGTTTATCGTGAAGATTTCGACTCTTTCTCTGAACTGACAAAAAGTTATTGGCAGTCTTTGAAGAGAGCTTTTACGAAAAAAGAAGATGACGAGACAGAAGAAGAGAAAAAGGATTCTAAAAAAGAAAAATCTTCGAAAAAGAAATAATGTTTGGATGATTTTATACTTCTAAATTTAGTCCGACATGACCATAGCTAATCTCACCATGATATTTGTTTTTTAATAATGCATATTGCTCGATTCCTGTACAATGGCAAGCAACTATTCTTTCGATTTTTAAAGCATTTAATTTTTCTGCCAACTTTTCTATTGTTGTGTCGCTTTCGTGAAGTGTATGAAAACCTCCTAAAATTAAATCTATAGGTAATTTATATGTGTTGATTGCACTCATAATTGTATTGACGATTCCTCTGTGGGCACAACCACTAATGATGGACATTTTGTTATTGTTTATTAGGGTTAGATATTGCTCTTCTTCAAATGTGTCAACCATTACATTTTCTCCATTCTGTATTGTTAAATGCGTAAAATGTGTCTCTTCAGCGTCATAAATTCTCACATCGGGAGAAATATAAACCCCCTTGGCAATTTCTGTTGATTCTTTGACTATTATGAGCCTATCTTTGGGTATACATATTTCCTTTGGAAATCCTATGTATTTATTGTATCTGTTGAATTTATTGCTATCATAACCTTCCTTTACATATATGTTAGCCTGATTGTTCAGACTCAGAAATTTTTGTAATCCTCCACTGTGGTCGTAATGTCCGTGACTGATAACAAGTGAATCTATTTGAGCAATATCAATGTCGAATAATTTTGCATTTTCTGCAAATAATCCTGTTTGACCAGTATCAAAAAGAATTTTGTGATTTTCATCTGTTTTTATGTAGGCAGAAAAACCTAATTCTGCTTTAGCTTCAGCTTGAAAAACTGTATTTTCAATTATTATTTTTATCTTCATTACCTTCTACCTTTTCGTTTGTTATTGCCATAGTAATTATTCGATTTGGCTGATGGCTTCACCTCTTTCCCTGAATGAAAAGAATGATTGACTGTGTTAGTGAATAATTGTTTTATGAGATCTTCTCTTCCCATTTTACGTAGATCATTGATAATGCTTTGCTGGTTTTCTTTTTTGTACCAAAAAAAGAATTTTCGTTGATCGAGTTTTTCTTCTTTAGAACGGGGTGTCCATACTTTTTCTAATGTGTATGGATGAATACCAGTATAGTATATTTCTGTCGCTAAGGTCATAGGCGTTGGCGTGAAATCTTGTATCTGTTCGAGTTTAAAGTCTAGATCTTTAGTGATACATGCCAATTCAGCCATGTCTTCTTGTCGACAACCTGGGTGACTTGATATAAAGTAGGGTATTAATTGTTGATTTAAACCGTTTTGTTTGTTGATTTGATCAAAATGATGTTTGAATTCCTCAAACAATTTGAAAGATGGTTTTCTCATCAATTTTAATACATTCTCAGATGTGTGTTCTGGAGCTACCTTTAGTCGACCTGATACATGATTTTTTATTAATTCATTCATGTAAAGTGTGTGACTTTCTTTTACTTTTTCATCTCCATTGTTGTTTAATATGAGATCATAGCGAATGCCACTTCCAATGAATGTCTTTTTTATTCCTTCTATGTTATCAACTTTTTTGTAGAGTGTTAAAAGTGCAGAATGATCTGTATTCATGTTTTTGCAAATTGATGGATGAATACAAGAATAACGTTTGCATTTTGCACATAGATTGCTATCTAACCCTTTCATTCTATACATGTTGGCGGATGGCCCGCCAAGGTCACTGATGTATCCTTTGAAGTCAGGATGCTTTGTCAGACATTTCACTTCCTTTATGATAGATTCTTCAGAACGTGAAGAAATGAATTTTCCTTGATGAGCAGATATTGCACAAAAAGAACAACCGCCAAAACATCCTCTGTGAATATTAACGGATAGTTTTATCATATCATAAGCTGGTATCGTCTTCCCTTTATATTTGGGATGAGGAACTCTCGTGAAAGGTAGTTCGTATGTGGCATCTAATTGTTCTGATGTCATTGGGGGATATGGGGGATTGATGACTACAGAATAGTTTTGATCTAATCCCTGAACTAGTCTGTTTGCTGTTAACTTATTTGATTCTTCTTCTACAATTTTAAAATTCTTTGCTTGATTTAGTTTGTTTTTTAGACATTCTTGATGTGAAAATAAAACCGTAGTTTCCCATTCAGATGAGGGGATTTCATCCGTTTTTGCTATATAAGCAGTTTGTGGAATGGATTTTAGATCAGATATCTGTTTGCCATTTTTTAATTCTTGAACAATTGCTTTTAGCGGTAATTCTCCCATTCCGTAAATAAGCAAATCAGCCTTCGAGTCTTTTAAAATTGATGGTTTTAGCTCATCATCCCAATAATCATAATGGGTGACACGCCGTAGAGATGCTTCTATTCCGCCAATGATGATGGGTGTATCCGGATATAATTGTTTTAATATTTTTGAATATACAATAGTCGCTCTGTCGGGTCGAAATCCAGCTACTCCATTAGGAGAATACGCATCATCAGAGCGTAGCCTCTTGTTGGCAGTGTAATGATTTACCATTGAATCCATACATCCTGCAGAAATGGCGAAAAAGAGTCGGGGAGTGCCCAATTTTTTAAAATCGCGTAAATCATCTCTCCAATTGGGTTGAGGGACAATGGCCACACGAAGACCTTCATGTTCTAAAATTCGTCCAACAACAGCACCCGCAAAAGAAGGGTGATCGACGTAAGCATCACCTGAAAATAGTATTACATCAACCTCTTCCCATTGCCTTATTTCTAATTCCTTTTTTGTTGTAGGAAGAAAATCAGTCAATTGAAACTCTTTATTTGTATCCATTTTTGAATGAATTTTAGTGCTAAATTATATTCTAAAAAAAAAGCGGTAACCTTTAGAGTCCCGCTTGGCTGTTTATCCCAAATAACTTTTTAGTAGTTTGCTACGAGAATTTTGACGTAATTTACGAATTGCTTTCTCTTTGATTTGTCGAACTCTTTCTCTATTGAGATTTAGTTGCATGCCGATTTCTTCTAATGTCATTTCATGATAACTTCCAATTCCAAAGAACATCTTAATGATTAATATTTCTCGCTCAGAAAGTGTTGACAGTGTTCGCTCAATTTCATCGCAAAGCGATTCTTTGATGAGAGATTTATCAGCAATAGGAGAGTCTTCATTAACAAGAACGTCCAACAAACTATTGTCATTACCGTCGTTAGAATCAAAAGGCGCATCTACAGAAATGTGTCTTCCTGAAATTCTTAATGCTTCAGATATTTTTTCGGTTGGAATATCTAACATTTCAGAAACTTCATCGGCGGAAGGACGACGTTCATTCTCCTGCTCGAATTGATGTATAGCTTTGTTGATTTTGTTAAGTGAACCGACTTGATTTAAAGGGAGACGAATGGTGCGAGATTGTTCGGCTAATGCTTGAAGAATAGATTGCCTAATCCACCATACGGCGTATGAGATAAATTTAAAACCTTTGGTTTCGTCAAATTTTTCAGCAGCTTTAATTAACCCTACATTTCCTTCATTGATTAAATCGGGTAAGCTAAGTCCTTGATTTTGATATTGCTTTGCTACTGAAACTACAAATCGAAGATTGGCTTTGGTTAATTTTTCTAAAGCTTTTTGATCTCCATTTTTGATTCTTTGGGCTAATTCAACTTCCTCTTCGACAGTAACAAGTTCTTCTCTTCCAATCTCTTGCAAGTATTTGTCTAAAGATGCACTTTCTCTATTTGTGATGGATTTGGTGATTTTTAATTGTCTCATCCTTGTGCTTAATTTAGATTTGTATAGATGCAGTTGAAATATATTATAGATTTAACTTAATGCTATTACTTGAGATTAGTAAATATAAACATAGATTGTTTCGCTTGCTTCAACAATGCTGCCTTCTGCTCCTGTCTTTACTTCTATTTTAGAAGCTTCAATACCTTCATTCTTTTCTGGCTCTGATTCTGAGTAGATGATATAGGTGGAGTTTGGATCTAATTTGGCAAAGGCATACATACCATTTTCGTCAGCTCTTGTATCACTAACATCCATTGAACCAACTTTTTGTGCGTATACTCGTATGGAGAAGCCAGGAATCCAATCAGAAGCTTCTTTGTATAATGCATCGATATGTCCGACAATACCACATAAACCTACATTTTTACCATCTTGAATGTAGATGTCTGGAGGACAAATTGTATTTCCATTGCTAACTTCAACGTTGGTGAAAGAAGCAACTTTATCACCAGATGCTACATCTGACAATGAATATAATGTATATTTTCCGTCATTTAAATATTTGAAACAATAGGTTCCGTCAAATCCGGTACTTGTTTTATCATCATATCCGAATTTATAGTCTCCATATATGATGAAAACATCTTCGTCTTTAGCTATGATTGTGTCTTTGTCAAAAGCATAAGAACCGTCAGCTTTTGTGATGATTTTTCCATCATCGATAATTTTATAGACTATTCCAAATATGGTTCCTTCTCCTCCTTCTCCTTCTTCTTTACTACAAGAGGTGATGATGCAACTAATGGTTAAAATTTGAAAAATTAATAAGAGAATTCTTCTCATGATTTTCACTAATTAGATATATATATTATTCAAAATTTTTTCAAATATACAATAAACCACTTAATCCATAAAATATTTTCAGAGAAATCCCTTTACTATTCAATCAATTTGTCGTGGAATATTAAGAATCCTATATTTAATCCTACGTTCCAGTTTCTTTTTGGATAACTATACCAGTTCCCATATATACTGGCTGTAATGTATTTTAGTTGAGCAACCGCTGTTAATTCACTAATTGCATAAAATTTAGAGAACGGACTATCGTATTCTGCTGAAAATAAAGCTGTTGGGATGATTGCTTTATAAGGAACATACGCATAGTTTTCAAATCTTAAATGCAAGAATTTGTTGAATTTGTAAATGGGTTTAAATCCTGCTGCAAAGTAGGTGGTTGAATGAAATGCTGGATTAAAAACCATCACAGAATGTTTGGTCGGGGTGAAGGATGGAGACATTAATAATGTTTCCATGTAGTTTCCTTCTAGTTTATGTGTAGAGAATGCCGCCTGACCCAATAATCCAATGGTGAAATGTTTTGATATAGGGAAATAATGATCGATTATACCGGATAGTTGAATCCAATTGTTAGAAAATTCATCATTGACAATAGTTAATGAGGTGTCTACAACGGTTTGGGTATTACTTTCCCTTTTCCCAAAAACGTATTGCGCTGTGATTTTCGCTTTCGTCCCTTCGACAGGAAATTGTTTGTGAGAAAGTGAGTTGTGGTTATATTGCACAATGGCAGTTCCTAATGAATATCTAGTATCGTCAAACTCCTCTTCCTTTGTCGTGTATGGACCATGATATCTATCTTTGATTTTCCCATAACCCATTCCAGCATTAAATTCTCCTTTTAAGAAAAATGGAATGGAAATCTTTGCTTTCGTGTAAAATTCAGTGCTATAAGCTTCTGTTGGAATATCGGTTTCGTAGAATGCGTATTGTTTGCTGGAATAAGAAAAATGATTGATATCTCCAATGATTTTCACGCAGAATGGAACTTGAGAAGGAAAATCTATTCTTGCTTGTAAATGAGCATCTTTGTATAAAACCCCAATTTGTCCATCAAGAGAAATGTCGTAGGATAAATATCTCATACCAACGTATCTGAAACTTGCGTATAGTTGGTTGGATGATGTGGAGGATATGTTTCCTCCGATTCCAATCTTAAAGTGATCATTTAACGTAACATCTAGGATTAAATCATAATATCCACTTTCTGGATTGAATTTTGCATGGGCAATAATTTCGCTGATTTTATTGTCTGATAATAGTTTGAAATAGGTGTGTTGAAAACTCTCGAAATCAAATGTTTCATCGTCATTATGAAAATTCTTTTCGATATATGTTTTCTGTTGTGGACTTATTCCATTAATAATAATGTTTTTAAATATTAATGGAGGTTTCTTTTTGTTGAATTCTAATCTTTTAGCGTTTACTTCCTCTTGACTAATCGTTCGTTTTACTTTTGCTTTTATCTCTTCAATATGAGCCATTGTACTGTCATAGCCATATTGTATAAGTTCTTTTGCTCTATAAAAATCTAATAATCCGACATCTGTATAATGAAACTCTATGTGTTTCCCGTTTTCTTCTGATAAATCATAATTGGTTTTTTGCATAATAAGGTTTTCTAAAAGGACAAAAGGATCCTCTCCTGTTGCAGTGGATGGGTTTGCACTTACGGAACTTCCGATGATGTAATCGGCTTTTAAGTCTTCTTTCATTATGTCGATAGGGAAGTTGTTGTAAATTCCTCCATCGAGCATAAGATGATCGTTTACACTAATAGGTTTAAAAACAAAGGGAAATGACATGGATGTTCTAACAGCATCACCCAAATCTCCACTTTTATGTACATATTGAGCTTTAGTCACCACATCAGAGGCAATGCAACGGAATGGAACAAATAATTTGTCAAAATCGTTGTCACATGCGGTTGATGCTTGCGCAAACAGATACATGCAAGCTTGGTTCATTTGATTCGGTGAAATAATGCTTGTCGGAATGATAGGCTTGATACTTAAAGAATCATCAATGCCAAGTTTAAAAGAGGCAAATTCTGGAGTTTCATCTTCGCTTTTGAAAAAGAATCTTCGTTCTTCTTCGATTTGACCTTTTTGCCATGTTAAAAAGTCTTCAGAAACTAATAAGGCTTCCATTTCGTCAGGTGTGTAGCCCATGGCATATAATGAGGCAACTATTGCACCCATAGATGTGCCTGCTACGTAGTCAATCGGAATACCACTCTCTTCGAGTGCACGTATCACTCCTACGTGTGTGCATCCTTTGGCACCACCACCACTTAATACTAATCCAACCTTTTGTGCATACATTGAGGGCATAAAAAGTTGTAAAAAGAAGAGTATTAATATGAATTTAAAATGTTTTGCCATAGTAAGTATAGTCTCTTTTTGCAAAGATATTATTTTATATGATTATAAGAAATTATTCTCAATTGATATATGTTAAAAAAAATAAATCTGAATAGAAATAAAACTATTCAGATGATTCTTCAAAAAGGAAAAAAGGCTGACCATTTGGCCAGCCTTTTCTATTTATCGAGAAATATTATTTCTTGATGATAACTGATGATTCAACACCGTTAGCTGTGTAAGCTTTTGCGATGTAAGAACCAGCTGCTAATGCAGAGATGTTTTCGTTAGCTACAACGATACCAGTCATTGAAAGAACTTCGATCTTAGCGTCAGCGTCACCATAAACTTTTACGATGTCACCATCAACATAGATAGAAGAGTTAGCTGCTTCGTTAGCAACTTCGTTAACTTCAACACCACCTTTGCAAAGACCTAATTGGATATTATCGATGATATAACCATAGTCTTTTTCATTTGATTGGAATTTCAAAGAAACTTTTGTTGCACCTTCTGGGATGTCGATTTCATTTTCTAATTCTGCCCATTCTGATGGAATGTTGATTTTACCGAATAATAGTCCGTTAGTTTTAGCTTCGTCGTTGAATTCGTACCATGCACCTAATCCTTGATTGTCAACATCGTCATAGAATGTTGTACCCTCAACCCATTTGTATTTAACCAATGCATTAGCAACCAATTTACCGCTTGCATTTGCTGTTAAATCGATGTCTTTGATTTCTGAAGCAACTGTACCGTGAACATACAATTGGTGTAACATTTCATAATCTAAGTAAACGTCACCTTTTACGTTCATTGTCCATTCTCTTGATTGCTCACCATTACCAGTAACATCATAACCACCAGTTGTGTAATCAGCTGGAACGTTAGTCATTTTACCGTTAACCCATGGATCAACCAAACCGAAGATTGGTTCGAAGTTTTCAGCATAGATTGGACGGAAGCACTCTCCGTAAGGTAGGAAAGCAATAGTCTTGATGAAGATTGGATCTTCAACATATTTCTTTGCTATATCACGGCAATATGCGAATGCGATTGTGTCGATAAGTGGAGTCTTAGGGTTCATGTAAACCAATCTTCCTTCTGTTTTCCATTCGTTAGCTACAGAATTAACGTTTCCATCGAAATAAACGTTTGCATCAGCCTTGTCAGGATCGATTTTTGCACCTTCACCAAATCTGTTGAAGTAATCTAAAGCGAATAAACCTGCACGGAACATTGTTTTCTTTACACCAGCTTCAGTTGTAAGGGTATTGTATAAAACACCATCTTCAGATTGATCACATGCGCTTTCTGGTAACATGTATTCAATTACCATATACCATGCTTCGTGTAAGTTGATTGGAGCTTTGTGACAATCAAAAATGATGTCTTTGTAGTCAGCGTTGTGAGTGTACTTTGCTGCAGTTGTTCCATCTGTAGCTTTTACACCAAATTCCATAACGTCACCAACTTCACTTTCTCCGTAAGCTACAACAGAGTAGTTTTCTTGTAATTGACCATCTTTTACAATGTAAAATGGGTCAGCAAAAGCACTCATTGTAAAGAGCCCTGCTAATGCGAGTAAACTTGTTTTCTTCATAAAAATACTAATTTAAATTTATACTAATGTTAGTTTAATTATCGACCTAAAAATAAAAACGATGCTAATTTAAAAATTTTTTTATCTCTTTTATAGGGAATGTTTCTTTTTTTTACTAGAAATGCCATTCTTAACTATAAAATTTATTTTTTTTGTTCCAAGTGAAATAAAAAAAACAAGTATAAAAAAACGTTCGATAGTTTGAGAGTATTCCTTTCTATAATGGAATATTTCCATGTTTCTTAGCAGGATTTGCACGAATTTTTGTATGCGTCATATCTAATGCTTGAATTAGCTTCTCTCTTGTTTGAGATGGTAATATGATTTCATCAATATAACCTAATTCTGCAGCACGATATGGATTTGAGAATTTCTCTTCGTATTCTTTTCTTGCTTTTGTTTTTTCTTCGTCACTTACTTTCTTGTAAAGAATGTTGACAGCACCTTCTTGACCCATTACAGCAATTTCTGCATTAGGGTATGCAAAGTTAACGTCAGCTCCAGTGTGCTTGCTTGACATTACAATGTATGCTCCTCCGTATGCTTTTCTTGTGATGACTGTGATTTTTGGAACAGTGGCTTCTACATAAGCATATACAATCTTTGCACCATGGCGAATGATACCACCATGTTCTTGAGTACATCCTGGTAGGAATCCTGGTACATCAACAAATGAAACAATTGGAATGCTGAAGCAATCGCAGAAACGAATGAATCTTGCAGCCTTGTCTGATGTGTCTATGTCTAACACACCTGCTTGAAATGCTGGCTGATTCGCTACAATACCTACTACTTTTCCTTCAATTCTTGCAAATCCAACTAATATGTTTGGCGCGAAATTTTCTTGAATTTCAAAGAAATAACCTCCATCGACAACACTCTCAATCAACTCTTTCATGTCATATGGCTTGCTTGAGTCGGTTGGAATAAAATTGTCCAAATCTATGCTGGAAGGTTCCATGTTTGAAGAATATGGAGCTCTTGGAGCATCATCCATATTATTAGATGGTAAAAATGCTAATAATTCACGAACCATCATAAGTGTGTCTTCTTCATTTTCTCCTAAGAAATGAGCTACACCACTTGTTGAGTTGTGAACAGATGCGCCACCTAATTCTTCTTTGTCTACTTCTTCGTGGGTGACAGTTTTTACAACTTCTGGTCCGGTAACGAACATATGACTATGATCTTTTACCATGAAGATAAAGTCTGTCAATGCAGGAGAATAACATGCACCACCTGCACAAGGTCCTAAAATAACAGAGATTTGTGGAATAACACCAGATGCGATTGTGTTTTGATAGAATATGTCACCATATCCAGCTAAACTAGACACACCTTCCTGAATACGTGCTCCACCAGAGTCGTTTAATGCTATGATTGGAGCCCCCATTTTCAGTGCTAACTTTTGTAGCTTAATAATTTTGTTGGCATTCGTTCTGCTTAAAGATCCTCCAAATACTGTAAAGTCGTAGGCATATACGTATACTAATCTGCCATCAATTTTTCCATAACCACCTACAATTCCGTCTCCAGCTAATTGTTGCTTGTCTAAATCGAAATTGTGACATTGGTGGATGACAAATTTATCTATTTCGACGAATGTTCCCTTGTCTAAAAGGATTGCAATACGTTCTCTGGCTGTTAATTTGCCAGCTTTGTGTTGCTTTTCGATACGAACTGCATCGCCAGCTTCCGCTAAACGATTCAATTCTATAAATCTTTCATTAGAAGATTCCATTCTTTCCTTTTTTTTAGTTTATATTTTCTTCTTCCGGTGCTTCGCACAATTCTATTAAGGATTGATTGCCTGCGATGTTATCACCTTCACTTACTAATATTCTTTTTACTATACAATCATCCTTCACCTTATATTCGCTCTGCATTTTCATTGCTTCAATAATAATGACAGGACTTCCAGCTTTGACGAATTCGCCTTCTTTCACCAAAAGTTTGATAACTTTTCCTGGCATAGGAGAAAATATTTTATCTTGCTTTTCTGATGATTTTGCTTTTTTCGCACCATATTGATATGGACTTATTATTTCAACAGGGAATGTATTGAAGGCTACGCTAACAGTATAGTTTTGATTGTTGTTGCTAGGTTTTAATTCAGCATTGTAAGAGTGACCATCTTCTGTGATAATAGAACATAGCCCGTTTTCTGCCATTACAATGTCTAGGTTGTATGTCTTATCGTCCACCAAAATCTCCACTTTGTTGTTTTCTTTGTTAACAAGGGAAATTTCTTTGATTTTGTTTCCGACTTTAATTTTCATACTTGTTTTGTTTTGTTAAATATTCTTGAAATGTGAGGGCTGATTATAACGTCCTTAAATTGGTGCGTTTGCCAAATTCTCTCCATCTGCTGATAGGACGATTGTCGTTAGCACAAATGGCTGGACGTTCTTCGTTCATCAAATAATCGAAATATGCGGCGATAGCTGCAATATCTTCTGCTTTATGTACCTCTTCAGATTCCTCTTCTAACGTAATTTCTTCCAAGACCTGTTTGTTGTCTTCCAGGAAAGCTGTTGTATAATGACCTTGAACGAAATCAGGCACTTCCAATATTTTTCTTAAATATGATAAATTTGTTTTGGTTCCTGTTATTTTGTATTCGTACAAGACACGACGCATACGTTCTATTGCATAGGTTCTGTTTGCTGCCCATACAACTAGTTTGCTGAGCATTGAATCATAATAAATAGGAATTTCGTATCCTTCGTAACAGAAACTATCAACACGAACACCAATACCTGAAGGCTCTGTCATCAATTTGATGATGCCTGGTGTAGGAGTGAAACCATTTTCAGCATCTTCAGCACAAATACGACATTCAATGGCGTGACCTCTTTGAGAAAGATCTTCTTGCTTGAAGCGAAGATGTTCACCATTTGCTACTTTTATTTGCTCCTTTACAAGGTCGATACCCAATACTTCTTCTGTGATAGGGTGCTCAACTTGTAAGCGAGTATTCATTTCCAAAAAGTAATAATTGAGTTTGTCATCTACCATGAATTCAATGGTGCCAGCACCTTCGTAGTTTACAGCCTTTGCTGCACGAACTGCTATTTCGCCCATCTCTTTACGAACTTTGTCTGTCATAATAGGAGAGGGGGTCTCTTCAATTACTTTTTGATGTTTTCTTTGAATTGAACATTCACGTTCAAATAAATGAACTACATTTCCGTGTTTGTCTGCTAAAACTTGAAATTCGATATGATGAGGATGCTCAATAAGTTTTTCAATATATACTGTACCATTAGCAAAAGAAGCAATGGCTTCAGAAATGGCACTTTCATAGGCATTTTTTAATTCACTTTCTTCGCGAATGATTCGAATACCTTTACCTCCACCGCCAGCGGAAGCCTTTATCATAATAGGAAATCCTATTTTCTTTGCTGTTGCCAGCGCTTCTTCATAGGATGAAAGAGGTTTTTCTGTTCCGGGAACTACAGGTACTCCCGCTGCAATCATTAGTTTGCGAGCTGTGATTTTGTCACCCATGTCTTGGATGGCTTTATAAGGAGCGCCAATGAAAATAATTCCTTCTTTTTCACAACGCTTTGCAAATTCGGCGTTTTCTGATAGAAAACCATATCCTGGGTGAATGGCATCAGCATTGAATTTCTTTGCTGCTGCAATAATGTTGTCAATGTTCAAATAACTGGCGGAAGATTGTGCAGGCCCGATACAAACCGCTTCGTCGGCAAAAAACACATGCCGTGAAGCTCTGTCTGCCTCCGAATAAACTGCAACAGTCTTTATGCCCATCTCTTTGCAAGAACGCATAACACGCATCGCAATTTCCCCCCTATTGGCAACTAGAATTTTAGATATCATACACAAAACATTTTATCAGGATCACACATTATATAATATACATATTACTACTAATTTTTCACTTAGTCTCACTCTACAACAAAAAATCGTACCGTGTTTCTCCCTTTCGATTTTCAACCTTAGCCGTAGGTTGATTAAATTGGTTAATATTTCAATGTAATTTAATGCCCCGATTGAGCCAAATTCAGTGCAAAGATACATTTGTTTTTTTAATCTTGCAATTTTTCAAAATTAGAAATACACAAAATATTATAAAATGTGTAATATTGTTAAAAACTTTTAAAGTCGGTAGTGAATTTTGTGGAAATCTTTTCCTGTTTCTTTTTGTATATTTTATGCACATTTTATACATTTGCGGAGTTTTTCAAAAATGGGAAATTTGTTGATTTCTTATAGCGATAATTAATAACAATTTTATAATATTTATCTATGGATAGTAATGAAAATATAGAGGTTGTCACAAATAATGATACCCCTGATGTTAAGAAAGTGGAAGATGCTCCTAAAAAAGAGGAGAATGCTTCTAAAGCAGGTAAGATTTTTGGATATGATCGCAAGAAATTCATTGGATTTGGTGTGACTCTTTTTTTAACGTTGTTTATATGGCTTTTGCCTACGGACTGTTTCGGCGTTCCTGGGTTGACTGTGGTTGAACAGAGAATTATTGCCATCTTTGTTATGGCTGCTGTGATGTGGATTATGGAACCTATTCCTATTTGGGGTACTTCCGTTGTTGTGATGGTTATGATGTTGCTGACAACTTCCAATAGTATGTTAAGCTTCTTTGATGGTGAGGTTGGTGAGAAACTTTCTAATAAAGCTATTATGGCTGCATTCGCAGATCCTACTGTTATGTTATTCATGGGTGGATTCGTATTGGCAATTGCTGCTACTAAATATAAATTGGATGCAACTTTAGCACGTGCTATTTTAAAGCCATTTGGTACAAAACCTAAATTTGTTATGTTAGGTTTCTTAGTTGTTACAGCATTACTTTCAATGTTTATGAGTAATACGGCAACTGCAGCTATGATGATTGCTATTTTGACTCCTGTTTTGGCTACAATGCCTGATTCTGACAATAAAGGTCGTGTGGGCTTGGCATTGTCTATTCCTGTAGCTGCTAATATTGGTGGTATTGGTTCTCCAATTGGAACACCTCCAAATGTTGTTGCTGTGGGTTGGTTGGAAAAAATTGGTATCAACATCAGTTTTGGTAATTGGATGATGTTGATGGTTCCTGTTGCTGCTTTGATTCTTTTTTGCGCATGGTTGTTCTTGTGTAAATTTTTCCCTTCAAAACAAGAAAAAGTTGAGGTTAAAATAGAAGGTGAAACAGATAAAAGTCCTAAAGCTATAGTTGTTTATGTGACATTTGCTGTTACAATTTTCTTGTGGGTGTTCGGAAAAGGATTATTGGGTGTTAATGCAAATGTTGTTGCTTTAATTCCGTTTGCTGTATTTTGCTTGACAGGTGTGTTTGAGAAAAAAGACTTGGCTAAAATTGATTGGGATGTGCTTTGGCTTGTAGCTGGAGGTTTCGCTCTTGGTGTTGGCTTGGAAGGTAAAATCGGTGCAGTTGATCCTGCAACAGGTGAAGTAATGACGATGTCTAAACATATTGTAACGTCTATTCCGTTTGATACATGGTCAACTTTGGCTGTGATTTTAGGTTCAGGCGTTTTGTGTTTGGTAATGTCAACATTCATGTCAAACTCAGCAACAGCTGCATTGTTGATTCCTATATTTGTGGCAATTGCTCAAGGTATGAGTGCTGAATTGGCAGATTTTGGTGGCGCAACTACATTGATCGTTGGTTTGGCTTTGTCCGCTTCATTTGCAATGTCTTTGCCAATTTCTACTCCTCCAAATGCTATTGCTTATTCAAAAGGTTTTATTAAACAGAAAGAAATGGCATTAGTTGGTATCTTCGTTGGTATCATTAGTTTGATTATTGGCTATGTCGTATTGTTTAGTTGTAATAGTTGGTTACAATAATGCATTTAATTGAGTGAAAAATTAGTATAGGACTACGAGTCGTTGATTTTACTCATGACTCGTTGTCTTTTTTATTATATTGGATATGAAACGTATTTTCTTATTAGCAGCGATTTGTTTGTCGCTTGGTACATTGGCAGCTCAAGATACAATAGTTGCTAAGGTTGTCTCAGAAGAGCCAGTTTCGAAAGGCGGAGAGAATGAAAAACCAGCCAATGGTGGTAAGGTTAAGTTTAAACCTTATGGATTTGTTCGTAATTATTTCTATTACGATTCTCGTCAAAACATTCAGTCTAATGCTGGATTGTATAATCAAATTCCGAAGGATCAAAGTTGGAATGAATCACATGATGAGGATTTAAATGATGTTTCAACTGCTACATTCTTAGCTATTACTTCACGTTTAGGTTTGGATGTTTCTGGTGTTCGTGCATTGAATGCAGATCTCTCAGCTAAAATAGAGACAGACTTTTGTGGTTTTGCATCTAGTACAACGATGCTTCGTATTCGTCAAGCTTATATGAAAATGAAGTGGGAACATCATTCGTTCTTGGCAGGTCAGGCATGGCATCCAATGACAGGAGATCTTCCTGATGTCTTAGGCTTGGCTTCTGGTTCTCCATTCCAACCATTTAGCCGTTCTCCTCAATTACGCTATGATTATACCGTGGGTAAGATGCGTTTTACGGGTGCTGCTATTTGGCAATTCCAATACAAGTCAGTTGGACCTGATGGAAAATCAGAAGATTATTTAAATAAAGGTATTCTTCCTGAATTCTTTGTTGGTTTGGATTATGCTAACGAAAAAGGATTCCAAATCGGAGCTGGAATTGATTTGTTGAGATTAAGACCACGTACGACAATGGAGTGTGATTATAAGTACAAAGCTACGGTTAATGATACAATTGTTGGTGAAGATGGTAGCCTTGATATTCAACCAAGAGATACGACACTTACTGGTAAAACCAAACGTGTTGTTAAAGAGTATGCATTCTCTGCTTCTCCGATGATGTTTATTAATTATAAGAATGATAAGTTCTTATTACGTTGGAAAGGTGTATTTGGTCAGAATACTGCTCATTTAAATATGATGAGTGGTTATGGTGTTATAGATACGAATGAGGATGGTTCTCGTGAGTATGCACCATTGAGAAATTTGACGACTTGGCTTAACTTGTCATATGGAAGCAAGGTAAAGGCTAATTTGTTTGTTGGACTTTTCAAAAACTTAGGAATGAGTGAGAAAATCGCTGGCGATTTGTATGTAAACGGTGCTTCTAACATTGATTATATTTGGAGAATTTGTCCAGCTGTTACTTATAATGTAAATAAGTTGACATTTGGACTTGAATATGAATTGACAAATGTAGGTTATGGCGATGGCCATGATGAATATGGAAAAGCAGATGCCGTACGTGATATAAAAAACAATAGAATTTGCGCTATGATTAAATATGCTTGGTAATCAAGTATTTATCATTTTGTTAATAACTTAATTGAATAGGGATGTAATTATTAAAATTATATCCCTATTTTTGTTTTGTTCTACAAATGGAGCAGAAGTGAATTAGAAATGAACTATTGGTAGAATGTTTGATTGTTTTTCTGGTGATAATTGAATAGTGTTTAACAAACTCAAATTGTATTTTTTGTAGTGAAGCACACGAGGAGGATATAATATTATTATGTCTTTTAAGATGTTTTTGTTGTAAAAAAATAATAGATAAACGTAAAATATTAATTGATAAAATGAGTGGAAATATTTTTATTGTAAAACGCGACGGGAAAGCAGAACCTTTTTCTGTTGATAAAATTAAAAATGCTGTTTCTCGTGCCTTCTTATCAGTAGGTAGTTTCGCAACGCAGGAAATTTTGACCGATATTTTAGGTCGTCTAAGCATTCACAATGGAATGAGTGTGGAGGAGATTCAAAATCAAGTTGAGTTTTCTTTGATGACAGAAAAATATTTTTCTGTAGCTAAATCCTACATTTTGTATCGTCAAAAACACTTGGAAGATCGTGAAGTGCGTGATAAGTTGCAGTTTCTTACTGATTATAGTAATGCATCTAATTCTGCTTCTGGAAGTAAATATGATGCAAATGCTAATGTGGAGAATAAAAATATTGCCACTTTAATTGGTGAATTGCCAAAATCAAATTTCATTCGTTTAAATCGTCGATTGTTGGTCGATCGTTTGAAGGAAATGTATGGGAAAGAAGTTTCTGACAAATATCTTCAGCTTTTAAATCAACATTTCATCTATAAGAACGATGAGACAAGTTTAGCTAACTATTGTGCTAGTATCACTATGTATCCTTGGTTGATTAGCGGTACTCTTTCAATAGGTGGTAACTCAAAGAAACCAACCAATTTGAAGTCTTTCTGTGGTGGTTTCGTTAATATGGTATTCATGGTGTCAAGTATGTTGAGTGGTGCATGTGCAACCCCAGAGTTCTTGATGTATATGAATTATTTCATACAAAAAGAGTATGGACAAGACTATTATAAAAATGCGGATAAGGTAGTTGATTTATCTGCTCGTCAACGTACTTTGGACAAGGTGATTACGGATTGTTTTGAACAAATCGTTTATTCTATAAATCAACCTACGGGTGCTCGTAATTTCCAAGCTGTATTCTGGAATATATCTTATTACGATAAATATTATTTCAATAGTTTGTTTGAAAACTTTGTATTCCCTGACGGAACACGCCCAGATTGGGAATCTTTGTCTTGGTTGCAAAAACGATTTATGAAATGGTTTAATGCAGAAAGAACCAAGACTGTTTTGACGTTCCCAGTTGAAACAATGGCATTGTTAACAAAGGATGGAGATGCACAAGATGAAGAGTGGGGCGATTTCACAGCTGAAATGTATTCTGAAGGTCATTCATTCTTTACATATATCAGTGATAATGCAGATTCATTAAGTAGTTGCTGCCGTTTGAGAAATGAAATACAAGATAATGGATTTAGTTATACTTTAGGTGCTGGAGGTGTTTCTACCGGTTCTAAGAGTGTGTTGACTGTTAACTTGAATCGTTGTGTGCAATTTGCAGTGAAAAATGGGATTCCTTATTTGACTTTCTTGGAAGAAGTTGTTGATTTAGTTCATAAGGTACAATTAGCTTACAATGAGAATTTGAAAGAATTACAAGCTAAAGGTTTATTGCCATTGTTTGATGCTGGTTACATTAATTTGTCACGTCAATACCTAACTATTGGTGTTAATGGAATGGTTGAAGCTGCAGAATTCATGGGAGTTGAAATTAAAGATAATCCAGAGTATGTACGTTTTGTTCAAAGTGTCTTAGGTTTGATTGAACGTTATAATAAGAAATATCGTACGAAGGAAGTGATGTTTAATTGCGAAATGATTCCTGCTGAGAACGTGGGTGTTAAGCATGCAAAATGGGATCGTGAGGATGGTTATACTGTTCCTCGTGATTGTTACAATAGCTATTTCTATATAGTCGAAGATAAATCATTAAATGTGATTGATAAATTCCGTTTGCATGGATCAAAGTACATAGAGCATTTGACGGGAGGTTCTGCTTTGCATATGAATTTGGAAGAACATTTGACAAAAGATCAATATCGTCAACTAATCCGTGTTGCTGCGAAAGAGGGATGTAATTATTTTACATTTAATATTCCTAATACGGTATGTAATGATTGTGGTCATATTGATAAACGTTATCTAAAAGAATGTCCTCATTGCCAAAGTAAGAATATTGATTATTTAACACGTGTAATCGGTTATATGAAACGTATTAGCAATTTCTCTGAAGCTCGTCAGGCTGAGGCTTCAAGACGTTTCTATGCGAAATACTAGAATTGTAGACCTATGCTGAAGTATGCTGATTATGATATAGTATTTCAGGAAATTCCTAATGAGGTGACTTTGGCAATTAATATTTCTAATTGTCCTAATCATTGTATAGGTTGCCATAGCCCTTATTTGATGAATGATGTCGGAGAGGAATTGTCAGAATCTGCATTAGAAACACTTTTAGAAAAGTATGGTCGTGATATCACTTGCCTATGTTTTATGGGTGGTGATGGAGATCCTCTAGGAGTGATGTCTTTAGCGCATTACATGAAAGAAAAACATCAGTCAATAAAAGTGGGCTGGTATTCTGGAAAAAATTCATTGCCGGAATCTTTCCCATTGACTGATTTCGATTATGTTAAGATCGGACCCTATAGAGAAGATTGTGGTCCATTGAAAAGCAAAACAACAAATCAAAGGTTATATAAAATAGATAAAGGTAATATGGAAGATATAACCTATATGTTTTGGAAAAAATAAATAATCAAATATTGATAGTGAAAAAGCAAACAAGGTATTCTTGTTTGCTTTTTTTATCTCATTTTTGACTGAACTCTGGTGAATTTCTATTCCTAAATCGTCTATGTTTTATTAGAGAAACAAATGTTTTACTTTTTTCTTAAAATAAAATGTTTGTATGATTCCTCTTGTGGCTAAATAGGAAAGGAAAGCTATCCATAATCCATTATTTCCTAATGGGATGATAAGAATGTTGTATAATGTAAAGAATAGGATTGTAGCACATAACATTGCAACTACCATACCTTTGGCCATTGTGGCTCCAACCATGACACCATCCCATAAAAACGCTGCAAAACCGCATATCGGTATTGCAATAATCCAAAGATGAAAATCCTTCGCAGCTTCAATCACATGGCTCTCGTTGGTTAGTAACATGAGAAAATTGTTTGAGAAGAACGCATATAAGAATGTAAATACACCAACCAATCCGAATCCCCATAAGAAGATGATATGTATGGACTTGTGTAAATTATATGAATCTTTGGCTCCTATATATCTTCCTGTTAAAGCTTCTCCTGCATATGCAAATCCATCTGTAAAGTAAGAAAAAATCGAAAAGAATTGCATTAATAGTGTGTTGACTGCTAATAACGTTGTTCCTTGTTTGCCACCCGCTAAGGTGAAAAATGTTGTGACTGCGGTTAGGCAAAGAGTGCGAATAGCAATACCTGCGTTAAGTGTAGTAAATCTTTTTAACTTTTGTACATTCAAAACAGCTGCTCGTTTTATATGAGGAATTAAATATTTGTATTGTTTCATCCATAGGCAAATGGCAATTATAAGACCGCAATATTGGGCTATTAATGTACCTAATGCAATACCTCTAATTCCTAAATGTAAAACAAAGACAGCAATAAGACTGCATAAGATATTGATAATGTTTATGGAAATGGCTATAATCATTGGGAAAATTGAATTTTGCATTCCAATGAACCATCCTTTAATGCTGTACATGCACATGACGGCAGGAGCACCTATAATGCATATGCTAACATATAAGGATGCAAAATCCTCTACGTTTTGTGACGTATTCATAAAGGAAAAGGAGAGGGATAGAACAATATTCTTTAGGAGGAATATAAGAATACAGGCTATTAAAGAAATAATGATAGAACGAGGTAGAATGTTAGCCATTTCGGATGTGTTTCTTGCGCCATAAGCTTGCGATGTTAGTCCGCTAGTACCCATGCGTAGAAATCCGAAATTCCAGTATAGCATATTAATAATAGTGCCACCTATAGAGATGGCAGCTATATAAGATTCATTTCCGAGATGTCCTGCGATACCAATATCCACTAAACTGAGTAGGGGAACAGTGATATTCGTTGCAATGGCTGGAACGGCTATTTTTAAGATTCTTTTGTTCATGGATTATTCTTTCAGTTTCTTCCAGTAGATGGTTTTACTGAAGATACCCCAAGAACCTTTGACTGCTAATGTTTCGTTGTCTTTAAATTTTAATTCGACTGTAAAGAAAGAACCACGTGTTGGATCGTATATTTCTCCATCTTTCCATACTCCTTCTTTGTGATAAGTTAAACTTTTGATAAGGACGATTTGGTCTGCGCGAGTGTTTCTTTTGCTGACATCTGGATTTTTTTTGTCGACACGGAGATTTCCGTTTTTGTCATACATTTGTTCCATCCAGAACACTTGAACTTTATATGTGTTATCTGTGTTTTTGGTGATTCTCACTTTTGAACGATCTCCATCGTGTTCAAGGAAATAGACACCTAATAGTTTATCAGCTGCTGATTGTGCAAAACATGCAATAGAAAGGAAAAAAAAGAATAGTAAAGAAATACTTTTTTTCATTTTGCTTTTCGTTTGTGTGAATATGATTGAGAATTTTTCTAATTAATTAAAATGCAATGAATGAATTTCAAATAAAAGGGACGCAATAATAGTTGCGTCCCTTTTTTGATATGTTTAATGAATAAATTACATACCTGACTTTAACATCTTGTTAGCATATACTTTGCCATTAACTTTAATGCTTAGAGTATAAGCACCAGGGAATAGAGCAGAAGTTTCGAAGTCGTAAGAATATTGACCTGCGCTCAAATTGTTCTTGAATAAACTAAGAACTGTATTTCCCTTCATGTCAAGAATGTCGATAGCAACATTTGCATCGTTTTCAAGATTGAATGCAACATTCAAAGACTCTGCAAATGGGTTAGGAGAAGCAAGATAGTTGAATGAAGAAATTTCAGGTTTTGCATTTTTCTTCTTTCCAACTTTTTCAGCATCGTTTTTGTAAACAGCTGGTTTTTCCATATACATTGCAGTATACTTAGAATTTTTGCAGTTGCATCCGCTTTCTGGGGTGTATTCTTGCTCTATTGTGATAATAATAGGGTAGCGAGCACCTTCAGCGAAGTATTGATAACGAATAGAACTGATTTTGAAGGTTGATTTTCCGTATGTTTCAGTGTATTCTTTGTCAACTTTTACACGAAGTACGTTTTTGTAAACGTTTCCATTAGGAAGAATCAAAGTTCCCCAAGCATCAGCTGTAGTTACATATGTACCATCAAAGTAGCTTGTGCTATTGCCGCTTTGAGTAGCACCTGAATAGATTCCAGATTTAGCGTCTCCAAAAGAGAATGGGAACATTAAATCAACGATAGGCTCGTCTAATGTTAATGTTGTTGTATTGTTTTGAAGACCGAAAAATCTCTTTTCGCTTGATGTGATTTCAAACAACGTATTTTTTTCTCCACCTTCGTCACAACTTAATCTGTAACCTTCGTTAGAAGTGTTAAGCAAATCTTCGTTCTGCTCGATGTAGAAATCTTTTAACACCTTAGACTTAGAAAAGTCCCATATTTGATTTGCACCAGCGTTGGATTGTTCTACATACTCAATCTGTTTCATATTTCTGTAGTCACCTTTTCTCAATCCGTTTGCCTCGAAAGACAAAGTGTATTGAGCAAAACAACCCATTGATAATGCTAATGCAGCTGAAAGAGTAATTAATTTTCTCATTTTTGTATCTATTTTTAAGAGTTTGTCTACTTGTTTAATTTTTTTGTAAAGGTATGTATTTTTTTTGACATCTACTACTTTTTTTGAGATTTATTTTGTGTTAGGTTCTTCTTTTATATGAGGGAGTCCAATTTTGTATTGAACAGCAATAATTCTAGTTAGTACAACACTTAGAGCACTGATGATTTGCACTATGGTTATATCATCTATTATTTTGTCGCAAAGGTAATAAATAATACCACCTATAATGCAGGCAATTGCGTATATTTCTTTCCTGAAAATCAGAGGTATCTGGTTGATGAAAATATCTCTGATAATACCTCCTGCAGCACCTGTAATGGTACCCATTATGATAGCTACCCAAAAGGAATATCCACAATCTAATGTTTTTTCAATTCCCACAACGGTAAATAATGCTAATCCAATGGTGTCGAATATGAAAAACGTGTTGTTTAGTTTGATTAGATATTTTCTAAATACAATAACAAAGATGAGTGCTATGCCAGTCCATATCATATAACTGGGATTTAACATCCAGAAAGGTTTTAAATCCAAACAAAGATCACGAATGGTACCTCCTCCGATTGCTGTTACAAGACCGATCACATAGGCTCCAAATAAATCGAAGTCTTTGCTTGCCGCTAACCGTATACCACTTATGGCAAATGCGAAAGTTCCTATGTATTCGAGTATTTCTGTGAATATTTCTTGGTCGAATTGTAAGTTAGTCAGCCATTCCATTCTCTTCAGTAATATTTAAGTTTTTATCAAAAGCAGTTCGTAATGATTGTATTTCCTTTTTTATATGTTGCAATCTAAGCACAATGGCATGTTTTTTTTCAATGTCCTGTTTATTCTCTTTTAATAGCTTTTTTGCCCCTTCTATGGTTAGTTTCCGTTCTTTAAGTAAGTAGGAAACAAGTTGAATGTTTTGTATTTCCTTTTGTGTGTAATGACGTGTTCCTTTTGCACTTTTTTCAGGTTGAGTGAAAGGAAAATCTTTTTCCCAAAATCGAAGTGTTGATTCTTTGATGTTTAACATCGACGCTACTTCGCTGATGGAATAGTATAATTTTCTTTTATCCAAATTGATATTTTCAATCGTATACGTTTCCATTGTTAGAAGTGATTCGAATCATTTCATCATATTGTTGTGGAGACAAATCCATATAATAAAAATTACGAGGATCGGTCACTTTATCCCTGTAATGAACTTCATAGTGAAGATGAGGACCCGTTGATTTACCCGTGCTACCCATGTAAGCGATAACATCTCCTCGATTTACTTTTGAACCTACGTGTAGTGTCTTGACAAATTCGCTAAGATGACCATACAATGTTTTGTAGCCGTATCCATGATCGATAATGACGGCATTTCCATAACCTTGCATCCAACCTTTGAAATGGATTGTTCCTTTTCCCGTTGCATAAATTTCTGTGCCGATGTCTCCGGAGAAATCCATTCCTGCATGAAATTTAGGCGTTTTGTAAATGGGGTCTATTCTCATTCCGAATCCGGAAGCCATTCTTCGTAAGTCTTTGTTCATGACAGGTTGGATACCTGGTATGCTAAGAAGCATATCTTCTTTGTTGCGAACTAAATTCACGACTTCATCGAAAGATACCGATTGAATGTATAGTTTTCTTTTAATATCTTCTATTTGTGTTACGGTTTGAGCTGCAATGAAAGAATTTGTTCGCTCGTATGTTTCGTTTCGTTTGCTTTGAGACGGATTGTATCTTCGAAGATTCGCAGATACAGGGTCTGCTTGTACTACAGAACGATATAATTGGTTGTCTCTTTCTTCGATATCTTTTAATACATCTTCTATCATTTCTAAATCAGAACTGATAATTTGATATTTAGTCTCCAATTCTGCTTTTTCTCTCTTTAATTGGTCTACACGTGGGTTGGGGAAGTAAAGCGCATAGATAATAAAGAATGCAAGACTAACAAGAACACCACTGAATAGGTGTGATATTAGGCTGCGTAGTTTATGTAGTATAGTGTTATCAATCCGTTCGAATGAAAGAGTCTTGGGATTGAATTGGAATTTTGCTTTTGCCATTTTTGCTAAATTCTTTTATAATTTACATTGCAAAGGTAATTTATTTTATAGAAAAATACTAATTTTGCGGTTTAGAATAAAATTTTTAAGATGTTAACAGCAAAAGAAATTCGAAAATCGTTCACCGATTTCTTCGCATCGAAAGGACATACGATTGTTCCTTCTGCGCCGATGGTGGTTAAAAATGACCCTACATTGATGTTCACCAATGCAGGTATGAATCAGTTTAAAGATATATTCTTGGGTAATCAACCTCGTAAATATCCTCGTGTCGCGGACTCTCAGAAATGTCTTCGTGTAAGCGGTAAGCATAATGATTTGGAAGAGGTGGGATTGGATACTTATCATCACACAATGTTTGAGATGTTGGGTAACTGGTCTTTCGGTGATTATTTTAAGAAGGAAGCAATCTCATGGGCGTGGGAATATCTTGTTGATGTTTTGAAATTGGATCCTAATCGTCTTTATGCCACTGTTTTTGAAGGTAGTAAGGATGATAATTTAAGTCGCGATGATGAAGCGGCTGAAATATGGGCTCAATTCTTGCCTAAAGAAAGAATTATCAATGGTAACAAACATGATAATTTCTGGGAAATGGGTGATACCGGTCCTTGTGGTCCTTGTTCTGAAATACATATAGATCTTCGTGACGACTCTGAACGTGCTAAGATTCCTGGCGTTGAATTGGTAAATAAAGATAATCCTCAGGTAATTGAAATTTGGAACAATGTCTTTATGCAATTCAATCGTAAGGCTGATGGTTCTTTGGAACCTCTACCTGCTAAACATGTTGATACGGGTATGGGTTTTGAACGTCTTTGTATGGCATTACAAGGCAAAAAGTCTAATTATGATACAGATGTATTTCAACCAATTATAAAAGAAATAGGAAAAATTGGTGGATGTGAGTACGGGCAGAAAAAAGAAACTGATATTGCAATGCGTGTAATTGCAGATCATATTCGTACAATCGCATTCTCTATAACTGATGGTCAGTTGCCTTCAAATGCAAAGGCTGGATATGTGATTCGTCGTATTCTTCGTCGTGCTGTTCGTTATGGCTATACATTCTTAGGTCAACGTAGTGCCTTTATGTATAAACTTGTTCCTGTGTTGATTGAAACAATGGGTGATGCTTATCCTGAACTGATTGCTCAACAACAATTAGTGGTTAAAGTGATAAAGGAAGAGGAAGAATCATTCCTTCGTACATTGGAAACTGGTATTCGTTTGTTAGAGAAAGTGATGAACGATACTAAAGCGGCTGGTAAAACAGAAATTTCTGGTGTAGATGGATTTACATTATATGATACATTCGGATTCCCATTGGATTTGACAGAGTTAATCCTTCGTGAAAATGGAATGACTGTCAATGAAGATGAGTTTAATACTGAAATGCAAAAACAAAAAGAACGCGCTCGTAATGCTGCTTCTGTAGAAACAGGCGACTGGGTAACATTACGTGAAGGTGAATCTGAATTTGTTGGATATGACATGTTGGATACGGATGTTGAAATCCTTCGTTATAGAAAGATAAAACAAAAGAACACTGAATTGTTCCAGGTTGTCTTTGACAAAACTCCATTTTATGCGGAAATGGGTGGACAATTAGGTGATTCAGGTTATATTGAGGCTGATGGTGTAAAATATGAAATCATTGATACTAAGAAAGAGAATAATCTTAGTGTTCATTTGATGAAAACAATGCCATCTGATCCTTCTGCTTCTTTCCATGCAGTGGTTGATATGGAAAAACGTCAACAGACTGCTTGTAATCATACCGCTACACACTTGTTGGATTATGCTTTACGTCAAGTTTTAGGAACACATGTGGAGCAAAAAGGTTCTTTGGTGTCTGCTGATTCTTTACGTTTTGATTTCTCCCATTTCCAAAAAGTAACTGATGAAGAGTTGCGTCAGGTTGAGAAAATCGCTAATTCAATGGTCCGCCAAAACATTCCATTGGAAGAGTTCCGTGACATGCCAATTCAACAAGCTCGTGATATGGGTGCAATGGCATTGTTCGGTGAAAAATATGGTGATACAGTTCGTATGATTAAATATGGACCGTCTATGGAGTTGTGTGGTGGTACTCATGTGAAGTCTACTGGTGAAATAGGAATGATTCGTATTTTGATGGAGACTTCTGTTGCTGCTGGCGTTCGTCGTATAGAAGCAATTTCTGCTGCTAAGGTAGAGGAGATGATGAATGCTCAACAAGATATTTTGCGTGACTTGAAAACGTTCTTCAATAATACACCTAACTTGGTACAAGCTGTTAAGAAATCAATTGAGGAAAACGCTGATTTGAAAAAGGCGGTTGATGCTCATATGCAGGAAAAAGTGCTTCAAATGCGTGATAAATTGATAGAAACAGCTCAGGATAAAGGAGCGGTTAAACTTATTACCTTGAAAGGTACGTTCAGTCCTGATTTTGTAAAATCTGTTGCATTTCAAGTTCGTAATGTGATGCAGAAGAATTTAGTGTTTGTAGCTGCTACTAGTATAGAAGGAAAACCTATGTTGACGATTGCTTTGTCTGATGATGTTGTTGCTGCAGGCTCTAATGCAACACAGATGATTAGAGAAGCTGCTAAAGAAATTCAAGGTGGTGGAGGTGGTCAACCTTTCTTTGCTCAAGCAGGTGGTAAGAATATTGATGGTTTGGATAAGGCTTTTGATGTTCTTTGTTCTAACTTCTAATAAATTAAATTTTATTTCATATGAAAGTGTCATGACTATGTGTTGTGACACTTTTTTTTATTACTGTCCGCTAAACATGAAAATAAAATTCTAATACACTGAAATACAGCGGATACGAATATATAAACTTGAGATGAGCCCCGTTCGTATTTACAACCGCTTCAGTCCCCCTCCGATGGATGACATTCACGTCTCCTTTAGGGCTGACGTTACTAAGGACAAGTCACAAGAGCACTTTTCAGATAATCTCCGGCTGAAAAATAAGTTCCACTTTCCCATCCGTGAACTCGAAAGCCAATCCATCCTCTTCTGTAGGCGATTCGCACAGCCAGGCGATACGTCCAAAAATGTCGACGTATAATGTCGTGAAGGTGAGAATGGAAACCACGTTCTCTCGGTTGACATTCTCTGGAGTTAGTTCCTCTGGAATTTCAAGATCATTTTCGAAATCTTTGTAGAACTTAAGATAATACTTCAGCATCTCGTCTTTCATAGGCTCCCAAAACTTGTTGTCGTATTGGAAAAACTCACTCAGTTTCTGCAATTGCAGATCAGTTGGGTTCTTGTCGTATGTTAGAATGGCGACACGCATGGTGTTCACCTCGCCCTTGAAGAATCGATGCAGAATGGTTTGGCTCCAAAAATTATGCTCCCTAAAAAGGTAGCCGCACTTTTCATCCTTCATCTTCTTTTCTTTCGCGAAATCACGCAACTGGTTTACCTCCATGATATGAATATCTTTCTCCGACAGAAGTATTCCGAGATAAGAGTCGTCCCATTGGGTATAACATATCCATCCGTAATTACCTTTTTTATCGATGACCAGACGGCTAGGCATGACATCCTTCACGCCCACCTGCTGACCAGCGGCAATAAACTCATCCGCCTCCGCTTTACTGCCCAAATAGGTCGGCAACAAGAAGTTGCCCAATCGGCGGAGGTGTTCAGTCTTATGCAACAGATAATCATTGTAAGCCTTGCGTTGAGCGTTGTTCACGCCATCTTCCACGCTTCCTTCCACCTCTACCTGGACTCTGATGGTCTCGTCAAAGAAGGACAGCTCGTCCCATGTGGTCCAATAGCGTTCATTGTCATGGATCAACAGACTGAAGGTGTTGTCATTGAGCTTGTGTAGATTTTCAAGCTGGGTTCTGGAAATCACACGTGGCTCCGATTCGGACAAGAGAACCGCTATGCCATTCTCTTTATCCCAACAACACCCGAATGCATAACCGAAGCTGCCATCTCTGCAGATGAAGAGATACCATAAAGTCATAGTAGTAAAGAGCTGTTTCGCTGTAACAACATCCTTATGATAAGTTTCATCAATGCCAGACACCGAACGCATAAAATATTCGTTGTTCCACTTGTAATAGTCCAAAAGAAAATCCGTCACGCAGCTTTTATACTTTTCCTCGTTCTGCAAATAGATCTTATAAGCCTCTCTTTGACTGTCTAAAATTCCTTCTTTGTTGGCATCTTGAACTACAAGTGTCAAATTTCCATCGGAATTAAGAATTGGAGTATTCAATTCTCCTACCCATGCAACTTCCTGGTATTCCAATTCACCCCAAAGTTTATCTTTTATTAAATCTTCCATTATATCAACAATTTAGTTGGGACTTTATTGTATAAGATCTATTGCTTTTTATTCAATGCTAAACGTAACCCTATGCAGTTCCTTCTGTTTTCCGGAAAATTCCCGTGTCTATAATCAGTGTGTAAATATTCTTCCGTGTGACACCAACTGCCTCCTTTGTATACTTTAAGGGTGCCTGTTAGAGGACTTTGATATTTCCCTTTTGTGTGAGAAAAATCGCTACTATACCAGTCATTGCACCATTCACATACATTCCCACACATATCATATAATCCCCAACGATTGGACTTCTTTGTCCCTATTTTATGAGTAGAACAATTGTTTTCAAACAATATGTCTTTTGACCATTGAGATTCTATAATTTCCTTGTCTCCAGAATTCATACAATACCACGCAATTTCATCTATGTTCGCATTGCCTGCATAGGGACGATTCTCTTTTTTATTGGTTCCATTGGCGGCATATTCCCATTCAAGTTCGTTTGGTAGACGAAACTCCAGACCTGTTTTTTCGTTTAATTTCTCAATGAAATCTTGGCATTCATTCCATGAGACAGATTCCACAGGAAGACTGTCTCCTTCAAAGAATGATGGATTGTATTCCATAATTTTTATCCATAATTCTTGCGTTACTTCTGTTTCACCTATATAAAAAGGAGAGACATTGAAACTTTTGTTTTTACTTATTCCGTAGCTATACGAACCTCCTTTTAAATAAATCATTTTGAAAGAATAGTTGTCTATAGTTACGACAAAAGAATTCGAGGAGGAATTCGTTTTGTTGTTTAATGAACAACATGTTATCAATAGGAGAGGAGTGAGTAATAGATATTTTATAGAATGAAAATTTATCATATACTTATGTAAAAAAATTGCAAAGAGTGAAAACTCTTTGCAATTCGTTTCTCAAATATGTTGTGTGAATTTAGGCGTTGCCTTGTTCTTCGTTTGCCATTTCTTGATCGATAAGAATTCTACCGCAATATTCGCAAACAATAATTTTTTTACGAAGACGTATGTCAAGTTGTCTTTGAGGCGGAATCTTGTTGAAGCAACCTCCACAAGCATCACGTTCAACTGGAACGACAGCTAATCCGTTTCTTGCGTTTTTACGAATACGTTTGAATGCGTTCAAAAGACGTTCTTCGATTTTAGCTTCGATTTCTTTGGCTTTATCACGAAGTTTTTCTTCTTCTTGTTTTGTTTCGGATACGATTTCTTCCAATTCAGCTTTCTTTTGAGAAAGAGCCTCTTGACGATCAGCGATTAAATCTTGAGCTTTTGCTAATTCTTCTCTTTTTACTTCGCCCAATTTTTTAGCTTCTCTGATTTTCTTCTCATGTAATTCGATATCCAAAGTTTGGAATTCGATTTCTTTAGAAAGATTTTCGTATTCGCGATTGTTCTTAACGTTATCTTGTTGCTCTTGGTACTTCTTGATAAGACCTTTAGCACCTTCGATTTCTCCCTTTCTTCCCGTTATTTCTGAGTCGATTTGACGAAGATCTTCGTTTAAGTTTGCTACACGAGTGGTTAAACCTGTGATTTCATCTTCCAAATCCTGTACTTCCAAAGGAAGTTCACCTCTCAATGTCTTAATTTTGTCGATTTCTGAGTTCACTAACTGTAAATCGAAGAGTGCTTTTAATTTCTCTTCTACTGAAATCTCTTTTGTATCTTTTTCTGACATGTCTTATATGTAATTAATCGGATTAGTTTTACTATCTGAAAAATATATTGCAAAGTTAGCATTATTTTTTGAAACTATCTCATAAAAAATCTCTTTTGTGAATTGTTCTGATTCAAAATGTCCAAAATCTGCCATTATGATTTGTTTTTCTGTTTCGAAAAACTGATGATATTTTAAATCTCCTGTAAGATATATGTCGGCATTTTCTCGGATGGCATATGGTAGAAATTCGTTTCCAGAACCACCACAAAGGGCTATTCTTTTGACTTTTTTACCTTCTGGTATATCTGTGTGTCGTATGCAACCGATATTTAAAATTGTTTTTACTCTTTTCAAAAAATGGATACAATCTTCTTCTTCTTGTAATTCTCCAACCACACCTAATCCGAAATCGCTATTGTCTTTCTCGGAACAAAGCATTTTTTCTACAACAATGCCTAATTTTGTTGCCACATGGTAGTTTACCCCATGAGGTGCTTTATCCATATTCGTATGACTAGAGTATAAAACAATTTGATTTTCAATTGCTTTTATGATTGTCCTTGAAATATAATTTTCCGGAGTGATTTTTTTGATTCCTCTGAAAATGAGTGGGTGATGAGAAATAATTAGATTACATCCTTTTTCTATTGCTTCGTTCACGACATCTTCTGTAATGTCAATACATAAAAGCACACCTTTTACATCTGCGTCAATGTCGCCTACTTGTATTCCGCTATTGTCAAAAGATTCCTGATATTTAAGAGGAGCAAAATCTTCTATTTGTTGTGTTATTTCTCGTATTTTCATGGTTGTTTTTTCTTTAGTGTTATAACTTCGTATAAAGGTCCCATTCCTATTCTGGCTGGAATGCCAACACAACCAATACCTCTTGATACCAATAATTTTTGATTTTTATGTTCGTATAATCCGTCCCAATATTCAAATAGTATCTTTGCTGGTGAAATTTTCAATTTTCCTAAATCGATACCTGTTTGTGCAGCATGTGTATGTCCAGATAAAGTGAGGTCAATATCGTAGATGCCACAAATACTATCTTTCCAAAACGTAGGGTCGTGAGATAGAAGTATTTTAGTGTCAATGTTTTGTGTCCCGATGATAGCTTTGTCTATGTCCGCATGCCGTGAGGAAGGGCGTCGACCCCAGTTCCCAATTCCAATAATAGCTATGGAATCATTTTCTTTGTGTATGATTTGAGATTCGTTCAGTAGAAGTTTGAATCCGAAATCTCTTATTTTTTGTCTGACAGCCATACTGTTCATGGATCTTAGGTCCTCGTTTTCCCATTTGAAATATATACTATAATCGTGATTTCCGAGGACTGCCAGTTTGTTTGTCGACGAGTTTAATCGATTGAAAATTTCGCTCCAATTGTTGCATTCGGTAGCAAAATTGTTGATCATGTCACCTGTGAATACGATTAAATCTGGATTCTGCGCATTGATGGAGTCCATAAGAGGAATTAATCTTTTTTGAGATAATCCAAAACTACCAAGGTGCATGTCACTTATTTGAATGATTTTGTAGTTTTCAAAAGCCGAGGGTAGATTCTCGATTTCTATTGCTACATCTCTTTTCTTAAAGTTAAATCTTTCGTATGCAACGCTGTGAAGAATAGATAATATAGCAATAAAGGCTGCTACATAGCCTAATCGTTGAATCCATCTCCACCTTTTTTTTGTAAGGAAAAATAGTAAGTCGAACGTGCAAAATATAAGTTTAGGAATGTATACAGCTCCCAGCACGGTAATAAACATTATCAATCTATAGCTTGTATCTGTTGAATAAATGTTGTTTATGTTTAGCATTATAGACAAGGATACAATGATAAAATAAATTGATATGATGCCATGTAATATGCTTGTAGAATGATTAGTCCTATTACGCATAAATCTATTATAAAGATAGAGGTCTGGTAATACAACTAATAAAACTAACAATATGAGAACACTGGTGTATACGTGCATAATAACGAGATGAAATTATCGTAATTCTAGAGCGACAACATTTTCAACATGATGAGTATGAGGGAACATGTCTACTGGTTGAACCGCTGTAACTCTGTATTTGACATCTAATAAATTTAAGTCGCGAGCTTGTGTCGCAGGATTGCAACTTACGTAAACAATCCTTTTGGGCTCTGCGGCGAGTATGGTGTCTACAACATCTGGATGCATACCGTCGCGAGGAGGGTCGGTGATGATGACATCTGGTTTTCCATGCTCTGCAATGAAATCATTGGTGAGAATGTTTTTCATATCTCCAGCAAAGAAAAGAGTGTTGTCAATGTTGTTATTGATAGCATTGACTTTCGCATCTTCAATCGCTTCTGGAACATATTCTATTCCGATCACCTTTTTTGCTTGCTTTGAAACGAAACATGCAATGGTTCCTGTACCGGTGTAGAGATCATATACTAATTCGTTGCCTGTTAAGTTGGCAAATTTTCTTGCTACCTTATATAGTTCATAGGCTTGTTCACTGTTGGTTTGATAAAAGGATTTCGGACCAATTTTGAATTTTAAGCCTTCCATTTCTTCAAATATATGATCTCGTCCTTTAAACACCAATGTTTCTTGATCTGTTATTGTGTCGTTACATTTGCTGTTAATAACATAAATCAAGGATGTGATTTGAGGGAATTCCTTTATAAGGTGATTCAATAATCCTTCTCTTTTCTCTTTGTCTTCGTGGAAGAATACGACAGTTAGCATGATTTCGCCTGTGCTAGATGTACGAACAACGATGGTTCGTAGAAAGCCTTCCTGGTTGCGAATGTCATAGAAGGGTAGATTGTTGTTTTTTGCATATTCTTTTATGCAGTCGCGGATTTGGTCACAGACTTCATCTTGTAGATAACATTTTTCGATGTCTAAAACTTTGTCGAACATTCCTGGAATGTGAAATCCGAGGGCATTCATATTATCAAAAGAGACGCCAGATGCAACTTGCTCATAAGTGAGCCATTTCTTGTTAGAAAAAGTGAATTCGAGTTTGTTTCTGTATCTAACAATTTTTTCAGAACCTAAAATGGGTGATATTTCTGGTAATTCTACTTTCCCGATTCTAAGAAGGTTGTTGTATACTTGGTCTTGTTTCGCTTTGAGTTGATCTTCATATGGAAGAATTTGCCATTTGCAACCTCCACAAACGCCATAATGAGAACAAAATGCCTCACATCTATGATCGGAATATTTGTGAATTTTCGTGACTCTTCCTTCCATATAACTGTTTTTCTTCCTAGTTATTTGAAGATCTACGACATCTCCAGGTACAACAAATTGAGTGAAAATGACCATGTCATTCACTTTGGCTATTGCTTTTCCTTCGTTGGCAACACCAGTAATCTCTATATTTTCAAGAAGTGGAAGTTCTTTGTTTCTTCTTCCCATATTTTTATAAGAATTAATTTATACGCAAAAATATATAAATTTCGTTGGATATGAACTAATATACATATATTAAATGTGTGAAAAGAGAAAAAAAAGTAATAAATTTGCAAACAAAAATTTTCATAAAACGTAAATAGAATGAAGAAATTCAACATTACATGTTTATTGGCAATAGCTTCAAGCTTTGCAATGGCGAATGATTTAGTATCCACTGCATCTAAATTGGAAAATGCGAAAGTTGTAGAGGAAGCTTCGGATACTGCAAAATGGACGTTTCCTGGTTCCGTTGGTATTAATGCTAATCAAGCTTATTTTAATGATTATAGTACAGATGGTTCAGGTGCTAGTGTGGCTTTAGATGCCTATTTGAATTTGAATGCTAATTATAAGAGGAAAAAAGTCCTTTGGGAAAACTCTTTGGCGGCAAAATATGGAATGATTTATTCAACAGAGTTTACGGGAGAGGATCTTGTTAGAAAAAACTTGGATGAACTTATCATCAACACAAAATATGGTTATAAGGTTTCTAAATATTGGTATGCTTCAGCATTTGCAAATTTGGAAACTCAATTCACACAAGGATATGAATATTTAGAAGATGTCAATGGACAAGATTCGGCTTCTACAATATCTCATTTCTTTGCGCCAGCTTATATCAAGGTTTCTTTAGGTATGGAATATATTCCTAATAAATATTTTTCAGCCTTTTTGTCACCTATAACAGCACGATTCACTGTTTGTAGATTAGATGAACTTGGAGATAAGTATGGTATGGAAGTGATAAAAGAGGGTGCTGATGCATTATATGATGAAGATGGTGATTTGATTAGAAAGGCAATTCCTGCTGAGTATAAACATCTTAGAACAGAGCTTGGTGCATATGCGAAATTAAAATCTGATTTCGATATAACTAAGTCTTTGCATTTCTTGAGTACGTTGGAAGGTTTTTATGCCTATAATAAAGCAGTACAAAGTTTAACAGACGAATATATCGATTTCTGTGAGAAACAAAATCCAGAAGGCTTGTTGGATTATACATTCGATGAAACAGATTTTGATGTGGACAACTATAAGTATGAAGATATTCATGGTTGGTATATCAAATGGAAATTAGAGTTTTTGTTGAAAGTGTCAAAGTATGTAAATCTTTCATTCAAGACCCAATTGAAATATGACAATGCAGAAAGAAAAGCATTAGAAGGTAAATATGCTGGATTGCCACAAGCAAAATTACAGTTCTGGGAGTCAGCATCTATAGGTGTAGCATATACATTTAAATAATATATGACAATTGTAAATGAAAAAATAGACGCTCTCAGGTCTTTGGATTTGAGAGCGTTCTTGTTTGATATGGATGGAGTCTTATACGATTCTATGCCATTTCATGCTAAAGCGTGGACATATGCTTTCGCGCAAGAAGGTATTACGTTTGATGAATATGAAGTTTATCTTCGGGAGGGAATGACAGGGTCTTCTACAATAGAAGAGGTCTTTGATCTTCAATTGCATAAAAAAGCAACGGAAGAAGATTGCAAACGAATATATAAAACGAAAGCTGATTATTTTGTTTCGTTAGGCCAAGCTCCGGAAATGGATAGTGTTGGAAACGTTCTTAAAACTATTTTGTCTCGTCAGTTGGATGTATTCTTGGTAACAGGTTCGGGACAATTATCGTTGATAGATAAACTAAACCAATCATTTCCCAATGTTTTCAAAAAGGAGAGAATGGTAACTGCTTTTGATGTAAAAAAAGGGAAACCTGATCCAGAACCTTATTTGATGGCTTTGAAAAAAGGAGGATTGCAACCGAAACAGGCTATTGTGATTGAAAATGCACCAATGGGTGTTCGTTCGGCAAAAGGAGCAGGCATTTTTACAATTGCTGTCAATACAGGTATTTTAAGAGATGAAGAGTTGTGGAAAGAAGGCGCAGATTTGGTTTTTTCATCCATGAAAGAGTTGTTAGAACAACTTGATTTCATCATTAATTATGCAAAATCGTAAAGATTACATATTATTTTTTGCAAAGTTATTTTTGTTTTAAGATTTTTTAAATATCTTTGCGATGTTTGTTTTGTAAAAAGGAAAACAAATATTTTAAAAGAAAAAATAGAATAAAAAACATAATTTGCACGATGAAGAAGATTTTTTTCTCACTTTTAGTGATGCTTCTTGGCTCATTAACAGTTTCTGCACAAAAGGATGTGAAAGTCCGTTTTGGTTTGGAAGGTGGATTTAATATGACTCAATGGAATGGTGAAATGGTTCCAAATTATACACTTCCGACAGAAAGTATAATTACAGAATTTAGTGATGCTGGTTTAAAACCTGGTTTCCATGCAGGTGGTTTGATGGATTTGGTTATTCAGGACCACTGGTCAATTCAACCAGAGTTATTGTTTGCTATGGAAGGATCCAAAATAAAAGTTGGAGAAGAAGATTTCGTTAATGCAACTGCATTGTATATCCGAATTCCTATTTTAGTATATTATAACTTTTTGAATGTTGGTCCTGGTCAATTATCTCCTGGTATTGGTATCTTCTTGTCAGGTGGTGTTGGTGGTACTGTTGAAAATGGAGGTAAGACTTTTGGAACAGACGGTATTTTGGATGAGTTTGATTGGGGTGCTAATGTAAAAATTGCGTATGAATTACAAAAAGTAGCATCTGGTTTATTTTTCTCTGCAGGATTTTCTCAGGGATTGACAACATCTAAATCAACAGGATTAAGTGTATCGGTAGGATACAAATTCCAATATGCTAAAATATTTAAAAGAGCTTATAACACAGGTGTTTTGGAGTATAATCCATAATACATTCAAATGAAGTTTAAGAAAATATATATTGAAATTACGAATACATGTAATTTTTGCTGTACTTTCTGCTTTAAATCTGATCGAAAGAAAAACATTATATCGCCGGAAATTTTTTCGGCGATACTTTTTTCTATAAAGCCTTATACAGATTACATTTATCTGCATGTGTTAGGAGAACCCTTGTTGCATCCTCAGTTAGATGTCTTATTATCAATGGCAGAAAATCAGGGATTTCATATAAATCTAACAACCAATGGATCGTTGTTAAAAAAACAGCAACCTATATTGACGAATCATTCTATTAGACAATACAATATTTCTCTTCATGATGCAGAAGAAAATATTCAGCCTTCTGATTGGTCTCTTTATTGGAACGATGTTGTCGAATTTGCAAAGAGTAATTCTGATAAGAGTTATTTTTCGTTAAGATTATGGAATCAAGGTTCTGAATCATCTCTTGCTTATAATGAGCAATGCATAGATTTCTTGCAGAAGAGTTTTCGTGTACAGTTGACAGATCCTTGTCGTAACGTGAAATTATCAGATCACATTTTCTTACAACGTTCTGGTCGATTTTCATGGCCAGGAGAAAAAGAAATAGGAATTGAAAATCGTACCTGCTATGCTTTACGAGATCATATTGCTATACTTGTTGATGGTACGGTTGTACCTTGTTGCTTGGATGCAGATGGAGCTTTAGCCCTAGGTAATATTTTGACTCAACCATTAGATGAAATTCTATTGAGTGAACGAGCACAACGTATGAGAGAAGGGTTCCAACAAAAACAGGTTGTTGAAGATGTTTGTCGTAATTGTGGGTTTGTTCTTCCATGATTATTTATGTTTTTTTAATATTTCAAGGGGGATAGTTTGCTAATGTCTGTTTTGTCGAGATAGAATTCTTTTGTATTTTTGCATGATTAAATTAAATAACCAGATAAATTTTTAGTTGAAATGAAAAAAATTTTATTATTAATTGCTACTGCATGTCTTTGTGTTACTGCAAGTGCATCTAATGTTGAAAAAATTCAGTTCGCAAATGCAGGTGATATGTCATTAGGTTTAATGGTAGGTATTCCACCTCATCACGATGCAAATATGCCAATGGTTTCAATTGATGGTATGTTCGGAATTAAAGATGGTTTCATTAACACAAAAACTTTTGGACAAAATGGAGCTATTGATTTAGGTCTATATGTTGGTTTCTGTCACTATGGAGAATCTTTCGATAATTGGAAATGGGCTAGTTGGGAGTTGCCAATCGCTTTTCGTGGCGGATTCCACTGGGAATTTGTAAAAAATCTTGATGTATATGCTGGTTTTCAAGGTGGTGTGGCAATTTGTCATGCTATGGAGAAAAATAAGATAACAGATGATAGATATTATAGCGATGGTTTCGCTGATGGTATCTTTGGTATGTATTTAGGTGCTAAGTGGATGTTTACAGAAGCATTTGGTGTTAAGTTGGAATATTCAGGAGACTGGTTGACTAGATATCATGAACGTGAATATGATGCTCATTACCATTTTGTTTCTCCTTATTATGGTGGATGCAATATGCCATATCTTTCAGCTGGTGTGACATTTAATTTTTAAAGAAATACGAAAAGGAATTTCTGCGATTGTATAGCGGAAATTCCTTTTTTTATTTGACACGACTTTCGTTGTGTTGTATTGATTATAAATTAGAAAACTAAATAAATGAAAAGAATTTTTTTACTATTAGCATCAATCACAATGTTGATGTCTAATTCTTTTGCCGAGAAGGTAAGCCAAATTGAATTTGCTAATAAGGGCAAATTTGCGTTAGGCGTTATGATTGGAGTTCCAGGCATTCGCTCAACTCATGAGAATAGGGCTAATATGCCTTCCGTTATGTTAGATTGCAATTGGGGCGTTGCTGATGGTTTTATTAATACAAAAACATTTGGAAAAAATGGTGCGGTAGATTTGGGATTTTTGTATTCATTCTGTCATTATCGTAAATGGGATGAAAAACATTTCGGATATTTACAAAACACAGCATTGTTCCGTGCTGCATTCCATTTCGAATTTGTAAAAAGATTAGATGTTTTTGCTGGTCTTACAAGTGGTGTTAACATTTATACGCCAGCAGGACAATGGTGGACAGATGAGCAAAGAGATAATTGGGATCATGCAAAATATGCCGGAGGTATGTTTACGGGTTGTAAATGGTATTTCACAGATGTGTTTGGTGTAAAAACTGAATTCCAATTCGACTGGGGATCACCTGGATATGGAAATTTGCCAACTGCTGCAGTCGGTGTGACATTTAATTTTAAATAAAACAGAGAGCGAATGAGTTTTCATTCGCTCTTTTTGTTTACTTTTGTCTGTTGTAATAAAATAGATAGAATATGAAATTTCGAAATATTATTGTTTTCTTGTTTTTTTCTTTTTTGTTTGGACAGAGTTATGCTCAAACTTCAAGTTCTAAAATAAGCAAAGAAAAGACGTCGTCTTCATCTTCTAATGTTGAACCTTTAGGAAAACGTTATAGAGGATGTGCGGATATGGGCTTTTCGTATGGAATAGGAGAGGGTGACGGATTTAGTCGCTTTGGCTTTTCTTCTACACATGGTTATCAAGTCGTTCCTACTTATTTATTTATTGGTGGAGGAGTTGAAGTAGATTATTATTTTGATGGTAAAGGTGTCTCGATACCCTTGTATTTTGATATGAGGTCAAATTTTGGTAAGAAAAAGGGAATACCTTTCCTTGATGTAAGAGTTGGTGGATCTCCAATGGTGATTAAAGGATTTTATTTTTCACCATCATTTGGTGTGAGAATTCCTATTAAGGAAACACGTTATGGTGTTTCGTTATTAGCTGGATATACCTATCAAACAGGTAAATTTGGATACTATCAGTATCGTTCACATTCTGTTTTAGAAGATAAAAACAAATTAAATTGTATTCATTTCAAGGTCGGTTTTGAATGGTAATTGTTAGTTGTATATGAAATATGATTTAATTACGATATTAGGACCAACGGCTTGTGGGAAAACTTCCTTTGCTGCACAATTAGCTTTTTGCCTTAATGCAGAGATAATTAGTGCAGATTCTCGACAGATTTATCGGAAAATGGATATTGGTACGGGAAAAGACTTGGCTGATTATGATATAAATGGAAAACATATTCCGTATCATTTAATAGATATAGCAGATCCAGGATATAAATACAATCTATTTGAATATCAACGTGATTTTTTGTTTGCCTATAATGATATTAAAAGTAGAAATGTTGTGCCAATTTTATGCGGGGGAACAGGATTGTATTTAGAATCGGTTCTTAAAGGATATAAAATGATGCCAGTTCCTCAAAATGATGAATTGCGTACTCGATTGGAAGGAAAATCATTAGAAGAATTAACACAAATATTATCTACTTATAAAACATTGCACAACACTACGGATGTAGATACTGCAAAACGCGCGATACGAGCTATTGAAATACAGGAATATTATAAAGTTCATCCCCAAGAGTTTGTTGATTTCCCTGAAATAGACAGCTTGATTATTGGTCTAGATATCGAACGAGATTTGCGAAGAGAACGTATTTCACAGCGGTTACGTGTTCGTTTGAAAGAGGGAATGGTGGAAGAGGTTCAAAACATATTGAATTCTGGTGTTTCCCCTGATGATATGATATACTATGGATTGGAGTATAAATATTTGACAAATTATATACTCGGTAACCTTACATATGAACAGATGGTATCTGAATTAGAGATTGCCATTCATCAGTTTGCAAAACGACAAATGACGTGGTTTAGAGGAATGGAGAGAAGAGGCTTTAAAATTCATTGGATTGATTCTCAATTACCAATGGAAGAAAAAGTAAATATGGTGGTAAATATGTTATAAATTAATCATATGAAGGAATATAATATTAAACATTATATACAGTTTTTGGGGCTGTTCTTTTTGATTTTGGGATGTGCATCATGTAATCACAAAGAAGGCGAAAAGAATAATAAACAAGATTCATTGAAAATAGATTCTGTTGAGGTGACTTTGCCAGCTCCTCGAGATTCCTTTTTAGGTCTTGATGTAGAGGACTTGGATGTTTTGCACGAACGTATTCCGAACAATCAAATATTAGGAAAGATATTGTTGCAATATGGGTTGACTCCTCAGCAGATACACACTTTGGCAGAAAAATCTCAATCAGTTTTTGATGTGCGAAAAATTCGTGGTGGAAATAGTTATCATATTATTCAGACGAGAGATTCTGTTCCTGTGACAAAACATTTTATATATGAAATAAATCCGACAGAATATATCGTTTATACATTTGATGATTCTATTGCAGTCCAAAAAGTTGAAAAACAGATGGTTCGTCGGGAACGATTTGTTTCGGGTGAGATTGAAACATCCTTGTGGAATTCTGTTGTTGGTCAGGGTGTTCCTTTTGATTTAGCTTTGCAGTTGTCTAATATCTATGCATGGAATATTGATTTCTTTGGCTTGCAGAAGGGGGACCAATATAAAGTACAGTATGTAGAGGTGTTGTGTGACTCCGCATTTGTTCGCATTGACACTATAAAAGTAGCTCGCTTTGTTCATTGTGGTACTGAATTTTTGGCAGTCCCATTTGTACAAAATGGACGATGTGATTATTATGATGCAGAAGGTAATAGTTTAAGGAAAGCCTTTTTGAAAGCTCCGTTAAGTTATTCTCGTATTAGTTCTCATTTTACGAATAAACGTTATCATCCCGTTTTGAAGTATTATAGACCTCATCATGGCGTTGATTATGCTGCACCAATGGGTACACCCGTATCTTCTATAGGTGATGGTCGTGTGATATTTAAAGGATGGACCAATGGGGGAGGAAATACTGTGAAAATTCAACATAACAGTACATATACAACCTCTTATATGCATTTGTCCAAATTCGGAAAAATATCAGTGGGTAGTATGGTAAAGCAAGGAGAGGTGATTGGATATGTGGGAAGTACGGGAGTGTCTACAGGACCTCATTTGGATTTTCGAGTATATCAAAATGGAACGCCGGTAAATCCTTTGACTATTAAATCGCCACCAGTAGAGCCTATTGCGGATACTAACAAAGTGGCCTATTTTGCTATTCGTGATTCGTTAATAAAAATCTTAGATAGATAGTTATTAATTACAGATAATGTTGTATCTTTGCAACCGAAAAATGTGGATAGATTTGACTGCTTGCAACCACACAAAAATAATGCTAAAACGAATCTTCGTTATTTGTAGGTTTTTGTTGTGCCTTGTTTTTTATCTATCTAATATTATAAATGATTAAAACCTATAAATAGTAATAATATGAGTTATTTTTTCTCTTCAGAATCAGTTTCGGAAGGTCATCCAGATAAAGTGGCTGATCAGATTTCAGACGCTATTTTAGATAATATTTTAGCCCAAGATGCTAATTCAAAGGTGGCATGTGAAACCTTAGTGACAACGGGACAGGTAATAATTGCTGGTGAAGTAAAAACTTCTGCTTTGATTAACGAACAAGATATAGTTCGTGAAGTGATACGAAATATTGGTTACACAAAGAGCGAATATAAGTTTGATAGTGAATCATGCGGTATCTTAAATGCTTTGCATGGTCAATCTCCAGATATCAATAGAGGTGTAGAACGAGAAGATCCATATAATCAAGGAGCAGGTGATCAAGGCATGATGTTTGGTTATGCTTGTAATGAAACAGAAAGTATGATGCCTATTTCGTTGGATATGTCTCATGTGCTTTTGATAGAATTAGCGGCAATTCGTAAGGAAGGTAAGGAGATGACGTATTTACGTCCGGATTCTAAATCGCAGGTGACTATCGAATATGGTGATGATAATAAGCCAAAGAGAGTAGATACAATTGTTATATCAACTCAACATGATGAGTTTATTGTTGATTCTAAGAATCAGTTGAAAGCTGATGAGGAAATGGTTGCACAGATACGTGCTGATGTTGAAAACATATTAATACCACGTGTTTTGACAAAACATCCTCAATATAAAAGTTTATTTAAGGGTGATTATAAATTATTGGTGAATCCAACAGGTAAATTTGTTATTGGAGGACCTTATGGAGATACCGGATTAACAGGTCGTAAGATTATTGTTGATACTTATGGAGGAAAAGGTGCTCATGGTGGAGGCGCATTCTCTGGAAAAGATCCTTCAAAGGTAGATCGCTCAGCAGCTTATGCTGCTCGTCATTTGGCAAAGAACATTGTAGCTGCAGGATTAGCGGATGAGGTGTTGGTTCAGGTGGCTTATGCTATTGGTGTAGCCGAACCAATGAATCTTTTTATCAATACGTATGGTACGTCAAAGGTGAATATGTCCGACGGTCAAATGGCTAAGGAAATCTTAGATAGTAAGATTTTTGATATGAGACCTAAGGCAATAGAAGATCGTCTGAAATTACGTAATCCAATTTATGAAGAGACTGCAGCGTATGGTCATATGGGACGTAAGCCTAAGATGGTCACAAAAAAATTTGTAGATCGTTATGGCAAAACATTCTCTCGTGAGGTTGAGTTGTTTACGTGGGAAAAGACAGATTGTGCTGATGCTTTGAAAAGTTTATTTAAAGCTTAATGAGACTTTTCTGACTTTTTACTATTATACTAATAAATTTTATATCTTTGCTTTTACAAAAGATTAAGTTTATGAAACGCAGATTTTTTATATTGTTTGTTTTGTCCTTTTTGGGCTTTTGTGCGATGGCACAGACCAAAGTTGTGAAATCAACTAACGAAGAAGATATATTTGAATCTTTGTCAAAGAAAAATGAGGGACAAGGAAATGTTACTATTCATCAAGATGCAAAGATGAGGGTTTTGATGGATAAAAAAATAGCAGAAACAGAGGAAAAACAGTATATCACCTATCTTGGATATAGAGTTCAAGTATATATGGGTAATAATCAAAAGAAATCGAAAACAGATGCATTGGCAAGAGAGAAAAAAATCAAGGAAAAATATCCTGAATTAACATCTTATTTGTCTTTTGTCTCTCCGTTTTGGCGTCTTAGAGTAGGAGATTTTAGAACTCATACAGAGGCATTGGTCCTTTCAAAGCAATTGTTGGCTGATTTTCCTGAAATGAATGGTGACATCTACATTGTTAGAGATGAGGAAACTCGCGATTTGTCATTAGAAACAGCAAAATAATATATTTAGATGTGCATAAATAAAGGTGACTTGAAATAGTCACCTTTTCTTTTTATGATATATGAAAGTAAATTATTCGCTTTCGTTTTTTTGTACTACTTTTGCAGAAGTGTAAAGATTAAATACTCAACAATGATGAACGAAGATTTAGAATTTAAACCTTGGGATTTGGCCAAGTATCCTAGTAAGGAGATTACAGGTAAAATAGCACCTCTAATAACATCAATTATTGATTCTTTAGGTGAGGATGTTAATCGTGAAGGCTTGTTAAAAACTCCTGAACGTGTTGCAAAAGCTATGCAATATATGACTTACGGATACAAAATCGATCCTGCAGATGTGCTACGTTCTGCTGTTTTTGAAGAAGATTATCGTCAAATGGTCATTGTAAAGGATATTGATTTCTTTTCTCTTTGTGAACATCATATGTTGCCATTTTTTGGTAAGGCGCATGTCGCATACATTCCTAATGGGAAAATAACAGGTTTGAGTAAGATAGCTCGTGTCGTAGAGATACTTTCACGACGTTTACAAATACAAGAACGTTTAACAACACAAATAAAAGATTGCATACAACAAACGTTGGAACCATTGGGTGTCATGGTGGTTATTGAAGCTCAACATATGTGTATGCAGATGAGAGGTATAGAGAAAATGCATTCTGTGACAACTACTTCTGATTTTACGGGGATTTTCAATACACAAAAAACACGAGAAGAATTTGTCAATTTGATTAAGGGCTAAGTCCTTTAGATGATTAGTCCGATAAACTATTTCTCTGAGAATTTTATTTCCCGTATAATTCTTTGATTTTATCTAATTTACATCGACAGGCTTCTCGACCCATTTCATAAACTAATTCCATCTTCTTCTTGTTTTGCTCAATCCTTCCAATGGGAAGTTCCTCTTCTGGATAGATGAGTAATGTGTTACCTTCTTGTTCTTGTGAAACAATATAGTCTAACTCTTTATTGTACATAATATGTCTGAATTCTAGACATTTAGCGACTTCTGGAGTCTTTCTTAAAAGAAATTTGACAAAAGGCATAATACGAGGTTGCTCTTTTTTGAAGCCTTTGGGTTGAGTTAGTACAACAATGTTATGATCATAACCTATGTTTTGAAAATATTGTAATGGAATGGAATCTGTCATGCCACCATCTAATAATCTGTGGTCTTCTATTGAAACAGGATTCGAAACGATAGGAAGGGATGCTGAGGCTCTAATCCAATCAATATTTGATTCTGTTAGTGTGTCTAATTGTTTGTATATGGCAGTACCTGAGTCAATGTCAGTACAGACAATATGAAATTCCATTGGATCTTTTTCAAAGGCATCTGTGTCAAAAACGTCTAAGGAAAAGGGGAGTTTATGGTAACTGAATTTTACATTCACCCAATTTCGTGTTGAAAGTAGTGATAATATGCCCATATAACGTGGGTCGTGTCTGTATTTTATATTATATCTTAAAACACGTCCCGGTTGATGAGATTTGTAGTTACACCCAAACGTTGCACCAGCTGATACACCGATGATTCCGTCGGGATGAATTCCATTGTTCATCATTTCATCCATAACACCAGCGGAAAACATACCTCTCATTCCGCCACCTTCCAATACTAATCCGTTTTTCATTCTTTTGCGCTATCTGATGTTACCACTTTTGTCTTATTCATAAATGTACAGATTAGTATGATTAGGAAAAAACTAACACAACATAATATGATGTCTTTACTTCCGAATGTTTCTAAAATGTTTTCTTCGCTTTCAGGCATAATGTAACTATAGGTTACAATTAGTGCATTGTTGATAAAATGGCAGGCCATAGGGACTAATATGCTGCCACTCCAAACAAGGAAATAACCGAATAAAACTCCCATGAATAAGCGAGGGAAAAAGCCGTAAAATTGCAGATGTATTGCACTGAATAGAATACCTGCGCACCAAATGGCAATATGAATGTTTTTGGTGTGAAGGAATATCGCTTTTTGCAAAAATCCTCTAAATAGTAATTCTTCTCCGATAGCAGGAATTAAGGCTAATATTAATAGGTTTAATAAATATCCTGGAATACTATTTACATTGAGAAAAAGTTTTGTGGTCTCACCTTGTTTGTCTTCAAGTCCTTTCATTATTTCTTCTAATTGTTTAAAACAGTCTGGTAGTTCCATCTGTTCGTTTAAAATTGTCGTGAAATTAATAAATGGAATAGCTACCGTTATACAAATGAGTGCCATTAAGAAAAAGTATCCTTTCGTTTTGCAAATGGATAGATATTCTTTTGTATTGTAACTGATTAAATAACAAATGAGTATTGGTGAAATAATGAACGTTCCGATAGAAGAAAGCAGTTGATATATTTTTAGTGCTATGGTTTGATCCGTGATGAGTTTTATGCCAATGATTCCAATGGCAGCAAAGAAGAAGGAACAGAAAATAATAGTAAAAAATGCAATTAAAAATTTGACGGGTGTACTGCTATCAGCAAACATTCCCTTAATCGATATATATTTCGTCATTGTCAGTAAATTTTATATTTTCTTTTTTTAAAATTGTATCAATCGTTTTCAATACTAAATTACTTTCAAAGCCGCGACCAACGCCAAATCGAAATAATTTAGCTTTCATTTCATAAGTGTTTTTTGCCTTTATACTTTTTAATTTGTTGGTAAGTATCGACTTTAATTGAGATGAATAGTTATTGTCATTTATTTCTGCAAGAGCTGTCTCAATGTATTGTGAGGGGATATTCTTTATTTGTAAAGCGTGACTAATTTTATTTTTGCCCCAATGAGATAGCTGATGTTTGTCTTTTGCAAAGAAGAGAGCGTATCTTTTTTCATCGATATATTTTTCTTGAATAAGATAGTCGATTATTTTGTTTGCATCAGTGTCATTGATTGCCCATTTCGATAATTTCTCTTTACAAGCTTGTATGCATTGTTCTGAACGAGAACAAAGAATCGCAAGTTTGCTTAATGCTTCTTTGTATGTTATTTCTTTTGGCATTTGATCATTCTGTCTTTGTTGTTATTGTCTTTTCTGATGATAATGTTTTGATATCCGTTATCTTGAAGCATCATTTTCATCTCGTTTGCTAACATTTCATTGATTTCAAAATAAAGGAATCCGTTGTTCACTAAATGTTTTTGACCGAATTTCGCAATTTCTTTGTAAAATAGTAATGGGTCGTTGTCATCGACAAATAATGCAATGGATGGTTCGTGATCGAGAACGTTAATATGCATATTGACTTTCTCTTTTTCCATAATGTAGGGCGGATTGCTAACGATAATATCATATTGCGGATAATCATTTGATGTTTGCAGAATGTTATCATGATAGAACGAGATGGAAACATTGTTATTTTGTGCATTTTTTTTGGCGACGCCTAATGCATCGTTTGAAATGTCCATGGCAGAAACGTTTGCATGGTTCCATTCTTTTTTCAAACTAATAGCAATGCAACCACTGCCTGTTCCAATGTCTATGATATTAAGTTGCTGGTCTCTGTTATGATCGTTTAGAATCCATTGAACAAGTTCTTCTGTTTCTGGTCTTGGTATTAACACGCTTGAATTCACAGAAAAAGAGAGGTTGTTAAAAATACAATTGCCCAATATGTATTGAAGAGGTTCGCCTGATTTCAGACGAGAAACGATTTCTTGGAATTCCTTTGCTTTCTCTTCTGTCATTAGACTATCGCCATGAATAAGTAACGTGGTTTTGTCACAATGAAGAATGGATTGAAGAATTTCGTAATATAAAGCTTTCGTCTCTGTGTCGTCATACAGAGAGCCCATTTCTTTTATGAATTCATGAACAGAGATTAACATGATGAATTAATTTCTTAATTGTTCGATAGTCTCAGGATCTTGTGCACTAGTACGAATTTTGTATTTTTCGTTCACCTCTGTTAAAATATATCGTTTGTAATATGATAAAAGAAGTGTAGTGATAGGCAAAGCGATAATTAATCCGATAAGACCGAATAACATTCCAAATATGGATAGTGAAAGTAAGATGACTGCTGCGTTTAATCCCAATTTTTGTCCCATGATTTTAGGTGTAAGGAATCCATCTTGAATGATTTGAACAACAATAAAGACGAGAGCAAGTCCGACAAGTCCATAAATAGGAGAGGATCCAGTTTCGATGGAATGAACGAGCATTAAAAGGATGCAAGGGGGGATACCGATGATTTGCATATAAGGAATGAGGTTGAGTAGACCTACAATAATTCCCATTAAAATACCTAGAGGCATACTGATGACGGAAAAACCGATACTAAATAAAATAGAGACGATTAAAACTACTAGAAATTGACCTCTGTAATAGTTGTTCATACCTTGTTCCAAATCTTGCATTAAAGATGAAACGAAATGTTGGTATTGGGTAGGGACAAGACTAATGAAATGTTTTGTGATAGTAGAGTAGTCTTTCAAAATAAAAAAGATGTACAATATTGTGGCAAAAACGGAGAATAATCCGATGACAATACTAACGGAACTACTGATAACTTTCCCGAAGTGAGGGAAAAGCATACTAATTGCATCGCTAAAATGTTCCTGATTTAATAGTTCTGGGATGTTTGATGAATTGAAGAAGTTTTGTAATACCAATTGCCAAGTTGCATTAGATTGGAATTGACCTTTTGCGAAATCGAAGAGGAAATTTTTTAAAATATTAAATTCGTCAATTAAAACAGGAATAAAAAAATAGAGTAGAATGGCAATAGCACTAATAAAGAAAAGCATTAAGAAGGCGACAACCAAAGCTCGGTTTCTCAAGCGAAATTTTCTTTGAAGAAATAAAACTATAGGATGTAGTAGGTAGGCTACAAGCCAAGCCACGAAGAAAGGAAGTAAAACAGGTGATAAATATCTGAATAATAATATGATTGAGATGATTGTAAGTGTCCCGATGAAAAATCGAACTGTGGAGTCTAACGTGAAGGGTCTTGAAAAAAATTGTCCCATGATAAATAAAATAAGAAATTGATTGTTAGTAAATCTAATTTTGTATATCTTTACAAAGATAAAAATTTATTAGCAATATTGTGTTAAATGAATAATAAAGACTTTGCAAATCTTTTGCTTAAAGAGATAAGAGAAATGCATCTATTGTGTGAGTCTCTTTCGGAAATTGATGAAATACCGACATCATTATTAAATCTATCGAAAGAAAAAGCGGATTCAATGGTTTCTATTTTGAATCAGTTGATAGAAAATAGTGTAAAAGGTTCGGTTGAAGGAAAAAAGATTGTAGACCAAAGTTCGCAACTCCTTGTTGAGAAGCAGAAGGAGGAAAAAATAGAAAAGAAACCTATTATACAAGAAAATATCACAGAAAAAAATGAAAAAAAATCAGATGTTTGTGAAGATTTTCAAGATAAAAAGGTGGATAAAACCAAAATTAATTCTAATTTTGGCACAATTGTTGTAGATGATAAAAAGGAAATATCCATAAAGCGAGAAGAAAAGGTTGATGAAACGGCAAACACAACAAATGTTAAGTCAGTAAAAAACAGTTCTTCAGTGCATGTTCCCAAAAAGAGTCTTTCAGCGGAAAGTCGTTTTGTGAAATCTTTGAAATTGTGTTTGGGAGATAAATTCCGATATAAAAAAGAATTGTTTAATGATGACATGGAGTTGTTGAATGTAACTATGGCAGAATTAGACCGTTTGACATCTTTAGACGAGGCCTTTGCGTATGTGGAGCGTTTCGGATGGGATGAAGGAAATCCTGCTGTTGAAGACTTTTTTGATTTGTTACAAAGTCGATTCTCATGAAAGAGTGTACATTTGGTAAATTATATATAGTACCAACACCGGTCGGTAATTTGGAAGATATGACATTCCGTGCCATTCGTATACTGAAAGAAGTGGATGTTATCTTAGCGGAGGACACAAGAACGTCATCTGTTTTATTAAGACACTATCAGATAGAGAATAAACTTGTATCTCATCATAAGTTTAATGAACATAAAACGGTTGGAGGTATTGTGGATCGCTTGAAATGTGGTGAAAATATAGCATTGATTTCAGATGCGGGTACGCCGGCGATTTCAGATCCGGGTTTTCTCTTGTCTCGTGCATGCGTAGAAGAGGGCATTGTCGTAGAATGTTTACCAGGTGCTACAGCTTTTGTTCCGGCTTTGGTGGATTCGGGATTACCTAATGACAAATTTTGTTTTGAGGGATTCCTACCACAAAAGAAAGGACGTCAAACACGTTTGAAAGAATTGGAGGAGGAGGAAAGAACGGTAATTATTTATGAATCTCCTTTCCGTCTTGTTAAAACATTAGGACAGTTGATGGAAATAATGGGTACTGAACGTAAAGTCTCTGTTTCTCGTGAAATATCTAAAGTACATGAAGAGACTGTACGAGGAACCTTGAAAGATGTAAAAGAACACTTTGAACACCATGAACCGAAAGGTGAAATTGTGATGGTGTTAGGAGGAAAAGAAAAAAAAGGTAAAGTGAATAAATGTACTGATGATGAGGACGATGAATAAAGTAGGATGATGACGAGGAACGAATACCTTATTATACATAGTAAATAATATTAAATAATTAATAATTTTAATCTAATAAAAAAATGAAGAAAGTTTTATTTTTAGGTGCATGTGTTGCCCTTATGATGTCTTCTTGTAATCAAAAAGAGATTGATTACTTGAATTATCAAAAAGATTCAATCGAGAAAGAGAAGAAATTGGTTGAAGATGAGATGAACAATTACTTGTCTATGATTCAAGAAGTTCAATCTAATTTCAGTACAATTAAGAGCGCAGAGTTGGGTCTTATTGAAGAAACTTCTGGTGCAGAAGGTGTTAATGCAGACACTAAGTCTAAACTTCAACAAGATTTTAGAACTGTAACTGATGCTATCCGTTCTCAACGTGAGAAAATTGCTTCTTTGGATTCAGCTTTAACTAAAGCAAAAGGAAATGCTGCTTATTTCAGCGGTTTGGTTAAAGGTTTGAAAAAACAATTGGCTGACAGTGAAGAGAACTTGAAACAAATGCAAACTAAGTTGAACGAGAAAGATATCAAGATCGCTAGTTTGGATAGTGCAATTGTTAATTTGAACTCTGTTCGTGACTCTATCAATGAAGTAAACGCTCAACAATTAGCTTCAATCCAAGCTCAAGATAAAGAGTTGAATACAGCATACTATTTTATCGCTGATAAAGCTACTATCAAAGCAAAAGGTTTGAAGGCAAAATTGTTAAGCTCTGCTAACATCAACACTAGCTATTTCAAGCAAATTGATATCCGTGAGGTTACAGAAATCGACCTTGGTTCTCCAAAGGCTTTGATCTTGACTTCTCACCCTCTAAATTCTTATACAATTAATAAGAAGTCAGACTCTGATAAGAACTTGGTTTTGAAGATTACTAACTACAATGCATTCTGGTCAAATACTCACAAATTGATCATTCAAGTTAAGTAATATCAAACTTATAAAATAGAAAAGCGTCATCTTGTGATGACGCTTTTTTTTATGTGTTAGTATAAAAATTAATAATAAATCTTTGCTTGTTATTAATTGTATATTCCTGTGGAAAATAATTTTTCTGCTTCTTGTAAACTATCTAATTTGCCTACATCGATCATTTGCAAATCATTGTTTAATAGAGAGCCTATTTTGATTCTGTCTGCATTCTCCAAGTAAAAATCCATTATTGGAAATTTAGGGGGATAGGGAGTCATATATTGAAATATTTCAGGTGAAAGTATATGAATGCCTGAAAATGCATGTTGAATATAATTGGATGGACAAAAATTCGGAATCGGAGATTTCGTTTCCCCTGTGTTTGTGTTTATCCATCCTTGTAGTCTCTCATCCTCGTTAAATAGTAAATAACGCGATGTTTCTCTGTCTTTTACTAATAATGTAGCAATATTATCAGCTTCTATATGTTTGTCGTATAAAGCTTTTAAATTAGCATTGGAAAGAATATCTACATTATGAATGAGAAATGGTTTTCCATCATTAAAAAAATGGGCAGCCTTTCGAATGCCTCCTCCTGTGTCAAGTAACATTTCTCTTTCGTCAGAGATTTCAATTCGTAAACCGAAATTATTGTTTTCTTTTAGGAAATCAATAATCTTATTGGCATGATGATGAACATTGATAATGAGTTCGTCAAATCCTTCATTGGCTACTTTCTCAATTATATGCTCCAATAGAGTTTTACCAGCAACTGGTACTAATGCTTTGGGAATAGTATCTGTAATAGGTTTAAGCCGTGTTCCTAACCCGGCAGCGAATATCATTGCTTTCATTTCTTCTCTTGACTTTTGTTATCTTCTTCCTTTTGTGGTTGAAGTAATGATGAGTATCTTTCTTTGTCCTTTAGTATTTGGATAGCTTCATTTTTGACTTTGTCATATTTTAATGATTGAATAATGGCGCCTTTTTGATAATAAACTTGTTTCATAATCTCAAGGCTGATTAGATTGCATATCTCGTCTTTGAACAATGTTAAATCTTGCTCCAGATTATGAGATAATTTCTTTTCTAACGCATCAAATTCATCTTTTGAATAGTCTAAATATCCTTCGGCTTTTGCTATTTCTTTTAATGAATTTATACATTCTTCTGTCTTTAATTTATAACTGAATTGTTGTTTCTTGACATATTCTTTAAATTCATCATAGTCATTGTATTGGAAAATTTTAGGATTCTCAATTTTACTATGCTTTGAAATATACTCAACAACGTAATTGAAAATTATATTTTCTTTATATAAGTTATAACAGATAGTAGACATATTTTTATGTTCCACTTTCACGTCAGGAAGAATACCACCACCATCGCGTACGATTCTTCCATTCCTTGTTTTGAATTCTGTTGTTAAACTATCAGGAATACGTTTGACTGAACCATCTTCGTTTCTTTCTGCGTAATTGATGGCTTGAACGCATCGTCCGCTAGGTATGTAGTATTTGGATATGGTAACTTTTAAATTTCCTCCAAATGGTAGGGGGCGTGTGGTCTGTACTAATCCTTTTCCATAGGTCCTTTCTCCAACAATGACAGCCCTGTCTAAATCTTGCATAGCACCTGAGAATACTTCAGAAGCTGATGCGGAATTACTGTTTACTAAAACAACAATAGGTATTTTGTTGTCAATAGGATTTTTGGTTGCTTTGCACATTTCATCTAATGCTTTTACTTTACTTTTTGTGAAAACAATAGTGGATTGGTTTTCAATAAAGTAGTTGACGATTTCTGTTACTTGATCGAGTAAGCCTCCAGGGTTGTTTCTTAAATCAATGATTAAAGATTCAATCTTTTTGTTTTCTTTTAAGTCTAAAAAAGCCTTTTTGAAATATTCTGCTGATTTTTCTGTGAAACTAGAAAAACGTATGTAACCAATTCCATTTTCTAATGTGTCGCAATATTCAATGGTTGGTAAGGTTATTTTTTCTCTTGTGATTGTAATCTTTCTTTTCTTTTCTGTAATTGGATTTTGAATAATAAGTTTTACATCGGTTCCGCTTTCTCCACGTAAATGTTCACTAATGTCATTGATAGACATTTTTTCTGCATTTTTCCCAGCGATTTCCAATATTCTATCACCTGCAACAATTCCATTTTTGTGAGAAGGTGTTCCTTCGTATATTTCAGTAAAACAGATGTGTTTCCCTATTTTCCCAATAGATGCGCCAACTCCGGCATATTCTCCAGTCATCATGAATTTGAAGTCCTCTTCTTCTTCTTCTGGAATGTATATGGTATAGGGATCTAATTCATTTAACATTGCATCAATTCCGTTCTCGATTACTTTTTTAGAATCGATGGTGTCTACATAATATGCATCCAGTTCTTTGAAAAGTAAATTGAACAAATCAAGATTTCTAGATAATCCTTCTTGACGATTATCTATGGAGTCATTAACGGATGTTGCATTTAACGGAGCTGCTAGTAAGCATGATAATGCAACTATACTTAAAACTTTTTTATTCATATATTCTATTGTTGAATTTCTAATATTTTTTGTGGTTACCCCAAAGGTATTTCATTCGCTCTGTTAGTTTGTTTTCCGCAGGATTGTCTTGTGGTATCCAAAATTGTGTACCTGATATTCCATTGGGTAAAAACTCTTGAACTACGAAATGTCCTGGATAATTGTGAGAATATTTGTAATCTTTACCGTAATCCAATTTTTCCATCAGTTTTGTTGGTGCATTACGTAGGTGTAAAGGTACAGGTAAATTTCCTGACTCTTTCACTTTTGCTAATGCATCATTAATAGAAAGATAAGCAGAGTTGCTTTTAGGACTTGTAGCTAAATAAACAGTTGTTTCAGCTAAAACGATTCTACCTTCTGGCCATCCTATTTTATGAATTGCATCGAAGCAAGCATTTGCTAACAAAAGAGCGTTTGGATTTGCCAATCCGATATCTTCTGCGGCAGATATAACTAATCTACGAGCTATAAATTTAGGATCTTCTCCACCATCAACCATACGGGCTAACCAATAAATTGCGCCATCGGGGTCACTACCACGAATCGATTTAATGAATGCGGAGATAATGTCGTAATGCATTTCTCCATTTTTATCGTATGCGTTTGGGTTTTCTTGAAGACGTTCAATAACTCTCTCATTTGTGAAATGAATCTCATCATTGTTTTCATCAGCGTTTACAACGAGTTCAATGATATTCAATAATTTGCGAGCATCACCACCTGCAAATCGGAGAAGAGATTCTGTTTCATCCAAAAAGATTTTCTTTTCTTTTAGTATTTTATCTTCTTTTATAACTCTTTGTGCTAATTCCAGCAAATCTTCATCTTCTTGGTGTTTCAGTACATAGACTTGACATCGTGAAAGCAGTGGCGTGATTACTTCAAATGAGGGATTTTCTGTCGTTGCTCCAATAAGAATCACGATACCTTGTTCTACTGCACCTAAGAGTGAGTCCTGTTGTGCTTTTGAAAATCGGTGAATCTCATCGATAAATAAGATGGGTGGTTCTGGATTAAACAATCGAGCAGTTTTTGCTTTTTCTATCACCTCCCTTACTTCTTTGACGCCAGAACTTATGGCACTAAGGGTGAAAAAGGAACGTTCTAGTTTTTTTGCAATAATACCTGCAAGTGTTGTCTTTCCTACACCTGGCGGTCCCCATAGAATGAAAGAGGAGATTCTTCCTGATTCAATCATTTTTCGAAGAATAGCATTTTCACCGACCAAATGTTTTTGACCGACATATTCATCTAATGATTTTGGACGAACTCTTTCTGCTAATGGTTGTACGAGACTAACACTCATTCTTTTACTACGGAGTTATATATGGGGACTTCTATAAATTCCCCGATTTTTAAAATTATTAAATAAGGATTATTCTTCTATCTTTTGTGTGCTTTTGAATTTTTGTCGCCATCTTGCTGATTTTTCATTCAGTCATAGTGCTTGCACGGCTCCTTCGCTCAAATTAGCAATCTGTCTGACAAAATTTTCAAATTCACTACAAAGCAATTTATAGAAATCCCCATATTTTATACAAATTTAGTTATTCGTGTTGATAATACAAATTGATACTTCTATAAAAATAAATGATATGTGAAAAAACGTTTAGACAGAAGAAAGGCAATCTCAAGCATTCTTGAAATTGCCTTTCTTGCGATTTATAAAAATAGGATTAAATAATTCCTAATTGTTTACCCACCTTTCCGATCTTTTCTAATGCGATTTGTACTTGTTCCTCCGTATGAGTAGCCATTAATGAGAAACGAACCAATGTATCATTAGAAGGTACTGCAGGACTAACCACTGGATTAACAAAAATGCCCTCGTCGAACAAAAGTTTTGTGAAGAGGAATGTTTTTTCGTTATCACGGATAAACAAAGGAATGATAGGTGTTTCAGTGTGACCAATTTCGAAACCTAATTCTTTGAATCCGTTTAGAGCCATATGAGTGATTTTCCACAAATGTTCCATTCTTTCAGGTTCATTCTTCATAATTTCCAATGCGGCAAGGACAGAAGCTGTGGCAGCTGGCGTGATACTTGCACTGAAAATGTAAGGACGAGCAGTGTGTCTTAACCAATTGATGACACTTGAATCTGCCGCAATGAATCCACCGATAGAGGCTAAAGACTTACTGAAGGTACCCATTATAAGGTCAACATCTTTGGTCAATCCGAAGTGATCGCAGATACCACGACCTTGTTTTCCGAATACACCTAAGCTATGTGCTTCGTCAACATATATGCTTGCATTGTATTTCTTGCTGAGTGCAACAATTTCAGGTAATTTAGTAACATCACCTTCCATACTGAAGACACCATCAACGACAATTAATTTGATTTTGTCAGGCTCGCATAATTGAAGCTTTTGCTCCAAAGAAGCCATGTCGTTGTGTTTGAATTTAAGTGTTTTTGAAAATGTGAGTTGCTTACCAGTCATGATAGATGCGTGGTCTAATTCATCAAATATGATATAGTCTTCACGACCAGTAAGGTTGGAGATTACTCCCATGTTAACATTAAATCCTGCAGAGAAGATTAAAGCTTCGTCTTTTCCAACAAATTCTGCAAGTTTTTTCTCTAATTCAATATGAATATCTAATGTTCCATTTAAAAATCTGGAGCCAGCACAACCAGAACCGTATTTTTTAGTCGCTTCAATTGCGGCTTCTTTTATTTTGGGATGATTGGTTAGTCCTAAGTAACTATTAGAACCAAACATTAGAACCTTTCTACCATTCATTGTAACTTCCGTATCTTGGTCACTCTCAATTACTCTAAAATACGGATATACGCCAAGCGCCTTTACTCTTTGAGGCTCTGTGTATTTGGCTAATTTCTCTTGTAATAGACCCATTTTTTTTGATTTCTAAAATTTGTTGCAAATATATTACTTTTTTAGATAATTAAGTTAATTTTATTTAAATCTATTTGCGTTACGCTTCATTTCGGATTCATTTTGAAAATTAACAAATTCTTGTGAAATGATAGCTGTAATATTATTTGCTGCTGATTATTTGAATTTTTTCATCTTTTCGGGAATTGGTGCTTCGAATGTCATTGTTTTTCCCGTTATCGGATGTATAATGGTTAACTTTGTTGCATGTAATCCCACGCGACCAATAGGAGATGTGTTTCCTCCATATTTCTTGTCTCCCACGATAGGATGTCCTATGCTTTGTAAATGGACACGAATTTGATTTTTTCTGCCGGTTTTTAGATTGACTGAAAGGAGAGAATAACCTTTCGAATATTCTTTTTCTACTTTGTATTCGGTGAGTGATTCTTGTCCGCCATTATCAAAGTTGGATGAGTAGACTCTCTTAGATTTCAAGTCTTCGTTCAACCAAGTGTGTATGGAGCCTTCCTTTCTTTCCAAAATACCTTCTACAAGTGCGTAGTATTTTTTTTCGGTTACTATTCTTTGCCAATTCTCTTGTAACATCATTTGGATGTCTTTTTGCTTGGCAAATAATAATACTCCGGATGTTTCACGATCTAATCGATGAACAATGTATAAACGGTTATTGGTGTTTTGCTTTTTTAGATGATTCATTACAATTCGGAAAGCCGTGTTCTTCTCTTGCTTCTCTGTGGCAATGGAAAGGAGTCCTTCTGATTTGTTAATGACAATGATGTAATCATCTTCATAGAGGACTGATAATTTTGAACTTTTTAGTCCAGCAGTACCTTTGGTAAAATCGATTTTTACTTTGTCTCCTTTTTTTAATGAATAGTCGTATTGGGTGATAGTTTTGTCATTGACAGATATTTGACCTTTGATAAGCAGACTTTTTAATGATGTCTTACTCATACTTCCCATTTTTTTGAATGCGAAGTCGAATAATGAATCATCTTCTTTTACAAGGAAAGAAGTAAAACGATCTTTTTCCTTTTTGGGTGTATATGTATACATATTATGGAAATCTCTTTAACGGTGCAAAGTTAATCTATTTTTCTGCTTTTTGGTTGTAAATCTCTCTTTTTTCTTGTAGTAAGCCATATTTGTCTGCAAATTTTCTTTATTTTTGTCATGATAAAATCTATTGTTTAATTAATAAATGAAAAAATTTATGGCTGCTCATAATGATTTAGGAGTGTTAGGAGAGGGAAAGTCTGTCGAGTATCTACAATCAAAAGGCTTTGTGATCAAGCAACAAAATTGGCGTTATGGAAAATATGAAATCGATATTGTTGCGGAAAAGGACAATTTTTTAGTGATTGTTGAAGTGAAAACGAGAAAAAAAGGCTCTTTATTATCGCCTGTTGAAAGCGTTAATAAAACGAAAATTCAAAATTTGGTTTTTGCTGCTAATGCATATATTAAACGGTATAATGTGACAAAACAAACAAGGTTTGATATTATTTCTATGACGATTGATTCGGCTGGTAATGTGGATACGTTTGAACATTTAGAAGATGCTTTCCTTCCTTATGTCAATATGTGAAATCAATAATCAATCTGAAAAAATTTTCAAATTCACAACAAGACAATTCTGTGTTCCCCGAGTGTTAGACGAAAAATCTTATGTTTAATTATATTGCTTGTTTGTTGAATAAATCTTCCGTTCACTGAAAAAAATTTCTTGCTTCCCATGCCTAATTTAGATTTGCTTTGTGAGAATTTTTGAAAACCATAATTAATTAACCAATTTATAAATACCATCTATGGATATTAATAAAAAAACATTTAAAATTTTGGGGGTAATATTGTTGTCCTCTTGTTTGTCTGAGTCTTCTAACGCAGAGTCATTAACAAAAGTTGTTGTCCAACACGACTCTTCTACCGACTCGTATACAATGCGTGAGTCAGGTAAAATGTATTTTTCAAATGATCATTTGATAATTGATACTTTGGGTAATGGAAATATTCTCTCAAAACCGATTCGTTCGATTACGAAATTGAATTTTGAGGTGGTCCAGAAGTCAACTGCAGGAGAAGAAATGGTCCTGTATTCCACTCCTTCTTTGTTTACATTTCCTAATCCTGTGATTGATTATGTCACTATCCAAACAGATTTGCAAGTGCCATTTGATTTTGTTGTCTATTCTGTGGATGGCAAAATTCTTCTACAAGGAGTTGCGAAGAATGGTGAACCTATCGATTTTTCATCTCTTCCTAATGGTGTCTATTTTATTAAAGTAAATCAAGCAATTATAAAAATCAATAAATTATGAAACGTAATATATCTTTATTTATAGCTGTTTTTGTGGGAGTGTTGATGTTAGCACAGACAAAAATTAATTTTCACATGTCAGATTCCTCAGTTAATTCTTTTCAGATTTCTGACATTGATACCATTCGTTTCTCTAATGGTAATGTTAAAATAGAAGGTGTTGATAGTCAGTCTTATGAAATTTCACTTGTAGATAGTGCGACATTTTCATTTGATTCTCTAACTTCAAGCATAGGTGATACTGTTTTTGTAAGGTATGATGGTAATCAAGTGTCTGTTGACAATCCTTATTCTTCTATCGATGTCTATTCTGATGGAGCAAATGTGATTGTTTCTTCTGCTGCCAATATCAAGGGAGTTGTCTATTATTTGTCTGGTCAATCTGATGAGGGCTCGTTTCAATTAACTCCAGATAGAGGTTATACATTGGTCTTTGATAATTTAAGCCTTTCTAATGCTAATGCTCCTATTGTCTTAAATGAGTCGGTCGGTGGAGAGTCTTTCACTGCTACGTTAAATCTAATTGGATCTTCTTCTATATCGGATGGACCAACAAATAGTTTAAAGGCTGCATTTTATACTAAGTCTAAATTAAAAGTGAATGAAGGATTCTTTGGATCTCTTACTGTAAAAGGAGTAAAAAAACATGCAATTAATTCATCTAAAAATATTGAATTCTATGGTGGTGACTTAATTATTGAGGGGGCTGAAGAAGATGGAATCAATGCTGATGCGTTAAAGTTGTATGACGGTGAAGTCGTTATTTCAAATGTGTTGGGCGATGGTGTTGATTGTAGTGAACAGATTGTAGTGGAAGGTGGATCGATTACAATAGACGTTTCTTCTGATGATGTTAAAGGACTAAAATCAGATAGCATCATTGTTATATCCGGAGGCTTAGTTGCTGCTAATGTGTCTGGACGTGGGTCGAAAGCAATAAAAAGTGACAAGAAAGTTGTGGTAAGAGGAGGAAGCATGGAAATGAATTTGTCAGCGACAGAGCCATTTGTTGGTGAAGATAATTCTTACAGTTATAATGCAGCGATATCTTGTGATTCTGATATTTTTATTGAAGATGCAGCAAATATTATCATAAAAGGGACAGGTGTGGCTGCGAAAGGATTGAACTCAGATGCAAACATTAGTGTGTTGGGTGGTTCGCTTGCTATAGAATTGACGGGAAATTATTATGAAGAAAAAGCAAATTCCGATACAGCTTCTGTCGTAGGTTTGAAGTCGGATGTGAAAACTTCTATATCTGCAGGAATTGTAAATGTGAAAATAGGAGAGAATGCGTATGCGTCAAAAGGAATAAAAAGTGACTATGTTGATATATCAGGAGGAGAAGTGACTATTCAAAACAATGGTAAGTATTTCTCTACAATAACATCGTCTTCATCATCTTCCACAACCAATCCGTGGGGGCAAGGCGGAGGAATGAATCGGCCAGGTGGGGGCTCTTCAACTATTTCTGTCTCTAATGCAACTGTTTCAAAAGCGATAAAAGGGAACCATAGTGTTTCGATTACAGGTGGAACAATTAATTTAACTGTTCCTTCTGGAAAAGGAATTACTTGTGATAATACAATCACGTTAGGAACAAAAAATGGATTAGATTCGGATTTCATTTTGACGATTGTGGCAGGAAGTAAGGAAGAAACCACTTACAGCAAGGGAGGTGAAAATAATAGGACTAAGTATTCTTGTTGTCCTAAAGGTATAAATTGTGATGGAACCGTTGAGATAAACAGTGGTACGTTGGATGTCACATCGTATGACACTGCTATCAAAGGTGCATACTTGACTGTGAATGGTGGAAAGATAACTGCTTGGGCATCCTATGATCAAGGGTTGCATGGGGAGAATGAGTTGACCATAAATGGGGGTGATGTGTTGGTTTCTGCCTCTTATGAAGCTATGGAGAGTATAAAAATGACTTTTAATGGAGGTGTGACGTCCAATTACTCTACCGATGATGTATGGAATGCATCCGTTGCTTCTACAGGAAGCAATCAATCGCCTAGTTTAGTTGTCAATGGTGGATACCATTATTTGAAAATAACAGGTGGAAATGATACGGATGTGATGGATTCCAATGGCTCGGTCACTTTTGCAGGAGGAGTAATTATATGTGAAACAGGGTCGGGAAGCACAATCGACTGTGACGGGACAAAGACATTTGTGAACACAAATAATCCTATTCTTATGTTGTTTGGTGGCTCTACGGAGGGCGTTCCTGGTAATGATTTTTCTAAATTGAAAATAAGTGGAATTCAGGCAAACACTAGGTATTCAATTATGGCGAATAATCAGTTGAATTCATCGTTCACCACCACACAAACAGCTTCAAGTTTGATGTATTTTGCTCCATGTACACCAACATTCTATAGTGGTGGCACATTATCGGGGGCACATAGTGTAACGTTCCGTACGAATACAAATTCGGTGATAACTTATGAATATGGAGGAGCCTTGAATGGAGGAAATGTGATATCTAACACGTCGGAAACGTCAGCAAGTCAGATGGGAGGCGGTGGTATGCGGTGGTGATGATGTGTGAAAAATAAAAAAATCGTGGAAAGACTTTCTTTCTGCGGTTTTTTTTGATAGTATGTCTATGTGTGTTTTGAACTTTTTGTTTTGTAAAATATTTGGCAGATAGTAATAGCGTGAAATGTTAATTTCTTTTCTTTTTAAAGAAGTTGCTGATGATTTCAGAACATTCGTCTTCTAATATGCCATTGACAACTATGCATTTGGGATGGAGAGCCGTGGGGGCTATCAAAGAATAACCTCGTTTTTCATCTTTTGCGCCGTATACAACTTTACTGATTTGTGCCCATCCGATAGCACCTGCGCACATGGTGCAAGGCTCTACCGTGACGTAGAGGGTACAGTCATTTAGGTATTTGGAACCAAGATGATTAGCCGCCATTGTGATGACTTGCATTTCTGCATGAGCGGTGACATCGGTAAGTGTCTCTGTTAAATTGTGTGCTCGAGCGATAATTTTGTCGTTGCAGACGATAACGGCACCTATAGGAACTTCGTTTTCCTTTTCTGCCTTTTTTGCCTCTGTTAGGGCTTGTTTCATGTAATATTCGTCTGTCATCTCATTTCGTCTTTTGAGAACAAGGTAGGGGCACTCTCTTCTAGTTTTTCCCAAACTGTATGGATGATAGTGTCTCGTAAGAATTTAGACTTGTTCTTAATCTTATATTCTTTAAAAAAACGTTCTATCACCCTTAACTCTTTTTCGTTGAGGGTGATAGACATACGTTTATCTCTAACCAAACGGTCTCTTTTGCTTGGAGCGTTATTACATTTCTCTTTCTTTTGTCTTGCCATATATTGACGAAGTCTATTTTACTGTAATAGGATCTTCATTCTTTTTAGCATAAGTATCTTCCATTGCTTTTAAAGCTTCTTCTGCAGCAACAACGGCAGATTGTGCTTTTACAAGGTTGGCTTTTGCTTTTTCAATATTTGCGAGATCTTTTTCATGCTCAGCTCTAACGTTGTTTAATTCGGAGTCTGAAACAATTCTGTTTGCTTGCTTGAATCTACCATTGAATGCGTCTTCAGAACTATGAGCTATACGTACAATGCCATCTTTTTCATCAGCATAAAAAAGTGTAAATGATAGTCCATCAATAGAAACACTTTGTACGATTCCCATTCGATAGATTTCTTTTTTGTTTTGAGGATTGCCAAAGAATACAATATCGCCTGGTTGCATTTTTGGTATTTTGGTGATTACCTTTCCTAACTCACTCATTTGAAGCATATCTTCTGGTAAATCAATACCTAATTGTTTGAAAAGGAATAATGCTAATCCTACATTGTCGAATCCATCATCTCCACGACCATTTGCCACGAATGGCTTGTTTGTTTGTTGGTGCATGACAGCCATTGCTTCACCCACTGTTTTACATCTTGCGTTTACTATATCCATTCTGGTTCCTGCGAATACTGAAGAGCCAGCAAGAAGAACTGCTAATAAAGTCAGTCTAATTTTCATTTTTTTAATTCTTAAATAAGTTTTACGTAATTGGGTGCAAAAATAATAAAATCAATCTATATAAAAGGTTATTTACAACTTAAACTTCAATTAAACACCTCATTTTTATCTGTTTTTAAGATAGTTTTATGTTTTATCACATATTTTTTGTGCTCGTTTTTCTTTTCAAAAGCAAGATTTCGTTTTTTATTTCGTATTTTTGCAAAAAAAATATTGAAGAGTTTATAAAGGTGAGTTCTATAAATTCACCGTTTAAAATAGAAGTATAACGAAATGGGCGATATGAACTTTTCAAGACTTTTGTTTTTCTCTTGACAACTTGTTGATCGTCAGTTGGTTGTGATGTTTGATTGCTTCCTTCTTTTGTACAACAACTTGCACAAGATAAAATTCAAAATCCTTTGAAATCAATTTATAGAACCCTCCAAAAAAAAATTAGATGGAACATAAATTGTTAATCTATAATACATTGAGCAGATGCAAGGAATTGTTCGTGCCGTTGAATGCTCCTCATGTTGGAATGTATGTTTGTGGACCTACTGTTTATGGTGATGGTCATTTGGGACATGCTCGTCCTGCTATAACTTTTGACGTTTTATTTCGTTATTTAACACACCTTGGTTATAAGGTGCGTTATGTACGTAATATTACTGATGTGGGTCATTTGGAACATGATGCAGATGAAGGAGAGGATAAAATAGCCAAAAAAGCTCGATTGGAGGAGAAAGAACCTATGGAGGTTGCCCAATATTATACGAATCGTTATCACAAAGCTATGGAAGCTTTGAATGTACTTCCTCCTAGCATAGAACCTCATGCATCAGGGCATATAATAGAGCAAATCAATTTTGTCCAAAAAATTTTGGATTCTGGTTATGCATATGTTAGTCAAGGCTCGGTATATTTTGATGTTCGTAAATATAACAAGAGTCATCATTATGGAAAATTGTCAGGACGTAATATAGAGGATCTTTTATCAACAACGCGTGAATTGGATGGACAAGACGAAAAACAATGTTCTTTAGATTTTGCGTTGTGGAAAAAAGCTCAACCTGAACATATTATGCGTTGGCCTTCTCCTTGGAGTGATGGTTTCCCTGGTTGGCACATGGAGTGCTCTGCTATGGGTACAAAATATTTAGGTGAGGAATTTGATATTCATGGAGGTGGAATGGATTTGATCTTCCCTCATCATGAATGTGAAATAGCTCAATCAACGGCTGTTTTAGGAAAGGAAACCGTTCATTATTGGTTGCATAATAATATGATTACCATTAATGGTAAAAAAATGGGTAAGTCTTTGGGTAACTTTATTACATTGGATGAGTTCTTCACAGGAAGTCATCCGTTGTTGGAACAAGCTTATTCTCCAATGACAATCCGTTTCTTTATTCTTCAGGCTCATTATCGTAGTACCGTTGATTTTAGTAACGAGGCTCTTCAAGCTTCTGAAAAGGGATTAAACAAATTGTCTGATGCATACGCTCGTCTACAACGTATCACTCCTGCTGCAACTACTACAGTTGATATAGCTGGTTTGCGCGAAAAATGTGAGGATGCTATGAATGATGATTTGAATACTCCTATAGTAATTTCGTATTTCTTCGAAGCAGCTAAGGCTATTAATACGATAACAGATGGTAAGGGTACAATCTCGGCTGCTGATCTTGATGAGTTGAAATCTTTGTTTAAACTCTATTTGGAAGATATTCTTGGTTTGCGTCTTGAAGCAGCTGCTGATAGTCATAATGATGCCTATAAAGGTGCTATCGATCTCTTGTTGGAAATAAGAAAACAAGCTAAAGCTAATAAAGATTGGGCAACTAGTGATAAAATTAGAAATGAGTTGACTGCTCTCGGATTCAATGTGAAGGATACGAAAGATGGTTATGAATGGTCTTTGTAAATAATATAGAGAAAGCGGTTCTTGTGGACCGCTTTCTTTTTGTTTTGCATTTGCAATATGAATAATTTTATTTCCAAAACGATTTCTTCTGCGATGTCGGCATACGATTCTGCCATGAAATGGGCACTTTGTATTCCTTTCGTTAAGGTGGAGAAAGATCAATATCTGCGTGAGAAATTAGGAAATCGTTTGACGGAAGAGGAGATGACGCTGGTTTTGAAAGAACGTCCATTGTCTGTTCTTCCTATGAAGGAAGTAAAACGATTGGCAAAAGGTGAGACTCATAAATATGCATTGATTGTTACATTACTTTCAATTCTTGCTGCTATTCCTCAAAGCGGTGTGCTGATGTGGTTGTGTATCGCGTTTGATTTTTTTCAGTTTCAATTTTTCGTTTTTGTGATATTGCAAAAACTTTTATATCTCTATGGATGTAAGAGTTTGTCTTCTGAAAACAACAAATTAGATGGCTCGGCAGAATGGATTTTGTTACTTATATCTACCATTATGATTGGCAAGCATCAAGTAATGCGTATGGCAAAATCTGCTGCGGGTGTGGCTGTTAAACAGGCAATTCAACGATTCGCTGTTCGTATGTTAACAAAGTTGATGGTCTTTAATGTGTTAAGACAATGTGCAAAATGGTTTGGTATCGTTTTGACAAAAGAGATGTTGATTAACGGAATGAGCCTAATTGTACCTGCTTTGTGTGCTATCATATCTGGATTGATTTCTTTATGGTTGTTTATGCCAATGACCAACCGTTTGGAGAGACATCTTACGCATTTGGCAGAGGAGGGGAAGGATCCTATGGAAAGTGTGATGGAGAAGATGTGATTTTAACAAGAAAAAAAGATTTTAAATAATATGGCAGATTATAAAGTATTAGTGTTGGATATTGATGGAACGCTGACAAATTCTAAAAAGGAGATTACACCTCGTACAAAACAAGCGATTCTTGCAGCGCAGGAAAAAGGTGTTGTTGTAGTGTTGGCTTCAGGTCGTCCTTCTCCTGGTATTGTTCATGTGGCAAATGAATTGGAGTTGGATAAGTTTGGTGGATATGTCCTCTCTTTTAATGGTGCTGTTATTACTAATTATCAAACGAAAGAGGTCGTTTTTGAGAAAGTAATGCCTGATGGTATTGTTCCCATATTATATGAAGAATCTAAGAAGGCAGGTGTTTCAATCGTTTCTTATTTGGATGATGTGATTGTGACAGAAACCCCAGATAATGAATATATTCAATATGAGGCTTTCTTGAATCGAATGAAGGTCGTAAAAGTGGATGATTTCGTTGATACACTTCGTTCGCCTGTCACAAAATGTTTGATGGTTGGGGAACCTGAATTATTAGTGAAAGAGGAAGAACGTTTAAAGAAGAAGTTGGGAGATAGGTTGAATGTATATCGTTCCGAACCATTCTTTTTAGAAATAATGCCGTTGAATATTGATAAGGCGTATTCGTTGGGGAAACTATTGAAGCATTTGAATCTGTCCAAAGAACAGATGATTGCGTGTGGCGATGGATTTAATGATCGTTCTATGATTGAATATGCTGGATTAGGTGTGGCTATGTGTAATGCACAACCTGAAGTGAAAGCGGCAGCTGATCTTGTGACCTTAACGAATGATGAAGATGGTGTTGCGTTGGTGGTAGAGGATTATATGTTGAAGTAAGAATACTCTTTTCCCAATATGGATGTAGAATTTAATTGATTTGCTATAAAGCATTTTCTTCTGGTTCTATATGAATAAAGATTTGTGAATTATGTCCGAAATGTTCCAAAAGTGATTTTTCAGCTTCCACTGTCATTTCATGAGCTTCAATCACTGTAATGTGGGGGTCGACTACAATATGAACATCGATGATAACACTTCGCCCGTTACGACGAGTCTTTAAATTGTGCACGTCTTTAATGCCATCGACAGATTCAATAAGAGAAGTTATCTTTTTCTCTTCTTCATCGGATAGTGAAACTTCCATCAATTCTTTGATAGATTCTCCTCCCATTTTGATGGCAATGAAGAAAATGAATAAACTGATGATGCAACTTGCTATTGGATCGAGTACAACGCACCGTTCTCCTAAAAAGATGGCACCTGCGATACCCAATAAAGAACCTATAGATGAAATGGCATCTGTTCGATGGTGCCATGCGTTGGCAATGACTGCTTGACTTTCGACTTTTCGACCGACACGAGCGGTTATTTGATATAATATCTCTTTCGTCGCTATAGATATTAAAGCCATGTAAAATGCTATTATACTTGGTTGCTTTAGCTCTTCGCCATTTATAAAACAAAGAATACTATTGATGCCACTCGTTAATAGTTTGACTCCTACAAAAATCAAAAGCATACTAACAATGAGGGTCGCTAATACCTCAAATTTCCCATGTCCATAATCGTGTTCCTTGTCTTGTTCTTTTGAAGAAATCTTTACGAATATAAGGACAACAAAGTCACTGATGAGATCACTCAATGAGTGAATACCATCCGCTATCATGGCCGCACTATTTCCGATGATACCAACAGCTACTTTACAAAGCGTCAATAAACAGTTTGCTACAGCTCCTATAAGCGTGACACGTATTATTTTTTGTTCGCGTGCGTCGGATGATTCCATAGGTATATGATTTAATGAAAGTCTATTATCTCAGTATGTTTGTCTTTATCAGCATTCATTCGAATGTGCCATTCGGAAGGGTAGAGGTTGTTACATCGGTTACCTAAATTTTTCCCAAATCCTAATGGAATATTTTTGTAGCAAAACAATACGATTCCTTTGGAAATATTCTCTAATATTATGTTTTCCTTTTTCAAGAATTGTATGGCTTGTTCCCATGTGCAATCTACCTTGGTAAATTGGTCTTGTTTAAGAATCCATGAGAGTGCCAATGCTTCGTCAGGAATGATGTCTTTCCCTTTGACAATTCCTATTGGTAAGGCATAGTGTACTATTCTTAGTTTTTGTTTTAAAAACAATTGTGTGTCTAACCATTGATTAGGAATGGCTGTCAGTTTGTCGCCTTCTTGAAGAATCTTGACATCTTGGTTGGTGAGCCATTTCGTACAAATAGTACTAATATCTTTAGATGCCAGTGAGATTTGCTTAGGAGTTTTTATCTTCGTGGTACTTTCTTCTGTTGTTTTTTTCAATACAGCTAAGAAGAATCCTTCTCCTTGTGTTTTGTGCGGATAGAAGTGGTAACCTGCTCCTTGCGTAGTTATGTTCCAATCGTCCTTTGTCTTAATCTCTAAGATTTCTGCCCCTAAATTCTCTTCAATCCAATGAACATTTTTTTCGTCTTCCTCTTCATTGTATGTACAAGTACTATATAGTAATAATCCACCTTCTTTTAAAGCAGGGAACACATCTGCTACAATTCTTCTCTGACGCTCACAACAAAGTTGAACATTATCCAACGACCAATCTTCTATTGCTTTGTCATCTTTGCGGAACATACCTTCTCCAGAACAGGGGGCATCTATTAATATGAGATCGAACAGACCATTCAGTTGACCGAAATCCTTAGGATCATTGTTTGTGACAGTCACATTGGATGCACCCCATTTCGTAATATTTTCATTTAAGATACCTATTCTTGATTTCATAACTTCATTGCAGACTAACCAACCTCTTCCATTGAGTAAAGAGACTAAATGGGTAGATTTCCCTCCTGGTGCTGCACATAAGTCTAGTATCAATGGTTCGTTCTCTTCCATGGAGTCCCAATGTTGACGAACCGCTTGTTCTACAAACATAGATGAAGCCTCCTGTGCATAATAACATCCAGCATGAAATAGAGGATCCATTGTGAAAACAGGTCGGTCATTGAGATAGAAACCATTCTTGCACCAAGGTACGGGCGTGGCATTGTTAACGTTGCCTGTTACTTTGTTCTCATTGGTACGAATGCTCGTAATGCGTTCGGTTTGAATGGCATCTTGAAACTTCTGGAATTCGGTCTCACCAATAAGAGAAACCATTTGTTGTATGAAATCTGATGGTAATTGAATCATTCTTATCAAATATAATGTTTTGCAAAGATAACGAAAAGAGTGAATAAAAAATAGCAAGTCGATATTTCTGCTCAAATGTTTTTCTTAATTTTGTAACTTTAAAATTAATTAGAAGATAAATGGATTATAATAAATTTATAGGAATTATTCCTGCAAGGTATGCTTCCACTCGTTTTCCAGGTAAACCCCTACAGTTAATAGGTGGTAAAAGTATGATTCAACGTGTGTTCGAACAAGTATCGAAAGTGTTACCAACCGTCTATGTTGCAACTGATGATCAACGAATTTTTGATGCTGTTGAGGCTTTCGGAGGAAATGTTGTCATGACATCTGAAAACCATAAAAGTGGAACAGATCGTTGTTTTGAAGCTTTTCAGAAGGTAGGTGCAGGAAAAGAGATTGTTATCAATATACAAGGAGATGAACCTTTTATCCAAATATCTCAAATAGAGACAATTTGCCAATGCTTTGATAATAAGGAGACTCAAATAGCTACTTTGGTAAAACCGTTTAAATCATCAGATGGTACAAAGGCTTTGTTCAATCCTAATTCACCTAAAGTGCTTTTAAATAAAGATAGTGAGGCTATTTACTTTAGTCGAAATGTGATTCCATATCTTCGTGGAAAGGAACAAGAAGATTGGATTAATTTACATACTTATTATAAGCATATTGGATTGTATGCCTATCGTGGTGATGTTTTGAAGGAGATTACGCAATTGCCTCAATCATCATTAGAGTTGGCTGAATCATTAGAACAACTTCGATGGATTGAAAATGGTTATAAAATTAAGGTGGGTGTGACTGAAGTTGAAACAATTGGTATTGATACACCAGAAGATTTGAAGGCAGCGGAAGCTTTTTTACAGAAAAACTTTAAGTGATGATAACTATTCCAGAAATACAACCAATAGGGGAGTTTCACTTCCCCAAAATGAAGATTTCATCTCTTTTGAATGGACTTCCTCTATCTGTTATTCCTTACGGACCAGAAGAAATGGTACGTATTGATTGTGTTGTAGAGGTAGGCACTCTTTGTCAACCACAATTCTTTGTGGCGTCTTTTACGCATAAATTAATGCGTGAAGGTACACTTCATCACACGTCTAAAGAGATATCGGAACTACTCGATTTCTATGGAGCCACTTTTGTCTCCAATACGACGGAGACGCATACGATTTTCACTTTGCTGACGTTAAAGAAACATTTGAATGAAATGTTGAATCTCTTTTATGAGATTTTGTTTGAACCAACATTCCCAGAAAGTGAATTTGAATTGTTGCGAACGACAGAAAGACAATCCTTTAGAATAGCTGAGAGTAAGGTGACAACCATTGCAAACCGCGGATTGAAACGTTGTATTTATGGAATAGAGGGTACGTTGGGTAAGGCACCAAAGGAAGAAGATTATGATACTTTGTCGTTAGACTTGATAAAATCATTCTATCATCAGTATTATGTGATAAACAACTGTCAGTTTTTCTTATCTGGTAATGCGAGTGAAGAAGTTTTGTCTGCAATGAATGCGATTTTTGGTTCTATGCAACTACAAAAGGATTATAAAAGAGTTGTTTCAGATTATAAAGAATCAGTATATCCAGACAAGAAATTATTTATACCTAAAAAAGACAGTGTTCAGTCAGCTATCTTTGTAGGCCGTCGTTTGTTTGACTTATATCATCCGGATTTTCATAAAGTAAGTGTGTTGAATACGGTTTTAGGCGGATATTTTGGTAGTCGATTGATGTCTAATATACGAGAAGACAAGGGGTATACCTATGGCATCAATTCTGTGCTTCGTAGAATGTCAAAAGGTGTGTTGTCTATTATTGCCACACAAGCTGCTGTACAATATGTGCAACCCTTGTTAGTTGAATTGTATAAGGAGATGGATCGCCTCTGTAATGAACTGATACCAGAGGAGGAATTGAAAATGGTGAAAAATTATATGTTAGGCGATATATTACGTTCGGCAGATGGTTCTTTCTCTGTTGTGGATGCGTATATTGGTGTCACATTAGAAAAATTAGATTTGCCTGATTTCTTTCATGAAAAGACGTGTGCAATTCAATCTGTCACACCGAAGGATTTATTAGAAATGGCACAAAAGTATTTTGATAAGAACGATTATTTTGAGGTTGTTGCAGGTGGTAACTAATAACGTGAATGTGGGGAGATAATAAATTCGTTATCAGATAAAAAGGGAACCTTTCATTTTAAACAATCCAGACCTTGAAACCATTCGTATCTCCATGGAAAAAACATCAAACAAGATAGGTTTGAATTCATTCCTCTCTATGCTTTTACGGAAGAAATAGAATGACGATGGGAGTGAGACACGAGTATTGTTTATGACATTAGACTGTGAAGAAATAAGTAAGTTTTGGAGTTTTTAGATCTCAAAATTGTGGGGAGAGATTCAAAAACTGCATTATTTCACGAAAACTTATAGGTATAAGTGTTAAATCTTATGCTATAATGTAAATTTCTTCATTCAATTGAAGAAATTTACGTAAAAATCTTCAACGGACTGAAGAATTTTATACTCTATATTAGTTTAATTAATTGTGGTTGAGATGGTTAATCCTTTTATGAAATCACCTCTAATTTCGTATATTTCTGTAAGATTTTTTTCTCTCCTGAATTTTCAAAGTTGATGGTGATTTTATAATCTCCGTTCATTGTCTCTATGCCAGTGATGGTTCCAATGCCAAATCTTTCGTGTTTGACTTTGTTCCCTACTTGAAGTCCTGTGTTTGTAGAGGTGGTCGGTACATCATTTGTAGGTGAAGATACAACTTTCTTTAAACGGGATGGGGTTGGTGTTGTTATCTTGACTTCCGATGATGGACTGTAAGAACTTGAATTCCTTGTTTCAGTGTTGTAGTAACTCTGCTGAGTTTGTGCGTATCTTGGCTTGTTACTGCTGTTGAAACCATAGTTGGAAGAGCCATAATTTCTTAGTTTGTTGAAGTCAAATTCGTCATTGGCTCTTGTGTTCCTATCATGGAAATCCACAGGTAAATCAATGTATTGAGATTCGATGTCAGATAAAAAACGACTTGGAGAAGTGTACAATGTTCTGCCATTGCGGAATCTGCTTTTCGCATAGGTGATGATACAGTTCTCTTCTGCACGTGTGATAGCTACGTAGAATAACCGACGTTCCTCTTCAATGCCGGCATCTGTGTCGAGGTTCATGTCAGAAGGAAATAATTCTTCTTCCAGTCCAACAATAATCACATTTTTAAATTCCAATCCTTTCGCTGCGTGAACGGTCATTAAGGTAACCTTGTTGATATCTTCAGCTTTGTCTGTGTCTTGGTCCGTAAGAAGAGAAATCGTTTGCAGGTAATCAGAAATGGTGCTGATTTCCACGCCATATTCTTCTCGTTGTGATTCACAAAATTCGTGAATGCCAGAGAGCACTTCTTCTGCAAGTTTTAAGTCATCTTTTCCTTCGGGAGAGGTGTCTTTCCCTAATTCTACTAAAATGCCGAATTCTTTAACCACTCGATCGGTCAAAGAATAGGCATCTGTTGTTGAGGCTATCGATGAGAACTCTTCGATTTGCGTTCTGAAGGTGTTCAGTTTTTTTATGGCAGCTGCACCTAAATCCAATTTGTAACCGACAGGGTCTGAAATGATGTCCCAATAAGGTGTGTTTAGTTTGTTTGCCAACTCGTTGATTTTTTCAATGGTCGTGTCACCGATACCTTTTCTTGGATATTTGATAGCACGTTTGAATGCATCTTCGTCTTTGTGGTTGATGATGAGACGAAGATAGGTGAGAATGTCTTTTACTACTTTACGTTGATAAAAAGATTTTCCACCATGTATTTTGTATGGAATGGAACGCTTGCGAAGAGCCTCTTCCAAGAGACGAGATTGCGCATTGGTTCTGTATAGCACAGCAAAGTCTTGAAATTCATAGTCTTTGCTGAGTTGCTTGATTAAGTTGCCAACGATGTTACTTTCCTCTTGATCGGAGAACGAACTATAGGCTTTTATTTTTGAACCCGTATTTTTCTCAGAGAAGATATGTTTCTTTATCTGTCCTTTATTTTTTGCGATTAGGCTGTTTGCTGCATCTACAATGTTAGGCGTAGAACGATAATTCTGTTCCAGTTTAAAGAGCTTATATTCTGGATAATTATCTTTAAAACGGAGTATGTTTTCAATGTTTGCTCCTCGGAAAGAATAGATGCTTTGTGCATCGTCGCCTACCACACAAAGTTTGTGATGAGATTCCACTAACTTTTTTACGATAAGATGTTGTGAAAAATTAGTGTCTTGATACTCATCGACCAATACAAATTGAAATTGATTTTGATATTTTTGTAAGATGTCTGGAAAATCACGGAACAGAATGTTTGTGTAGAGTAGAATGTCATCAAAGTCCATAGCGTTTGCTCGATGACATTGGTTCATATAGATTCTGTAAATTTCCTTTAGACGAGGAATGTTTTGATAACGATCTGTCTCTTGAAGATCAAATCGTTTATCGTATGCATTGGGTGTGACAAGGTCGTTTTTCAATTTTGAAATACGAGCAAGAACTTTTTTTGAAGTGTAATCTTTGTCGTTTAGGTTTAACTCCTTAATGATTTCTTTTATTTTGGATTTGGAACTATCCGTATCGTAAATGGTGAAATCTTTTGTGAATCCAAGAACGCTACCTTCTATTCTGAGTATTCTGGAAAATGTGGAGTGAAATGTACCCATCCAAAGTTGACGAGCAGCTTGATCACCTACAATTTTAGCAATACGATTTTTCATTTCGTTGGCTGCCTTGTTGGTAAAGGTGATGGCAAGGATATGATAGGGTAGGTAACCTTGCTTTAATAGTGCAGCTATTTTATAGGTGAGAACGCGAGTCTTTCCAGAACCTGCGCCAGCTACGACAAGGGAAGGTCCATCGTTGTATAATACGGCTTCCTTTTGATTGTCATTCAGTTGTTTGAGTATTTCTTCCATAATTTAAAAATCCTCACAAAGTTACTTGTTTCTTTGCGATAAAACAATAAAGAACGATGGTTTGTTGAAAAATAGGAAGCTTTGTGCACATTCCCATCCAATAAAGCAAATAAAAGTCGAATAGTGATAATTTTATTTCAAGATAATTCTTTTGCCTTCTATAACATAAATACCTTGTGGTAAACCATACACTTCAGTTAACCCAATATTGCAAAAGATAGGAAGAACCATTTGACCTTTCATATTATAGATGAAAGTATTCTTTTCCTTTGTAGATTCAATATACAATGTTTGATTGACAGAATAGACTACAATTGAATCTGTGATAGGACGATTAGACGGACAATTGTCGATGTCTACACTTTCATCCTTTTGAAATTTCGGATAACTTGAAACATCTCCTTTTACCCAAGAGCGGTAAACAATCGTATCTTGTTTACTGTTTAAGGAGTCGACTCCATCATTCAATATAGCTATGAATTGGTTTGTCTTAATCGTGGTTGTGTTTGTCGGATTTGCCAATTCATTCACCAAAAGGACTTCATTGTCTGAAATGTTGAATAGGGTACTATCATAATAACAATTAGAGACATCTGCATTCCAATTTTCAAAAATGAAAGGCGATCTGTTGCCATATTTAGCACTATCAATGCTTATGATACATGAAGTATAGCAATTGTATATCTTTGAATTACCAAGTTCTATTCCCAATAGACCAGCAGCCCTTCCTTCAGAATGGATTTCTCCAATATTATAACAATTCGCTACCAAACATTCGTCGACAACAGCACAAAAACCTGCAGCACCATCATAGGAAGTGCTTTTAATGGTTGCTTCGTTACCACAATTCACAATCACTGATGATTCTGCGTATGCGCAAATGGCACCTGCGTAAATTCCTGTAAAGGTTGAGTTCTTTAGTGATACATTTTGGATGGTTGCGTTCTTTACATATGAAAATAAACCAGCGAACTCCAAATTATTTCCTTCTTGTAGATTGAAAATGGTGTAATCGTTTCCATCAAACACACCAGAGAATGGTATGTTCCCATTTATTTTATCATCTCCGATGGGTGTCCATCCTGTCAAGCTCTCTGAAGCCATGTTGATATTATCCATCAATTTGCCTTTGATTGTATTCGCACCACTATTTACAGCATCCCTAAAGAGACTCAATTCTTTCCCGTTATGGATTATATAAAAACCATCCTTGTCCATTTCCAAAAAGTCTTTTTTCAATATCTTTTCGACAAGGACTACGGTGTCACTTACAACATTTTTCCCGTCAAATGAATTCTCAAAGGAGTATTCAAACAATGGATTTTCACAGGTTGGTAATTTCATGGATTCTGTAACGATATCTATGTCGAATAAATCGCCTCTGTATGTGACAATAGAATTGGATGATGGAGAAAAATCAACGCCGTCAAATCTTGGATAATCATCTTCGTCTTCAACTTGTACCCATTCGTTATATAGAATAATATTTGTCGTCCAATTATATGAAATGTCTGAACTTGATGGTAATTCGCATGTTGGCGTTGTTTTCAAATATAGGTTTAGATTCTTTTGCATCGTTCCATTCTTGAAAGATGTGATGGCCAAATTTCGAACGGCTGTTTGATATGCATTATCTTTAGCCATATCGGTTAAACTGAAACAGTTGTTAAATGTCACTTCTTTGTCGGAGAGAACATGTCCGATTATACTTCCACTTGCTAAACCACTAATCTTATTGTAATTGTAACAATTATAAAAATTGCATCCATCAATGCAACCTGCAAATCCCCCTGCAATTCCATTGTAGGTCATTTCAAGGTCGGGAGAAATGAGTGATACAGCCTTTACGCGTCCTAAATTATAACAATTACAAAATGTTGTATTATAGCAAGTTCCACAGAATCCTCCAACATCATTTCCACCTAATACAATTGTATTGTTACAACAATTCACTATATAAGAAGTCTCGGAATTTATGAACCCTACAAAACCACCAACATTAGACCAACCTTTTACAACGCCATCTATATGACAATTGACGATTAAACATTTGCCATTAGAACCTTCTCCTGTGGCAGAAAGCCCACCAACATTATCGTTTCCTTTTACGTAAATATTCTTTAATGTCAAATCTTTTACTTCATCAGCACAATAAAACAACCCTTGGTTTCCATTATTCGTGTTGATATATAAGTTGGATATGGTATGGTTTGCTCCATCAAACTTAATAGCAACTTTCTCAGTGTTAATAGGGGTCCATGATATATTTTCCCCTTTTACTTCTCCACAAACGGATTTTAAGTCGATATCAGCTGTTAAACGACCATCCATTGATTTCCCACTGTTCACATTGTCTCGATACTCTACTAAATCGGAAGCGCTTTCGATCAAATAATAACCTTCGTCATCTTTCGTTAGCGTTGCAAATGATAGTTGACATGAAAGCATGAAAAGAAATATGAAGGCAAATATATTACGTATTGTGGTATGCATGTTGGGTTTTATTACGATTAAGAATTTAATGCTCAAAATTAAAAAAAAATATTTAAACAAGGCTTTTTAATGAATATTAAATAAATGTGTTATCTATTTTCCCTTTTATTTGTTATGTTTGAATTATCTTTTTTGTACTTTTGTAAAGTGTATGAAGTGTAGTTGTGAGTAATTTGCTTTTGCATTCTCAAAAAAATGGTTTTTATTGTTAAATTCGCAGAGAAACAATGCTTCTACATAGAAATATATATATTTAACTTATAGAAAAGATGAGAAAAGTTTTTTTTATTTATTTCTTGCCTATATTTATATTCCTATCTTTTGTTGGATGTAGTAAAGAAGATCTTGTTTATGAAGATAAAGAAGATGAAAGTGAAGTAACTCAGATTGCGACAGACCTTTCATCTAAATTAGCGTTAAACAGTCCGGGCGATGATTCTGAATTCGCATACGTCTTGTTAGATCCGTCAAAATCTATATCCAGTCAGTTAGCTACTTCAAAAACAATCTATGAACTCACGAGTGATTTTGATTTAAAGGGTGGGAAAATTACAATACCAGCAAATTCCATTCTTCGTTTCAATGGTGGCTCTATAAAAAATGCACTAGTTACTTTTGATAATACTTACATTGAAGGATTGGTGATGTTTAGTGGTTGTTCCTTTTCAGGGTCTTTGTATAACAAAGAGGTTGCTCTCTCATGGTTTGGTGCATCTACTTCTAATACAGATAACTCTACGATTATCAATCAAGTCTTGAAAATTATTCCAGAGACTTTGGTGCTGGATGGATTGTATGCGATTAATTCTTCAATTGTGATTCCAAAATCTATTACTATACGTGGTATTGATTGGTCGGAAAATGTTTATGCCACTCAGGTTGAAAATTCTGAATATGGAATCAAAACTTCATCGAATATTACTGCGATTAAGTTTGATGTGGGTGGTAGCTTGAATTTGTACGGAGTTTCGATTATAGGTAATAGCAATTTGTATATTGGTGGAAATACAAGAGAGGGGATTTTTACTTGTGGTGTATTCCTTTATGCTGATGATAATGGTGTTCATGGTTCTTTAACAGCTATGAGGGATTGCTCTATTGTTGGTTTTACTTATGGTATCCGTTCGATTGGTGGATATATAGAAAGAATCAATCGTACGTATTTCAGTGCATGTCGTTTCGGATTGTATACGGCATACACGTCGGATTACATTTGTGAGGATTGCCATTTTAATACAAACATGTTGAATTACAATTTGTCAGCTGCTAAAATTGACGATACGAATCCTAATGCAATTCGTAAGGTTGGTGCTGGTGTTTGTCTGAAAGGTTCGAGTATGACACAATTTGTTAATTGTAGGTTTGAATACAATTTCATTCACTTCCTTATAGATGAAGCTGCTACTATTGTTAATGTGGAAAATTGTTTGTTTGATGCTGCAACGCATAGTTGTATTATGTTGTTTAATGAAAAGAATGAAGATAATTCGTTGCCTGATTCTGAAATACATAATCCTAGTATAAATGGTATCAATATTTTAGGTAATACATTTGCGAGAGGTGCTCGTTGCGAGCGTTATCAAAATACAACTCTTCCAGGGTCGGGTATTATTTATGTTCGCGAAGGAGATAATCGTGGTTCAAACATTACTTTCTCTAATAATATTATTGTTGATGATGTTGAAACGGATCAAGTGGATGTAAATTATGAGGAAACTATCTTTAGAATCTATAATACAAGTGAGGAGAATGGTGTGATAAATTCCAATTCAAATGACTTTAGCCATTGTAAGGCAAAAACTGTTGCTGCTGCGGTGACTGGTAGTGAGGGAAGATATGTCATCAAGGATCATGGAAGTAATTATGGTGATATTAGTCATGAATTCCAAAACAACAGTGTGATAGACATTCAGAAAATGGATGTGTTGCCAAATGGTCAATTGATAATTTGGAATACTTTGACAAATGGTGATGAAAAGAGTGTAGATACGATTGTCGATCCTAATAATTAATGAAAATTCAATATTTAGTTATAAAATTGCATATGAAATCAAGAATTGCACAAATCTTATTAGCTTTTGTAAGTCTTGTTCTTACAGGTTGTGTAAAAGAAGAACTTCCAGATCCTAACAATCGAATGGTTATTGATGGAACAGAGTATACTATTGACTTTGTTAATACTTATTTAACCCCAGAAACACGTTTGCAATTCGTGTCGAACAAAACAGGGACAAGTGTCATCCTGGAAAAGGAAGGAACTCCGATTCCAACATATACAGAAGTCAATTTGTTAACCCTTCAAGATTGGCATATTGATGTTATAGAGAATAAAGGAGAAGGAGGTAAATTCACATATCATTATGAAAAAGGAAATTCCTATGTTTTGATTAATAATAACAAAACGTATTGGACGACTCCAGATGCAGCATCAATATATCTTGAAGATACAAATGACCAATTTACTGCAAAAATCAATTTGAAATTAGGAACACCTGACAATAAAGGTGTTGTTTCGTTATATTGTTCTGTTAAGAAAGAAAAATTTGATTAGTTTTCTTGTGGGAAACACGAACTTCTGTTCGTGAATCTAATATGTTAGAAAGAAGTTTCAGAGAGAAAAATATTTCTTTGAGTAATAAGAGATTAAATAAAAATGCAGTTGTTTTACTCATTTTTTTTGATGTAAAAGTTTGTGAGAACAAAAAATAGTTATACCTTTGCACCGCATTTGAGAAACAACTCAATGATGCCCAGATGGCGGAATCGGTAGACGCGCTGGTCTCAAACACCAGTGGATTCACTTCCATCCCGGTTCGACCCCGGGTCTGGGTACTGAGCAGATAAAGATTTATTCTTTGTCTGCTTTTTTTTATGTCTGGAAAAATCTACAAAAGCACTACAAAGCATTTTATAGAAATTTCCTATAAATAAAGCCAATCTGCTTCTCAGCAAATTGGCTTCTGTATAGAACTAAACATTGTTTAATCTAAATAAAAACGCATAAGATATTAAACATTACACTATATATACGTTGTGTTTTATACTTTATTGTGTGTTGATGAAAAAATTATGAAAAAAAATCGTCTCTAAATATCTTTAAAGAGAACGGGTTGGTAACTGAATTTTTTTGTAATTTTGCAATTTAGATTGTTTTTTTTAGATTAATAATTACAAATCAACATATGTTAACAGTAGAGAAAATCGGAGGAACCTCCATGTCACAGTTCAAGGATGTCTTGAACAACATTATCATTGGAAAACGTAGTGGTGCAGAAATGTATAATCGAATATTCGTTGTTTCTGCCTATAATAATGTTACAAACTGGTTGCTTGAACATAAGAAGACAGGAGAACCTGGAATTTATGTAAAATTTTTAAAGGATGATAATTATGAGGCGGCTCTTGATGAGTTGTGTCAAAAATTGATCGCGTTAAACCGTGGTTTTGCTGATATTAAGTTAGACCAAAAAGTAGCTGATGAATTTGTTATCAATCGTATAGAAAAGGCAAAAAGTTTCCTTCGCTCTATGCATAGCGTGTTAGCTTCTGGTTATGTGGATCGAAACGATATATATTTAGCTGCACGTGAGATTCTTTCTTCTATTGGAGAGGCTCATTCAGCATTCAATTCTGTCAACATCATAAAAAATAATGGCATCAATGCAACGTTTATTGATTTGTGCGGATTTGATGATTCGGAAGCTTTGACTATTGATGAGCGTATTCATAAGGCTTTCATTGGAATTGATTTTTCCAAGACACTTTGTGTGGCTACAGGTTATACGAAAGGAACAGAAGGAATCATGAGAGCATTTGACCGTGGTTATTCAGAAGTTACTTTCTCTAAAATTGCTGTGGATGTGAAAGCGAATGAGGCTGTTATTCATAAAGAGTTCCATTTGTCTTCTGCAGATCCGAAGTTGGTGGGTAAAGAGAACTCAATCATTGTGGGTAACACTAACTTTATGGTTGCTGATCAATTAGCAGATGTTGGTATGGAAGCAATTCATCCAAAGGCATCTAAACCATTGGAATTGGCAGGCATTGACATTCGTATAAAAAATACGTTCGAACCAGAACATCCTGGTACATTGATTTCTAAAAATTATGTTGCAGAGAAATCTCGTATAGAAATAGTCTCAGGAACAGATAAGGTCTTGGCGGTTGAAGTTCATGATCCTATGATGGTAGGAGAGGTTGGCTTTGATCTTCGCATTATGCAAGTGTTTGAAAAACATGGTGTAAGCTATATTTTAAAATCAACAAATGCCAACAGCATTACGATGGTAATATGGGATAAGGCTAAGTCGCAAGGATTGATAGAAGAATTGAAAGAGAAATTCTATCAAGTGACTGTTAAAGATGTGGCAATCGTATGTTGTATGGGTACAAACATAGCACATCCGGGTTTCTTGTATAAAGCAGCAAAGGCATTGTGTGATAATAATATCAATATTGAGTGTTTCGCACAATCTTTACGTCAAGTTAACATGCAGTTTGTCATAGAAAGAAAAGATTATTCGGCAGCTATTGTTGCGTTGAATAATGCACTATGCGTGGCTAAATAATAAAATAAGAATATGATTGATTACGCACAGGTACCCGCTCCCGCATATGTGGTGGATGAAGTACGTCTTCGACGAAATTTGTCATTGATAAAATCAGTAAAGGAGAGAGCAGGGGTGGAGATTATCCTTGCTTTCAAAGCCTTTGCTTTGTGGAAAGTCTTTCCGATAGTGAGAGAGTATATTCCATATTCGACGGCAAGTTCCCTTTCAGAAGCATGTCTGGCTGTTGAAGAGATGGGCAATTTGGCTCATACGTATTCTCCAGCCTATACAGAAGAGGAGTTTTCAAAAATTGCTCAGTGTAGTAGTCATATCACATTCAATTCATTAACACAATTTGCTCGGTTTTATCCAGAGACCCAAAAAGTTTCTCATCCTATATCCTGCGGGTTGCGTGTGAATCCGGAATTTTCGGATGTAGAGACTGATTTATATAACCCATGTGCACCGGGGTCAAGACTGGGTGTGGTGGCTGATTTGTTGGGAGATAAATTGCCAGAAGGTGTGGAAGGAATTCATTTCCATACCCTATGTGAGTCCACTTCGTATGACTTGGAAAGAACTTTGTCTGTAGTGGAACAGAAGTTTTCTAAATATTTCAATCAAATAAAATGGATTAATTTCGGTGGTGGTCACTTGATGACTCGTGCCGATTATGATGTTGAACATTTGATTTATGTGCTTCGTGAATTTCGTTCACGTTATCCATGGTTGCAAGTTATCATGGAACCAGGTAGCGCATTTGCCTGGCAAACGGGTGAGTTAGTTTCAAAAGTTGTGGATATTGTTGAAAATCATGGTATCAGAACAGCTATCTTGAATGTCTCGTTTGCTTGCCATATGCCAGATTGTTTGGAGATGCCGTATCAACCAGCCATATTATCATCCGTAGAGAATGGAAAGTATACCTATCGAATGGGAGGTAACAGTTGCTTGTCTGGTGATTATTATGGTGATTGGAGTTTTGATCATGAGTTGCAGATAGGAGAAAAGATTGTTTTGATGGATATGATTCATTATACTACAGTTAAAACAACAATGTTTAATGGAATTACCCATCCATCCTTGATGTTGTGGACAAAGGATGATAAATTGGTGAAATTGAGAGAATTCGATTACTCTGATTATAAAAGCAGAATGTCGTAGTGAAAATTTTCTTTCAAAGAACTGAAAAAATAGTCCAACCAAATTTTGTGAGTATAGATTTTTATTATACCTTTGCAACGCATTTGAGAGATAGCTTTCAGTGCTCGTTGTTAGAAGACGAAAAAATTGCTCAGTCAGTAGAGCGTAGTTTTACCAACTAGAGAGGTTTCCTCGATCTTGGTGAGATTTAAAGTAAAACTGATGAGTAATATGAATATTTGAAATGCGAAAATAGCTCAGTTGGTAGAGCACAACCTTGCCAAGGTTGGGGTCGCG
>JAKSLB010000079.1 GCA_024401435.1 Paludibacteraceae bacterium | reverse complement strand
TTAACCATTAAATTCGTTTAGACATTCTGTATGACGAGTTCTTAACTCACGACCAAGGACGTCTTAAACTAGAATCAAAGAATTAATTGGGTTTTAGACTAAATGCAAGATCAAAGTCTTATTAGATTTGGTTGGATGCGGACCATCAAAAATTTCTAAAACCACATATAGTTTACAATCAACCTTCAATTCATAGGAAAATGATACACGCGACCAAGGCTCCGTCTACTCCTCGAAAAGCTTCAATGAGCTTCTTCCTACATATCATATCACACATTCGATGTCCCGTGCGGGAACCCCAACAGATAATGGAGCCATGGAGGCTATAAATGGATGGGCGAAAACGGAAATGTTCGTCGATTTTCATATAAACGGATGCGATGACGTTCCTGCTTTCATTGAAAGATACATACAGTTCTTCAACGAGGAAAGGCCGGCTTGCACGTTAGGATATCTGACTCCTGTCGCATATAGAATGATTCGCGAGAAGAAGCAAAAAGTGTCTACAAATCATTGACTACTGCAAAGCTAAATCAATCGACACACCTTTAGAAGAGAAGGTTGATATTTTGTTCTTAGGCAGTTCTGTATATGCCGAGATCATCAAAGGCCTTTGCCCATTCTCTGACATGAGATAAAAATGAATCCCTATTAATTCCGACCGGAACAAAATCCCGCCTCCCTTCTTTATACTTGAGGACGCAATCAAGTTTGAATTTGCAATCGTATTTCATTAAAAATACCCCTTTCCTGTTTTTTGTCCAGGATTAGGGGTACATTTCAAATCCGGTCTTTTTGTTAATGCTTTACTTAATTGGCGCTGCTTTTAATCACCACAGCTAATACGCCCCTAGAATTATGAAGATCTAATGATTCAGGGAGCTGATCCACTAAGCATCCTTCGTGATTATGGTCGTGGTCAGTTATAAAGGCATATGGAAGATAACTTTTAAATACGTGAGATAGCCCGATTTTGAGGGTCTCTTTTTTATCTCCTAAGCTTATTTCTAAGGAATCTTGGGATTTGAAAGTGAAGCCAAATTCGTTGCCTTTATAAGTAGTGTCAAAATGGTTGTCTTCTTCGCTATAGTTGAAACTGATGTTTGTTCTTTCTAGCCTTCCATTAGGAAGGAAGGTTGTAAGTTCATCTGTTTTTGGATTCAAATATGTATGAAGTTCGTTGCCTTTGATTCTGTAGTTAAACGCTAAATCGTCAGTGCTTGATGCTTCTATGTATTTAAGATAATCAAACGTATAGAGAGGGAATGTCTTATCCGTTAATTCGGTTGAGTTAAGACTATAGTTCCTTTTCGAAGGAAGAACCTTGACGCTATATATCGCAGTCATTCCTTTATATTCTGCTACGTATTCATCATCATGAGGGTAATTCCATTCTGGAAGATGAAGGAATTTAAGTTCGTCATCAAAGCTGTTGATAGGATAATAATTGAGGCTTTTATCTATTACATATACTGGACATTCGTCGCCTATTGGAGTTTTATAGAAAACATCATCGGCAGAAACTTCTTTTTGTAATCTTATGTCTTCGATGAAGATGCCAATCACTGGGTAATAGTAACCGCCTCTTGCGTTAATGGGTGTTAGTGAGTCGTTATAAGAGTTGATGTTAGGAATAGGCAGGTATAACTCACCATCAATCTCACGTGATTCTGTTTCAATTATTCTGCCGCTTCTTGTTGTGCTTACATGGATGGTATCAGATTCTTTCCACCAGACTCCACCGCTTGTGACGCCATTTCTTTCGAAAAAAGATAAGCCATCTTCATAAAGCACGGCCTTTGCTTTATGAATTGTATAGTCTCCATTAAAACCTTCTGCAAAAACCCTTTCAAACCTATAGCAAACATGGATTTCTTTGCCTTCTTTTGTTCTTGTTTCATCTATGCTTTTAATTGATTTCGTGAGTTCTCTAATATCGTTTGCGGTCAATTCGCTTCCATCAGGGTTTGTTCTTTTTGTCATCTCTACCGAGGTTGGGTCGAAATCGTAAACGCAGCGATCTGCAAGATTCTGGAATTCTTTTGCTTTTTTATCTAATAAAGTTTTGTTTGTTATTGGTTCTTCTATTGTTTCACTGCTACTTAAAACACTCTCGGAAGAGTCTTTTCCGCATGAGCAAAGCGAGAAAAGCGCCAAAGAAAGAATGACAAACGAACGTTTTTTCATGTTTCTAATATACCATCACTAGATGTTTATATCAAAAAAACACCCCGATTGTTTTTAGTGGGGCGCTTTTCATTTCTTTCTATTAATACCAAGGAGAATATTGAGCGAAGCTTTTTTCATCAAGTGCATCGTCGATGCTCATGAAGAAATGCTCGAGAGCGTATTTTCCATCATATGACTCTTGGTATTTCTTAAAATCTTTCTTTACTGTTTCGCTGTCATTATTTACTAAGTAAGCACAGAGTTTTCTTTTGCCTAAGACAGCCATCTTTGCTCCGTAATAATCGTCTTGATCAAAATTATCCATTGCGCAGAGGCTATATACGTTAGAGATAATCTCTTCTCCGATTGCGCGGCATTTCTTCCCAAACACATCAATTTCTTCGGGAGTCATATTATCAGCGATTCCTTCTTTTTCTGCTAAAAGTTCACAAATATATATCGATGGAACGGAATAGCTAGCACAAATATCACTAATTAATCTATCATTCATAATCCTTATTCCTTTTTTCCTATTATTAAAATAACTTACCTAATTGAATAACGATAACAAAAAATGAGCCAAAAAAGAATGTGGACTATCTCCTCTTAAGTATAGGGAGTATTCCTTCATCTATTATTTCCCAATGCCCGTATTTCTTTCCGTTTATGCGTTTGATTATATTTTGGGACTGAAGACTTGATAAGGCATATTTGACTGTTCTTAACGATTTTCCTGTTATCTCACAAATCGATTTACTGGTTATGTGGCTGCTATTTTTTATCAAGAAAAGCACATCAATTTCAAAAGCGGTAAGAGTTATTTCGCGTTTCATTCTTTTAGGTAATATAGAAGGCGAGGCAATTCTTTCTTCGTCTAAAACATTGTTTTCGTTTAACAAGAGGTTTCTTAAGAAAAGGGTAAGGTATTCATTATCGGAGAAAATGCTCTCTCTAATGTTGCTATAGTTTGCTCTTACAAGAGAATTTCTAAAATATTTTGCGTTTTTGGAAAAGACATCGTTAGTAACATCGAACCCTAATGTTCTTAAGTATTTGATAAAGAACACTGAGATTGTTCTGGTATTGCCTTCTCCGAAAGGATGAATTTGCCAAAGGTTTGATACGAATGTTCCTAGGTGCTCGATTATTTCATCCATGGTTTTATCTTCGTAACTATATTTCCTTTCGGTATTGAGGTCATATTCTAAGGCCATAGCGAGATCTCTATAGTCGCCATATATCACAGAATGACCACATATCACTTTTTCTTCTTTCTCTATGTTATATGTCCTAAGCTTTCCAGCATTATCTATGATTCCTTCAAATAGCCTTTTATGTATTGCAAGATATTGCCCTACTGAAAAAACAAACGATTTGTCTTTGAGGACGTCGATTATTCTAAGGGCCACAATGGATGATTCTATTTCTCGGTCTTTCGTTTCGTTTTTATGCTTTTTGAAATACTGATCTATCGAATCCGATATTTCTTCGAGACTTGAGTCTTTTTCGTAATATGACTTCAGCGTTTCCTTAACATAACTAGGAGGTTCCAGCCCATCTACTTTCTGGAGACCTATCCCTGTTTCAACAAGGTATTTTTTATATTCAAACTGGTTCATGGCTTTATTGTGATTTAACCGTTATGAAAAGGCAATCTTAAAGTGCAATAGTTTAGATTTAAAGTGCAAAGTGTAAAAATTATTAATCACTTTTTGAGGTGCTAAAAAATTATAAAAGCTGTTTTATGCGTTTTTTTAATCTTCTATTTTAGAAGGTGGCGTGCCCCTTTTTCCATTGTTTTTGAAGGCCGTTTTGCTCATTTTCCAGAAAAAACATTAGCTAGAATGTGCAAGTAACCTAAAAAGAAAACGAAAATAAACGTCGGTTCAAATTGTTGCTTTTGAAACCACAATTTTGATTTTGTGGTTTAATTCATAACACCTATTGGTTATAAAGGGTTCTTAAAGAAATGGCCTCTTGTGTCTGTTTCTTCGTTAAAGAGTCTTTCAGTGTTTCCTTCAAGTTTCTCTTTGAATGATTCTATGACGTTTCTTACTGTTTCTTGGTCTTCGGTTGTAAACACTAAACGGAAATAGTTCACTCCTCTTATATCATCAAGATTATCCATGATGTTGGTGATCTTTGAGTTAAGGAGGTTGATTGTGCAGTCTTCATTGAACTGGAGCGGGAATGAAGCATATTCATCTTTTAAGGCAAAGTTACTTTGCTTGCATTTGCCACACATCCCCAAACGCTTAAGAGGGCAATAAAGAGAATGCATGATCTTGCTTCTTCCATATACGAT
>JAKSLB010000078.1 GCA_024401435.1 Paludibacteraceae bacterium | reverse complement strand
ACGCTAATTACCAATTTTTCAATTAGTTATATTTCGTCGAACTGACGTTAATATAATCATAAGTATGACTATTTATAGCATAAAACAAATTTTCTATTGGATCATACTCTTCTTCCGAAAAAAGGTCTTGTTTCTTGCTTAACTTAGGTTGCTCCCCATTATAGTTATCAAACAGTTTAGTCGCCAATGATATTGTACAATTTGACTTTTGTCCTGGTTTCAGACACTCATACACAGTATTGAACCCCGTCATCATAAAACGCGAATCTGTTCCATTCTGGAATGCATGTTTCCATCCGCCTTCCCATTCTCCGTCAACTTTATGCAAATTGAAAATTTTGGTGTTGACCAAGGTTGTGCTCTCAAAATCAGCATCACTAAGTCGTATGAATCGCATAAAATCAGATCCGTCTTTGATTTTACCAAATACATCTTCTGTTTTTTCCTCATCATCTCTAAACGAAGAAAACAATATTGATCTGATTGCTCCCTTTAGCGAACTTCCCGTAAGAATGGGGGTACCAGACAGTTGACTTTTAACAAAAGTCTTTATGTCATTATCACTTTGAGCCGGCATTGGCAAGACAATATCGGATACCTGCATTAACTTTCCTGCAAGTTTAGATATCATTGCCTTTTCGTTTTTATTGGAAAAGCAAGAGCTAAGTTCTTCCAAACTGAATCCGGCAGCAAGCATTTTTTTTAGATTAAGTTTGTATAGTTTCCCTTTATCAACCACGAAATCAACGCCTCTGACCCAATCTTTTTCCACTCCCGCACCAATAGAAAGCGGGGTTAATACTTCTATCACAATATTGTATTTGTTATTTATACCGTCCATATCAATCCACTTTAATTGGTAAAAACAAAGCTCTTCCGCATCTCCAAATAGGATGGTTAAGAGTACTATCCCAATCTGGTTTTAAGTCAACCCCGACCTTACCATAGATATTAACACTATTGCATTCCAACTTAAACACAGAACCAGCAGAAAAAGAGTAAATCACATTTTTTCTTAAAGTATTGTGTGGCGATGTTGTTATCCATCCTCCACGACGCTGGAAATCGTATGCAACATTTTTAGACGCAAGCATGGATTCAAGCTGTTCCTTGCTTTCGGGAATGAAAGAAGAGAGCGACATTGTATATTTTGCACTGTCAGGAAACTCCACATCAACTGATTTCACTTCATATTCAAAATAGCCGTTTCCTACATTTCTGTCAGTGCCAATACCTTCACATTGAAGAAGATCCATAGCTTTCTCTAATGAGGAAGTGTCTCCTTTTGCGAGAAAGAAAAATCCAGAGTAGTCCTTAAAAACAACTCTATCCATGTGAAATGGTTTTGCATCCTCTTGACCATTTCTAGACACAGTTACCCTTGACGAAACCTGTGAAGACATAAAGTCCTTATCTATTTCCATATCGGTCATATATAAACCTTTGATGGAACGGTCAATAGAGTTATCATCAAAGAGTTGTTCACCCTTTAATATTTTCGAAAAGTATTTTTCATCAAGCCATGTTACTTTTTTTATCTTCTTACGCTCTTCTGTAGCTTTATCAGAAGTAGGAAGAGTCTGTTTTAAAGGCTTTGGGAAAAAGTAAACAGCATTTGTGTTCCTATCCTTTTGATAGAATGGAAACAAATTGCTGATAGTGCATCCTAAATCGCCATCTTTTGAAATATCTTGACCTAATTTAGCAAGGCAAGAAATCAAAGCGGCATACATAGTGTCAGAATTAATTGTTTTAAGACTGACACTATAATCGTCGCGAGAATCACCTAAGTGTAATGGCGTAGTAAAATGCAGTTTGTATATTATAAACTGTTGCTTTGCCATATCTTATGCTTTCCAATTGTTTTTCTCTGACAATTCAGTTTGCTTCAAATCTCCGAATTTGATTTGTCCGTATCCGCGAGAACCACTTCCTCCTAAATAATCATTCTCAAGAGCATTCATACCCTTCTTCAAAAGAGAGATTAAATCTTCTTCTTTATCTGTATCCCACACGTTGATTACGAATTCGACATCAAAAGACACACCAGCAGGGATACGTTCAGTCTGACGTGGATGTTCTGCGGTGCCTTTTACACGGTCAATTACATTTTCCCACTTTCCTTCGGTATAAGGCATATCCAAATTGTCATTTTCACGAAGTCTTTTTGCAGAATCTTCGGATAGCAATGAGTCACGTACGATAAGTTTGGATGGTTGATTGCTTTGGGAATATCCAAATAAATTGTTGACGATAGAGTCTCCTCCTACTTTTGCAGAACCTGCAATTTGCTCTAAAAGACAACGCATTTTCCCTTTTAGAGAACTTCCTGGAATGTAAGGTTGGTTATCTTTTGTCGCAATCTTGATTACTGGATTATCAATTCCTCCAATTTCCACATTGTCCCCACTTCCTCCGATGTGAAGACCTGTCAGCAACTTTATAGTGGTATTTATTCTAATTTTTTTTACTAATCTTTCCATTTTCTTAAACATTAAAATCACAAACTAATTTTTTCCTCCGCTGCCTTATGGTAAGCTACAATAGCCTCAAAAATTTTGATGAAATTTTTGAAATCACGTTCTGTTCTAACTTTATCAATGGCATCAGCTATGACAAAATAGAAATCTTTAATCTTTGCGTCCTTCTCTTTGGCTCTACCTACTGCATATGCCAACTTTGGCTTTAGAAGAACGAAGTCTGTTTCATTATAACCCGACATTTGTTGACGTTTAACTTCTCCGAAAAATTTACGAAGCTGGTTAGTAGTCAAATGATTTTTTGCACTCACTGTCTTCCCATTCTTACTAAAGGAGTCATCCACACCCAAATAAGACCCAAATTCTTTGGCAAAATCCACAGTTGCAGAAGTCACTTTTTCCGTAATCTCCGTTTTTGGAATCAACTTATTTTTATCCCATACCATAATATCCAATTTTTAATTATTAATACTCTTACTTCTCAATTCCAATTCCGCCCAACGGGCAGCAAGTCCAACCAGACGAAAGTTCTCTTTTTTGACAAGTTGTTTATCTCGCAAATCCTTACAAAAGCTAACAATTTCTTGCTTTTTCTTATTTGCCTCTATAAAACGAGTCAAGTAATAAACAGTATGCCACATGTAGCTTAATGTCATATTCTCTTTTACCATTTCGGAATACGTCATCATCTTATGAAGTATGCCTCTCGATAGTCCGAAATTGTTAATTAATGAAACAAACTGTTTCTTATAGTTCAAGACATATTCAAACTCTTCGTTCCATGATACTGTTTCTCCTAAAAAACAAAAAGCGTTTTTCTTTTTGCCCTTATATTCGTATGATTTGGCCGCATCTTCTGCTTCTCCTGCCAATTCCGCAGATTTTGCAATCGGGAATTTTTCTCCGACGATAGCCACCCCCCCAGAAAGAGAAACTCCTTCTTTATTTACGTATGAAACGAATTTATTTCTGACTTCAGCTGCGAAATCAACCACTATGTCCCAGCGACCAACGGCAAAGATATCATCACCACCTGCATAGACAATATTCATGTCATCCTTATATTTGTCCTGTTTTTTGATCTGAAACAAATTGCCACCTTCTGCATCAAAGAATATGTCGAGTTTTTTAGAAAATGATTTGTATTCATCCATTGAAGGAAAACCGTCAATAAAGACTTTCCCTAAACCATCAACATCCATTCGTAACACTCCTAAATATGAACCATTTGCATATTCTTCTAATGTCTTGAAATGGAATTTTTCCCGGAGTTGTTGACCCAATTCAACTTGTTTCTTAACTGATGGTAAAACCCAGATTTCATCACCATCGTTGTCTTTCACAAGTTTCACGCAATCCTCACTTTCAACTCCAGTAATTGCGCATACCTTTTGCTTTTCACCGATTTTTTTCACTTCGAAGAAATCATCATATTGACCAATTAAAAGATTTATGAATTTTTGATTCTTCATTTCTTGGAATTGTTCTGTCAAAACCTTCCATAATAGACCTATAGAACCTTCTTTCCCGTCAATAATCACACTCTCTTTTTTATTGTTCGTATAATCAAAAGAGACATAACCAATATTTATTCCCAACTGACCATTATGCTCAATCCAGATTTGCGACGAAACTTCTGATTTTATTGTTTCTATGCTCTCTCGGATGCTTTTTGTATCAGGAACTTGCAAATAGAATTTTCCACCAGAACAATAAATCCAATCTTTTTCTGTTGATGATTGGACATCTTTGATATTCCATATTCTATTGCACACTTTTTCTGTATATTGCTTCAAATAAGCTGAACGTCCCTTTAGACTTACCATTGCTTTCTTTGACGAGATGTTGTAGATGAATTTCTGTATTCCTGATAAATCACCTCCAACAAACAATAATTGTCCCATTATTACCTCCTTTCCTTAACTTAGTGTATATTATTATTTTCTTACGACTATCGTTCCAAACCCAAATCCTACCCCTTTTCCCAATCCCACATAATCGGGTAAAGAGACATTACTTTTGAACTCCACAT
>JAKSLB010000077.1 GCA_024401435.1 Paludibacteraceae bacterium | reverse complement strand
AACAAGGATTACTTGTTTATTGGCAAAGTCACCGCCAACAACAAATACAGGAGTGCCTTTGTCTGCATGATCACGCAGATTGTCACTTTCCTCTGGGCTTACAACTGCAATTTGGGAAATGTCAGCATTGGACTCGACTTTCGCCACTGGCTTAATCGAGTCCTTTTCCTTTTGCTTCTTGCTTCCAAATATGTAATTGAGAATGCCCATATTACGGTACGAATATTATACTATTGTTATACTCTTTTCTTTCATTGATTTGCCGTCATAGAACCCATAATAGTTGGATTTGAGACCTACAATGACTAAAACAACTCCATCTATCACAATATCCGATTTATTGTAGATCTCTATGATTGACTCTATATCTACAGAGGAAGGATGTGGGTCATTCTCTGGATGTGTATGCCATTCGCCTAAATAAATTCTTGTATGGTCAGACCTCTCAAAGTCCTCTTGAATAAATTTATTAGCCCTAGATGCGTCTCTTATACAGGCACATCTATTTGACAAGTTCAAAATTGTGCATGGTTCTGACACATTCGATATTCTTAATCTATTCTCGGAGGTTATAGAACCAGTTAATACACCACCAATCTCATCACCATCTATCTGGCAATGAGTTCTAAGTTGATTTATTACAGATTCTTTAACTTCTATCATATCAATGTTTATATTGATAGTTCTGTGATCTCTCCTTTTTTTACAGAAGGATCTGTCAAGGATAAACCCATTTTGTTTGCGATATTTATGTTTCCTACCCATCTATAACACTTTGATTCACCGGGATTTTCAATAAGCTGATCCACAATAGGAAATATTGAAGACAAGAATAGGGTTACATTGTTTTGATTATATAAAGCGAACGACCCATTGCAGCCTGCATCACGCTTTACGAATTCATCACTTCTTTTCTCATACATATCTGGTTGAATCAGATTATGCTTATACAATCTCAATTTCCCAACATTTAGGCATATAGGCTTATCTTTCTTCTCAGGATTAACATAGACTAAATGACCAGCTATTGAGAATGGTTCCAACCACATTATAAAAATAGGAACAGAAATCCTTCCTGCCATTACATTTTCTATTATGAACTCTTCAACCATAGAGTCACCTGCACACAAAAACAAAGCTGTACTTTGATTGATCTGTGGAAGTCTTTCCTCAAAACTATTAAGGATATTCTCACGATACGCCAAGACTGTGGTTTCAGGGCTCTTATCTTTAATATATTCTTGAACGGCAATGGATTTTGCCTGTCCGATAAAACGGAATCCTAATAAATGGCGACCAGTGTTCTCTGTACGCATAACATCATTATCAACAAGAATAAAGCTGGAGCCCGAATAACCCATAAGATAGTAACAAAGATTGCTACCTATGCTTCCAACACCGATAATTGTGAATCTCTGAGTGTTTGTCGCCATATTACCTTCTCTTTTTTTCTTGATTTCTGCGGAATACAGTTCTCCAATTGTTCTTTGTAATGGCAGATTCTGCTTTTCGAATTTGAAAAGTTCATCAAATGCTGTAATTCTGTTTCTGAACCCTTTTCTTTTTGAGGGTTGTTTTTGAATTATCACGCCTCCAAATCTGTCTGAATCTAACAGCTTAAAAAACAAGATAAGAGAACGGTTTTTATTTAGTTGCGACCTAAGAAGTCTTAAATCATTGTCGTCTTGTACATTTCCAACCAACTGTTTGAATGACAAAGAATAAGGTGGATGATGATTAATGACTACACTTTTCAAGTATAGAGCAGAGTTTTTTGAAACATCATGTTTTTGCTTGATATAATTAGAAAAATCGTCATCCTGCTCCTGATTTATCAAAACATTACGAGCCATTGAGGTCGCAAGTGTCATCTTTTCTGTATAAGAATACAGATCAAGCAAACAAGACTCATTTGGGAAACTGCCATAAAGAACAATATTAAACAAAGGTATTTGTTCCTTGTCGTATTGTTCAAACCAATAGCTATTTATCTCAGAAACAAAATCCTGATAATTTGTCTTATTTACTCCATTTTCAATAAGTCTTTTAGCTTTCTTGATGCAGTCACGCAAAACATCGACAATATGTGTAACATCATATGTAACACCATCCTCGACATAACAGAGTTTTCTTGTCTTGTGATCGATGTGTGGAATGTAATCGTATTTGTCGTCAAAGAAATATATATCAGGCAATATATATGGAAAGTTGTCTTGAAATCCAATCATCAACTCAATTTCTTCAACATGATTGTCTCTCAATATCTCGGTAATTAACTTCCAGCACTTGGCATAATGCTTCGGAACGGATGGAATACTATCCACCCATTCCAGGTTCTCAGCCTTGCTTATTTCAGCAAAACAGTTTTCTATTTCTCTGATACTATGCAAATTTACTGTTTGTTTTTAGTGTTCCTGAAGACTCTTGTTGTTGAGCGTCTTCATCAACATCTTTTGCGGTAGAACAACAGAATCTATCCCCAAAGTACTTTTGCCATTTTATACAGCCGTCCTTTTGATTTTTACTTTCTACTGCTCTTGACGCATCTTGTGAGAAATTCTTAAGTTGATTCAAAAAGAAATCCTTTCGATTCTGCTTGTAGTGTTCAAACAAATCCTCATTTTCCGGAAATGTAGGACGATAACAATGAAAACCATCATCAGCAGACAGTTCTTCATACATTGCATTAAGAACATCCTTCATTGCTACATCGTCTCGTTCGTTAGCTTTATAATGCTTCACTGCAAGCATTGTTAATATGCAACCAGTAGGCATTTTCCCCTTCTTGTCATTATTTACTTTTTCCGCCCATGCCTTTAAGTATTTAACTATTCGTCTCAGTTGAGGATGTTCTGGTCTTCCCTTAAACCAATCCAAAAAATCTCTTGGGTCGCTATCCATCCATGGATCTGCCTTGTGTGCTAGGGTTGGATGCTCGTCTCCATCAACCATGAAGTATATAGGCAAATCTACATGATGTCCATCTGCATAGTTTACTCTTACACATGGTTTGGTGTCCTCCGCTCCTTGTGTAGTATGATTCTTAACTGCCGCCAAGACCTCATCATGATACCAATCGACGCTTTCACGTTCATCTAACGAGTCTCCAACAAAATATACGCCATCATCAAGGTCATAAGCACCTAACCCTTCCTTATCTTCTATTGGGTTGAGAATCGTAAACATTGCATACGATCCCTGCCAATGAAATTTGGGTTGAATCTTATTCGGCCAGTTATCTTTGAAGTATTTCTTGATTTTGTTTCTGATTGCATCACGGTTTTTCTTCAATGTTTCTCTTTTTGAAGATGTAATAGTGTCGTTGAATGCAATAAATTGTTCGTGGTTATTTGCCATTATACTATATAGGTTTTATTTTCAGTAAAAAACATTCTTATCTTATCATTCTCTTTGTAGTTTGCAGCTGTTTCTTTTCCTATGCCTCGCAATAGTTGTCTTGATTTGTTGCTGGCGTTGTCCAGATCAATATATGAGTCTTGTTCTGCCGATAATGGCTTATTGACAACACGAGTAATGTTCAAATCAAAATCTAAGAATGGTTTTAATTTGCTAAGGAACACTCTGTTAGAAAAAGCTTGTCCATGAGAGTATATATCAAAAAGCGTATTAGACCATCTTAGGAAAGATCGGCTTTTACATTTAGGAGCTTCACCGCCATTCTTTTCGCAACTACTAATGGATAAAATTTCTACTTTATTGTAGTCGTCCTCTGTTCTCTCTTGTTTAGGTTTTAAAATCTTAAACATGAATTCTGTCAAACCGACTAAGGTAGGATCATTTGCCCATAGACCACCATCGACATATTCATTATCATTTATCATACGAACTGGAAGGTATGTTGGTGCAGCTGCCGTTGCTAATGCAACTTCAACATAAGTTTTACTTGAATCCTCTGTCAACGTACCGTAATCCTTCTTAAATACTCGTGGAGTTGATGTAGTTATGTTATAGGCAGGGATACAAAGTAGGTTCTTACTTTCTGCAAGAGTCATATTTTTGAATTCTCGCTCTAATGCATTTTTTAAGTGTTTACCGCTATATTTAGAGCAAAATAAAGATTGCTTTAATGTTAGCAAAAAGTTACCAGGATTACTACCACATATAGGAAGTCTATGTTTGAACCATTGTGTAAAAATCTTTGGTCCATCATTATCATATAGTTTGACTACATTGGACATTGGAATTTTTGCTGAAGCAGCAAGAGCAATTATTCCACCTGTTGAAGTGCCACATATCAAATCAAAATGATCTGAAATGTTGGTTTTAAAGATTTCTTCAAACTTTGCCAACACTTGGGCAGAATACAAACCTTTTATTCCGCCTCCATCAATCGTAAGTATCTTGAATGTCTTTCCCATACACATTTACTTTATCCCCAATGCCTTAAATGCAGCATCTACAGGGTCTGAATATATTTCGAGGCTGAACTTTGAAACAAGATCGGCAGGAACCTTTGAGTACTGCATCATGTCGGCTACAGGCAGGAGAATACGCTTGG
>JAKSLB010000076.1 GCA_024401435.1 Paludibacteraceae bacterium | reverse complement strand
GTGAATTTGGAACGGTTGCCGAATATGTAAGACTGACAAAGGAAATGATAAAACCTAAGAAACTTTCTGAATTGTTCTCAGTTATAAGACAGTTTGGTTATATTGAAATAATAACCGAAAATAAATGGAATGATGTAATGTACTTTGGCGGTTTTTGGAGATATATCTTACGTGATGAAAACGGAAACATAACAGAAAAAAGTAACAAGCCATTTATGCATGTTTATGATTTAAATAGTACAAATGACTTGAAATCAGCTTATAATAATCCAGATGGTGACATAATTATTGTTGATGAATTTATCGACAACCAAACACCTTACAATGATTTCTTTTTCTACTTGTGCGATAGTATGAGTACAATATTTAGAAAACGTTTAGGGTGTAAAGTGTTTCTGTTAGCTAATACCATTGATTCACGTTCAGTTTGGTTTACTGAACAAGGCATTATGTCTGATGTTTCAAGAATGAAAATTGGTGATAGGAAAATATGTCAGAGGGACAACATGACGCCTGTCTATTTTGAAATTGTTGCAAATAGTCATAATTCGGCAAAATCAAAATTTATTGATAGCTATTTCAATTTCAAAAACCCAAAGTTAAACAGTATTACTGGTACTGACACGTGGAGTTATTCACAGTTCCCTATTTTTGAAAGGTCTTGTGTTGATGCTGACGGTATGCGCCGCAGATATAATATAAATACACATTTAACATTTTATGTATTGCATAACGGTTTTTATTTGCAGTGTCAGCTAGTAACGCATGAAGTTTATGGTGTATGTGTATTATGTCGTACATGGAATGTTGAACCTCACCATGATGATATAATACTAGTGCGAGGAACTCCAGAAAAAGTATGGTTGCACAATTTCAAAGAATACAAAATTATCTTTAAAAAGTGTTTCTGTGAATTGTGGGATTCATCAAAATGGTACTTTCGTGATAATTCAACAGCTATGACATTTATGTCTTTTGTTAATGATAAATAAAAATAACCCCTCAGTAAATGAGGGGTTTTCTTTTAATAATGTTTATGCAACTTGTTTAGCAGAGTTTTGAATTGTTGTGATATTGTAAGTTTGAATGGTATTTCAATTAGTGTTGTTCCACTGTATTCAAACATTGTTTCAGTGTTACCGTCGTTATCTGTTATATCCTCAGAGTATGCCTCATCTTTGTATTTTGCAGTTAGTTTCATACTATCCAAAGCATCTATTTCCATAGAATCAGTGAAACGGTCAAAGGCGGTTTCATCTTTGTAAGGGAACGCTTTTTTAGGCAGACCAGCAATAGTACATTTTACATGTTTGTGTTCATCCATTTTGATATAACGCTTTGCACCTAAAGTTTTAAATATAACAACGGGGTCAATATCCCATGCACCCAAATCTGCGAAACATTCATGCAGTTTTAGTTCTTTATTCCATGTATACATTTTTTCATTCCATGCTTTAATAACATTCATAGCTTTTTCTATGTCTTTGATATACAAACTATCTGTATCATAGTATACAACACTTGCGCCTGTTTTTTCTATGTTATACATGTTGATGCAGAGGTTGCGACGTGCAAAAGATGTAACATATACACCCCAAAACGGACTTAAAACGGCTTGATTCTTGATTTTATAATAATCATCGCATCCGTCGTTTACGTAACCAGTTTCGTATTTCCATGTTATAGAATCTCTGACAAGTCGCTGTACACATAAGCCATAATAACAATTAAATAATGCTTTGTTTTTAAAATACTCTGGAATATCATTTAACCCTTGTTTTTTGAGTTCTGCTTTTTGTTGACCATTATGCATCATGTTTTTTAATAGATAGTCTGGTAATCGTCCTACTTTGTCACAATAGTGTGCGTTAGATATTCTGTAATCTTTATCCCATGAGTAAAATAATGAAATGTACTCATAGTCTATATTGTTTAACATAATCGTTATTCTGTCGGCATACATAACACGCCCGTTATCCTCAATTAAACCCTCTGCTTTAATACACTTTGATGCTGATATTAAACTATGCGATGTTGTTTGTCTTACGTTGTGTAATTCAACTGTACAATACCATGCTTTTTTCCTGTTTAATTGCTCGAATGTTGTTAACACTCTTGTTCTTTTAAACGCTGATAAAGGAAATTTGTCCTCGTGTGCCATGACCGCCGGATATGAACTGGTAAAGTCTATTCCTGTTATACCATCGATTATTTTATCATTTTCAAAGTAACCTATTTTGTCACCTACAAAATCATGGTTGGCGTGAGTTATGCCACCGCTGTAAAGCCATGTCATTACTCTGTTGTATTCCTCAAGAGAACGGGGAAACATGTTTTTGACTGCGTTTGTTTCGGCATACTCTGAATACTGATAGTCATTTTTTACAAGATTGCGAACAATTCCAGTTTGAGTATATGGTAGATATTGACCTTTATCAACTAATGAATCAAGTAAGTAATCATAGTATTCATTACAGATAAATACATCGTTAACGCAATAGTCTATGATATCTGATATATCTGTTTTGGAGTTTCTGATTTCGGAGTAATCCATTTCAAGCTTTTGTGTTGTACAGTAATTCTTTGCGGTATTGCGTAGGTTTAAGCCGCTTATTCTGAGAGTGTCACGGAACTCTAAGTATGTTTCGCTTGTTTCACTATCTGTGATTCTTACATAAATGGGGTGACGTGCTGAATCGGCAAAAACATCAATAGTTGCATAGTCTTTGAATTTGATGTGTAGACGGGGTAACATGAATGACATTTCATATCCTAAATTTGCAACCCAGATAATATTCATCTGATTATGTTCTTTACCGTCGGTGTATATTGTTTCTATTGCATTGAGAATGTAATCCCATTCCCTAAAAATATAACAAGTGTCGTTTACTGCTATTTGACCAACATACATAAATGTATGTTCGGTCATGCGGTTTATAGTTGTTTCTATATCGAAACTATATGCAGTTCTGGATATTGTATATTCTGTTTTTCCTCTGGTTTCTGTAAATGTGCCTTTTGAATTGTCAGTTGCGAAAAAACACCCGTTTTTGATTTCTTTATTCATGTCACCACTCCTTTTTGCGTTTGAACTGGTTATAATAATTCCAGTCGATGTTTTTACCAAAATGTCCTTGCGTGAATGTCCATTCACCAGATGCTATTTTGTTGACGGTCTTGTCATAGCTTCTTAAAGCGTTGTTGTAATTGTCAAAAAACTCGCCCGTTTCAACATTTACATGACCTCCCTCAACAGGAATTATTATATCGTCTTCATATATTTCACGCTGAGAATTGTCAAAGGTATGAGGATTCTGTCTGTCGTAGAGGTTGTGCATTTTTCGGAGTTCGTTAATATCCTCCTTAGTTGTACGACGCTGTACACCGTCATCGGGTGGAATATCGAGAGGTGAATCGTCATTATCATCTGCATACATAGCTTGATAGTAAAGGGCTGATTCGTTTGACATAAATGAGAGTTCGTTTGGAGTTAAGCCTAACTTTTTTGCGGCTTTTTTATAGTTCTCAAAAGTCTTGTGAGATTTGGATTTTGCGATTTTTCTATACTGTTTATCACCGTTCAGTTCGGTTGCCTTTGCTATTTCTTTTGCACCTCTTTTGGCTTGAGGAACTCCGTTGACATACTTAATCTGGTTATGTGAGAGTTTAGCGGCTTCTGTAACAAGTTGTTTGTATGAAGGGCTATTCATGGCATTTGCTTTTGCGAATTTCATGATCTGTTTGTTTAGGCGGTTAAGTTCATTGTCGAGTGCCGCTTCAGCAGTGCCTTTTATCCAGTGTTTGCCATCATAGTGTTCATGTTGAAATTTTGGCATGGTTCATTCTCCTTTACTTGATTTTTCTATCGAGGTCATGCAGAGCATTCATTATTTCAAATTCGCTCTGTGTTGGTTTGCAAGTTGCGAAACAGTCAGGGCAAGGGCAACTGTAACATAGATCAGGTGATTGTTCTAAGCGGGTACAATGTACCACGCTTATTTTATCCTTATAAAGAAATGGGTATGGGGTTATGTCATTGTATTTAGTTTTCATATTTGGTCACTCCTTTGAATTAATGGTATTTTAGGCTTACTATTCTTATCAACAAATATTTCATATTTGTCAGATTGTTTAAAATAAAAACAAGTTAGATAAATACCGTAAATCCCTAACTCGGCTTTTATTTCTTGAATCTTTTTGTAGTAGTTGTCACCATAGTTGTTACAATTAAAAGCGTTGAACATTAAATCATTTTCAAGTTTCTTTATTTTACTGATATGATCAAGAGGTAAATGTTCAATACCTCTTGATACTATATCATTCACATTTATTTTCATGCTCTTGTTATTACTACAACATCGTTCAAATATTCAGATACAAAAATAATTGTATTAGGTGCAACGTTTGTTAATCTGTAATCTGAATCGTTAGAATAGTCAATTGCAATTTTTGCAATTTCCTTTGCTTTAATAATGGTAGTTGTTGTCATTTCATTGAATTTCATAATTATCATTCCTTTCATGTAGTAGGTGGTGTTTGTTTCTATGGTTATATTATAGCACTGTACATGGGTTATGTCAATACATTTGCAATAGAATTTTTATTGTGATGTTGCACAAAGTTCTG
>JAKSLB010000075.1 GCA_024401435.1 Paludibacteraceae bacterium | reverse complement strand
CACTCCCGCGGGTTATCTCCTACATCCCCTACGGCGAAATCTTCGTGGAACAGCAGTCTGGCGGTTGGCAGTCACCCTATCTTTTCAACTCCAAGGAGCTCGATTCCGAAACCGGTCTCTACTACTACGGTGCCCGCTATCTCGACCCATCAGAGGCCATGTGGCTGAGCGTCGATCCGCTGTGGGAGAAGTATGTGGGAATGAGTCCGTATGGGTATTGTGCGGGGAATCCGGTACGGTTGGTGGATCCTGATGGAAAAGCTTGTGTCTACGATGAAGAAGGAAATTTTATGGGAACAGATGACAAAGGTATCGAATGTGATTATTATGTAATGAAAAAAGAAAACTTTACACAAGGAATGAGTCATGATGAAGTTCTTGCTAATAAAATATTACATTTTAGTCAAGATGTTCGCCAAAAAATATGGGATCATCAAGGTACTATTCCGGGAAGACCTGATTACGATGGATTTGTGACTGTTGATGAAGGTGTTCAGTGGGCAAAGAATCATCCTGATGCTTTACAAAATCCTACTCCAGATAATACGTTGTATATTAATACAGCAAAACTTGACTTCGGACCTGTTTCAACAGATATGTTTAAAAATGAAAATGAGGTAACAGCAGTTAATTTGTTTCCTATTAAATCATTTGGGGATTTTATAGAAGCTGGGAAATCAAGAATAAACGAGAAACGTTATGGAACAGTTTATGCTCTTGGTAGATGTAACTTAATATTATTGAGTCGAGAGGACAAAACAGTAGCAGTGGTAAATGATGAAGCAACAGATTATGATTGGAATGGAGGAGGTGCTGGACACCGAAATTCATTTATTCAATGGGAGCGGAATCGAAAGGGATTGGATGATAGACATGGATTTAAAGTGTATTATTATGGTATCGGAAAATTAAACAAATAATATGAAACGTTTTCTTATATTAGAAACTCTCCTTATGCTTATGATTGTTTTTGAGGGTTGTGGCGACCCTTATATAGAAAACGATTTAGGAAGTGGATATTATTTGTTCGCTGATCCTTATGAAATTCTTTTTTCTAAAAATGACAATCATTATGAATTTGTTATTGAACCACATGTTGTTAGTTATGTTTACGATTCAAATTATATTTTAGCAAAGACGAAAAATAGCAAGTATAATCCAACTATTTATAAATTTTGGCTAGTAGATAAAAAAGATACTATTTCTCATAGTATCGATAGTGTTATTTTTACGCCAGATAATAGAAGCTATGTTCGTTCAGTGAAGGGGTCGGTAAGAGGACCTTATGATTCATTGACATTTGTATCTGTTCTTGATTCTTTAAATATTCAGTTGGAAATGAGCAATGTGAAAGTTTGTCAATAAAGGAGGATGTTGTAAATATCTTCACAATAGATAGTATAATACGACTTCTTTTCTGAGCCACTTGCTAAATAAAGAAAATAAACTTCGTTCAACAGAAATAAAAGTGAAACTTTGAAGGTTATAAACCAGATAAATGTCAGCTACCATGTTACTGACAACGGCGAAGCCGTGGAAAGACCCAGCACACTCCCGCGGGTTATCTCCTACATTCCCTACGGTGAAATCTTCGTGGAACAGCAGTCCGGCGGTTGGCAGTCACCTTATTTGTTCAATGCAAAGGAACTTGATTCCGAAACGGGTCTCTACTACTACGGAGCCCGCTATCTCGACCCAACTTCTGCTGCGTGGCTGAGTGTGGATCCGCTGTGGGAGAAGTATGTAGGGATGAGTCCGTATGGGTATTGTGCGGGGAATCCGGTACGGTTGGTGGATGTGGATGGAGAAAGTACAAAAGTAACTGAAAATGAAGATGGTACTTATACTGTAATTGGAGGCAATAAAGAAGATAACGACAATGGCATCTATTGTGGGAAACAGTTAATTGGATATTCTGCAACTCCTGAATCTTTTTATAATTCAGAAGAAGACGAATGGATGGGAACTATAAATCCAAAAGATAATTCAGGGAGAAATTTTCTCAATGATGTGATTCAAAACAAGAACATGACACTTGCTGATTATATTTCAAATGCGAAAGGATACGAACCATACGATTTTAAACGAACTAATGGAACAAAAAACGTCATTTATACAAAGTCTCAAGATTATTATAGAGGTATGCCTGTTAATTTGAAGGGAGATGATAAGTCACTTCCAGTTTATGCATCGGCAAGAGACATTGGAAATATTGGTGCGGGAATTATTGCAGGTTCAAGAGGTATTTCGTGGACTGTATCAAGAATTGCATTTGATGCACTTGAATCGCACCAGCATGGATTTGATAAATGGCATCACGAAGGGGGCTCAACCCAATACGGAGAAAGACTAGGTTACAGAATAGGCTCAGATCTTCTTCAATTGAAACGATATTATAATTTGAGAAGATTACCATCGTATGGCAATATGCTAAAACCCAATGTTTTGAATAAAATAATAAAAAGAACCGATTATACACCAGTAAAATGACTCCTAAGGTACACATATTATGTATTATTTTTTTTATCTTCTTTTCTTGTCAGTTGAAAGAAGAAAAAGTCATCTTAAAAAAAGGGGATACTATTGATTTTGAAACATTTTCGAAAAGTGAAATTTACTTTTCGAATTTAAAATATATTATTCTTCTAGTTGATTATGCAGATTATAAAGTTACAGAACGACCTAATTATAAACTAATCGTATGTAACAAAAAAATGGAATTCGTAGGCATGTCGAATAACATTAGATATCCAATTTGTTTAAATGGAGATACTTTGATTTGTAATAAGGGAGAAAATATCATAAAGATTAACAGGAGCAATTTGCCTAAAGATTTAATTATTAGAATCGATTCGTATGGTGAGGGGTATAGAACTTATGGAAGGAGAAAATTTGGTTTCATAAAACAAATATACTATGACAAATGTAAAAATGATGTATTAGTTGATGTGGAAGGAGGTTGTATGAGTTGTATTATAGAAAAAGACACAACAATTTATTTTTCTTTAAATACTATTCATTATAACGAAAATTGTTTTGCAAATCCATCAATGTATATAATTTCATATGATAGTACATATTTAGAAGACAATATAATAAAATTTTATATGGAGGGAACAAAAGAACAATTTTTAGATTATAGAAAGCAAGTATGGAATTCGTTTCATGAAAAGTGCGAATAATTCTTTCTCTTTTTTTCATGTATATCAACAATAATTTATTAATAAAATATGTCAGCTACAATGTTACTGACAACGGCGAAGCCGTGGAACCGTGCAGTGCACTCCCGCGGGTTATCTCCTACATTCCTTACGGCGAAATCTTCGTGGAACAGCAGTCCGGTGGTTGGCAGTCACCTTATTTGTTCAACGCAAAGGAACTCGATTCCGAGACCGGTCTCTACTACTACGGTGCCCGCTATTTCGACCCAACTTCTGCTGCGTGGCTGAGCGTCGATCCGCTGTGGGAGAAGTATGTGGGGATGAGTCCGTATGGGTATTGTGCGGGGAATCCGGTACGGTTGGTGGATCCTGATGGAAAAGCTCCTGAAACTATATTAGAATACTCCAAAAACGCAGGATTTTACAGACCTTTTTCTGGATATACTGGAGGATATAGATTTAAGTCGGCCACAATTCATTTACTTTCTTTGGTTTCTGGTGTTGAAGAAGATATCATAGCAAGAGTATCGATAATAGCAAGAGGTCCAGGACACTATCTTCCTGGTTATTCTGCAAATATTCGTGGAGGTGGTGCGATAACACTTGGCGATAACAGATACAATTCTACAATTATATATACAGAGAATTTTTTTGATGATAATCCTGAATCATATAATAAACATGGATATGGCAAAGATGTAATGAGATGGTTAAGTCTCTCATCTCATGAAGTGGGGCACTTAAAACAAATTGAACAATTTAAAAATGTGTTTAAATATATTGGCGAAATTCTTTCAGAATACATTAACGCTGGTAACCATGATGATGCTCCCATGGAAATAGAAGCTGAAAAAGGATCTGTTAATTTTGAAAATTTTACAAAATTTACAAATAAAAAATATGGTAATGGAAGTTTACAAAAACTAATGGAAGATGAAAAAACTTCAGAATTATATAAAATCAAAGTTATTGACAAATGGTGGAATGAATTTACGAAAAACAATTCAAACGATAATTAAATTAATTGTCGGTCTATTTTTCATTTTGATTATAATTAAATCATGTATTTTGCTATCTTATGTCCTATGTTTGTCTTTAGATGATGGTAATGACTTTGATTTTGACGAAAAAACAAAAACTATTTGCACTAGAGGTAATAAATTTAGAAGAATTTTTGTGTCAAGTGAAATGACATCTTATGAAATAAATTTGATTGATGGCAAACAAGGAAGCTCAGAAATCCAACTTTTGTCAACCATATCTGATGATTATCGAATCATAGATAGTGACACATTGGGTTGTATAAAATTTGAGAAAAACACATTTTACAAAATCTCAAATTGTTCTTGTGGAGATAGAGCACCTTATGACGTTTATATTAAGTTTGAAGAAGAAGGAAAAGTTTTTCAGTGTAAATATGAAGATGTCAAAAACATTAAATTCTATAGATGATATAATTTATTGATAATTTTTTTTATTTGGAAACACAAAATATCACCCCTAATTCTTGTCAGTCTCCTGTTACTGACAACGGCGAAGCCGTGGAATCCCGCAGTGCACTCCCGCGGGTTATCTCCTACATTCCCTACGGTGAAATCTTCGTGGAACAGCAGTCCGG
>JAKSLB010000074.1 GCA_024401435.1 Paludibacteraceae bacterium | reverse complement strand
GATATGAATCATCATATTCTGTCGATTCAACAATATAGTTTGTTGGCTGTTCGTATGATAGTATATCGCCTAATTTATATGTTGTCATTATTTAAAATTCCCCTTTATTATAGAATTACAAACAATGGTAAAAGTATTCCACCCTAAATTATTATTAACCAGTTGTTTAGAATAATCTACTGTTGAGTCAAACTTTTCCAACAATTTTTTTGCATTATACAATCCCATACCCGAACCTTCCTGATTTGAATGAGCAGAAGACCGATATCCACGATTAAATACATTGGGGACATCTTCATCTGGAATTGTTTTTCCAAATGATTGAATTATAATTTTTACCTTTCCTTCTTCTTCTATTATTTCAATCTTTGGTGGTAACGAATTTATATCATTAGAATATTTAATTGCATTTTCAATTAAGAGCATTAAAATAATCTCAAAAGCCTCTTTTTTGCCTTCCATTTGACAATACGATTGACCTTTTAAGGTCAGATTGTTGTTTCTCTTTTTGAAATCATTCTGGTATATTTTAATTATTTTGCTTACAGATCTATGTATTACAAATGTTGAACCGTCATTAATATTCCATTCTTCTATATAATTGGGAGAACAAAGTTTAAAATTATCCAAAATAAAACGCGTCAATCGACTGGCAACATATATTTTTTTTATATTCTCGTCAGCATTATCAAATGTTGCTTCCCATTCCGCATCGCTTTCTGCATTTAATATGGCATCTACTCGAGAGACAATCTTCGAATTCAAATTTCGTAACTCATGTAAATTTTGAGAAACAAATTTTGTAGGAAGATATTCCTCTAAATCGTAAATCTTCTGTTCTTCTATTATTTTCCCTATAATGTATTCTTTGTCAAATTTGTTTCTAGGATATTTCTTTTTATTATTATTTGCTATTGACCTTTGAGGTAAATCAATCAATAACCCGACAAAACAAATCCCCTTATATACTATATAATTAAAAAAAACAGGATCAACTCCCAACTTCGGTTCATTCGTTTCATAATCTAACGACAAATAAAAATCATTTAATTTGTCTATATTACCTTTCTTATGATATTCTTTTGGAATTTGCAACAAACTCCCAGATTCAAAAGCGACTGTTTTTCCAGTCTTTTTAGCACATGGATAGCAATACTTCATACCAATAGTCCAATTAAATTCGACGCAATAGAAAGAAATGATTCTACATGCGATAGTATTTCTTTTGGTTTTTTACTTATTTTTCTCATAACTTTATCGTGATCTTGTCCATATTTAAACACAATATCTTCAATTTCCTGTAAAGTTGAGGCATCTGAAATTTCCTTCTTCATTATTTGTTTCTCTATGTCAAAATGATATTTAAAGGAAAAAGCTTTCTTTATTCCAGCATCTATTTTTGTTTTAAAATCTAAAAATTCAAGATCCTTCCCAATAAAATCATCAGCAAGTGAAGCTAAATCCTGGTATTTTGTTATAGACCATTCAGCCCCTGTATACATTATCACAATAGTATGAGGATATTCATTTTTTATATATTTCAACACCCCCCAACCTTCAGATCCAGGAGATAATTTTTTCCCTACACCTTGAATATCTAATATTACAACTTGATACCGATTATTCATAAAAGCATCTATATTTTCAATATCTTCCAATGGTGTTATACTATATCCGTCCTTTTGCAGACGTTCTACGTACGGTTGTTCCTCGTCATCGACAAAAGCTATTCTGCATTTAAACTTTAATCGGTCCATTTGTTCAACCGAGAACTCTTTTAGAGGTTTAGACTCAAAATATTTTAAAATACCCATATATTATACTATTAATAATTTGTTTCACTCATTATTCTTCTATTTATGAATAACAGTTAAATTATTCCACCCCATTAAAATTCTTTTTCCTTGTCGGATACTTTTTGTTACCATCTGTTGTTCCCATCTTGAAAACAATGGATAAATAACTATGCTATGATGCTTATTTTCCATGATTTTTACGCTACCAATACCTCATTCAATTCTTCAATAATAGCCTCCATTTCATTGCCAAACAGTTGATACATCTTGCCTCGTCCTCCTTGGGCATCGAATGGCGTGTAGTCCAAATCATCTAAATCGAGGTGGTAACTGCTAACGATATGGTCTTTAATCATACGCAGCCAGTCAATCTGTTCCTGCGTAAAGCGGTTGCGGTTACCGGTGTGTTGGCGGAACAGCCATGCATTAAAGTTCTTATCTATCACACTATCGAACGCAGCCAATGTTTTGTCAATTCCGCAAGCGTGGCGCACCAACGAAACCAAGGCCGTAAGTTCACTTATCGGCTTTTTCGGTATTTTATTCGAACTGCGGTTGGTATCGGCTCTGCCTTCGACAGGCTCAGGCATCGCACTTCTGGTGGCTGAGCCTGTCGATGCCACTGTTTTTGAGCTTGTCGAAGCCACCGCACAATAGGCATCCCATACATACGAAGGTGCAAGCAACGGTTTGTCTTGTTTTATTTTCTCGAGCAACTCTTGCGCCATTTGCAAGGTAAGTTCCCTGCGTCTATATGGTTGGTTATAGAATATACTCAATGCCATAATCTCGTCTTTGTGCTGCTCCAGATATTCTGCAAACGACTTTATTGTTTCTTTTGCTTTCTCTTGCGTAAAGCTATTAAATCCACTGCGCACAACAGTATCGATGTTCATGGTATCGATTTTCTGATCGTGCAGGTTGCGAACAGTAACAATATATTCGTTCAATTCGCCATTGAACGTACTGCTGGCAATATTGGCAAGTTTTTCCTGTGCCTTTGCACGAATTTGTTCTTCTATAGCAGGCGTGATTTCCGTTTGCGGAATTTTACGCAATTCCAACTGTGCCTCATCTTCTATCTTGTCGAAATCGAAAGCATTCAACAATTCCGCACTCATTTGTCCCAACCCCTTTCCTTTGGAAAGAAATTCTATTTTCTCACGCTCCTTTTCCGTTATTTCCCTATTTAGTCGAATCAATCTATTTGCCAAAGAGACAAACAAATCTTCTTCCACAACACCCATAGTAACAGCACCAAGCAAATCCTTCAACGGAACAGTAGGTTTACGTTCCAGCGGGCGGCTATCGGTTTTCTTTGTCTGCGTTACGCCAACAGCATCTACAATCACAAAGTGGGTTTTTGCCGAGGCAGTTTTACTCACTAATTGCAACGTATCGCCATTTATAGTTCTGGTTCCACGCCCTTTCATCTGCTCAAAATAATTCGCACTGCGAACATCACGCATAAACAAAAGAACTTCAAGAGCCTTAACATCTGTTCCTGTTGCAATCATATCAACAGTAACTGCTATACGAGGATAATACTGATTACGGAAACGATTCAACACAGATTTTGGGTCTTCGTCAATCTTATATGTTACCTTTTTACAGAAATCGTTGCTTTCGTTGAATTCTTCACGAACAATATTGATAATATCGTCGGCATGGCTATCGGTTTTTGCAAAAATCAATGTCTTCGGAACTTCGTACTGCCCGTTTTCATCGTAGCGGTTCGGATATATTTCCTCCATCAAAGCCTTGCGGAATTGCCTAATTACTGTACGAATCTGGCTTGGATTTACCACAGATTTATCCAGGTCGTTCTTTTTATATTCAGTATCCTCGTCAACCTGTTGCCAACGAGTCTTGCGTGTAGCCTTATCACGATAATCAATATGCCAACCTGCCTTAATCAAGCCTCCGCTTTTAGATATTTCCGTTTCTATAGTATAAACATCATACGGCACATTCACTCCATCTACCACCGATTGTTCATAAGTATATTCACTCACCACATTTTCGTTGAAGAAACCGAATGTTCGCTTATCTGGAGTTGCTGTAAGACCTATCAAAAAAGCATCAAAGTAATCAAGCACTTGTTTCCAAAGATTGTAAATGCTTCGGTGACATTCGTCGATTACAACAAAATCAAATTGTTCAATTGGAACCTTTGCCGTATATTCCACAGGAACAGCTTTTTGTTCCTTCAATTTTTGCTGCAGCCAAGTAGATTCATTTGGATTGTCGGATTCTGCACTTTCGTCCAATTCCTCACCTTTCAAAACAGAATACAAACGCTGAATGGTAGAAATGCACACTTGGCTATCGTTTGCTATATAGCTTGAATTCAAGCGCTGAACATTATACAATTCCGTAAATTTACGGTTATCGTCGTTCGGACGAAAATTCATAAATTCCTGTTCTGCCTGTTCCCCTAAATTGCGGGTATCGACAAGAAATAAGATACGTTTTGCCTTTGCGAATTTCAGTAAACGATAAATAAACGTAATTGCCGTAAATGTTTTTCCTGCGCCTGTTGCCATTTGTATCAACGCACGTGGACGATTATTTTTAAACGACTCTTCCAAATTTACAACCGCTTTAATCTGTGCCGGTCGTAAGCCCGTTTCATCCAATGCGGGAAAATCCTGCAATCTATTACGGAGACTTCTTCCGTTGCGAATCCATTCTGCCATAGTTTCAGGTTTATGGAAAGCAAACACTGCACGGCTTCGAGGTTTCGGATCGCTATAATCGGTAAAACGAGTAACTGTTCCCGTTGTTTCATATACATATACCAACGGTTCGTTGTTCAAATATTTAAGTTTTGCATTTGCATAACGGACAGACTGTTCTTCTACCGTTGTAAGATTTACCCCTTCCTCTTCTCGTTTTGCTTCAATAATACCGACAGGTTTTCTGTTTATGAAGAGAACATAATCAGCAGGCCCAGCATCCGTTTGATATTCGCGCACGGCAATACCCAAACCTGCCGAGAAATCAATCTTAGCTTTTGATTGAATAACCCAACCTGCTTGTTGAAGCAAATCATCTATAACATCACGCGCAATCTGTTCCGGATTCTGATTCATAAATCGCAAAATAAACAATGTAAAAACCCATTGTGCATTATTCAAAAAACTAAGGATTTTAAACTATTAATGTTT
>JAKSLB010000073.1 GCA_024401435.1 Paludibacteraceae bacterium | reverse complement strand
GATAGCTGTACCCCATTTTTGATTGGGTGATACAGTTGTGCACGCATCAATTCTGCAATCTGACGAGATAGCTGTACCCCATTTTTGATTGGGTGATACAGTTTACGGGGCTGTATTAGAGTCTAGCGAAATCGATAGCTGTACCCCATTTTTGATTGGGTGATACAGTGACACACATAGTTTATAACAATTCGTTTTCGATAGCTGTACCCCATTTTTGATTGGGTGATACAGTTTTGGTCCCTTCAGTCCAGCCAACTGTTCAGATAGCTGTACCCCATTTTTGATTGGGTGATACAGTCTGGGTTCCGTTCGCATCTGCCGTGGATAAGATAGCTGTACCCCATTTTTGATTGGGTGATACAGTATTTAAGGGGCGAAGACCCCACCTGGAAAGGATAGCTGTACCCTATTTTTGAGTGGATGATACAGTTCGAAGGTGGCGAAGTATTTGAGGACTGGGATAGCTGTACCCCATTTTTGATTGGGTGATACAGTAGCCGTACCCATAGCAGGGTCAATCATCTTGATAGCTGTACCCCATTTTTGATTGGGTGATACAGTATCACCGACACAGACATTCCCATTCATTTCGATAGCTGTGCCCCATTTTTGAGTGGGTTATACAATTCGTCTGTCAGTTCTTTGTTGATAGCTGTACCCCGTTTTTGAGTGGATGATACAGTGTACAAGACTGCACTCAGTCAGTACAATGGATAGCTGTACCCCATTTTTGAATGGGTGATACAGTTAAAAGGTGGGTTTTATTAAAACTTGCACACTATGTTGTCATCGTGTCACAAAGATTTCCATAGCCCGTTGACTTCGGCACACAATTTTGCAAATTCTTTATAACTCATTCCAGTTCTAAGTTTTCGCTGAATTGTCTGTTCTTCATGGTAAGCCTTCATTACGGCAATCTTCTCTTCAGTGGTCATAATGTTATTCCTCAATCAAGGTCTAGAACTTATTTAATTTCTACTGTTGTGTAGAGTGGGTCGGTATTGAGGACAGAATTTGTATAGAACTTATTTAATTTCTACTATTGTGTAGAGCCTGTCTAGCCTTGTCAAATGCACCAGATGGATTGAGTCGGGGACCGTCACGATTGCCAAATCAACCATGTCATCTTCTTGCCTAGATTGCACCATTAAGTCAAGATGTACATAAGTACCGTCAACAACAACCTTCCCAGAGTCCGTACCAAATACACTATGCGATGTCGTGATTATGGTATGCTCATTGACAGCGATTCCCATCGACACTAAATCGGCATGGCAAACTGACATAAGTACAGCCAAAATAACAATTACTTGTTTCATTATATGTTTCCTCATGGTTAATTGGTTTACAACAATTAATATAGCATTTTAAATTTAAATTTAAATTGTCAATAATTATTTTTATCTTTTTATAAAAACACCCATGTGGACGTATCCACATGGGTTATCGACAATAGAAAATAATGGACATTTAAATATTCGCATTGATTTTTGCAATATATTGGGATAGAAATTGCATTACTTTCGTATACAATTCATCCCCACGTTCAACTGAAATAACAAATATACATTCACCTAATTTCGTCTTATTCCATGTACAGGCAAAATCAATCTTACCCGTATCTTTTCCAATTCGGAAAGTAGCCATGATACGTTCATTTTTATATGGAGCAAATTCCATTCTTTTCGATACTACAATCTCGTAACCTTTAGGAGTTGCATTCAATGTGGTTTGTACCTGTTCCAATTTATCGAATGTATAATCTTCCAAAAATAGAGTACCAATGCTCACACATTTAGACATCAGTTCTCTCGCAGTATTTTTGTATGAATTATGTTCAGAGAACGGGTCGAATTCAACCATCTTTTTAGCAACCAGCTCTTGCATAAACTTACTTACGCTATCGGAATTATTTTTGATGAATTCCATTTGCTCCGATGGAAGGGAAATTGTAACAGTATGTCTTGATTCACTCATATTAACCTCTGTATTAATTTTGTACTAATAACCTATATTTTTGTAGTACAAATCAGGTGAAAATAATGTAAAATAATATTTACTTTCAATATTACATATATTTCCACTTTGTAACTCTTTCCTCTTCGCTATCCCAATATATTTCGTTTGAGTCGATTATAATTTCCAATATCAGCAATAGGATGTCCTTTACGAGAAAATCCACAAACTAAAGCTAACCTAGGTTTAGGGTCATAATCGTTCCATACAAGCATCTCTCTAGTTTTGCCATCCCAGCTCTCTGGGGTCATGTTTGTTAATTCAATTCCATTATACTTCATAAATAACAACCTTTTTATTTAAATGATACTTTCGAGGAAGTTCTTGTTCGATGAAATTTTCAGCATCTTCAAATCTAGTAAACGAAACTTCTTTCAATTCTTCATAATCAAATTCATAAAATGAATGCCAAAGAAAGAACCAACCTCTATATTGTGGAAAATACGCATCTCTTGAGTGTACAAGTGTTGGATTTACTGGTTTCTTTATAATTCTATACTTCATTTTTGAAATATCCCTGCTCTTTCATCTTTTCCTTGATACTGTCCATATAACTACGACATTGTGACATAGGCATTCTACCACAAGATGCAATCTTTGTGCTATAGTGCTTTATCTTACCACATCGCTTACATACCATTATTCTGTTATAAGTTATCCAGTACCCATCACCGTATGGCCTGGGAGAAAGATACTCAAATTCCATAACCCATTCATGCATAAATAAATGTTTCAACCAATTCTTCATATACTATTCCTCATTCAAAGGTTCATCACTTTTTATTTCATTTGAATCACTTGGGCCAAATGATTGCGAGTCCAATATGCATATCCTAGCATTAGGTTGATTTCTAATTTTTCTATAATGCTGTTCTAACAGTTCTACATATGCGAATGTAAAATTTTCTGCCATATTATCTCCTTTAGTAATTCTTAAACCTTTTCAAATTCTTCTTTTAACAGAAGATATGCTTTATAACGACGTTCCTTCATTTCAGCTTCAGCTTTTGCTTCTCTTTCTTGTCTCAATCGTTCGGCTTCGGCTTTCTTTTGTTCAATGAAACCTTCTGGGATATCAGCATCAAGATTTCTTCCGCAAATTGGACAATTATGTACTTCTAACTTAATACATTCGTCATCATCATCGTCTATTGAATATCCACTGTCACATTCAGAGTTGAATACCAAGTATGAAATACCAGTATCATAATCACGAGTAAGATAAATTGCTTTATCCCTAGAAGAATACTTCCATCGATGATATAGATGTGGAAATCCACTATTCTTGCTAATTATACCTTTTGTATCACAGCATTCACACATTATTTGTCTCCTTTTAAATAGGTTTACAATTTTATAAAATTTACTTATTATATTCTTCAATGTCAATTACATCACGTAACCAATTTGAAACTAAATGCCTATGGCAAAAATCATTAGGTTTTTCGTAACATAATAATACTATTTTATCAATATCACTTGAGAATTTCTTTAGCTCTTCTATAACTCCAGTTTTGCTCAATGTGGCTAACACTTCATTATTAAAATGTTCGATGTAATATTCATTATCACCTTTATGACTACCACTTTTCCATTCAATGAAAAAATTATATTTTGGTGCTAATTTCTTATATTGAAACCCATTATACCAATCAGGTGCTTTTCCACATATAGAAACTGGAATCAACCCGTCATTCACATATGTCTTTAATTTAGCGAAATATCCTGTATACATATTTAATTATTTCTCCTACTTTACTATAGAAATTCATAAAAATCGTCCCACATAAGCATGGGTCTAGTTTCCATCCTACTTTCCATCATCCCTCAATTCGGCTCCTAAAATAGTGACTTGCCAACCGTCATTGCTTTCTATGTTCTTAGCCTGCTCATCGGTTATTGGAATGTCAGTCGTATGAATGGTTGGAAGATACTTTCCTGTGTATTCTAACTCTCCGATTTGGTAGCCACTTGTAATAACTCGCAGAATTTTCATTTTCCCTCCTTCAGTTCCTTACAGCCATATTCCATTTTAACATTCAAAATTTCAAGTTCCATCTCTAATCTCTTGGAGTAATCTCTGTAGCACTCCGCCCTATATGACCAAAGGCTATATTTCTCACATTGTGTTCCGCTTCCGTCATAACTACAAGCGACCAATAAAAGGCACACAATCAACAACAATAACTTCATCCTACTTTCCCTCCATCAAAGCCAACATCGCCTTACGATATGCGTAATCGTATTGTTTTGTACGCTTGTCGTAGCGTATTACCCTATGAAGATATTTGGCCTCTCCATAGTACTCTTCGTTCCAAGTATTAAGAGCAGACATTGCTTTAAAGTATTCCCTCATGGAGTGCAGAGCCAGGCATTTCAGCTCTGCATTCTCCTTATTTAGATTATAGATAACATTTGCATCGCAAGTGATTGTTTTGCTCAAACACTTTCGTTCATCTTCATAAGCATCAACTTTATTCTTCAACCGTTCGTTTTCGGCTTCAAGTTTCTTGATTACAAGGTTTACTTCGTCAATGTCATAAGCCTTCCAAGGTTGGAGGTTGCGGTTTCCATTAACATCGATTCCCATATCACATAGCAGGTCTAGTATTTTAAGTTCTTTACGTTTCATGTTTCAATCCTCGTATTTCTATTTCCATTTTGCAGGCTTTAAAGATTGCTTAAAGCGGTAGTCAAGCCAATCAAATCACACTTTCCATATACAGCGTTCTTTTTAGGCAAAGCGTCTTCTTCAAAAGAATCAATCAGTTGAGCTGTACAAACTTCATCAAACAATTCTACATTTGCACTCCATTTTTTATTTGCTCTGATAAACAAAGAATCCATTGCCACTTGATTTTCCAACATTTGAATTAAGGATTTCTTTTCTACTTGCACAATAGAATACTGGAGTTCGTCAATATCACAACAATACACTAAGAATAATTCATTTGAATTGTTCTTA
>JAKSLB010000072.1 GCA_024401435.1 Paludibacteraceae bacterium | reverse complement strand
CAGACAAATTGTCTCCCATATAGAAATTGCCATAGATATTTTTATAAAATGTGCCCAATTTGCTGGCAAAAACGTCATTTCCCAACTTCAATGATGAATCGTTTGCCAAATAGTGTTTTTCATTTACTTGCTTAACTATTTCTTTGTTTGACGTGTAAGCGGAATCACCGTTTCTAATTATGTCTTTGGAATACTTATTCGAAATATAAAGGTTTCCATATTCCTCATAATGGTCAAGATATTCGGTATACGAAATATCCATGTCTTTCTCATTTATGAAAGTGTTCAAATAGAGTTTCGCTTTGACGTCAGGAAGGGAGCCTTCCGCCTCGCTAAAAAGGAATTCTTTATATTCGCTTTCTTTGTTAATGAAACTGTTGTTGATGAATAAGTTATTGTGAAACTTTGAATTCTCGACATAGACTGAGCTTCCGTTTAATGTTGTTGATACATTATCGATAAAGGTATTGTTATCTACGAATGAATCGCAGCCCGTCATATATATCGCCCCGCCTTTGGTTTCGCCGTTTCCTTTGAAAACGCATTGTGTGAGCAAGACTTTGGTATTCCTAAAGGAAATCGCACCTCCTAGAGGAGAATGGCAGCCTTCGAATGTTGAATTTTTTATATCGATTACTGCGTTATCCACTCCGTCGACAGATAAAGCTCCTCCGCCAATTTTCGAAGAGCAATTAATAAACGAGCAGTCTTTGATTTTCAGATTAAGTTTATAATCGTCAGCATTGGAAAAAGCAATTTGGATAGCCCCTCCAGAGCTTCTTTCACCAACATAATTCTTAAATTTGCAGTTTTTGACAGTTAAATCAGTTGAGCAGGAATTCTTAGAGATAGAAATGGCGTTGTTAGGAGTCATGATGGTTTTTCCTTCTTCGATTGCCTGTTCGAAAGTGATGTCTTCGAAAGTGACCGAATTAGTTTTGCCGTTCTGACCGATTATATAAAACGCGCCTTGATCTAAAGATTTGATTGTTGTGTCTTTGTTTTCACCTTTTATGATGATTTTCTTGCCGTTGACATTAAGGTTTCTCATCGCATCTTTCATCGATGCGTTTGCCAAAGAAAAACTTCCCACTGTAATCGTTGTCTCAATATCCTCGTTTGCATTATTTATTGCTAGCTGCAGGTCTTCAAGGCTATTGACTACTGGTGGTTTTGGGTTTGATATATCGTTACTTTTAGCGTGAACACCTATGCTTGCCGCTATAAATATGAGAGCTTTTAAATTCATGAGGTTACTTTAATTAAATGCCCCATGTTTTTCAATCTAGTTATAACTATGGGATTAAAATAGGAGGTAAGTCCTATATCAATTTAACGTCTATACGGATATATTTTTTGCACATAAAAACTTTCCAAGGAGAGAAAAATGAAAAAAGTATTTTTAGGCTTGATCCCAGCATCACTTTTAATGCTTACAAGCTGCGGAATCTTAGGCAATCTTGATTTCGGTAACGACTATGATGACGATTATGACGATTCAGAAAGGGAAGACATCGAACCTCCAACAATTGAAGATCTTGTTAAAAAGTATTCTGGATTTGAGGCTCAGTATACCAATCCAGATGGGGATAAAGTCGCTATCGGCGGAAAAGACAATTTTTACTGGTATACAGTCACATATGAACCTGAGGGTGAAGAACCTACAATAACAACCGCTTCAACTACTGAAGTAAAAGGCAGCGAATTTGAAAACATTTCATATTCTAGCGGCATGAAAATAACGTTAACCGACAAAACAACAAATTTTGTGTCTACGTTTGCAGACGCATATTACATTGGGCAATTACAGCATGGTGGCGTTTTAACAGGACTTAAATACACAAAAACCACTCTCAAAGGCGAACCAGCTAAAAAATATTCATTAGCATACAACACGATTGATTTATACGTTTCCGATGTTGATGGCTATACGATGCAAGTAGACTATAGCGGCGACAACGAAGAATCATCGATTAAATTCGAAAAGGTCACAAAAGGAAGCGCAGTTAAGGCTCCTGACCTCAGCAACTACGTTATTGAATAAAAACCCTTAACAAAAAACAATCCCGGTTAAGCAATTCTCGATCGGGATTTTTATTTTTAGAAAATCATTTTATAAGACATTGTATACGTAAGTTTTGGCGATAAGCCAACGAGTGTTTTCTTTTCGCTATATTCTTTTGGAGCGTCTAAATAATCAGGAAGAGATGTCCAAGGTTCAACGCAGACATAGTCTCCTTTAGATGGATTAGTCCAAATGGCTAAATATGCGTTATTTTTGAATTCATAGCGGATTTGCTGGCCATTTTTCCTTACCAAAGTGCATTCTTTCAGATTATTCACTCTATACATAAGAGTGCCTTCTTTTCTGAAAAGATCTCTATTTAAATCGATTCTTTCTAAAACTGTTTCCTCTTCTTCTCCTACTATGTATGAGAATGTTGGATCTAATTTCATCTTCACGACTTTTGTGTTTTTTGGGAAAAGAATGTGGTTTCCTTTTATCTCGTTTCCTTCATCTTCGTCAATCTTCAGGGCTGGGTGTCCACCTAATCCAAAATAGATAGGTTTAAAACTTGGATTATAGACAGAATAAACGGCCTCAAGAGATGAGCCATCTAAACGATATGTGACATTAAGGACGAATTCATAAGGATATTCTTTAAGCGTGTTTTCATCATATGCGAATCTAAGGGTTAGTTCTTCCCCATCGTTCTTAACTACTTCAAAGCCATGGTATCTAGCAAGGCCATGATTTTTCATGGAGTACTCGTTATCGCCTACTTTATATGTTCCGTTTAATCTAGCGACAAAAGGGAAGATAACAACGTCTTGCCCGCTCCAGCTGCCTTCAACAGGCTGATATTGCCTTTCTTGATTGAGCTTTTTGTCAAAGATTGAAGTCAAGGAGCCCCCTAATTCATCGTTGACTGTTACTTTTAAAAATTCGTTTTCAATGCACTGCATAAAATTTCCCCTATGGAACTATTTTAGACAAAATTAATAAGGATTGTTATTCCGTTGTCCATAAATCGTTGATTACTGAAATAAAAAACAGGCATTTATAGCCTGCTAGTTAATCAATGTGCGTAAATAACAGGTTTGATACACTGGTGGAAGATAAAATTAAATCAGCGTTAATAGATAACCTAATATTGGTCCAACAAATATAGCAATATAGATCAGAGTAATCCAAGGCTGATATTCTACATAGAATTGTTTGAAAGTAAGACTCCATGGATGTTTAATGATAACCCACCCAAACACATCAAAGACGATGCATATTCCAACCCATATAGCGCCTGTAACCAATGCTTCACCTATTGTTGGATCGGTCAATCCATTCATGTAGATAAAGCCAAACAATGTAAAAATGACAATGTTGTATAGCGGATGCCATGGTTTGGTTTTCTCATATCCTTCTCCCATTGAATCTTTATCCATCGGTTTCATATGAAGGACATAGATGTTAAAGATAGTATGAAGTACCCCAATTAAAGTGACAATGATATAGGCAACCCAAAACCACAGCATTGAAAATCCAAAGTGTTGCATTACTTAAGAGCCTCCCAATATCCTGTTTTTCTAGAACCAACTCTTCGTATCATGTTTAATTCAGATAAATGGTCAAGGTGTCTATGAATTGTTGGTTCTGATTTTTTTATTAATGAAGCTAATTCCGGAATTGTTATATATTTGTTTTCTAATATAATCTCCATAATAGATTTATCGATTGAATCTATCTTATCATTTATCTTATCATTTGCGAATTAGTTTGATAGATAAGATAAAAAGCTTAAATACTAAAAAGTTTTTCGAATCCCACCATTTGTTTTGTTGCCAAGACCCAAATCACAATAACAACTTTGATGCATAACCAAATTTGAGGAATGCCACCAAAACTGAAAAGTAGCGCAAAAATTAGTCAAAAAATGCCGTTTTTACACCTAGTAAAGAAAAAAACTTTGATATTTAGCGTATCAAAGTTCTTGTTTTCATATGTGTGTGAAAAGTGAAAATGATACAAATACACCTAAATGCGATAGGTGTAAAAGCATCAATGATACAATTGGAGGAGTACTACTTATTTTCATATTAGTAATCCTAATATACCGATGATCAATAGATGCAACGGATAATAAACATAAAAGAATCGCTTCATGATTTTGTTGATGAGCTCATTATCGCTTTTCTTACCGTTGTATAGCATTAATAAAGGGACGGCGAGAATTACTAATAATTGCAATAGTCCATATAATTTATCTAGCGCAAAGAAATATACAATCGCATACGTCAAAATCCAAAACATCGAATTAAGCACTTGTTTTAAAGGCTTACCACGATTGTCTCCGATTGCAAGAACCACAAGAGATGCAATACAACTCCAATCACACGGAAAAGAAAGGACACAAAGCAGCAATATGATTATCGCTTTTTGCCAATGTTTAAATTTTTCCGAATTGTACACACATAGCATCACAAGGCCGATAAAATACGCAAATAAGACGCTTCCCTGGTTCAAGAATCTAGTTATTCCTTCTCCTGTTGCAAAAGGAATAAGACTCATCCAACCATAGTTTTGAAAGACAACAGAGGCCATCATATAAGGAACGTGCGACACAAGAGAAAACATCAATATCCTTAGCATGTATTTCATTCTGTCATGAGTATAGTGATAACCTTCCGCGATAAAGAATGCAAATATCGGCATGGCAAGCCTTCCTATTATATGAAAGAATATCGCCAATGGTTCTGTGCTGTATCCGGGGAATACAATCCATGTAACATGGTCAATAGTCATTGCGAAAATTGCGATTAACTGAAGATGGATTTTATTGAGAGGCCTCATAACTTCAATACCTCCCAATAACCAGTCTTGTTTGACCCGTTTCTTCTTATATATCCTAGAGATTTTAATGTGTCCAGCCCGCGTTGGATATGCCTAGAAGTTCTTCCCGTTTTAGATGATAAACCCTCTCTAGTTATTTTAGGGTTAT
>JAKSLB010000071.1 GCA_024401435.1 Paludibacteraceae bacterium | reverse complement strand
TCTTGGTTGACGAGGCGCAGTGTGCCGAAGAAGGTTCTGAAATCGATCCGTCGGCGGTCTGCGGAGACATGCCGCGCAACAGCAAGGTGGGTTACTTGTTCGCTGAGAACGCCGGTGACCAAGCCTCCTTCAACCGAACCGTAGCGCACGAGCTCGGACACGGTGCCTTCGCCTATGAGCACCCGTTCGACAACGCGGCGTATAAGACAGAGCAGGGAACCACCCACAACCTGATGGACTACGTCAAAGACGATGACCTCGCCTACTTCCAGTGGCAATCCACCCTCGGGCTGAACCTCACTTGGGGATTCTTGGAGGGGGATGAGGATGGATTACAGATGTTATTATTAACTGAAAAAGGAATTTTGGCTGAATTCGTTTATCAAATTCACAAAACAAATAAGAATAGTGGAAATACGAATCATCAATTTAAATTTGACTGTCCGAAATTGACGAAATTATGTCCTCTAGATGGTTCTTCTATCAGTGGATTAAAACTGTGTAATATCTTAGTTAGTGATTCAGTCTATATTAATCAAAATTATTACCATATAAAACTTGAAACGGTAGCTCAAAAAAATTTTTCTTCTATACCTATTGATACAATTTATTATTTAACAACTCCACCAACTCCGCCTTTAGTTGTTCCGGATCCGAAGATCGATGCTTCTGCTCATAGGAATTGTCCATATTTGGATTCTGTTTCTTATGAATTTGGGAATTATAGATTGATAATTCGAGGGGATGACGCATGGAATCTTGGCAGATATATGTTTGGTCCATTCTGTACAGATGGGACTATTCATGGAGATCCTTTCCCTTCTATGGAGGTTACTGTAACTGGATCTAATTCCGTAAAAGGCTATTGGGGATGTGTTAGAACCAAAGCTGGTTCCAGTTGCCCTTCTCCAGGCATTAGAGCTCATTACACAGCTCGTCCAGGGAAGAATAGGCCACATGATGGATATGATATAACTGCCGCTGTTGGGACGAATATACATGCGATAAGAGGAGGTGAGGTGGTGAAAGTAGAGAATTCATACCAAGCGAGAAATAACACGTATAGAAGTCAAAACAACAGGGATCATACAGGAGCAAAAAACACAGGCGGTAATTGTGGTTGCCATTATAGTAGTGGATATGGGAATACCATTATTATCAAAACTAAGGAGAAAGTGAAAAAGTGTGATGGAAGTGGAGTTGTGTCTGATTCTTTTTATGTGAAATATGCCCATTTGAACACTGTTTCTGTTCAAGTTGGCAATGAAGTTACGGAGGGACAAATCATTGGTACTTCTGGTTGCTCTGGTAATGCTGCTGGATACGCAGTGGCAGATACGGCCTACTATCACTTACATATTGAATCGACAACGAAAGTGCCTGTAGGTAACACTTTCGTGAATCTTAAAAGAGATGTGGATGTTTTAGATTTGTTTAGTACTAAGTTGCAAAAAAAATAATGTTTTTATGAGGAACTTGTTGTTACTTTTTTTTGTTTTGTGGAGTAGTTTATGCCATTCCCAACTATTGAATAAATATTACGATGTGAAAAATGTTTTGTTGAATGGTATCCATTTAAATGATTCACTGAGTAGGTGTTTTGATGTGTTAGGAATGCCTTCTGAGGTTTTCATGTATGATGTTTCTCCATTCCATGAAAACACCCCTCCTTCGTTGAATCGGTATAAATATGGGGAGAACGAAATATTGTCAAATATAGGTTCCATAGAAGGAGACTATTTCACGGGTTTTATCATTAAGGATTCTTTGTACCCTTTTGTCGTCACATTATATAGTGGGAAATCTCAGCCTTATGAGATTGTTGTGGGTAGTCATTTTGACGCCAAGAAAGTGGAATCAATATACCCTTATCTGTTAAAATCCACGTCCTCGCCGGACCAACATGATTACGGAATCCGACTGGGTGGTCTCTATGTCCCTGAATTTAGAAACACATATTTGAATATAAAATGCAATGGAAATAATATCGTACAACTAATAGAAGTGATATATGAAGTTGAATAATAAAGTAATATTAATACTGCTTGCTTCCATGACAACGATCTTCCCTTTGATGTCAAAGAACAAAGTGCAGGTTAAATTAAGCATGGGTGCTAATCCATTCTCTCATTCGTACAAAGTGGACTCTTTGGTGGTGACAGGAGAATATATGGAAAGTGATTTGTTTTATAAGATGAAGACCTATGATAGTGAGGAGGAGGCTTTGTTGCAGGTAAAATACTTAGACATGTCTAATTTGTTGATTATTAACGAGAACTATGACATTGGAGAATACGTCATTGACAATTATGCCTTTAGAGATTGTAGGACGCTGAGACATATTGTTTTTCCGAAAAACTTGACAACAATAGGTTCTCATTTGTTTGAAGAATGTCCGAATCTTCATACTATTGTTTTGCCAGATTCATTAAGGGATATACGGCCCATGGCACTTGTCAATTGCCCTACGCTTCAGAATGTGAGTATAAGTCCTTCCAATAAATTCTATTCCACGCATAACAATTCTCTGTTCGACAAGAACAAAAATAGATTGTTTTTTGTCCCGCCTGTATCAACGGGGGACTATGCCTTGCCATCTCAAATCTCTTATGTGGAAGATGCCGCATTTTATGGCTGTAACAAAATAAAAACCGTTAAGATGAGTAGTACATTGAAATCTATCGGTGATTTTGCTTTTTACAGATGTTCGGCTTTGTCACTCGTAGATATTCCAACAACAGTAGAGAGAATCGGATCATTCGCATTCTTCAAATGCGTTTCTTTGAAGACTATCCGTATGCCTAAGAATTTAAAGACGGCGGGGAAGTTCGTATTCTCAGGATGCGAGGGATTGGAGACCATTCGCATTGAAACTGAGCAACTTAGAAACGATTATTTATTTGCGGGATGTTATAAACTAATGTCGTTTGACGTAAACGAAGATAATTTTAGCCTTAGTGCGAAAGAGGGTGTATTATTTGACAAAAAAAAGAAAGTTTTGATCGCATATCCGAACGCAAAAGGAAGTATTTATGAGGTGCCTATGTCTGTTGAGAGGATAGGTGGTTGTTCATTCTATGACTGTATAGGGCTTAAGAACATTGTGTTGCCTTCTCAGCTGAAGATGATTGAACGTGCCGCTTTTTCAAATTGTAAGAATCTGGAAGTCATCAAGATCTCCGCTGTTATTCCACCCTCTGTCCAAGAATCGTCATTTGCAATGGTGAACAAAAAGAAATGTGTGTTATATGTGCCTAATAACTCTTTAAAAACCTATAGAGACCATCCTATATGGGGAACTTTTGATAATATCGTTGGTTTTTAGAATTCATGTAAGAAAAATATATTATGGCGAAAGCAGAAACTAAAAGTTATGAATGAGAGAAAAAGTATTTGTCAATTTTTATCACATACGGTTTTATAATACTGCCTATTTTTAGAACCAGTTGCTAAATTAAGAAAATAAAACTTAAATTAGCAGGCATGAAAAGTAAAAGAAGAAATTTCACAGCAGAGTTCAAGGCTCAAGTTGCCATTGAGGCATTGAAGGGTCAAGAGACATTGGCACAGTTGTCAGAGAGGTTTCATGTCTCAAGTGTGATGATATCCAACTGGAAATCAGAGTTCCTAAACAATGCCTCAGCAGCCTTCACAGAGAAAAAGAGGGGCGATGCAAGGACAACATCTGGATTGAGCGTTTTTGGCGTACCATCAAGAACGAGTACGTCTATTTTCACCCATTTGACGATGGGATGAAGATGCGGGAAGGGATAAGATGGTACATAGACTACTACAACAATCGCAGGCAGCACCAAGGCATAGGACATAAACCCCCAAAATCTTTATATCTTTGTGGAGATGAGTTGCCCAAGGTGGCCTAACATGATTTTTTTCTCGGCCGTTTCCCCCTAGTGGGAAAGGTTATTGTTTAACTAAGATTTAAAGGTAACTGGTCTGATAAGTGATAGTATTACATAGTGAAAGAAAAAAATATACGAATAATGCATATGATTATTTTATCAAATTTCAAAGTCATAATTGAATTGTCATGAAAAATTTTGTTTTTGGATTCTTGCTTTTTATAGTAGTTTTTGAGTGTAATGCAACCGGAACTTATAAAACTCATAAACAGTGTATACAAGGTATGTGGCTTCAGGAAAGCATGGATCAAATGGATTTTAAAATAATAAAAGGGAATACCTCTTTAACTTGTCATTTTAGCCTCCGTGAATTTGATGATGATCCTGGTTATTATTATACTATTATAGGTTTCGTCGATTCTAGTAAAGTTGATACGACTTCTTATACAGCAACTATATCTACAGTTGAGCTCCTTGAAGCAGAAAATGGATATAGATTCGAAACATCTTCGGAAGTTAAGCTAGAGGAATTTTTGAAAATGCGGAAAGAAATCCATTATTATAGAGAGTGGTGGGATTACTGTCATTGTAGTGAAAGTTCGTTTGAGTATACTATTAATGAAGTAGGGTATGAGAGAGTTGATAGTTTCCCCTCATATTTTATGAATTACCTATGTGTTCATCATGAAGATGATTTGAAATATTTTTTCAATTTAAGTAGAAAGGATTTCAAGTTAGGTGTAGTTTGTATGGATAGTACCACCGTATATGATGAAAACAAGAAGGAGACTGAACGAAAATTAGAGTATGGAGAGATTGTAACAGTTTTAGGAAAGTCCAAAGATTTTATTAAGTTTAAACTTGAACGATTAGCGGATGATCCGATTGTCGGTTATATCAAGAAAGAGAATCTTGATTTAAACTGGTATAAATCAAAGTGATTTTGTATGACGAAGATAAATTGTTGCAAAAATGAAGTGAATGAAGAATTTATTTGAATGCGCATTAATTGACATTGTCATGAAGTTTAATATAATTATACAGATTGATTTGATTAATTGTTGTATCTGAAATAGATATGAAGTGGAACCCAAAATAAATTCACATATATTCCTCTATTCATCGAATTGAGAATAAACAATAAAGAAAGAAAATAAGAAGCTGTTTAAATTTTAATGAAATATTTTGTTAAGCATCAGAAAACAGAAGGC
>JAKSLB010000070.1 GCA_024401435.1 Paludibacteraceae bacterium | reverse complement strand
GTGAATTTGGAACGGTTGCCGAATATGTAAGACTGACAAAGGAAATGATAAAACCGAAAAAACTCTCGGAATTGTTTTCGGTTATACGTCAATTTGGTTATATTGAAATAATAACCGAAAATAAATGGAACGATGTAATGTATTTTGGTGGTTTCTGGCGGTATATCTTAAGGGATGAAAACGGAAACATCACTGAAAAAAGTAACAAGCCATTCATGCACGTTTATGATTTAAATAGTACTAATGACTTGAAATCCGCTTATAATAATCCAGACGGTGACATAATTATTGTTGATGAATTTATAGACAATCAGACACCATACAATGACTTCTTTTTCTACTTGTGCGATAGTATGAGTACAATATTTAGAAAACGTTTAGGGTGTAAAGTGTTTCTGTTAGCTAATACCATTGATTCACGTTCAGTTTGGTTTACTGAACAAGGCATTATGTCTGATGTTTCAAGAATGAAAATTGGTGATAGGAAAATATGTCAGAGGGACAACATGACGCCTGTCTATTTTGAAATTGTTGCAAATAGTCATAATTCGGCAAAATCAAAATTTATTGATAGCTATTTCAATTTCAAAAACCCAAAGTTAAACAGTATTACTGGTACTGACACGTGGAGTTATTCACAGTTCCCTATTTTTGAAAGGTCTTGTGTTGATGCTGACGGTATGCGCCGCAGATATAATATAAATACACATTTAACATTTTATGTATTGCATAACGGTTTTTATTTGCAGTGTCAGCTAGTAACGCATGAAGTTTATGGTGTATGTGTATTATGTCGTACATGGAATGTTGAACCTCACCATGATGATATAATACTAGTGCGAGGAACTCCAGAAAAAGTATGGTTGCACAATTTCAAAGAATACAAAATTATCTTTAAAAAGTGTTTCTGTGAATTGTGGGATTCATCAAAATGGTACTTTCGTGATAATTCAACAGCTATGACATTTATGTCTTTTGTTAATGATAAATAAAAATAACCCCTCAGTAAATGAGGGGTTTTCTTTTAATAATGTTTATGCAGTTTGTTTAAAAGGTCTTTGAATTGTGTTGATAACGTTAATTTGAATGGTATTTCAATAAGTGACGTTCCGCTATATTCAAGCATTGTTTCTGTGTTACCGTCGTTATCTGTTATATCATCTGTGTATGCAGTATCTTTGTATTTTGCGGTTAGTTTCATGCTATCGAGTGCATCTATTTCCATGTTGTCAGTAAAGTAATCAAAGGCTGTTTCATCTTTGTATGGGAATGCTTTTTTAGGTAGACCCGCAATAGTACATTTTACATGGTTGTGTTCATCCATTTTAATATAACGTTTTGCACCTAAAGTTTTAAATATAACAACAGGATCAATATCCCATGCACCTAAATCTGCGAAACATTCATGTAATTTTAATTCTTTATTCCATGCATACATTTTTTCGTTCCAGGCTTTAATAACATCCATAGCATTTTCTATGTCTTTGATATACAAACTATCTGTATCATAGTAAACAACACTTGCGCCTGTTTTTTCTATGTTATACATATTGATGCAGAGGTTGCGACGTGCAAAAGATGTAACGTATATACCCCAAAACGGATTTAATACGGCTTGATTCTTTATTTTATAATAATCATCGCAACCGTCGTTTACGTAACCAGTTTCGTAATCCCATGTTATTGAATCACGTACTAAACGCTGTACACATAAGCCATAATAGCAGTTGAATAATGCTTTGTTTTTGAAATACTCTGGAGTTTCATTTAAGCCTTGCTTTTTGAGTTCTGCTTTTTGTTGACCATTATGTAACATATTTTTTAATAGATAGTCTGGTAAACGCCCTACTTTGTCACAATAGTGTGCGTTAGATATTCTGTAATCTTTATTCCATGAGTAAAATAATGAAATGTACTCATAGTCTATATTGTTTAACATGATCGTTATGCTGTCGGCATACATAACTCTCCCGTTATCCTCTATTAACCCCTCTGCTTTAATACACTTTGATGCTGATATTAAACTGTGTGAGGTTGTCTGTCTTACGTTGTGTAATTCAACTGTACAATACCATGCTTTTTTCCTATTTAATTGCTCGAATGTTGTTAACACTCTTGTCCTTTTAAACGCTGATAAAGGAAATTTGTCCTCATGTACCATGACAGCAGGATATGAACTTGTAAAGTCTATGCCTGTTATACCATCGATTATTTTATCATTTTCAAAGTAACCTATTTTGTCACCTACAAAATCATGGTTGGCGTGAGTTATGCCACCGCTGTAAAGCCATGTCATTACTCTGTTGTATTCCTCAAGAGAACGGGGAAACATGTTTTTGACTGCGTTTGTTTCGGCATACTCTGAATACTGATAGTCATTTTTTACAAGATTGCGAACAATTCCAGTTTGAGTATATGGTAGATATTGACCTTTATCAACTAATGAATCAAGTAAGTAATCATAGTATTCATTACAGATAAATACATCGTTAACGCAATAGTCTATGATATCTGATATATCTGTTTTGGAGTTTCTGATTTCGGAGTAATCCATTTCAAGCTTTTGTGTTGTACAGTAATTCTTTGCGGTATTGCGTAGGTTTAAGCCGCTTATTCTGAGAGTGTCACGGAACTCTAAGTATGTTTCGCTTGTTTCACTATCTGTGATTCTTACATAAATGGGGTGACGTGCTGAATCGGCAAAAACATCAATAGTTGCATAGTCTTTGAATTTGATGTGTAGACGGGGTAACATGAATGACATTTCATATCCTAAATTTGCAACCCAGATAATATTCATCTGATTATGTTCTTTACCGTCGGTGTATATTGTTTCTATTGCATTGAGAATGTAATCCCATTCCCTAAAAATATAACAAGTGTCGTTTACTGCTATTTGACCAACATACATAAATGTATGTTCGGTCATGCGGTTTATAGTTGTTTCTATATCGAAACTATATGCAGTTCTGGATATTGTATATTCTGTTTTTCCTCTGGTTTCTGTAAATGTACCTTTTGAATTGTCAGTTGCAAAAAAACACCCGTTTTTGATTTCTTTATTCATGTTTCCACCCCTTTTTGCGCTTGAACTGGTTATAATAATCCCAGTCGATGTTATCACCAAAATGACCATGTGTGTATGACCATTCACCAGATGCTATTTTGTTGACGGTTTCGTCATAACTTTTCAAAGCGTTGTCATAATTGTCAAAAAACTCGCCAGTTTCGACATTTACATGACCGCCCTCAACTGGTATTATTATGTCCTCCTCATATATTTCACGCTGTGAATTGTCAAAGGTATGAGGGTTTTGTCTATCATAGAGGTTGTGCATTTTTCTGAGGTCGTTTATATCATCTTTTGTAGTTCGACGTTGTACACCGTCATCGGGTGGAATATCGAGAGGTGAATCGTCGTTATCGTCAGCGTACATAGCTTGATAGTAAAGGGCTGATTCGTTCGACATGAATGAAAATTCGTTTGGCGATAAACCAAATTTTTTTGCCGCTTTTTTGTAATTCTCAAAAGTTTTGTGTGATTTGGATTTTGCAATTTTGCGATACTGTTTATCCCCGTTCAGTTCGGTTGCTTTTGCTATTTCCTTTGCTCCTCGTTTGGCTTGAGGAACGCCATTGACATACTTAATCTGATTATGTGAGAGTTTAGCAACCTCAGTAACAAGCTGTTTGTATGATGGACTATTCATGGCATTTGCTTTTGCGAATTTCATGATCTGTTTGTTTAGGCGGTTAAGTTCATTGTCGAGTGCCGCTTCAGCAGTGCCTTTTATCCAGTGTTTGCCATCATAGTGTTCATGTTGAAATTTTGGCATGGTTCATTCTCCTTTACTTGATTTTTCTATCGAGGTCATGCAGAGCATTCATTATTTCAAATTCGCTCTGTGTTGGTTTGCAAGTTGCGAAACAGTCAGGGCAAGGGCAACTGTAACATAGATCAGGTGATTGTTCTAAGCGGGTACAATGTACCACGCTTATTTTATCCTTATAAAGAAATGGGTATGGGGTTATGTCGTTGTATTTAGTTTTCATATGATTTTAACTCCTCTCTTACTTTTGGAATCCATTTTGTATTCATGTTATTAATGAGATAATCAACGTTGTATTGAGGTTTGCGTGGGTCTAGAAATGCTTTTCCTCCGTTGTTTTTTTCAGTTTCTCTTATCAACTCGATAAACTTGTTATAATGCTCTGGATATGTTATTGCCATGTATGCTATTTCTTTGCGAGTTAGCATTGGGCAAAACATACAACCGCATCGACGATTGATTTTATAATAGTTATCAAATATGGGTTGCGTTTTTGCCCAATCAAGTATAGAATCCTCTGTGATGTTTTCATCTGCTAAGGGAAAAATGTCAACCGGTGTTTTTTTCTCTAACCTTTTGATTTCATCAGCACACAATCCTATATAATAGTAAGCTTCACAACCTAACGATTTTTGCAATTCAGTAAATTGTTTTTTACATGACATTTTATAAACGGTGTTACACCATCTAACCATAGGTGATGGAAGTCTATTACCTCTAGCCTTAAATAATTCCCAATATGATGTTAAAGGTTTTATTCTTATAAAGCGTATACCATGTTTGATGCATTCGGATTCCATATAGTCAATTACATTCTTTATAAATGGGTAATCAATTTCCAATTCAAAATGCACAACACCAGTCAAAGGGTATTTATCGAGGTTGTGCAAAATCAGATTCAGCATATAAAGCGAATCTTTGCCACCGCTAACTGAAGCCCAATACGTTGGCATCAGTTTTAATTCATTTTTACTCATACTAAAACCTCCTTATTTTCAATTGCAAATTCGATGGTACTTGATATGTTTATGCCATACTTGGCAAACATGGATTCAATAATTCTGCAAGCCTTAATAGAATCATTGAGTAAAGCCTTTCTCAATCTGCGATAATCTGCATAAAACCTATTTTTCATAATTAATCATCCTTTCGTGTAGTTGGTGGTGTTTGTTTCTATGGTTATATTATAACACTGTACAGGTGTTATGTCAATACATTTGCAATAGAATTTTTATTGTGATGTTGCACAAAGTTCTG
>JAKSLB010000007.1 GCA_024401435.1 Paludibacteraceae bacterium | reverse complement strand
GTTCTTTTTCTCGGTTCTTTTTCTCGGTTCTTTTTCTCGGTTCTTTTTCTCGGTTCTTTTTCTCGGTTTGACGCAAACCTAAACCTAAACACAAACGCAAGTCTAGACCTAAACATAAACATAAACACAAGTCCAAGTCCAAGTCTAAACCCAAGAGCAAGTCCAAGTCTAAACCCAAGAGCAAGACCAAGCATAAGGACAAATCAAAAAAGCCATTGGAGGAAGACCTTCCAATGGCATAGTTTTCAAAAAGGGAAATAAAAGATTATTTAGATATGGAATTTACATTTTTGAGAATTGTAAAGGACTTTAAGTTTTTTAAATCTTTCATTGATGATATTGATTTTGTACTTTAGAGTTAAATCATCTGTAAAGAATTGAATACCACCGCCAAGATATTTGAAATTGCAATCAACATTTATCAAGTTATTATGATGGCAATAGAAATTACCACCTATGTGTTCGGTGGAGCAATTATCAAGAGATTTCAATTTATTGAAGTTACAACAGAAGTCACCGCCAACAAATATTGGGCTACCTTCAAGAGTTTTCAATTTACAATTATAGCAATAGAAAGATTCAAGGACGGTTTCTGGAGCACCTTTTAAAGATTTCAATGGATTTTCGGTACAAAAGAAAGAGCCACCGATTTTCTTTGGGCAACCTTCAAGACTGGACAATTTATTCATAGAACATTTGAAATGACCTTTTACTTCCTTTGGAGCACCTATTAGGTTTTTCAACTTATTGCATGAGCAATAGAAATCACCATAGACTTTAATGAAGTTGATATTAGGTAATTCATTGAGTCCAAGATTATGTAGTACCACATCACCTATTACAACAACATCTTGACCGATATAGTGCATATAATTACACAAATCTATTCTTTTCACTTCTATGGGTTTCATATATGTTTCACGGAATGTTTCACGGAATTGTTTTTGAAGATACAAAATGAAATGACAATTTTCAAGTATTTCATTAAAAAGTGCCAAATTAGGATAGTGGTTACTCTTAACGGAAGGATATATGGACGGTATTAAAGTATAAAACTCTAATCTAATTTGGCACTTTTGTTTATGTTCTTGATTTGAATATTTTCAATTTTCTTAATCTTTCATTTAATGCATCCACCATAATTTTGGTGACGAGTTCATTTTGTGGTTCATCATAATAGAACATTCCACCTATTTCATTTGGAACATCATCAAGGTTAGTGAGGTAATTATGTGAGCAACTAAAATATCCACCGACATTCTTTGGAGCACCTTTTAGAGAAGTCAAATTGTTTGTATGGCAGATGAAGTTATCACCGATTATAGATGGAGCACCTACTAGGTTAGTAAGATTGTTATGGGAACAATCAAAAAGTGAACATATTTCTTTTGGAGCACCTTCTAGAGTAGATAGTTCATTGAATGAGCAATCTAGCCATTCACCTATATTTTGTGGGCTATTCTTTAAGTTTTTCAATTCATTATGGGAACAATCAAACCAACCACCGACATTCTTTGGAGCACCTTTAAGTGATTTCAATTGGTTTTCAGAACAATCAAAATATCCATTTACATTGATGAAATGGATAGGCAATCTTGTCAAATTCAAATCACATAAGGAAACATTACCTTTGACGGAAACAGTCATTCCTATGTATTTCTTATAATTGAATCTATCAATATAATCAACTTCCATTTTTAGTCCTTGGTATTTTGGTTCATATCCTTAAACAATTTAATCTTTCTATATCTTTCATTGAACAAATCCATTTTCAATGAAATGTCTTTGGTGAGGACATTTAGACTCCATATCATTTGACCGCCAAGATATTTCAATTGGCAATCAAAGGATTCCAATGACCAGGAATTACAAAATATGTCACCACCGATATGAGGTGTACAACCATCCAGACTTGTTAAGTTATTACCTAAAACAATAAGGTCTTGACCGATGAATTCTGGAGCACCTATCAATGATGTCAATTGGTTATTAGTGCAATTAAAAGACCCTTTTATGGTTTTAGGACTACCTTCAAGAGTTTTCAAATTATTGTTGGAACAAGTGAAATCATACTCTACAATATCTGTAGCACCTTCCAAAGATTCCAATTTATTCTTGAATGCCCAAAAGTTACCGACCTTTCTAGGGCTATTCTTTAAGTTTTTCAATTTGTTATAGGAGCAATCAAATGTTCCTTTTACACTAATGAAATTGATATTAGGTAATTCGGTCAATCCCAGACTAGATAGGTTTACATTACCATTTACTACGACATCCTTTCCTATGTATTTCTTGTAATTGAATCTATCAATATATTCTACTTTTATCGCTTTCATTTCCAATACCCTCATATTTGAGCAGAAAGGCTCTTTCTAGCCACTTTTAGATATAGGGTAATAAAATGTATACCCTAGACCTAAAAAGGGCTTAAAAAGGGACTTTATTCCAATTCCTTGAATGCTCTAAACTTTTTCAACCTTTCATTGAACAAATTAATCTTTGTTTTAAATGTAGGCGAAGGGTTTTTATAGATGATACCTCTTCCAACATTTTCCAATGGACAATCAATCATATCCAATGTATTTGCGGTACAATGAATAAATCCACCAATATGCTTTGGTATGTCTTTAAGACTTGTCAAAAGATTGAAAGATATGATTAAATCCCCACCTATGTATTCTGGTGCATACTTCAAAGTCATCAAGCTATTGGTACGACATACAAAGTCACCATTTATAACCCTAGGACATCCCTTCAATGACTTTAGACCACACCTAAAACAATAAAAGTTATAACGCACATCCGTAGGACATCCTTCTAGACTATCCAATGCATTATAGTAGCAATAAAAGCTACCGACCGTGCTAGGACTATATTCCAAGGTTTTCAACTTATTGTAACTACAATCAAATACACCACCTACTTCCTTTGGTGCTCCCTTTAGGCTTGTCAAATGGTTATATGAACAATCAAAATCTCTAACTACACTAATGAAATTGATATTAGGCAATTCTGTCAATCCTAGATTAGACAAGTTCACACTATCCCTTACTACGACATCCCTCCCTATGTACATCTCATAATTGGTTTCATCTATAACATCAACAAATACTACCGATTCAATCATAGCTTTATCCTCTTTATACCCTAATATACAAAATTATGTAATATGTGTCAAGATACAACTTTTCGGGAAAAGTGCCAAATTAGGCATAGATAAATATCTTTAGTTCCGCCCAAATATCCTTCCGTTAAGAGTTTCTACCGTTCTAATTTGGCACTTTATATCAAATATTCCTTCATTCCATATGTTTCACACAATGTTTCACACACATATAGGTTCATTTCTTGTGTGTATGATTCTCATTCAAACTTTTCGGGAAAAAGTGCCAAATTAGACATAGATAAATATCTTTAGTTCCGCCCAAATATCCTTCCGTTAAGAGTTTCTGTCATTCTAATTTGGCACTTTTCAATGAAAAAGGGGTGTAATCCATAGGAAAACACCCCTTTGGGGGAAGGTAAAGGTATATACCACTAGATAGGACTTTAGAAGGAAAAACAAAGGAATATGCCTATCTAGTGGTATAGAAGATTAGAGTTCAACCATTTCGGTGGGGATTTCGTAGTCTTCGTTGACCTTGATTTCACCGAACTTGGAGAGGTCGGCATCAATCATATCCAACATATAATCGTAGTCGGTCTTGTCCATAAGGTTGCAGAAGATGTCATCGGTATAGGATTCATTCTTCTTACCACCGAAGAACTTGGTGGAAGCCCAACGGAAATAGGTCTTGACCATATCCCAAGCGGTAGCCTTGTCACCGAGCATAGCAAGGAATTCTTCCTTCTTGGCATCAATTGTAGCCTTGTTGGAACGCTTTGCATCTTCGGCAGAGGTGGGGAAATAGTGGTTAAGAATCTTCTTAATCTGGAATTCGGTCAAGGACTTCTGGTTGAGGTCTTTTGCCAAATCCTGGATATTGCCAATCCAATTGTAAAGGTTAGCAATGGTGTTCTTTGCCTGAAGAAGGCGAACATTGACATTCTTCAAATGGCGGGTAGAAATCACATTGCGACCGAAGGAAAGGATGTACTTGTCATTGACACTTTCCAACTGCATAACGGCACTAACCTTATATCTGCCGTTGAAAGAGTTGCGAAGAATGATATGAGGAATGAACTTTTCACCGAGGATTTCTACCTCAGGTGCATCCAAGACCACGCAATGAGCACCAGTGTGGGTCACCTTGCCATAGGACATCTTGATGTTTGCAAGACCCTTCATATTGTCAACAAATGCAAAGGCTTCCTTGTTCTGTACGATGGTGTATGCCTTTGTCATAACACCCAACTGCTTCTTGTTGTGCTTCATAACGATGCACTGGTAGTTATGTACACCATCCGTATGGGAAGTGCCTTTGTTGTCAACCATACCTTCAACAACGGAATCACTATCGGTGTTGACAATGTGCATATCAACACCTTCTGCGGTGAAAGCCATACCGAAATCATCCTTGATAGCATTGCCTTCGCTATCAAGATAAACAGGTACGGACTTGAGTGCTTCTTCAACATTAGTTGCTTCTGCGGAAATCTTGTTAGCGGTGGAAAGAAGGGATTCGTAGATAGTTGCCATAATGTAACTCCTTGATGGCGGTTGTTTTTCTCTTTTACATAAGTAAATTTATAAAATTATATAAGGTTTGTCAAGAGGTGAAGTGAAAAAAGTTATATAATTTTTCATTTTTCTTTCCCTTGACACTTATTATATCGTATTTCATAGGGATTTTGTCAAAGAAAAAAGCAAAAATTTATATATTTAATATAAAGGTTTTCAAAAGCATATCTTGAGTATACAGTACCTACGGAAGGTAGGGAAGGGTTCACCTTTGAAAAAACCCATAGCCTCGGAAACTGATAGCAAAGGTTTAAAACCTTTGAAGGATTAAAGGAATCAGTCATAGCTTGTGATAGCAAATCACAAGCCACGCTGGGAAAAATCAACTGCTAAAGACAGTTAATTGCTTCATAGTTATGCCGTTTGAACTTTATAATGCCGATTGTCTAGAAAAAATGAAGGATTTTGCTAACAAATCCATTGATATGATATGTTGTGACCTTCCGTATGGTGTGTTGAATAGAGGGAATAATGAATCAAAATGGGATAATATCATTCCTTTTGAACCTTTATGGGAACAATATGAACGCATTATAAAAGACAATGGGGCTATTGTATTGTTTAGCCAAGGTATGTTCACGGCACAATTACTTATGTCTAATCCCAAGTTATGGCGGTATAACCTTGTATGGGATAAACAAAGGGCTACAGGTTTCCTTAATGCCTATAAAATGCCTTTAAGATATCATGAAGACATTTGTGTATTCTATAAGGCTCTACCTACATATAACCCTCAAATGGAAGAACTTAACGGGCGTGAACCTTCTCATTCACAAGGATTCGGTAAACATTCCAATACTAACCAGTGCTATGGCTCTATTGATAGAAGTAACTATACCCCTAAACCTGAATATAAAGACAAGAAATTCCCAAAGTCTATTATATCAATCAAAAGAGAACACGACAATAAACAAGTACATCCTACTCAAAAACCTATTGCACTAATGGAATATCTTGTCAAAACATATTCAAATGAAGGTGATACCATCCTTGACAATTGTATGGGTAGCGGTTCTACTGGTGTAGCTTGCGGTAATACTAATAGAAACTTCATCGGTATTGAAAAAGAAGAAAAATACTTCAATATTGCCAAAAATAGAATTGAAATGTCCTATGAGAAAAATCCCCTAAAGAAAATCCTATTGAACAAATAATATATTTATATCTATGTGCAAGTATTGCGATTTCTCTAATATCCCTAATGATAGAAATGATACTAATATCATTGAAGAACTTAATGATGCCGAAATGTATCTAACTCAATCTATTGATGAAGAAAATTATTGGTTTCTTCATCTAATCCTTTATTCTAACCATAACCCAGATGAATTATTCTCTATTCCTATCAATTATTGCCCATTTTGCGGTAGATTGCTAAACTTTAAGCATACAGATACTTATGATGATGTAATTGCTAGAGAAGGTTGATTTTATGTGCGTACATTGCAAATCTATTACTCATATGAAGGATGACCGCATTTGGTTCAAACCTTTCAAGACAGGTGGATTCCAAGGCTCTTGGAATATATTCTTCCGTAAATATGATGGATTCTTCATCTCTCATAACGGAACTATATTCAATATCCGTTATTGCCCACTATGCGGTAATAAACTTTCCACAAAAATCATCCCAGATGAATTTTTTAAATAATACCCATTGACAACATTATATTCTTTTTCTATATTGTTCCTCAACGGTTATCATTATTTCCGTTGTTTTCTCCTTCTTGAACCACCCAAGGTATTCCCCTCCTCCTAGTTCCTTGGGTGGTTCTCTTTTTTTATATCCACCAAAATCCTATATCGTATATACATATCCATTGTCTTACTTCTTGCCCTATGTCATATTTGTAGGTGCTTTTATCGCTTTCTTATATGCCATCTCTTTGACACCTTTTTTGTGCATTTTACTTGGCGTTTCCTTGGCGAATTGGACGCCTAGTAAGTGTGTTTTGGAAAAAGCCCCCAAATTTGTATTAAATGTGATTTTCATCACACTTTTGGGTTTTTTAACCCTACCCCCCACTATACGATTTTTTAATGGGGTCGTGAAAAAATTTTCCCGAAAAAAATTAAAGCCTCCTAGAAAAAAATGACCCCCTTGTTATGGAAAGTGCGAAAGAACCGAGAGCAAGTCCAAGGGAAAGAACCTATGGAAATTTGTACGGAGGTACTTTTTGTTTTGAATGTAATCCATATTGGAAGATATGTAAAATTGGAAGTATATATTGGTTTTGAAAAATTTTTTTCTGAAAAAAATTAAAGACTCCCTACTAGAAAATTGTGGATATTTGTATATTATAGGAAATTATAGGTATTATAGGAAATTATAGGTATTATAGGAAATTATAGGTATTAATATGATGGATGATGTTATTGAAGTTGAAAGTATAGATAGAAACAACTACAAAGAATACATAGGCAAGACTGTTTTAGTCAAAGGAAATGTTGCCATATCTAATTTGAGATTGAAGAAGTTACCAATCAAGTTTATTAGTGTTGGTGGTATGTTTGATTGTTCTTATAATAGGTTGGAAAGTCTAGAAGGGTGTCCAAAGGAAGTGGGTTATGGTTTTACTTGTCATGAAAACAAGTTGACAAGTCTATACGGAGCACCGAAGAAAGTAGGTGGTTCTTTCTATTGTTGTTACAACAAGTTGACAAGTCTAGAAGGTTGTCCAGAAGAAATTGGTGGTATTTTGGGGTGTTATTGCAACAGTTTGGAAAGTCTAGAAGGGTGTCCAAAGGTAGTAGGTGGTGATTTTAATTGCCATAATAACAAGTTGGAAAGTCTAGAAGGGTGTCCAAAGGTAGTAGGTGGTGATTTTAATTGCCATAATAACAAGTTGGAAAGTCTAGAGGGAGCACCAGATAAAATTGGCGGTTCTTTTAATTGTTCTTATAACAACAAGTTGACAAGTTTAAAAGGAGCACCCAAGGAGGTTGGTGGTGATTTTGATTGTTATAATAATGAATTAACAAGTCTAGAAGGATGTCCAAAGGTAGTTGGCGGTATATTTAATTGCTCTTATAATAAAAAGTTGAAAAGTCTAGAAGGATGTCCCAAGTGTCGTGAAATCATTAGTGATTTTGAATAAGACTTGAAGTGAGTAGAAAAAGACCAGCATAAAGCTGGTCTTTTTTTCATATAGATGAATTTAATCACGACAAACTGAAATAACTATAGATGTTAATACGCAAGTAATCAAGATACATATCTTCGTTATACCCAAGTTGGGTAATATATCACAAAATACTATAGATAATAGAACGACATTTGCAATAATGAACAATAAGAACCACATAAGTTTACAAATCAATCTGTTTGTAAGTAGGAAATTGAATATAATCACTGATATCTTCATCATCAGTCATTTCATCAAACATCTTAATTTCTTTAATTCCAATACCATTATCAACTGGTATGGCTATACCACAATATTGCCCATCTTCATTCTTAATCCAAATAGGGTCGGTTCTAATCCAAATCTTCATAGGTTCTATTTCTTACATTTTAACTTTATTACTTTTAATGCTTCTTCTATAACTTCTCTTAAATACCGTTCATTAAAATCATCATTATAAATAAATTCATGTTTATGCCAACGAAAAATACCATCATGCTCTTTATATAAGTTTGACCAAACACTTACATTCTTCGTATAATAATCTTCTAATGCTCCTTGTGGTGGGAATATTGCCCTTGCTATTGCATCCGCACCAATATGATTAGGTAAAAACAAGTATACATCTGCATCTTTCCATTGATAGTACCGACCATAGTCGTGTTTCTCAATTTCAAGACCATACTCTTTAGCTAATTTATCAAAATCTAATCGCATATATTAATCCTTTAATGTTTATATAGTTCATTATAATTACTTAATTCTTTTCTTAAAGAATGAGAATATGCTTTTTCTTTAGCTAATTCTGTTTCTAGTTCCTTGATACGGACTTCCATCTTGTCCATCACTTCATCAGCGTCTACAGCATCATAAACTAATGTTTCGTAGACTAAACAATCAGCCCATTCTTCTTTAAGATTTTCACGACCAAACATAAGTTCTACTCCTTATCAATAATTTCATTTTCAATGTTTAATTTAACACAATACACTATTTTGCATTAAATGAACAATAATCTCCAAATGCTGAAAGGGAATCCTCAATAGCTTTTTTCAACTTCTTTGTATTAGTGACTAAACAATAATTTGTCATATCATTCTTACAAGCAATTTCTGGATTATATTGTTCTCTTGCTATCTTAACATTCTTGATTGCTTCATCAAATCTTTTAGCCGACCACTCATCAAAAGGTGGTATTACAAAAGCATAAATTAGAGATACAACAACCAACAATACAAAGGTAATAATGGTTGTTTTCATATTATTACCGCTTGTAGTTATTGAAGCAATAAGAATAATTGACAATGTAACAATTAATAAAACAAAAGATATCATAGTTAACACAATCATAAGTTCTACTCCTTATCCTTATCCTTATCCTTACATTTTAACTTTTTTATTTTACGATACACTTCAATAGATTTATAGCTAACAAAGTTAATAAGTTCTTTTTCTTCTTTAGTCATAGTCTTATTCCTTATCAATAAAACTAATAAGTTCTAGTCCTTTTTTGGAGTATACTCCACTCTTTTAATTACCACTCCCCACTTGTACCAACATTCATTTCCATAACCATCTTCGTGTCTATCCTTAAAATGAATTATGTTACCTTTATCATCGTATTCATACCATTGTTCATATCCATCACCATTCTTGCGATGAATTAAATTTCCTCTATCATCATATTCCATCATAAGTTCTATTCCTCATCTTCAAGACCAGGTGTCTTCCAAATGATATAAGCAGTATATCCAATAGGAGAAAGAACAACCGCACTAATAATAAACAAAGCAATACATGCCGAAGTAGTCATAGTTCTAATCCTCATCTTCCATAAGACTAGCAGTTGCTAAATCTTGACAAGCATTTTCAAGTGCATCGTAATACTTTTTCACTTCAGCTTTAAGTTGGTTAATATTTTTATTTTGATAATTTATCCAGTATTCCTTGAAAGATTTAAAATCAGCAAAAATACCACTTCCATAACCCACAGTGCGGTTTGCTATACCTTCGCCAATAAATTCTCCTTCAGTTGTATAGAACTTTAGCCATATTGCATCTGGCAAGATGTTACCAATAGTTTTCTTAATAGGCTTATCCCATTGCTTTGGATTTTTTACATAGATAGTATCACCAATTTTTAAGTCTTTAAATAGCATAAGTTCTAGTCCTCACTTATCCCAATTTTTACTTTGAATATCAGTATATCCGTCAATATCATCCCAATAGATACGCATTTTGAACTCAAGACCTTTATTTTCAAGTTCACCAAGCCTATTGATTAAAGTCGTTAAATCATTCCGTTCTAATTCAACAATGATTTTACCAAAGTCCTTTGTGACTTTAAAACCAAGTTCGGCAACTCCATTATAACCAAGTTCCCAAAGACTACCGCCAGGAAGATAAATATGAGCGTTCATAAATTTTCTCCTAATTAACTAAATCAAAGCAACTCCAGCACCAATACATCCACCTACAACCAATAGAATAGCAAGCAAATTAGACTGCCATTTTTCTAAAGTAGGATTTGGACTTTTTAAAGCAAAAAGACCCAAACAAATCCACATAACGGAAAATATGAAAAGAAATGTGTTCATAAGTTCTAATTCCTTCCAAACATATTCTTGATACAAATATATACAATTAAAATCAAGAAAAAGTAGCCAACTACCATAAGTTCTAGTCCCCATTAAAAGGATAAACATTACTGTTCTTTAAATTACCAATTATACTGTCCGCAATATCATCCACTGACATAATTGTATTCCAATCTTGGGGAAGGGAATATTTACCATCAATATAGATAACATACTTATCATCCCAAAAATTAACAAATACTTCAGAACCATCACGGATTGTGAATGTAAATCCGTCTTCACCTTTCATTTTTGCCTGATGAACAACAATATTATAATTCATATGGCAAATGGCATGACAGACTTTTTCAGCAATAATCTTATAAATTTCCATAAGTTCTATTCCTTTTTTTCCATTACAATGAATGCTCGTTTTTCTGACCAAGAAATGTCAAAATCTTTAGGAAATTCAACATCCCAAAAGGTAAAAGGTCTTTCACCAGTAATAAAATCACCCAAGTCAATGGCGAAACGCAAGTCAATATCTTCGCCATTTTCTACAATTTCATTAAGTTTTGCGATAAGTTCAGATGCTTTCATAATTTATAGACCTTTGATTATAGTTGTTCTTTAATTTTGTCGGCAACATCATTAAGTGCTTTAATGATTAATTCCTCATTAGCATTAATTGTTTCCCTTGCATTGAAATGTTGACCATATGTCAGAGTTTTATCTTCGTAAATCAAATCCTCAATAAAACGCTTAATATGCCACATATTTTCATGTTTATCTGGTAATAAATTCATCATAGTTCTAGACATCGTTTTAAGCCTTCGGGTTAGGGTTTCCCCAACCCCAGCCAGTTAAATTACCATCCCAATCGTGTTCAAACCACTTTTCAATGCCGTGGTTATTCTTATAGTAAGCCATGTTACCTTGGATGTCGTAGTCCGTCCATTCCTCATATCCGTCAATTCTCTTAAAATGAACAATATGACCATAGATATCGTAATCATAATGATTACCGTTTTCATCGTATTTTGATTTGGCAATTCTTTTCGGGCTACTAGCACCTGCAGATTCAGATTGTTTGGTTTCTTCATCAACTTTAGTTGCTTTACCACGGTCGTCCACGAAAATGCGAGCTGTTTTAAAACAGTCAGCAACACATATTTCTAGCTCATCCAAGCGGTAATTCCCAAGGATAAATTCATAGTCACCTTTGTTTTCAGAAATAAGTTTACGAAGTTCGTTGTAAAACTGTTTGATAGTAATCATAATTTTACTACTCCTTACTTAATTCCTAAAATGTATGTACAAAACAATGCCCACGGAGCAAGCAATAGAGCAAATGCGATATAAACTGCTGCGAAGCCTAAAATGAATTTTACACCGATTTCAAAAGGAAATAAAATCAATTCTAATAAATCTTTCATAGTTATACTCCTTTGTTGTTTGAGTATAATATACAAAATTATGTAATGGTTGTCAATGGTTTTTTAAATTAAATTTTCATCAACTATCCAACATTTGACTATATTGTTTGCGAACCTATAAGTTTCGCCATAGTTAGAGATGTATCCGTCATATACAACATCAATGTGTTCACGGAGGACTTCAATTCCGTAATTGGACATACTGGGCTTATAGTTTTTTTCGGTATAAAGTTTTCCGTTTTCAATTGTGTATTGTTTAATGCCAACAAAAGCACCAAAATCAAATTGTACCTTATATCTTGGTTCATATTGATTTGGTTTATCTTCATTGTATTCAGATTGGAATACAATGATATGACCTTCTTCAATTTCAATTCCATTTAGGTCAATCAATCCAGTTTTTAAAGACATAGATATTCCTCTACCTAACGATTTCAATGTTTGCTACTTCGCTCATTATATAGTCACCCATAAGTGTTCTTAAATCCATTTGCCAATCATTGGAAGTGAATTCAATTAAACCCTTTTTGATTTTAGCATTAAAACGATTATCAAAATCCTTCAATTCTTCAATGAAGAAATTCAAATGTCGTTTCTTTACCCATTCAACTGTATCAATGAATGTACGCTTCTTGTTTTTCCTTGATTCATTATATTCATCAAGGAACTTGTCAAAATACTTTGAAGTGTTGAAAGGAATCAATGTGATTTTTATAGTAGCCATAGTTCTAGTCCTCGTTCTCGTTCTTAATATAGTCAAGACAATTATACAACAAGTTTAAACCGCCAATAATTGAAAATAGCATACCTAAAATAGAATCACATCCTAGCCATAAAAATAGAGCAATACATTCATATAGAAACGCACCTGCTGGTGTAGTTTCAATATATTTTTTAATTTTATCATGGGTTTTTCTTCCACAGCCCCAATCTTTAGGAATGTTGAAGTGATTTTCAATCTTTCTTATTATAATAAGCAACATTATACCAAAAACAATGATTCCTATACAAAACAACCACTCATAAGTTGTCATAAATTGTTCAAATGTCATAAATTCTAATCCTCGTTCTTAATCCTTTTAATCTTATTATACAAAGTATGGTTGAAAAGAAACTTTAAAGGTTCTGCAATATGCCAAGCATAAGCAACCTCTACCTTTTCAATGCGGTGACCAAATTCAACATAGGTGATTTTGCCTTCTTCAAAAATCCAATATCCGTCAAGTATTTTTTCCATTTTATTTCCTCCATTTTATACACATCAATATACAAAATTATATAACAATTGTCAAGGCTTTTTTAAAAAATCATATTGACAAGATTAATATTATTTGTTATTTTTTCATTGGAGTATAAAAATAGTTTAACTAACAACATAGGACTTGATTATGGCGAAAGTTACTTTAGACATCACTAAACTTCGTGACCGCTATGAAGGTAAATGGATTAAGGCTGATGATGAAATTTTTTTCGTTAAAAAGGTATTATCTATAGTATCTTCCCCACTTTGCACAGACGACAAAATGCTTCGTGTCAAGGGCGTAATATTGCACTTTAGCTATAGTGATGAATATAATCAAAATTATAGTGGGGTATGTAATGACTATATGTGCAATGTTCCCCATGAAGAATTTTGGCTTTCTACGATTAAAGTTATTTCCGTAGAAGATGTATTGGGTCATATTGAAAAAATAAAAGCCAAACGAATAAAGAAGCTGGAACAAATTGCAACAAAAATTCCTACAATTAAATAATTAAAAAACGGAGGAGTGTGATGAAGAATTTGGATAAAGTTGTTAGTAGATACAAGGAACGCCCAAGCCTTGACACAACATTGAACTTGGATAGTTGGAACTTGAATGGCAACTTGAATGATAGATTTGAAAACAAAGAAGCATTGGTCAAATACATTGGTGATGAATTGAAAATGCTTTGGCGGTTTGCAAATAATCATTCTTTGTTGGGTCTTATGACTAATAAGAAAGAAATGATTAATAGGTTGTGGAAAAAGCGTCCAACTAATATTGAGTTATTCTATTCTGATGGCACAAAGGATGATTTCTTGGTTGAATACACAAATGATAGGTATTCAGAATTATTCTTGCAAAAAGAGGAAATAGCCGAGATTGATAGAAGAAAAAGCCGAGAATTTGAATTATAAAATGAAAAAAGACCACCTTTTTGGTGGTCTTTTTTGTGTGTTGTGTGTAATTACACCTTTTTCAACTCATTAATGTCACTATCATAGAGTTCTTTGAATTCTCCATTTTCAATGTTGTAGACAATCCACATACCATCTTTAAAGTAATGGCGAGAGCAATAGCCATTACCTTCACTTATGATGATATAAAACTTTTCACCACAAGACCAAGATTCAAAGTTGTTTAGGTTATGATATTTCAATTTGTCGTTGGGGTCTTTCAAACTTGGATTCAAATCAAGTTTTTCCCAAAACTTCAAACAATCAGATTCATACCAATCAATGTCAAAATACTTTGGGCGGTATGTTGGTGTTTCCATACGGTCGCAATTACCGCCTCGCTCTGTAACGAAGTCAAGAATTTCTTGTGCGTTGTCACCATTGAAACGCACCGCCTCATATTCAAATACATAGCGGACTTCTTGTTCAAATTTCATTACGGACATATTATACTCCTTTATCTACGGATGGTGTTGTTTGAAAGGTCTTCAACATTTTCTTCAAGTTCGTTGATTCTACTTGACATTTCGTTTAGGATTTTAGCAAAACTTTCCTCATAAACTCTACCATCATCACCATATTCTTCATAGGCATAGGCTTCGGCATCAATTCTTTCATCAAAGAACCTATCAAGTTTCATAGAATTTGTAACACTAGACTTGTAGTAGACTGAATATACCTTCATATCATACTCCTTTTTTAAACCGCAATTAGAACTACATTCTCAATGAGTTCAGCCCATTTTTCCGCTTCTTTTTTTGAAAACTGTTGTGCTTCACGAAGGAGATAAGTATATTCAATATACAAATCAAAGATATGAGAATAACCGACTTTAGTTACTTTCTTTGCCATTGCCACATATCTACTTTCACTTTCATCAAACAATACATATTTCATAAGATACTCCTTTGTTGTTGTGGTATAATATACAAAATTATGTAATGGTTGTCAATGGTTTATGAAAAAAAACCGACCTAAATGGTCGGTTTCTTACTTTTGAGTTCAGTTTCAAATTATTTCATTTGTTCAATGAACCACTCTGCGTTGTAATCTTGCATATTCTTCTTTCAATCTTTCATTCATATCTTCCAAATATTCAACTTTTCTTGCCAAGTTGTCTATCTGTTTAAACAGAGATTTTCGTGAAAGAGAAGTATTATCTAGTTCACTATAAGCGGAATACAATTCCTCATATAGTTCTTTATACATTTCATCTACTTCTTCTTTGAGATATGCTTTTTCACCATTGGGAAGCGTTATAACATTCAAGTCTTCAAGTTCTTTCAAGATACTCATAAGTTCTACCCTTTTTGTTTTATTATAATATACAAAATTATGTAATAGTTGCCAATAATTTATATTATTTTAGAAGTTTTTTCTTGAACACATAGAATCCAGCGGATTCAAGAAGTTTCTTTGCCTCTTCAATCTTGTCAACAATTATGTCCTCTGGCTTTATGTCACTATATTTGAAGGCATATTGTCTTGGATTTCCAACAAGATGACCTACGAACTTTATGTTGGTGTATTCCTTATCAAATACGACAATATCATTATCCCATTTGATTTTTGTGCCTGGCTTTAGCAATGACTTGATTGTATCCCTCTTTTCTTTGCGTTCTTTTCCAAGGTTCTTTCCGTTTTCAATCCATTCCCATTGACCTTCAAAACCTTTTGGGTCTTCTTTAGTAGAACCATATTCAATTAGTGCATCCTTTAGCCACTTTGCTGCTTGTGCATTGTACTTGCCACTATATTGAGCGGACATTCCCTTGTAACCCCATTCACCGCCCATAGGCTTAATTAGATAGTATTCACAAACTGGATACTTGTCCTTCTTGCGGATGAAACAAAAGAAGTTGCCGAAGTTGTTGACAAATTCATAATCACTAGATATTTCAGTCTTTAGACCTTCACGGACATCATCGGCACTATGCCAATCATAAGATGAAAACCAACCTTCATTTAAATTCATAGGAAATCCTTTTTCTTTATATATGAAAAAGACCCCACAGATGTCTAGAATTCATTATATGATTTCAAGAATTCCTTTTCATCAAAAATGAAAAATCCACCTAGTGTTTTCACTATGTAGTTGTTTGGAAATACGAAACGGCTATTTTTGGCATCAATCCGTAATCCTTTAGTTCCTACCATAGATACCTTTGTGTCACCACAATTCTCCAAGTTCTTCTTCAAGAGGAATAGTTCTCTTTTTCAAAGGTACGATTTCAAAGCATAATACGCAATCAATTCCATTTTCATTATAGATGTATTCATGCTTATGCTTGAAATTGCCAATGTATCTCCCCCACTTATGCCATCTCCAACCATCACTTGAAGGTTCTAGGTGACGGAGGATTGGGGTGATGGAAATCAGACATTCACCAAAGTCATATCCTTTAGCTTCTTGTTTTTTGATGAATTTCTTGATTTGTGCGATGTTGTCAGCAACACCATAAGTTTCTATGAAGTCTAATAGACTATCACTCTTGTAATCCTTTGCGTATTTGCGTGAACAATCTTCCGTATAGTCCTTACACCAATGCAATGAAGACTGCGTATCAAGGTATACACCACCAAAGTCGGTTTCAGTTTCCTTTGTGTAAAGATATTGGTTTAATTCCTCTGCGTAATCCTTCCAAGGCTTGAAAAGGTCTTCATCTTCTTTAAGGGTGTTGAAAGGAAGACTATTTCCAAATTTCTTGATACATTCTTCCATTCTACGATTGTAGATTTCTTTGTCGGTTGTAAGATTGTTGATGAGTTTCATGTTCTAGTCCTTATTTTCATTGGAAGAAATAGAATAATGACATCCATCAGTTGGTTCTAGTGGTTGAACATTAAATTTAAGTCCAGCGGTGTTTTCCTTTAGACCCAAATTCATATCCAATAAGTCTTCATAGAAATCAAACGCCATAATTGCTTTTTCAATATATGACTTTTCAACTTCGGTAAGTTCTGTGATGTTTTCAAGTTTATCAATAATGGTTTTAATGTATTGGCTCATAAGTTTTATTCCTTAACATCATCGTATACGATTGTGTAAACCATAACAGGTGTTGGAGGGTTGTTTCCAATGACGGAAATGGACGGAGTAATGCTATGTACAACAATGTCCTTTTTTGAACAAAATTTATTCACTTCTTTTTCAATTGAAATGGACTTGTTTTGTTCATAATACTTTTCCTTTGCGTTGACATAGGAAACGATGCCGTTGCTATAACGAACTTGGTCAGCAATAATCTTAATCTTCATTTTTATACCTCTTTGTTGTTTCCTATAAAGATACAAAATTATATAACATTTGTCAATAGGAAAAATGATATATTTTATTATATGAGAGTTATAGATTGGATAAAGTATACAAATGACCTTGAAGATGATGATAGAACTTGGTCTGATGAGGCTTATGATGCTATCGTTGATGACATAGTAGAAAATAGATATTGCTTTGATGCACAATATCACCAATATGGTACGAATGGTGTTCCAGTTATAGAGTTTGATGACGGAACTACATCTACAAGTACATTCACACAGAGGGCTTGGGGTGCTCTTATGGCTAGTGCTTGGAACAAGATTATTGGTCAAGATAAGTATGATTATGTGGATTTCTACTATGGAATACCCCAAGAAATGACCGAAAAATGCCCCTAAAATGGTCATTTTTGGCTAAAAATACATAATATATGAAGATTTTGAAGAATTTTGTTGTTGAATACTATACCCATAGTTACCATAGCCAAAATAGAAATTTGGTCAATCTAAAGGCTGACAATATTGATGATGCCTTAAAGGAAATCAAGGACATTGTTGAGAATGTTGACCTTGCTAGGGGTTCTATATCTTTATACAAGACCGAACAATACTATACAAATCCAGTGTCCTACAAGAATGAAGACCCAAATGGGTTGGTTGCTACGATTAGACTTCGTTGGAAGGGAAATTATGGCGTTGGTCATTGGGTCGGTGTGGAAGAACTTGACAATAAGTCATCTTGGAATTTTGTGACTATTGATGAAAGTGTTTCAAATGATGAAGAAGAATTTACTACTACCTTTATGAATGACTTTGCTATTGCCGATAGATTTGGTATCAAGGCAATCAAGGACACATTTAATAGGTCATTCCGTGATTGGAAATCTGATTATAGATATTTAACCGACTTGGTGATAGTCCTTAATCAACGATGCTGGATGTGGTATGAAAAGGGTAATGAGGAATTCTCTAAATTATATGCCGACCTATATTATAAGGCTAATGATTATGCTAGAAGTCATTTGAAGGGCAAGGAATTTGATTATTATTTCAATTTGACCGACTAAAAATCCTTTTTTTTCATTAAAAAATTGCAAAAATCCACCTAAAATGGTGGATTTTTTGTCATTTTAGTGCAAAAACCTTGACATTTCTTGTATAATTTTGTAATTTTAATATAGAAACCTACAAAAAAGGAGAAACCGATGAATAAGGTAATCGTTTATATCTGTCATGACCGTCACACAGATGATGTTCGTAAGATTTATACCTATAGTGAAGAAAACCTTGAAAAGGTGAAGGACAAATGTCGTAAAGATTGGAAGGACGGTGAGGAAAAGCATTGGGGTGATTTTGATTTTGAATTTGGTTGGAGTGAAGATTATCATTCCGCTTGTGAAGTATGTGATGTTGAAGAAATCTAGGTTGCTATGCGAAACATAAGCAAAAAAGAAATCTTTGAAAGATATGCTAAAAAACATAAATTGATGACGACATCAACATGTTTTGGCAATGTGTTACAAATTTTGGTAACACCAATGGTGACACCATCAGATAATACAAGTGTGTATGACAGTGTATATTTGAAGTATATCTATAAACTAGGAAAAGATGTCATTGACAAGTTCTTTGTTGAATTTAAATGTAACATTAATGAAGGACTTAAAGATGGATATGACTATGAGACGGAACGCATTCCATTGGATGTGCTTCCTAAAAAATTGGAAGATTTGGTTGCTTATAGAGACCACAAGAGGCTTGAGATTTGTCAAGCAAATTCTATGAAGAAGAAGCAACAAAATTTGATGTATTTCAATTTTGCTAGTAGGTTTGGTTTTGTTGGTGATGAGAAGGGGGTTGATGTAAGTGGAAACCATTGGTATAGGTCTAAAGGGAAGAGAGTTAAGTTAAGGATAGTGAAGAACAAGAACAAGGATACAAACAAGTCCTTGGATGTTTACTTTGACATTATCGGTTATAGTTCCTTTGTTCTTCGCAAGACAAACTTGGAAAGTGAAAATCTAAATGAAATGATTTTATATCATTTGAAGTTGGCGAATGCGTATGAAAAATAAGTTACAAGATGCTGTCAATAATTTAAAGAAACTTGAAAAGACTTGTGATAAGTCCGTTGGTTATTATAATTATATGACAGAAACTTTTAGGATTCTTCTTCCAAAGCATTCAAAACCTGGTATAAAGGCTTGTGATTACCTTGATTATAGCCATTTTATTGTCATATCTTGTTGCCTATATGGTGATAAAGATAACAAAGTGGTTTATTATGTTTCGTGGAACTTGCCAAAGTATTGCCGTATCAAGTTTAAAAGTTGTCCTTCCGTTGAAGAAGTCTTGTCATTTTATTCAAGATTTGAATTGAATTTGGAAAGAGAACAAAAGATGAAGTTGATGAATAAGAATTCATTTACAACAATGTTCACCAACAAGGTGGGTCTTAAACTAGATGATACAGTAGTTGATGAAGACCAAGAAGCCGATGATGATACAAGAAGATATGTGTTTAAAAACGGAAATGAATCCATAGATGTCCGTCTAGAAATAAAGTTGGTCAAGAATGAATTCTTTAGGATTAGTGTAAAGACGGACAAGTTCAATGGTTATTTCTTGAATGTTAGTTATGACAACTATCATAAGTATGTTGATATTGTCAAGGACATTATCAATCTATGATTGATGTGAATAATCTGGAAAATGCTAGAAAAAGGTGTAAGGCTGGTATGGTGCTTCTTGATTTGTACATTGATGCTAATGAAAAAAGTCTAAAGAAATTTTTTCCAAATGTATCTGTTGGAAGGATTAGAGATGGCGTACTCATAGAAAGTTCTGAAGAGTACGCATATATCTATGCTTCTCCAAATGACCATCATAAGTTGGCGTTGCGGTATTACTACTATAACAATGTGGTTGAAAGCGGTGAATTCCAAATGATTGTGGAATTAGAACCAAGTACAACACCAGAAGAAATCCATTCTATATTGGAAAAGATGAAGGTGGATTGTTCCTTGAAGATTCCTCAAATCAAAATGCAGAGTGTCCTATTGGATGATTTCTTTTCTATGGCATATCATGCCGACAAGGATAAGAATTTTGAAGTGAATGGCGAAGAATACAAATATTCTTATTTCGTTGATGAACATCTAGGATTCAATTTCTATATAGAAACTACAAGTGAAATTGTCCTTACTATTGATGATATAAAGGTTGAGAAGATTAAGGAAATTCCAAAGTTTGTTGATTCTTATTTTGAATTAAAAAGTTGAGGTGCATCATATGAAGAAATGGTCAGAAAACGAAGTTAAGAATGCTATTGAAAAAGAATTCAAGTATTATGATGAAAATAAAGATGGCTATTTAATGGAGTATGTCAAGAGTTGCTACGATTCCGCATTGAAGGCATACCATTCTCTTTGCGATGATGGTCATAGCGGTGGTAGTTATGATATGTCTAAAGGTATATTGATTAGATTGTTGGAAGGACTACCTCTAACCGAAATCAATGACAATGAAAATGAATGGGTACGGACACCCTTACTATGTACAAATGATTATGATGGATATTCCCATTCTAGAATGTATGGGTTCTATAAGTATGTCTATAAGGATTCATCCGTAAAGTATGTGGATGTAAATAGAGTTATTTGTACCAACCAAAAGGGTGTTAACCAATTTAGCGGTACTTTGTGCAACATCATTGAAGATATGTTCCCTATCACTATGCCGTATTTTCCATCTGTCTATAAGTACATTGGAAATGTGTATGAGTTTGAATATGACAATTCAAATTATCAAGCATTGTTGAGCGTAAGTACACCAGAACGAAAGGTTGTTGAGATAAATATGTTTTTCAAGGATGAAAAGGCTATTTCAATGGAAGAATTTGAAAATTCTATGAAAATGGCTGGAGTTGATTATTAAAGAGGTATTATATGAAGGCTTTATACCCAGGAACATTCAATCCATTCCATAACGGACATTTGGATATTGTAAATAGGGCTTCCAAGTTGTTTGATGAAGTTGTTGTGTTGTTTTGCAAAAATCCACAAAAGCGAAAGGTCAATGAATATGCTATTGAATTGAATATGAACCTAGCGAAGTCCGTTGTCAAAGACAATGTTAGGGTTGAAACATTTGATGGTTCTATTGCCGAATATTGTAAGAATAACAATGTTGATGTCATAGTTAAGGGCTTGCGTAATGGAATTGACCTTGTCTATGAACAATCCCAAGCGTTTTGCAATAAGACTTTTGGCAATATTGAAACACTTTTCTTGACTACAAACCCTTTAATTTCAAATGTTTCCTCAACTATGGTTAGGGACTTGGCGAAGGCGTTCCCAAACAATAGTGAATACTTTTTAAAGTTTATGCCAAATGACAAGATAGAACCTGAAAATGATAAATGGGAAACATATTGTGAGCAATTGTTTGAAATCTACAAAGAAGGCGGTGACTTGGTATGAATTTTAAAGACTTAAATACCGAAAAAGAAAAGAATGAGTTTGAAACCCTATGGAATTCAAGCCTATGGCACAACAAGAATGAAAAACCTATGGTTGGTTTGGCTTGTGTGCTAAAGGGTCATTGGTTCACTTCTGGAAATCGTGTCATTGAAGGTAAATTTCATTATGATGAAGATGAAGGTTGGAACGATGAGGTTTCAAATTCCTTCACGATTGACGGATGGATGTATTCAGAGGACTATGATAATTTGAAAAAATAAATAATTAGTATGAAGAAAGAATATGTAAAGCCAAAGGTTAAAGTCCTAGAATTCAACTTCAAGACTACATTGCTTGCATCATCAAGTGATTCGCCAGATGATTGTGGTGATAATCCTTGGTGGTGCGATAGACAACCTAGCGAAGATGAATGGTGGAAATGAAAAGTGCCCTCATAAGAGGGCATTTTCTATTCACAATCATTCATTTCAAAGTTGCAATGGTCAATGTATTTCAATTCCTTGATTGTCTTGTCATTACGGCAATTTGTGGTCTTGAAGAAATGCCTACTATCTTGTCCAGATTCCGTGAGACGGATAGCCTTATGCCAATCGTTGTCGGTGAATCCATACTTACGATAGAGTTCTGCCTTCTTCTGTGCCCAACAACTATATTCCATAGGTGTACCTTCACCAAGTTCCTTCAAGAACCTTTGTAACTTGTTGAAATATCTATCCTTTTGGGTGTTCTTCATTTTGTACTCCTTTTCTACAATTGAATATAGTAAATTATATAAGAATTGTCAAGGTTAAATTTTTGGTTTATGTATTATATCAAATACTATTGTATCGTTTGTTGTTTTTATACTACTATATGAACTATTTAGAATCATAAAATTAAATGTGGTATATAATGAATATTCTTCAGTACCAATTTCTGAAATTAAAAATTCTGTAGTAGGTGTTTGTGTTTTTCTTATACTTTTAGAACCATCTTCACTAAAATGTATTGATGATTCTCTTGTACCTTGTGGTGAACTTCGTAACGCACCTACTGTATAGTTATTAGTAAAATGTCTAATTCTATAATTTTTATCTCTAGTATTGTCTGGTGGGAGATAGAAAGAGAAATATGTAGGACAAGTTTCACTACCAACAGTATCCTTATTATTATGGAATACACTTATGGAATATGTTCTATTCATAGTAAGAGTTCTTTCGTGAACGGGTATTTGAACAATTACACCAAGACCTTTGTATGAGTTAGAGGAGTATTCAGATTCAGCAGTGATATAATAATCGTATGTTGTCCATCCGTGACCTTCTTCATCTTGACCACTTATATCCACGACAACATTTATAAACCCTGTTCTTCTCTTTGTATTCCAGTTATAACCTTCAAAAAATCCAATTTTTGGTATATTAAAATGTATATGACCAGGTACTGCATTTGATGTTGATTGTATATTCCCCGTAACTATTTTTTTGGTATCTATATCATAATATTGATAGTATGACGCAGCATCATTTATTTTTGTAGTTGAACCAGTTTTAACACCTTCATTAGCATCATAACTACCTACATATACGATTCTTGCGTGATATGTTGGTGTTTGGAAGTGTGGTACATAGGTTAAAAACTCGTCAGTTACATTTCTAACGGTATATGTGTCATAGAATTTCTTTGCACTCCAACCTGTTTCACCACTAACTTTGATAGTTCCGTAATTATTCCATTTTGCATCGTAGGGGCTAGTTTTATTTGTAATCAAGACTTGTGCGGAATTACTACCTTGTGGCAACGCCTTGAAGTTCTTGAATCTATAATCAACATAACCAGTTGTGCAATAGTTGTCCATATCCAATGTTGTTGTGGATAATGGGTCATAGTTTTGTGTCTTTGAAGCCGTTTGTGTATTGTCTGAATTGGACGCATAAAATTCGGTTATAGTAAATTTTGCTGCACTAGTTTTCTTCTTTATAGCATAGTCAACATATCCAGTTGTGGTATAGTTTTCTAAATTCAATGTTGATGTTGATAATGGGTCATATGTGTATGCGGTACTAGCCGAATCATTGGTTTTACTATCAAAATAATATTGCGTTGCGGTAAACTTTGCACCACTTGTCTTGTTTCTAATCATAAAGTCAACATAGCCAGTTGTGGTGGTATTATTGAAAGATGTTGTTGTATTTGGATTGTATGATTGGCTTTCTGATGCCGTTGCCGTTACTTTATTATTAGAATCAGTTAATCCATAATAGGATTGAATTGACAATGACTTATGTGAAGTGCTAGCATCATGGGTAGTCGTTGACATATAGTCATTGAAATTAATAGGATGTTTTGTTTGTACATTAGTTCCAGCGGTGTTGTCATTATCTGCTGAATAACCAACAACATAGAAACTTTGGTTTGTAGTAACATCTAATTGAGCAAAATCAGAAAATTTAGTAGCCATAAATTATATATTACACACAAAGCACATATATAAGATATGGCTACAAAGTTTTCAGATTTTATAGAGGATTCCTATCAAAATGTCACTAGCAATGGTTACATTGCGGGTTATTATACTAACGAAGTTCAAAAGACCAATGTTAGAGTTTCATTTAGTTCTTTGAGCGATGATATTGAATCAAAGACAAGTGGTACTTGGAGTGCCACACAATATTATCTAGACGATGATGGAACTACCGCAAGTAGGGAAATCTTCTATAATCCAAGTGATGACATAGACACCGAAGAAGTGGATTTTGTTTCAAATGATTATATGAAGCATTATACAAGTGGTGTGTTGACTGGTAATATGATTTCCGCTAATTATAATACTACGAATAAAGGTGTTTATAGTTCATCCGTTGTTAAGACATACAACCCTAGTGCTGGTCAATCATTTGGTTCTACTACTGACCATGTTGCGTTGGAATCCTATGTAAATTCAGTAAGTTCAAGATTGGATTTCAACAATCAATCCTCAACAAGTGGTGTGTTGACCGAAAACTTGGTTTCGGCTACTTGGGATAGTGAAAAAGAAACTATGACATCTGCTGGGTTTACGAACTCATATAACCCAAGTGCCAATACTACAATTGCTACAAATACCGACCCTATAGCATTGAAATCCTATGTTGATTCTATTGGCAACAAACTTGAACTAAAGTCAACTTATACTTATGTTAGTGCATCTGGCGAATTACCTACCAATCCAACAAAAAAGCAAAAGTCCTATATTTGGATTGTTGGTAATGAAACCGATACTGGTGTAGACAAAACCTATGAATATGTTTGGGATTCACAAAAGAACGCATTCGTAAAGATAGGTATGATGAGAAATGACTTTAGCGGTACACTTTCCGCAAAGAAGTATAGTTCTGATACCATTACCGCTAATCTATCATACAACCCATTGAATACGGGTGCCGATTGGGGTGATTTGGCATCCACCGCATTTGTAAACTATCGTACAAGTGGTGTGCTAAAGGTTAGTGCAAAGACCGCTACAACGGCAGCTAACTATGGTGTTACAACCTCCTATGTAAGCACATCATACAATCCTAGTGCTGACTCAAATATGGCTAGTCTAGTTGGCGAATCCTATCTAACTGCGATTTCTTCAAGCCTTGATTCAAAGATGGGTTCAAAGACAAGTGGTGTATTGACTTTAAGTTCCATTACAGCGGTTGTAAATAATACATCCATAACAACTGGTAGCACTACGGCAAAATATAACCCTAGTGCTTCTCAAACGGCAACATTAGCTACACTTTCTTATATTTCAGCGGTTTCATCAGCATTAGATAATAAAAAGGTGGATAAGACTGACCTAGATAATTCAAAGTGGCAATCCGCTAATGCTAATACTATACAACCAAAGGATAATAGTGGTATAAGTGCTACTAGTGGTAGAATTGTTGATTTAAGTGCTACTACGGGTAAATTTGGAAGTGTCACAATAAGTAGTGATGTTGTTAAGAATACTACTGGTTCGGCTACATTTGTAACAAACTCTCCTACCGCAGGTGATTATTATTTCTTGACTGGTACTAGTGTTTCCGCTATGGGTCTTTCTAAATACACCGCACCTGATAGTTCAAGATGGAGTGCAAATGGAAATAACACAATTGTGCCAAAGGATAAGAGTGGAATAAGTGCTACTAGCGGACAATTCGGTAACATTGACATAAGTGGAGATGTTATAAATAATAGCACTGCTACTGCGGTAATGGTGAAATCTACTACATTAGATTCAACCAAATGTTATTTCTTGACTGGTTCAAATCTTTCCGCTATGGGTCTTTCGGCATACACTATTCCAGATGGTTCAAAATGGAGTGCGGAAGCCAACACGAACTATCTTTGGGCGAAGGATAATAAAAATGCAGTTGCACAATATCTAGATGGTGGAAATAGTAAAAAGAATAAAGTTTCTGCTTCATATGTTGGCAATGCATTAAAAGCAGACGAAATCAAATATATTGCTGCTTGGAAAACAGGTTCAGATGAAAATTCAGTAGCCACAATAAAGGATGCATCAAAGAGTGGTGTAAAGGAATATCTAGGATTGCCACAACAACCAATGTCCTCTACCACTTGGGCTAACTTTATAACTGCCACCAAGGAATCAGACACTATATATCTAGTATACTAGACAATCATTAAATGAAATTGTCATTAAATGAAAAGGAAATTTTGTCATATATAAGATATGGCAAAATTTTCTGATATATACGGTTCACAAGAATTTGAGGAAGCATCCGCTAATGGAGGTCTTTTTTTATTGTATTCATTTGATTGAAAGTATGTCATAACCACCATAGGCATAATTATCTTCAATCTTGTTAGAATACCAAGGTTTCATTGTTGCAGCAGACCCTCTCTTTACCTTTATATCCCATTCTTCCCTACTACGGATATGGTAATGGTTCAATCTTATAGGTGCGTTATAATCTATCATAGCATAACTATTCACACTCCTATCATCATAGAAAGACCCAAAACCATAACTATTTGGGAATTCACCATTAATCATAGGTTTATGTCCTATGCAATCAATTGAATGTAGAAAGTCATAGGTGTTGTTATGGTTATATTTTACAATGCTCTTTATAGTATTAGCCAAGTCATTTCTACGATATGTGTGTGACTTGTATATGGGTACACTATAATCCCTAGTATCTTGTAGTTCCTTTGTGCTAAAAAGTATTTCAGGTAGATGATATAAATCCCTACCCATATTATCCAAGTATTCGGTTAGATTGTTTGTTTCATTTACAATGTATTCATCATCATCAATGAACACTATATAATCACCATCATTGAATCTTTTTGAATTTAGCAGGTCTGTATATAATTGATATTGGTTAGCCCAACCTTTTACTTCGTGTATTTCACATTTGTCAAGAAGTATTGTCTTGAAGTTTATACTAGATTCATTGTCAAATATTATGAAATGGTCAATGAACTTGCTATGCCATCTATACCAATATAGAAAACCATCCTTGTCATAACATTTTGTCAATAGAACGCAATATATCATAGATTAAAATATATCTTTTAATCTCTAGCATTGATATATCTGTTGTTAATTTGTCTTTCCATTAAGTCAATTGATTTCCACTTTTCGCTTATTACATATTCCTTCAATTCCATAAAGGATGTATAGAAATCGTTCAACAACTTTGCTTGTTCTTCCAATGTGTCCTTTTCTTGCTTGTATAGGACATTCTTTTCATTTTCTTGAACATTTGAAATGCTATTGTTGAATACACTGCTTACAATACCACCTTGACCAATCATTCCATTGGCTATGGTTGCCACTAGGTTTGCTTGATGTTGGGCTATGTTGCTATTGATTTCAATCAACTTGTCAAATGCCGAAATGACGGATGACCTATATTCATTGTCAAACTTTTGGTTTAGTCCATTGTGGTATTCTTCATTTCCATTGGAATGAACTTCTTTATTGTTGCCATTATTGTCAGTCAATATGTTTATGATAGTTTCAAATCCGTGTCCAACAATTTCGTTTAAGTTTTTGTTGTTGAAATCATTTCTTTCATTCAATAGTTTAATTATGGATTCAAATCCATATCCAACAATTTCATTTAATCCCTTATCATTGTAGTCTTCGTTACCGCCAAAGAAACTAGCAATACCATCAACAACACTACCAACAACCTTACCTACACCGCCAATAACCTTTGCGGTTGTTTCAAATGCACTACCAAATATATTTGCAACACCTTTTACGATAGTTTTTATTGAATTGCCTATTTCAATTATAATATCACCAACGGAATTTAAAATGTCAACTACAACATCTATGGCTGATGTTATTTCATTTCCTATTGATGATATTATGTTAGATATTGTGGTGAGTACACTAGAAACAGTATTTGCTATTGGTTTGAATATACTACCGATGAAATCAACTATTGTGTCTAATAGTCTAACACCGACATCCGCTACTCTATCCAATATTGAGATTACTTCTGAAACTACATCTTTTATTATGTTTACTACTTGTCCTATTATGTCTTTGAGTAGGTAAAGAGCACCAAGTATGATTACCCCTAAACCCACAATTAACATACCAACTATTAGATAGATTCCAGGTCCAGTCAAGAATTTTATGTTCTTTGCTATATCTTTGATGTCTTTTTCCAATGATTTAAGTATGTTTGCCATAATTTCATTTAAATCATTTTGGACAGGTTTTGCTTGTGATATGGAAAGAGCCTTATCCTTGTCTTCCTTTTGTTTTTGAGCCTTTATTACATTAACGGATTCGGTATTGTCATTTAGTTTAGACTTATTCATCTTCAACAATTGGCTATGTATTCCCCTACCCAAACCTACAAGTATGTTTGTGTTTGATAGAATATCCAATATGCTCTTGTTGTCATTATCTTTTGTTATAGTTTCTTCATTTGTAGTTCCCAATGTGGTGCTTACGGAACTTATTCCAGACAATGAATTGAATACGGAACTCAATACTTCCTTTGTTAGGTTTTCAATCCTATTTAAAGCATTACGCATTTCATTCAATGGGTCATATAGTTGTTTAAATGACTCATTTACGGCTTCATTTGATTCCTTTATTTCATCACGGAGAGGTGATATGTTGTCAACCAACGCATCACGGATTTCCTTTACTTTTTTGGCAATCTCTTCCTTTATTGTCTTATCTTCTTGAACCCCATTGGCTATGGAGGCTACATTGGTATCAATGTTTCCTAGGGTTTCATTTCTTGCGTTGGATTCATTTTGTTCCTTTTTATTCTTCAACGCAGCAGCCATCATAGAAGATAAGTCCATTAAAGAAATCTCCTATTATTCTTTCACACTATTGTAGAAAATGATTATTGCACCACAAATATCAATCACACTTCTATCACGGGAATCATATTGCTTGATTGCGTTATATGCGGTGGGTGAACAAATGTTGTTATCTTCAACATTGAACTTGTTTCTATTAACGATAGAGATGATTTGTTGTGCCGTACCACGGATAGTCTTTTCAAAGTTTGATATTTCTTCCTTGAAAGGCTTATATTTATCACTGTTTCCACAATTGTTTGAGAACATATTGTTGATTGAGGTCATAGTTGAATTGGCAATATCAACCAATGGCTTCAACTTTTCCTTAAAGGATATTTCCTTTTCTGTGGATTCAATGTTTGTTTCTTCCTTTGGTTCTTCAACTACCTTTTCCTCTTGATTGTCAATAGGTTCTTCCTTGGGTTCTTCTTTGACCTCTTCCTTTGGTTCTTCCTTTGGGGCAATACCAAGAATCTTATTGACATCATCAGAGATGCCTTCGTTCATAGTCTTGAACATATTATGAATACAATTTTCTAGTGGGCTAATCTTAATCATATATTATTTATCTTTGGGGGAGATTTCATCAATTTCTTTGTAGGTTATAAGGTGGTGAATCTTTTCCTTATGCTTTTTAGGTATAGTATCTACCTGTACTTTGGAAAAACTATAATCAAAGTATACCTTGATTAGCTTCCATTTTCGTAACATATTTGTAATATTGTGCAATACAAGGTAATCTTCGGGTGGAAGATATTCATTCTTACCCTTCTTCAAAGTCAAAAGTTCCTTGAAATGTGCTATATAGTATGTTTCATAGGACTTATATAGATAGCAAGAAGGTATAAAGTATTCTCCATTCTTTACACCGATTCTTGATAGGGTTTCGTGAATAACCTTTTCATCAGCTATCAATTTTATCTTAATCACAATACCTTATATATTATTTTAGCACAAAAAAGACCATTTCCATATAGGAAATGGTCTCTTTTTGGATAACAAAATGAACATTAACTCAAATAGATGTTCATTAAGAAATCGGCATCCTTGTAGTTAAGACGGAATAGACCATCACTAGACACATCAACGGTGGTATCACCATCAATGGCAAGCTGGAAACCGTCCTTAACAATGGAGAATTCATCACTCTTTGTTGCGGGTGCGTTGAGAGTAATCTTGTACTTGGTCTTCAAGCCCAACTTGGAGTTGAAGATTTCAATGTTGCTTTCGCTAGAGCCTTGTTCAAACTTGAACTTGACATGAGTTGCGGAGTTGATGCTAATGTACTTATTGATTTCCTTTAGCACATTCTTGGACATATCAAACTTTGCGATAATGCTTTCAGGTGCGAAAAGTTCGGTATCATCAATTTCTTCGCACAATTCCATAATGGAAGTGTCACCAGTGAGGGTGGAGCAAGAAATGTTTTCATTTAGAATGTGGAAGTGCTTTGCCACGCCTTCATCTTCACTAACCACGAAGATAGGATACTTGGTGTTTCCGTTTTCATCCTTGGTCTTGAGGTATTCATAGGTCTGGTTTAGATAGCTAGTTTCGTGGAAAGCAAGTTCGTTGCAAGCGAAGTTGAACTTATCACAAGGAGCAACAACCTTGTAAAGAACACACTTACCACCATTCTGACCATAGCATTCAATGGAAGAACCATCACTGCTCTTGTTGAATACTAGGTAGTGGGAAATCTTGGAGAGTTCAATCATCTTTTCAATGAACTCTGGAGAATATGTCATTTGATGTTCAGTCATTTTGATTATCCTTTTGATTAATCTTTGTACTTGAAATATATAATCTTCCATTTTGATTTTTCCTAAAAAAAACATATTCATCCAATTTTATATTTAGTGTATGAAAGTTTGTCTAATTGCCGATTTACATTTTGGTGCTCATAAGAACAATGTAGGTTTCTTCAAATCTCAAATGAAGTTCTATGACCAAATGAAAGAATATCTATTACAGAATGAAATAAAGACCATTATCATATTAGGTGATGTGTTTGATGATAGGACTAATGTGAATGTGTATATTGAAAATCATACAGTTGAATTGTTCAAGGATTTGAGCAAGGACTTTAATATACACATTATTACAGGTAATCACGACATCTACTATACAACTACAACCGAAGTTAACTCATTAAAGAACATAGCGGAAATAAACAACATTGTAGTATATGAGAAACCCACAAATGTTTCATTTGATGGCGTTGAGGTTACAATGTTGCCTTGGTTGTGTGAAAAGCCGTTGCCAGACCTAAAGGCGAAGTATTGCTTTGGACATCTTGACATTATAGGTATGAAGATGGACAAGGTTAATGTATGCGAAAAGGGTATTGCACAAGAAGACCTTTGTCATAATTGGAACTATATCTATACTGGTCATTTCCATAAGCGAAATACTTTCAATAACATAACCTATGTTGGTTCTCCGTATGAATTGACTAGGATTGATGAAAATGAGCAAAAGGGGTTCACAATACTAGAATTGAACGATAATACTACAAAGTTCATTGAAAATGTGGTTAGTTCAAGATATAAGACAATCACATACCCTAATGAAACCAATGGTGACATCCGTGCAAATGACTTTGTTGATGTTAAAGTACCTGTTGAATATGGTGAAAAGTTGACGGATGTTAGTGATTGGATATTGAACCTTAATCTAGACAATCCAGCTAATGTTGTTATGGTTGACAAGCAAGAAGAAAAGGTTGAGATTGAGGTTGATGACAACATTGACATTTTCAAGCTAATGCAAGAATATCTTGATATGAGTGAATATGACAACAAGCAAGAAATAATGCAAAAGTTTACAAAACTTTACTATAATCAAAATTAAATTTGCTATATTATCATTATGAATGTAGATGAAAGTGTTGAAATTGAAAGAGCCAAGAAATTGGTTGTCTTTGAAAAAGAAAAGATTTTCTTGGCTTTGGGTGTAACTGGAGAATATGAAGGTTTAAACAAGTGCGGATTGTTCTTCAATACGACAAAGTTTGGCACAATTGCGTTTCATATCAAAGATTGGATTGTCACAACTAGAAATGGTGAAGAATGTGTTGGATTTAGTGTATGTACATACGAATTCTATGAACCAAATACTCCTAGGTTCATAAGAAAGTTCAAGTATGGTAGTGTGAAGAACATTTCAAAGTTAGTGTTGAAATACTACGGAATTAAATAATTTGACAAAAAACCTCAACTATTTCTATATTATGGTTGAGGTCTTTTTCGTATGAACAATTATTATAAGATAACACAGAGGTTTTTAGCCGACAATGGTGGTTTGAATGAAATAAGGGCGAAATATGACCTCCGTTATGCTATTGTTCATGATGCTATCAAATGTGATGAAATAAAGTTCAATTATGAAAATGCTGGGATACTTTTAAAATTCTATAAAAAACACATAGAAGTAAAAATTCTGTATATATGTGAATTGGGAACTTTCCGTTATGAATATAGGATAGATGATTGTAAGCATATAAAGATTGAAGACATCTTAAATACAAGTAGCGAATATTATATAGTAAAATTCATAGAATTTAAAAGAAGTAAAATGGTTCGTGAGATGACATTGAAATCAGCCATTTATGACATTGACATCACCCCAATAGAAAGACAAAATTGTTATAAAATCAATAAGACTAACAAAATTATTGAATTGCGATTGGATGAAAAGGATAAAGACATTTACTTATTAACTATGCGGTATAGAGCACCATTTAATTATACGGATGACATAAAGGCAATTAAAAAGAATCATATTGATGAAATCAATAGGGAAATAAAGGAATTTGTTGAAAAGGTAAGAAATCTTGAAAATGTTGATATAACGAAGGTTTTGATGGAGGCGTAATCAAATGATGTGTATGCTTAATGGTTATAAGGTTGCTAGAAAATATTTTAAAGACAATGGTATGGATAAGATGTCTGATAATGAATATGTGAATTGGACATCTGAAACAAACACAATATATATTCAAATATTTGAAAAAAGAGAGCGTTCAAGTCATATGATTATTGAATTGGTTTGGGATTTGTTCAACAATGTTGTGTGTGCTCATTTTTATGATGATGATTACTTGGAAACTTCAGATTTTGACATTAACGAAGTTCCTAATTACGATGAATTGAGGTCTATCCGTTACAATATGATATTGGAAAAGACAAGGAATGAAAGACTAAATGTATTCAAGCAGTTGAACAACTATTCAAATGAAGGTGTTGCGTGTATACAATAGGTTATTTCAAAAAAGCTATTGATAAATATAAGGATACTTATTTTAAAAATGATGAAGAATCCTATAGTTATACAGATTGTCTTGAATCCGTCTTGATTTACAAGACGGATGATTCTAATTCTATCGTATATGGGATAATTGGTTCGTTCTGTTTTGATAATGGAATAATTACATTGGAAATATATGGTTTACAATATTTCAACAAAGAAATCATTGAACTAGATGATGATATACTAAAGTATTCCCCAGAGGACATTTATTTAAGGCATACTAAATTGTGTATGAGCCATATGGCAATTAAAAGAATGATTGATTTCCGTATTAATAGCTTTAATTATGGTTTATTCAAGGATTGTGCGTTTAAGTTGTATGAGGATTATTTCATTTTAAACCAAAACAATGAAGGGATATATGATGAAGGAAGTTGTAGTTGTCATATTAACCAAATGTATTCTTGTAATGAAAAAACAATTACTATTCATTATGAATTTTGTATAAATGACTCAAATGAATTCTTGATTGATGTATGTATTGATGATGATTACAAAACATTACGCATAATAAATGATGAAGATATTGAAAATTTCAATCGTATGGTGAGGTCTTGGTAGATATGAAAAAGTTTGAAAAAGTGATATATGATTATTGCAATAAGTATTCCATAATCTATGAGGATGCTGTTTTTAAGGGAAGCGGATATAATAGTATAAATCTATTTTGTTATACTGGTGAATCCATTACATTAAGTTCAAACATTGATGGTCGTATAGAGATTGAATATGTCTATGCCAACAAAAATGATGTTGATTCCATCCTAAATTTCAAGAAAGATGAAAACTTCAATCCGTTGAATATGACACCAATGGAAATAATGGAGTATTGCAAGTCTATGAAGGCAAAAGGTGTTGTCAATGACAATAGAAAACATAGACTTGAAAAAATGTTCACATTTAAAGCCCTAAATGGAATGATTGCAAGGAAGATAGAATCTTCAAATGACATATACCTTTCAAATGAAGGCATTGTATTCTATTTCCAATCTGAATTGTTGCCTAGTAACACTTTTGATAATTATGTTGTAAGATTCAAGTTCTTGCGTTTAAATGAAGATTTCTATACCAATGGTAAATATTCAATTTGGGAATGTGATATGAATATTGTATACCATTTGACAGAAAATGACATTCCTTTGTTGAGAAATATGATTAGTACGAAGTTGTCAAACATATTGGAATATGAAATGGGAAAATACTATACGGAGAAAGTCAATGAATGAAATAGATTTTCAAATGTGTATGGATGAAAGCAATTTCATTGATAGTGATAGTGTAAGGAGAACCATAGAAGATAAAAGAATCAATATGGATATAATGTTGAGGTTGAATTTTGTATTGAATGAATTGTTTCCAAACATCAAGTTTAGTGATTGTTCTCCTAAAATTGATGGCAATGGATTTAGGATTCTAATAAATGGAAAGGATAACTACTATCACATATATACCGACATAAACCACAACGAAAATGGTTTCATTAGTATAGGTTGCAAGAAATGTAATAAAACATTTACAATTCACTTGGATGAAGATAATGATAACATAGAAAATGATTTGATTAAATATTTGTATAGATGTGGAAATCCACTATTTCATTAGGTTATTTCATGAATTGTAATTATTTGTCATATAAGTATGCGGAAGAGTATGCCAAAAAATATGAATTAGGAAGTGTGTTGGCAGCACCTATTGTTGATGGTAGATTTCAAGTAGAGCTACCACATAACACCGATGGTGGCTATGGCTATGTCCTTGAATTTTATTCACCAACTGAAAATGGTGAACCAATTATACATATTCATAAATTTCATAGTTATGGTGGTAGTAGATTTAATAGTATGCAGATTGATGCGTCATATCGTATTACTGACATAGAAAACTATTTATTGTGTCCTCCAGATGAATATATTGGAATATTGAATAAACAAATACTTGATGAAATATGTAAAGAGGAAGCCGATAGAAAGACATTAGTGCTCATAGCACATACAATATTATCTGGTATAACTCAAAATATTAAAATTGATATTGACTTGTCTAAAATCATTTCATATGAAATGACTTGTGGAAATGTAAATTGCCAATTCAAGTTCTTTTTCCATTCAAATGCTAAATATGGCAAATGCTTCAAATTTATGTTCCAAGATGACAAATATGATGGTTCATATATGTTCAAGAACATTTGTCTTGAAGATGTTGATTTCATACACGAAAAAATCAATTCAATTGTAAAGTTATGGTAACATCACTTGACAATATTTACATAATTTTGTAATATTGTAGAATATGGACGCATATAAGAAACAGGTTAGATTGTTCAAGAACTATGCTGAAAAGTACGGCATAGACTATAAAGAAAATGTATGTGATGCGGAGGTCGCCATCATATTATATCTTAACCTTGATATGGAAGATAGAAGCATTTTCTTTGAATGGACAAAATCTGAACCTGATATAATATATCTAAAGGTTAGAAACAACAAATCGTTTGTTGATGACTATCATAGATGGATAAGATTTTGTTACAAACGCAATCAATTGATGTCATTGAACCCACAAGATTGCATAGAAAATGTGTATAACACATTGAAAATGTACAAAATGAACAAAGACCGATTGGAAAAGTTTAATGTTTTTACAACAATAGACAACCTATCAAGTCATCTAGGACTAGACTTTCAGTTGGCTCAATGTAATGTAGACCCTAATATTTATAGAGATTATGGCTCTAGATTGAACTTTTACATAGCAAAGATGCATAAAGGGTACGAATGTAAGGCAACATTTGGTACATATATTGACTATACAACAAGTGAATGCTTCATATATCTAGACTTGATATTGAAGAACGATTTCAATGATGTATTGCTTTCGTTGAAATACCCATCAATAAATGCAGGTATAAAAGAAAAGGTATATGACTTGGTTAAGAAACAAATAGAATTGTTTAAATAGGAATTGATATGCGTAAATATATGCCTAATAGGAAGGTAGTGAAATTCATCCAAGATTACGAAGAAAAGTGGAATCTACGAAAGGGTGGCTTAAAACTTGTATCTGATGGTGACATTTCATTACATAAGGATTCTAACTTTTCCGTTTACATTGAAATTTTAAATCTTACAGCAATACAAGTTGTGTGTTTCAATAAACTTGATGGAAAAACATATAGAAAGACAATCTCAAAAAAAGTTCTAATGGATAAAAGTCCGTCTAGTATAGTTGAAGAAATGACCTCACCGCTTTTGCAATCAAATTTGTCAGCTATGAAGGCGAAAAAGAAGGTAGAAATTTCATTGAAGTTGTTAATTATTAATCTTGGTTTTGTGAAAACCGATTATGATAATAAATACAAATTCAAGAATGTTGATGTCTATATTAACTATGGCTTGAAAGATGTTAAGACCATAAGTGTTTCCTACCATACTCAATATGTTAAGGGTGTTGGGTGTGTTAGTGATAGTTTTTGTACAAGCATTGATGACTTTGATGACATTTCAAAGCGTTTGACTAAATTGGCAACTTGGTGTGATAGATGCTAGAATCCGTTTTCATTGAATATGCTTCAACCTATGGTTATAGTTATGCTGAACTAAAGGATAGTTTTAGCATAGTTTTGGAGCATATAGATGAAAGTGAAGTTGGTGTATCATTGAACCGCAATACAAATCAATTATATTGGTTTGTTTCTACAAGTAAGTTGGATTTCGGTAAGGTTGAAAGAGTTTACAATGTTGAGACACTACCACCACCCAAAGAATTGATTCCAATATTGAAGAAACATCTGATGAATGAGATTTGCAAGGAGGAAATGAAACAAAAGAAATGGAATCTTTTGTTTTACAACATATTTGGCAATTTGGAAAATATCTCCTTGAAGAAGATAAGTTTCTTTGAATATATGTGGAACGATAGGTTGTTTCTAATAACTATGGATGACTATGATGTAGGGTTCAACTTTTACATAACGCACACTAGCAAAAGAGGTGAAAAATTCTATTTTGTTTCTGGTGAAAGAAATGCGAATGAAATTGAACAAATCCGTCAACAATTGGTTATATGGTTCAATGAAATTGATAAGAGGTCTTAATGACAAAGAAGAATTATTATAAGAAAGAAGTTGAATTTTGGAGAAATTGGATTACATTAGATGGTAGTAGTTGTGATAGGATAATCACATTCAATAGCGGTAGAATAAACAAAATCATTTTCAATAGATATCACGATTTCAAATATGAAGTATTGATATTTGAACCCAACAATCTAGTCCGCTATAAACTTTATGATTCAAATGAAACGAATAGCAATTCACCTTTGTATGATGTTGATAGTTCCTTTGTGAAATGCCTTAACAAGGAAAGGTTGAAAACTCTTTCCCTTTCATATGTCAAGGGTGAGGTTATAAAGGAATACATCAAGAAAAAGGAAGAATCTGAAAGAAAGAGGAACATCTTTAATATGATGTTTATGAACATATCAAATAGGTATGGAATTACATTAGAAAGATATATATGTTTCTATGGCTATGCTTCAAAAAGTGTAATAAATGATAAGAAATGCAATTTAATATTTGATTTGATGGAAGGAAAGGAAGATTGTAATGAATGCTTTAAATTTAGTTTTCTTTGTGATGATACCTTAAACATCAGCTTAAAGCACAAATATGGAAACATAAACAAAATGTTAAATGGCATTTATAAACAAATTGATTCTGGACTTTCTATAATTGGAGTGAATTCATGAACGCAAGAGAAGAATTGAGTAAATTTATGAATGCAAAAGAAGAATTAAGAAAATTGTTGGATAAAGATTTAACAAACGACAAAGACTTAAACTGTAACTATAACTATTGTACTAATATGATTGCAAGAGAAGAATTAAGAAAATGGTTGAAGAAAGATTCAACAAATGACAAAAACTTAAAAGATGACTATAAGTATCGTACTAATATAATCAACCAAAACAGATATTATAGTGATTATTCTAGGAAAGAAGTAAGTGAATTTGAAAAGAAATGTAGAGAGTACATTAACAAGTATTCTTGTAAAGAGAAATACATTGAAGATGATGAAGCCCTTTTTACATATGTGAAAGGTGATGAACAACATATTGACATTTATGTAAATGCGAAAGGAAAGACCACCATATCCTTGTATGATTTTGACGGATTTGGTGGTTTGACAATATCAAGTGAAGATATAGGTTACGAATACTTGAAAAACCCTTTTGACTATTCAATTGAAGATTTGGTTGCTCTAGTGATGAAATTGAAGATTGAAAAGGAATTGGAAATAAAAAGAAGGAATATGGTTTATGATTTGTGGCAATATAACACATTTCAAGGAATCCTCACCAATAGGGTAAAGTCTTCAGATGGAAAAACAACCACATATGTCAACAATAATGAAGTGATATTTCAAGTAAATAAGAATATTAAAATGAATGGTCTTGTGTCTATTTCAATAAATAGTTACGATGAAAGTGATTCACGAATAAAATTCTCATTGACGGATATACCAATCAATGAGCTAGATAAGTATACAAATATGATAAGAGCCGTTGTTCAAGTATAATACCCCTTTACAAATTGTTTTCATTTTTCTATAATTATGTAATAGAGGTTTTAAAATGAAAGTAGATTTTTCCAAGTTCCCTTACGATTTCATTAGAGATGGACAAGAAGATGCACTTAAAAAGGTAGACAAGTGCGACAAGAAGTATATTGTGATTGAAGCACCTACTGGAATCGGTAAGTCCGCTATTGCATTCACTCTTGGTTGTAGTGCATCATCATCCTATCTCATTTGCACAAATAAGTCATTGCAAGACCAGTATGTAAGTGATTTCTTGAAGTATGATGAAAGTATCATAGCAAACTTGAAGGGTAAGTCCAACTATCAATGCACACATAGTGTTTATGGTAGTGATGGTAGAAGTTGCGAAGACAGCCTATGCAAGACAAAGCCTATGGATATGCTAAATTGCCGTGAGGAGGGCAATTGCCCTTATTACAATGCAAAACACGCAGCTAACAATTCCAACATCTTTCTAACAAACAGTTCCGTATTGACCGCCAATGGTGGTGGTAATGCGATTATGAACGATGTCCGTCAATTGCTTATCTTTGATGAGGCACATTTGTTGGAATCCGCTTTGTTGGATGCTGCAAGAATTGAACTCAATTATGAAAAGTTGAACAACACCTTCAAGTTCAAGTTACGCAAGGATATTCATGACAACCTTATGAATTTCAAGTGCATTACTGGTGACTATGAGCATAACAAGAGTTTCATCAACTATATCATAGAGAACGCACAAAGGGCTTACAACAAGGAAAAGGAAAAATGCGAAGAAGCACAAGAACCTTTCAATCCTAGTACATTTGAGCGTAGTTTCATTGAGAAGGTGAATTTCTATTCTTCACATGAAGATGAGGAATGGAGTTATACTTGGGATGACTTTACAAAGACATTGATTATTGAACCATTGTATGTCAATTGGTTGTTCAAGTCCATTGTAGAACCTATGGCTACAAAGTTCATCTTTATGAGTGCCACCATCTTGGATTTCAATGAATTTTGTCAAAGCACTGGTATACCTGCAAATCAAACGGAATATATTAGACTTGATAGTACATTTGACCCCAAGAAATCTCCCATATACATTATGGATTGTTGTTCAACCGATTACAAGTCTTTGCAGAACATTCAAAATATGAACAACATTGCGAATGAATGTGAGAAGATTTTGGAAATGGATGCTTTCAAGAATTGCAAGGGCATCATCCATACTGGCAATATGAAGATTTCAAAGCATATCAAGGACTACATAGGTGGTCGTAGGCTTCTAGTCCGTTATGAGAACACAACCAACAATATGATTCTTGAACAACACAAGAAAGGAAAGAATACTGTCTTGGTTAGTTCAAGTATGACGGAGGGTGTGTCCTTGAACGAGGATATGTCCCGTTTCCAAATCATTGTTAAGTTGCCTTGGCAATCATTGGCTAGTGATAGGGTGAAGAAACTTTCACAAAATGGAAATTGGTATTCAAATGAAATGTGGAAGAAGTTCATTCAAGCATCTGGTAGAAGTACAAGAAGTGAAGATGACCAATCCGTAACATTTGTGTTTGATGACAAGTTTACCTATTGGTATAACAAGAGCAAGAATACTTTGCCCAAATACTTTACGGATAGAATCATATTCCTAAAATAAGTTTCCCCAAAGCCCATATACATAATGTATATGGGCGTTTTATATAACAACAATCAAATAACAAATGCGTTTACTTTTGAGTTAATCTTGAACACAAGTGTAAGTCAAGATAACAATAAGAAATTCATTAATTTGATTCTAGACGCAACCGATGAGTTTAGTAATGTGAAGGAAGGTGATGGATATAACCTAAAGTTCATCCTAGACCCTGGCAATGGATTTCCAGATTTTAAGTTGCAATATTCATTGGAGGATACAGGTATTGCAAAACTCATTGACTTTATGGAGGATGTACAAACTGTAGCCCAAATTGCAGCGGGTCAAAACTATTCCTCTTTTGTAAAATGCGGTGTGTATTCACAAAAGCAAATAACTACAAAAATGAATACACCAGAAATAAGCATAAAGTTTAGGGCATTCCATAGCAAGACACAACCACAAGTATTTAAGACACATGGGGTTTCAACATATGATATGGTATTGCCATACTTGATTGCTGCGACATCCCCATTAACTATGTCCGTGTATGAAAACATAGGTGATAACTTTAACGCATTTATTGATAACCTAAAGAACTTAAAAACTAAACTTACCAATAGTAGTGGTAGTGAGGTTTGGACTAACCTTAAAAAGGTTGCAAATCTAGTACAACTTGTTGGTGATGACCCAGAAGCTACCGAAAAGCATGATATCATAGTTGAGGGTGCTCAAGGTGCGGATTATTTTAGTTCGTTGTTGAATCAAATACAAGATAGTTTCACTTCCGCAATAGGTCATGTATCTTTCAACATAAAGATGGGTATAAGCCTATATAACAAGGTATATGAAAACAAAAAGAGTATGTGGGGCATTTCAAACTTTAGTTATACACCTAGTATGCAATTCTTTATAGGTGATGATGGTAAGCCAAAGCCATATTACATAGATTTTGAATTGGGATTGAAAGCTATACAGATTCCAAATTTCTATGATATGCTAGTTAATGAAACCGTAGTAAATAGCGAAAAGAACAAATAATGAAAAAACCATTCAATTGAATGGTTTTTCTTTTTAAAACTTAACGGCAACTTTACCTTTTTCCACCATATTTAGGACTTCGCTAAAATCTTCCCTATCCCTTTCAAGGAGTTGTGGGTTATTGATATAATCAACCGCTCTACTTACGGAACTTTGTACGATGCCATCAGACATCACCAATTGTGTGTTTCTATTATCCGTTGGAACTAGGATTGAATCATTTACCTTTTCCATTGTAGCACCTTCAATCTCATTCCAAGTCTTGGATATTATTTCATCTTCAATCTCACAATTTCTTGGATTTAGCTTTGTACGAATTACAGTAACCGTCCCATTAATGTCATCAATTTCAATTCTTATGAATGGGTCTTCATCTGGTGAATCTATGGTTAGGTTGAATGCGTTCCTTATGCTATTCCAATCGGTTCTTATTTTTTGAAGTAAAGGAACTCTAGAAACCTTGAAATCACCATCCTCAAATGCATTCCAAGCACCCACAATATTGTCATAAATTGACAAAGCGGAAAGACCGCCTGGATTAGATAGAATTTTATCAAGGCTACCGACAGTGCTATCCAACATTTTCTTTAGGTTGCTTATTGTGTTCAATGGAGTCCTAAAGATACCAGTCATTTCATCAATGGCATCGGCATTCAACTTGTATGTATTGTCCGTTACCATTTGAAGATGCAACTTTGAAATCATATAGTTGAAGAATGACTTTGCGGAATCAAGTTCGGCACAAGCAGCAGAACCATCCAATATGCAATTGAAATACTTTCGTAACTTGTTGAGGAAATCCTCAACACCCATATCCAATAGCATCATTTCATATCCATTAATCAATTTCAAGAATCTCTTGTATTGTCTATTTAGGAATGCTTCGGCTTTACCCAATGCTGACTTTGCGGAATCAACAAGGCTTTTCAACATATCAACTAGGAAACCAAAGTCCAAACCAGAACAAATAGTTTTCTTGAAATTGTTGTAGTCTTTCAACGCACAATAGATAGCGGTTTGAAATGAATTTTCATTTTCGTACCCAAGTAGCTTTCTCAAACTAACATTGAAAGGAGAATTGGGGTTAATCAAGTCTTCAATTATGAATGAGCAATTGTAGTATTTCTTACAAAATGCACTAGTGGTAAGATTGCTATAGAATTCGGCTACCCAAGTGTGAATCTTATTTACAACTTCCGTAGCAAAGTCCAACATAGTTTGTAGAACATCCAAGAAGTATTTCTGTACAATCTTCAACAAATCCTTTACGCCATCAAAAACAAGGCATAGTGCATCAACCATAGCCTTGCCAGCGGTTTCAAGTGTCTTGAAGGACATATAGATGTAATCACACCAAAGTTCGTTTATTGTACTAATATTCATAGATTACCACTCAAAGGATATCTTAATCCTATTTCCTTCCACCCTATAATCCTTAATCATATAGGGGTTCTTCTTTGCATATTCTACATTAACCTTATCTTCGGTAAATATATAATATTTGATTTTTTGATTGTCAAAGCATCTATAACGGAAGCCATCGGTAACTATTAGGTATTTATCTTCCATTATGTAATTGATTAGAATGTTAATCAATGGGATACCTTCAATGTTAGCCTTGTCCTTTATTTTCTTTGCAATTTCTATTATATCCTTGTTGCTCCAAAGACTATTCTCACAATTCTTCAATTCTATTGTGTTTCCAGTATTGTTTCCGTCTAATGAAATATCACCCTTGCCTTTAGCAAGATAACAATCCTTGAACAATACCGCTAGTTCAATTTCGCCCTTCCCTATGTTATGAGCACCTTTTCCTTTAACAGTTTCAAGGCACTTAACCAAGTCAACCATTTGTTGACCATACTTTGTCTTGGTTAGGTCAAACTCATATCCAATCTTTTCTTTTATCTTTGGTTGAAGTTCATCAAGGTTTTCCCAAAAGGAGAGGTCAAACTTACTTGCCATTATGTCAATTATGGCATAGAATGATTTCACATCCAACTTGGATGTTATCTTTGCATTTTCACCACCATTAAAGTCATCCGCAAACATTTTCTTCAATTCGGTCTTTACCTTGTAAGACTTCATTGCGTTGCTTGCGACATTTATTTCCTTTTCGGTAGAATTATCGTAAAGTTTGTCCCATTCTTCTCTAGTCATTCTATATTATCTATAATGAAAGACCGCTTGGTTTAAACCAAGCGGTTTGTGGTTAATACTTGCTTGTTATCGCATTCCTCTTTTCAAATTCCTTTAGTAGTTCTTCAAGTTCAATGCGTTCGCCCAAAGAACCAGGAAATTCTTTAAGTAGGTTGTATTTCCAAGAGTTATATCCTTCGTAGTTAATCATATCTACCTCTATACTATTATTGGTTTTCCACTTTCTTCATCAATTCCAAGAAGATGGTTATTTATGTCAAAGTCCTTTGCCAATATGACCTTTTCCCTTTTCTTCTCTTCCTTTTCGCTATTATCATAGATTGTGATTTCATCATCTGGATTGAAAGAATAACCATCAATGTTCACAGTCTTGATACCAGCATTTAGGATATGTGAATTGGTATCAAATTCCTTGGCTTCAATTTCAAACTCGGTTTCGGTGGAATCACCATCCATACGAACCTTAATCATTTCACTTGCGGTGTAATACTTGTCATCCAAGCAAATGGTAGGAAGGTATGTGTTCATATGTTCCAACATAACACTTGATTGATAGAATGTGTCCGTACTTCTCTTTAAATAACGGATTGTACATCTTGCAGCTCTTGTAATTGCTCTTGCACAATCAATGTCAAAGAAACGGCTATAATTGTTCAAACAACAACCATAAATGGAGTTAATCAACAACTTCATTGACAACTGGGAAGCATTATAGATTTGAACCATTTCAAGGTTTCCTTCCTCACCTGCCTTCTTCATTAGTTTCTTGAATTCCTTTCTCTTTGCAAAGAAGATTCTAGATACCATCGGCACAACACCTTCCCTATCCCTAGTGAAGTATATGTTGTTAATCTTTGACTTGATAAGGTTTCTAGTCTTTATATCAATTTCGGTGGGATTTACAACCTTGCATTCTGGTGAAATGTTGTACATTCTAATGTGGTGCGGATAAGAGGATGTAATGTCCGCAGACATAACATGGTCATAACGACCAGGTACGGCATCACACCAACCAGCCTTAACCTTAAAGTCTGGGAATGTTTCTTGCCCATCTTCGCAATTTTGCCATTCAATCTTTCCATTGTTTAGAATGACCTTGTACCAACCCTCTTGCTTATATAAGTCAACCGCTGGCTTGCTCTTTCTATCCCAAATGATAATGCCTTCTCTATGGGAATATTTCAACGCAGCACCTTCACAAACATTGACCTGTGAATCGTACTTGTTCAATGGAATAAGACATTCATTTGAAAGGTTGATGATGTTATCAAACAATTTCAACTTTTCATCTAATTGATAAGTTCTCACCACATCTATCACATTGTATTCGGCATATGTGTCTGGGTCTTTCATATAGATGTCTATGATAGAACCTTCATATTCCAATTTACCTACACCTAGGATTTCCTTACAAACGACATCAAGTTTCCAAGAAGGAATATCGTTAATTCCACCATATTTCTTGACAAGTTTCAACATATCAATATGATACAATCCGTCAAATTCATAGGTGGTTTGTTCAAGACCGAAATCATCTTTTACAGTCTTGATTCTTGGCTTTGAATTAAATGGTGAAAGGTGCTTTGTTAGATTATGTTCATCAACACCCCTTTCCAAACAAATGTTTCTAAATCTATTGCAAATGTACGGAATATCAAATGTTTCACTATTGTAACCTGTTATGATGTCAAACTTTTGGTCATGAAACCACTTTACAAAGTGTTTAGCCATTTCATATTCATCTTCAATGTACACATAGTTTGGAATCTTGTCCCCCTTGTACTTGAACAAGCCCCAAGTATATGTAGTATTGGTGATGTTGCTATAAACTGTTATTAGGTTGATTGGGTATTTAGCATCACTAGGTTCTGGGAATTCAACCACATAGTAACAACTTTCGTTGTAAGGCTTCCATTCATTGGCTTCAATATCAAAGACATTCATTGTCTTGTCAATCATTTCAATTTCCAATGCAATCAATTGTCCGTGATTTTCCGTAGTAATCTTTGTTGCTAATGGATACTTTCTACCAGTTTGGGTTTCAATATCAAAATAGGCAATTCTATAATCACTAGTTTTCGCCTTGTCATCCAAGAAATCATACCTGTTATGTAGGAATCTTTGAACTTCCGTCAAGTCTGATTCACACATAGGGAATGTTCCTATGGTTCTCAACTTATCCAAGAAATCCTTCGTATCGGTTGTCTTGTATTCCAAGCAATTGCCTTCAACATCAACCCATTCGGTCTTTTGATTTGTCTTGGTATAATAACCATATTCAACTGGTGCGGTCTTGAAATCCGCATCACCGATTTCTTTATAGTAAATTGCATCATTTCTAAATAATGCGGTCTTACAAGGCTTAACGCCTTCAACATTCTTTGATATACCTGCCATCTTTAACCCACCTTGTTTTCTCTATCTTGGAGCAACTTACGCATATTTTGTTGCTTTATCCTTTCTTGCATTTCCTTGGTTCTTTTTGCAAGTTCTTCTTTTGTGCGTTTCTTGCGTTCCTGTGCGTTTGTAACGGCAAAGGGTAGGTAGACTATCACTACAAGTCCAAAGAGGTAAATAAGGGGCTTTACGGCATATTCTATGGCATATACGCCAAAGGTACGCATTGTTTCACCCAAAAGTCCTAATCTACATAGGATAATTACATAAAGTATTCCAATGAATACCGACATCGCAATGTGTTTCTTCTTATTCATACCTTGAAATATATCAAGGTTGGATTGAATCTATAACAAAAAAGAGAGCACCCCTTACGGAGTGCCCCCCTTTAACGGAGTTTCTTTTTTAGGAATTATCCTCTAATCTTGAGAAGGTCTGCCATATCGGTGTTGTACTTGCACCAAGCGGGCATTTCACCATTACCATTACGGATGATGAAAATCTTTGAGCCAATCTTGGGCTGTTCCCAACTAAACCAACAGTCGGTAATGACCACGATGCCATCAAAATAAACCTTTTCCTTTTGGATTCGCTTGATGATGCACTGGGGGTCAGTACCGCCACCGATATCTTCAAGAATACATTCCTTCAATTCCTTTCGGCTTTGCTTGAAGGGAGAGCAGGTGGTGTCCCAAGTGCAATACCAAACTTCGCTTGCCTTGACAAAGGAGTTAATCAACTGGCAAGCATCTTCCAATTCCTTGCCACCGATAGAACCGCTTCCGTCAATGGCAATAAGAATCTTGGACTTTTCCAAGTATCTACGACCAGGTTGTGCAAGACCATATCTACGATTAATTTTCATTCTTGTAGATTCATCTTCGGTAGTGGTAACGGAGGTGTTGAATCTACGGAGAATCTGACGGACATCAACCTTACGGACATTAGCCATCTGCAAGCGAAGGATTTCATCACCCTTCATATTGCCCCAAGAAGATGTAGGAGTGCGGTCAAATTCTTGCTTTACCTGTTCATCAAGAATCTGGTTTTCTCCGTACATTTCAGAGTTTTCCTTCATTGCACTAGGAGAAAAGAACTTGTTAAGCAATTCCTTCTGCTTGGGATTCTTCACATTTGCATTTCCGTTGGGGATGTTCTTGCAATCTCCATTGCCATCCTTACCATCATTGCCATTGCCGTTCCCATTATCTTTCTTGTCATTCTTTCCTTTGCCGTTAGCATTGTCGTTTTCTTCATTTTCGCCATTGCTACCGCCATTGCTACCGCTATTGTTCTGGTCTTCACCATTTTCTTCATTGGATGAACCACCGCCCATACCCATCATTTCCATCTGCTGCATTTGTTCACCCATCTTCTTCATAAGAATGGCGTGAACCTTTTCAACATAGAGGTCATCCTTTTCGTTGAAATCCTTTGGAAAATATTCCCTCATATTCTGCAATGTAGGAAGGCACTTGCCAAGGTCTTGGGTTTCATTGGAAAGGCATACCAAGGAAGAAATGGTTTCATTGGTTGCTACGATGTAGGAAGCGAGAGTGAATACGCTTGCGGGCATTTGAACACGGCTAGTGCAATGGTGCAAGACCATCTTGAAGATTTCCGTACCGAACAATGAAGTGAAAAGTGCTTCATTCAATTCATTAAGGAAATCAGGATTGTATTCAAAGATTGCGTTGACATCTTCCTTGACATTCAAACGCATAGTCTGAATGTTCTTGTTTTCCCTCAACTCAATGAGGGAATAGAATGAAAGCAAGGCGGGACAAATCATACCGAACTTGTCTACCGCATAAGAGAACTTATCTTCAATTGTCATATTTGTAACTCCGTTAAGTTTATGACATAAATTTATAAAATTATATAAGACTTGTCAAGGGTTTTGGAACAAAAAAGTTTAAAAAAATAACCCCCAAGGGAGTTGAGACACATAGAAACTCCCTTGGAGGTAGAGGTAAATGGCTTATTATACCATAGCGGACATACTAATGACACTTGCAAAGTAGTCATTGAGTTTGCGGTTGTTCAACTTGCCAATCCAATCTTCCATCTTTTCAACGGCTTCAAAGATGACATTCTGAACAAGGGCAACCTGAATGTCCTTACGGAAGGAGGTAAGAATGTTGTAGAAGTTTTCGCTCACATTCTCATCAACATTGATGCTACCATCCTTGATAAGGTTACGGACGGAATTGACCAACTTGGTTGCTGCGGGTGCGTCCATTGCAGCCAACTTTGCCTTATGGGTCTTGGTGAACTTGGTGAGCATCTTTTCAATGTCAACACCATCATCAAGATTGTAAGCTGCTGCAAAGTTCACTGCGGTAGCATTACCGACATAACCGCTTACAAGTTCAATGAGGAACTTCTTGCCTTCCTTGCCATCAAAGAGGTGTTCCTTGTCACCATTCTTCAAGTCATCAGACAACTGATGCCAACTTCTACGGGAAGGAAGGACATTGTTACCACCGCTATTGGCAACCTTCACCAACTGCTGGTTGGAATAAGGGTCAAGGTCAGAGTGGTTCTTGGAAATGTAGTTGATGATGCAAGGGTGAATACCCTCGGCTTCGGCAAATTCAAGCCATTCCTGCGGAGAAGGAACAAGGTCATAGACTGCAAAGCGGTCATACTTTGCGGGGTCCATATCTTCAACATCGTATTCACCGCTATCGTTGGGGTTGATAGCTGCAAAGATGCGAGTGCCCTTTGGAAGGGAAAAGTTCAAAATCTTGTGTTCAAGGGTAATCTGCATAAGAGCATTGGAGATTTCCTTACGAGCACGATTGATTTCATCAAAGAAAAGGACAACAGGCTTGTCTGCCTTGTACCAATAGGGAGGGTTGAAAACGGTACGGCTGATGTGGCTATACTTGGTTCGGTCAAGTGCCACAATTTCGCTTTCCTGGATTTCGGTTTCTTCGCCAGTTGCGACATTAACCTTGTAATGCTTGATGCTCGGCAAACCGATGACATCACCCACATCGGCAACCTGAGAACACATAAAGGTTACGCATTCCATACCAAGTTCCTTGGCAATCTGGTTGATAATCTGGCTCTTGCCAATGCCGTGGCAACCCTTAATAAGGATTGCGGTGGACACCTTGTCTTCTGCATTAGCACCGATGAGCTTGGAAACTGCTTTGAAAGTCTTAATGTTCATTTTTTTACCTCTTTTGTGACCTTTATTGGTCTTGTGTTTACAATGATAGAAAATTATAAAAGGTTTGGCAAGGGATAATCTTGAATTTTTTTAATTTTTTTCAAGTCCTACGAAAACCTTCGCAATTCTCTTTTCTTCTACACCTAATATACAAAATTATATAAGGCTTGTCAAGGATTTTTATTAATTTTTTTTAATTTTTTTTAATTCAACCCTTACATTTGTTATATCGTTTCACAAAAAGAAAATGTCAAATAAAAATCATAAATAATTTAATGCCTATAAACAATACATTAAGGAATTTCAACACTAGAACCAACTATATGTTTGGTCACAAGTATCTAGTAACCATAACGGATACGGATTATTTGACCGACAAGGAGAAGGACAAGAAGTACAAGACCCATGTTATGGGTCATGTATATGGGGATTATTACCAATTTAGTGAATTGTCTAGGGATGGCGTTGAGGATAAGACTAGAATATTGGAATTGATAAACTGCATAAGTGTGAAGATTCCAGAAATCAAGAAGGACAAGAAGGAATGGCGTTACGGAAATGGTGGAACATTTATGATGATTCCAAAGTATGATAAGTCCAATCTTGAATTGACTTTCTATGAAACCCTTGATGGTACTGTTATGAACTTGGTTACTAAATATTTCCGTGACCAATACGGCTACAACAAAGACCCTAGTGTAGCCGAATATTACAAGACAAATATTCCAGAACCAGCTACAAGAAAGCCTATAAAGGAAATAAAGGTTCATGTGTTTGACAATGTAGGTAGCAATATAATAAAGACATACATCTTCAAGGATTGCCATATAGATAGTTACAATCACTACAATATGACTTATACATCAAATACCTATGTGAACATCAACTTGAGCATATCATATGAATACTTTGAGATTGAAAACTATGGAAGGGGTCTTGATATGAGCAAGATTAGTAGGAGTAGATTGCGTAAGGGAATGATTGATAGAAGCAATGTAAAAGGTCTTGAAAGTGAACATACATTCAAAACTGATTCTACAAAGCAAGCACAAAGTAATATGCCTTTGATTGTAAACACATTAAAAGGTTTTAGACAGAAAAGACAAGAGAATAGAGAACAAGCTAATAAAACCTATGAGAATAAGACAAGAGACCCTAATTTACACGCAAATGATAACTATAAGTACAACACTACGCCAATACGAACCAATAAAGATGATGGAACGACTATGAATGATACATTCAAAGATTTGGCGAATGGTAAATTTACAAAATCAAAAGAATGGGAATTAAGAGATAGCTTTGATGGTTGGTTAACATTTAAACTACCAGGAGGTGCTGAAAATAGAGAAAAGGTTAACACCCAATTATGGAAGTCCGCTGAAAAAGCCGTTAATGATGTAATATACAATGGAAATGTTGAGGGTAGTGAGGAAGCGGATAGAAGATTGCTTGCTGCTACGAACAATGGAGAAAAAAGATATATTGATACTGGAAAAGAAGATTATGAGGGCAAAAAAATACAAGTTGAGATAGACCAACAAAAGGTTGAAGATGCACAAATAAGAGAAACAATGAGAATGATGATGGGTGCTTATGGTAAGACGGATGATGTCAATGTTGGATATGAATTGGAAAAAACATACAACACCGCATTAGCTATAATTGATAAGATGGAAGAAAAAAAATCAAATGGTGAAGAACTTACCGAAGAAGAAAATAGAGCATTACATATAGCGGAAACCGAATTGAGTGTATTGAATGGCGAAAATGACAAGGGTTCTTTTGGTGAGGAACAAATAGAAGAATTGCACAAGAGTGATAAATACAAGGATGTATCCGTATATAGGGGTATGGAGGACTTGGGTGTTGCAGATTTCTATGATGCTAAAAATGGAAATGGTGGAAACAAGACGGATAGTGAACTTGATGCTATGATAAAAGGTTATTTTAAGGCGAATGGTGTAAAGAATCCAACAAAGGAACAGATGGATACCGCAAGAGACCATTATAGGTCAACTAGAGAAAGGGGTCAAAGAAATGAATATAATGATGGTCAAGAAATGGTCAATATATGGAACAATAGTGTCACCGAGGCACATTATTGATATATTTAAATGAGGAATTAACTATGACAACATTTGATGAATACATTAAAGTACAAGAGGAAAAGGCTTCAAACACAACCATAATGACAAAGGAGATAAACCCAGAATTATGGTGTGGTAGAAAGGAGATGGGTCAATTGTTCCTATATAGGAATAATCGTAAATTGAACTTGGACAAGTTGAAATCACAAATGCATTCCATATATGTATACAACCATTTAGAGAATTACGGATTTGACAAGTTGGAAGCAGCCGACCTTGCAAAATACAACACTGTAAAAGAATTGCTAAAACCTGTATTCTATAACGACTACTATCTATTGAATGGTGAATTGGATATACCAAAGATAGCGAATATGCTATACAACTCTGAACAATTCCTAAAGAATTGGCATCCAGATGATATGGGAAAGATTGACCAATACGGATTGAAAACTTTGTACAAATGATTAAAAAAGCCACCCATTAGTTTGGGTGGTTTTTAATTTTAAATGAACTTATGTCATTACATCTTTGGAGCAAAGAATTGGTTGTCAAATGGAATAGCAACCTTGTTCTCACTACCGCAAGAGCAATCATATTTCATCAAGCCCTTACAACCAAAGTAGTATGTATTCATTAGATAGTTGATTAGAGATGTGAAATCCTCTTGTGAGATTTCATGGCTCAAATATGTATATGAGTTGAACATAGACATATCATTTCCGTTCTTTGACTTAATCCAAGCACCAACCATCAACATATCCTTGTCAAGAGATTCAATGATTTGAGGGTTGTTCATCAATCTATTCGCTTCAAGTTCATTCCCAATTGTTGGGGCTTTTAGAGTTAGTATTGTACCGCTTGGCAATTCAATGTCAGTATCAAAATCATCAGATATTTGAATGACATCAATATCCTTGCTTGTGAACATTCTCTTTTCGGCATTGCCACAAATAGGACATTCAACTTGAATTGAGATTGGCTTGTTGTTATATGTAAAGAATCTTGTATAGATTAGGAGGAACATCTTATCCGTAATGACAATATCGTTCAACTTTACACCGCTAATGCAATTAGACAATACGGAATTTACTACACCATCAAGATTATTTGCGGTCATCTTGTTGAGGTTCTTGATATCAAGAACACCCCATTTCTTGATATAGATGTCATTTTCATAGAAACGACCCTTGCTAGGCAAAAGACCCTTGTCAAGCATAACCATACTTGGATTCATTGGCTTTGGTGCTTCTTGTATACTTGGCATTTGGAAACCACCCATTTCCAAGTGTTGACCTTCTTCTGGTAGATTTAATTTCTTCATACTTATAAAATATATATTTTTGTTGATGGTAACAAAGTACATATATTTCGCTGGAAACAATATGTTGAACCATCCTTTGTATAAGCAATCATTCATTCTTGGAGAAACGGATAATCTAGTTTTAAGACAAGAACAATACAACAAGTTGCAAAAGGGTGTGTCTTACATAGAATGTGGAGATTTGATGTCCTATGACAATAGGAGCGGTCTATACTTGCCTTTTGTGGATGTATTCAAGTTCACACTTCCGTTTGAGAACTACACCAAGAACAAGCACGATAAATATCTACATGAAATACTAAAGAACAATAGACCCTTTACGGATTTCGTATACCATCTAGACAAGAAGGTTATGAATACAGTTGAGGGTTTCGGTTTCTATAATGTTGATGACTTTATGGGTGAAATATCTAGGATTAAGGACTACTTGATTGAATACCTTACCGAAGATAGTTTCTACAAAGTTGAAATACATTATACATAACTTATGGGAATGAATGTATTTCAATACAAGCGGAAACAATATAATGAAACGATGAGTCAGGCGTCATTGATACCTACTTGGTATTTTGATGTCCAATACTTTGACTATTTCGGTCGTTATATGGATGATATGGCTAACATATTCAAGCAACATCTTTTCCTAAAATCAATAGACCTTCCAAAGGCTGAAGTAATAACAAAGACCCTAAACTTCTTTGAAACCGAAAAATCATTCCCAATTAAGGTAAAGAGAAGTGGTGACATAAACCTTGAATACATTTGCTCAAACAACAATGCTGAAACACAAATATTGAAGGAAACCCCATTGCTAAAATTCAAGCAAGGAAACCTTTTCAATAGTACGGATTATTTTGATGGATTGTTCACAAAGATAAAGATACGCATATTCAATGGTGCTGACTATGATGAGGATACCCTTGATGGTGTTGTAAGGCAATACACATTATACAATTGCTATGTAACAAATGTATCTTGGTCACAATTGAACAATGATACCAACGGATATCTAACGATGTCGGTTACTATACACTATGATAATTTCCGTATGACCGATTCCCAATTTGAAATGACCGAATAGAAAAAAGACCACAAACTTGCGAATGTGGTCTTTTTAGAAGGAACAGAACAGAAACTTTTAACAATCAAGTTCGGCTTCTACAATGTCAAGATACTTATCTCTCAATGTTAGTAGCTTATTGTAGAGAATATCCAAGTCCTCTTTGATGATATTTGTCATCAATGTAGAATTGCCGTTTAGGTGGGATTCCTTGTATTCAATTTGCTTTTCAACATATTCAATATTGGTTTCAAGGTATTCCTTTGTGCCCTTTTCCATAGTGCCAAGTTTCTTAATGTATTCTTGGCAAATCTTTTCATAATCATTGTACATCATATTAAAGCCCTTATTTACAATTTAAAATATATATGCCAAACATTCATTTTAGGAAAACTTTTTTTCAAAAATAGATAATGAAGGATGGTTCACATCAATGAAGATTAAGTTTAACAATGAATATAAGAATTACGCATTTATTCAAAAAGTTGTAAAGACTGGAATAAAGATTACATTTGATGATGGATTTGTCATTAAGTGTGGTAAGAACCATATATTCCTAGATGATAAAGAAATTGTGGCAAATACTTTAAATGTCGGTGATATGTTGATTGGAAAGAAGATTGCTTCAATAGAACCGACAACACAAGACTTTTACGAACCAGTAAATGTTGAAGGTCATTACTATACGGCAAACATAGGCGGTGTAAAGTTCAATAACCATAATTGCTCATTCCTAGGTTCTTCAACTACATTGATTGATGGTATGGTTCTTGGTTCTCTTATACAAAAAGAACCAATAGAAACCTTTGATGGAATTGATGGTAGAATATATGAGAAATATGACAAGAACTATCAATACATAATTGGTGTTGATGTCGGTGATGGAACTCAAAATGACTATTCTTGCATACAAGTCTTGAAGATTGTATCCACGGAAAGAATTGAACAAGTATGTGTATACGCAAACAACAAGATAAGACCAAATGTATTTGCCGAAAAGATTTTACAGGTTGCAAAAATGTATGGTTGCCCAAAGACCCTAGTTGAGAACAACGGACCAGGTGAACTATGCATATATTCTCTTTGGAATGAACTTGAATATGAGGAACTTGTACACTATGACAACATAAACCCAGGAGTGAAGTGTACACACAAGACCAAGATTTCTGGTTGCTTGAATCTAAAGAAACTAATGGAAGAAAGAAAACTTGTAGTGTATGACAAGGATACCATTAGCGAACTAAAGCAATTTGAAAGGGTAAAGGAATCTTATATGTCCGTTGCTGGACACGATGACCTTGTTATGAGCCTTGTGTGGGCTGCTATCATCACTACACTAGGTGAATTTGAATATGAATTCTCACCTCAAGATGAAGATGAAAATGATGACTTTGATGGTGACCCGTTCTATTCAAGGTATGTCAAAGCTGATAGTGATGATGATAGTTGGGTTTGGACTGTTTAAAATGAAACGGAGGAATTAACCTCCGTTTTTCTATGCATTGATATTCATTGCACGGAAAATCTTTTCAGCCTTTTCCTTATGCGGATATAGGTCATCGGTGAAAGATATGTTATTGCTTTTAAGTCTTATACAATCACCATTAGTTTCAATTTTAGTTATCAACATCTTTTCATCATATAGATATTCCATAGTAACATCGCAAATGTCACCTTTAAGTGTTGCGGAGAATTGTGGTTCTGTGTCAGATACTTCGTTCCAACCATAGAATATATTGTAGATTGTGTTATGAGTTAGTTCCTTCATTATAGCCTTTCCCAACTATTGATTAGATTAATCATTTCATCCATATTTCCAATTTTGACACCATAGTATTCCGCAACCCTAGCAGTTATGTCATTTACAATCAATTTCAATTTAACATTGAAGTTGTTTGTTGTCAAATCATATTTAGGAGATATTTCAAGTTTCTTGTTGCCTTTGGCTACAATATAGTCAATTTTAGTTCTATCCCATTTTATGGATGATATAAGACCATTTCTAAATATGACATTTTGCATATCATATTTCCGTTCCATTGTTGTTTCATTCAACTTCGCTTGCGTAATCAATGCAATAAGTTCTTCTGGAGAACCTTCATGGAAGAATGTTTCATTTACATTCTTAATTGTATGCAAATTATCTCCATCTTCACGAATGGAGACATCAATCATAAATCTTTCAATATCGCAATTGACTTCTATGCTATACTTGTCGTCATCAACAAGTGAAATTACATAACACAATTCATTGGAATATTTATGGAAATTATCTTCCTTTATATTCCATCTCTTGATGTATTCATTTACCTGTGTATTGAAATAGGACTTGTAATTGTTTTCTATTTCGGTTTTAGATACTTTTTTTATTTCTTCGTTGAGCATAGCTCAAAATATAATTAATTCTTGCTCCAATGACAATACTTATCCACAAAAGCCTCAATTTCCGTTGTATATGGGCATTTAAGTATAGTTCCTGGGATAAGGTCATGCCAAATGTCAGATATTCCGTTGAACTCCATAAGAATCCACCAATATTCACAATTGCCATAAACATTCCAAGAAATGACATCTGGTCTTGCATAATCTGAATCCTTAACTATGTAGATTTGGTCAGATATTGATTCAATTTGTGGCAATGAAGAAAAGTCAAATTCCTTTTGTCCGTCAACCACATTTGTGTCTAGAAAATATGACAAATTGTATCTTGATACTGGCATACCTTATATATAACTTATGAAGACTATACTTTTGACCGAGAATGAATTTAATAAGGTGCGACATATATTGGATGAAGATGCCTATATGGACGCTATGGATGCCGAACTTGATGAAATCATAGCAAAGAACAAGAAGAAAGAAGTAAGTGGTGTGATTTCTTATAATGACTTTACAAAGTTGACCGAAGATGATATTCCAGAGGACAATGCCGAATATCGTAGATATTGTGATAAGCTATGTATTGATATGAATGGCAACTTGGTGTACATATGGAAGAACCCCAAGACAAGATGGAGTGACCATGTTTGGTATCGTTTGGCATACAAGACCAAGAGAATGAAGTCAGTAAAGAGCACTGGCGAAGGTGCATTGAAGTTTGAACATTTCCAAAAGATGATTAAGGACTTGCATGAGGAATATGAAACTTCTTCAACTGATAAGGTCAATGTAGGTGACATTTTCGTATATCAATACGGCTATGAAGCAAATATCGTTCATTTCTATAAGGTGACAAAGATAATTGGTTCTAGTATGGTTGAAATAGTAGAAATGTCAAAGAATGTTGAAAATGAAGAAGGCTATTATAATCCTTCCGTAGGTGCTTCAGAGGTTACTTGTGGCACAAAGGTGATTGGTGAACCAATGAAAAAGGCAATATACCTTTACAAGGGTGAACCACATATCAAGATTTCCAGTTATGGTTCTTGTCATCTATGGAACGGAAAGCCTTGTAGTGAATACAACTATCACTAATGAAAGAAAAAGACCACATTAAGTGGTCTTTTCTTTTTTGTTTTCAATTCGTAATCTTGTTAGAAGATTGATTTGGATAAAGCCCAAAAGTTCTTTATAATCCAAGAAATCTTCTTCCAATATCATTATGATGGCAGTCATTGGAATATGATGTTTCTTGTGTATCTTTAGAAGGTTGTAGTTGAACTTGCATATTTCATCATAGTTTGAACCATCAACCAACCTAGCGAGAAACTTTGGTAAACCCGTTTCATCATCTATGTCTTCCACATCATAACCATAGTCATTCAATAAAGAATATACCTTGGTCTTGTTGCCATCGTAAGAGTCTGAATTGGATAAGAGATTACTACCATCAAATTCTTCCAATTCTTCATCCATAGGTGAACTCTCCTATTAGATGGGAAGATTTAGATTCTGCATAGTCTTCTTGATATCTTCAAGAGCCTTGAGATAACCAACCTGATAGACTTCATCGTTGTGCTTATCTTCTTCCTTCTTTGCGGTAGACTTGAATGCCTTGACTTCTTCAATCTTTCCGTTTAGAATCTTTGCAAGACCACGGACGGAGGTCATAATGGTGTCAAGATTGTTATTTACTTGCTTTGTTGGAGCATTGTTTTGCATATCTTGTGGATACATAGTTTATTTTCCTTTAATTAAAGTTTTTGATACATTAAATATATAATGTTTTCAAAAACAATTAATAAAGGGGGATTCCATAACGGAATCCCCCTCTTTGGACACAAGGAAATCAAACAAAATCATCCAATCTATTCATTTCATTGTTACGCAATTCGGCAATACGGCTTTTCTTCCTAATGTTATATTCCTTCTTGTATGCGTTAGTAGCATTGACTTGGGATGACAAGTGCCAGTTGCTACAATACTTGCATAGATAGATTGTCTTGCAATTCCTTGAATCATCTCTAAATCGTTGGTTGTTTATTGCCGTTTGTGCCTTCTTGTATGTTTCGTAACAAATCTTTTGGCAAAAGTTGCAAATTCTACAAGTCTTTTTGATGACTCTTTTTTCAGAAATACTAATGGAACGGCTTTCTTCGTGAGACTTTTCAAAAATTTCTTTCCACTTTGGATACATACTCCCTCCTAGATTGCACAAGAACGGAGGATTTGAAGAATCTTGTTTTGTGCATTGAGAAACTTCAAGTCCATATTTACCATAATGGAGGCACGGATAGCGAGAGTCCTAGCCAACTTATCGCAACGGATAGCGAATTGCTCTGGATTGTAACTCTTAAAAGGAATCCTATAGGAAAAACTTCCCTCTTTCTTGATAGTAGTCCTCAAAAGCCCATCGGTATTCAATTCCTTATACCAAAGTGCGGTCTTGCGACCTTCAACAATGTCATCCAACTGAACATCGTACATTGTACGCACATCCTTCAATTTGATGGTTGGCAATGAAATGTACACGGAAATCAAATGTTCTTTTTCTTCATCAACCTTCTTAATGATGAAGAGTTCAACATCGCCTTCGGTGTAAATCACCCTAGCACAATGGTTTACGGCATCTTGCTTGATTACAATGTTCTCTGGAAGCAACTTTTGAAGAGTTGAACTAAACTTGAAGCCTTCGGTGAAGCCAAGCATCTTGCGGTTGCGTTCCATATTGATTTTTTCGTTAAGTTCCATTTCTTTACCTCTTTTCCTCTAATATATAAAATTATGTAAGACTTGTCAATAGTATTATCGTTAAAAAATTACTATATGTCATATATATTTCATATTATGCGGAAATTTTCTGAATATTATAGAGATGGTATGAACCTAGTGGATGACAAGTATGGTAGTTACCATAGGGAACTAGCCAATATAATTAACAAGTTCGTAGATGACCTACTTGAATACAATACACTAAAATCCTTCGCATTAATAAACGGATTTGAAATTGTAGGCGAAGCAACAATTCCTTTGATTGGTAATGTGTGTCATATTGATAGTTATGTACTTTCCCCTATAACCGCAGATGAAATCCAAATAAGGCTTAAAGATGGTTCACAATATTTCAACAACCTCTATCAATTCATAGCGGATGTGTTAAATAGGAGTAAAATCTTTTGGAATGCCTACTATCAATTTCCAAAAATTAATAAAATGACTATTGGTTATTTCAATTTACCCGTATTGATGCCATATACTCTTGATTTTACAAAATGGGGAGAATATGTAAAGACAATAGTAACCGCTATGAAGATTACAGACCCCAAGATACTATATGAGCAATTAGATGTGGGTGTTGAGAATGCTTTCAATGATATTACTATATTCACACCACAATATATGATGCTGCCAGAACCAATCACTACAACAAGCGGTGGTATAATATCCCCAGGTACTTGTTCAATAACAACAAAGTTAAATCTTGGGATGATTTAAGGCTATTTCCATACATAATGTATGGAAAGGTACGAAATTATAGAAAAGTTAAAAGAATTTTACAAGGACAAGGAACACGCAAAATATGTGGATGTTCAATCCTTGGCTCAATATATCATTGAAAACAATATGGATATAGAGGAAATCCTAGAGGACATCCATTGAATCTAGGACATTCATAAAGAAATTCTTTTCTTTATCATCATTGACATAGATTAGAATATAGTCGTCCCCAAAGATGAACTTTGATTCATCCAATTGGAAGTTGTTGATTGTCCGTAGAAGGAAATCCTTGACATCTTCAACGACTTCCTCTACTTGAATCCAATTATTAACATAGCTTACAACAGGTTTCACCATTTTTGTACAAATCCTTCGTATGGCACATCACCATTGATGTCTATATTATTTATATCAAACTTCAACTTTGCCGTACCTTCACCCAATTCATTTGGCTTGTATACATAGTGCTTGTATGAATTCACTTCACTACTATCAATATGTCTTTGTTGTGGTCTCAAATATCTATAAATCTTACAAGGCTTGTTTGTGAACTGATATGTCATATTATTTTCATTAACAGTACCATTTGCGAATTGTTCTCCACGGATTGATACCCATAAATCATAACCTGGCACTGGTTGGAATAAAACTACATTATTACCATTGTTTCCTGCATTTAATAACGCCACATTTAGTGTAAAGGTATATCCATTTGTACCTGTTGGATAATCAAACACAATGTATTTTTCATCATATCCGTTTGTGTGCTTATATGCCTTGTTATCATTTACAAGGAACGCTCTATTTACATCTAAAGGATTGCTATCATCAACACCATTTATTGAATATCCAAATGTATATGGATTGTTGAATAGCACTTGGTTGTATGCAAGCATATTGTTGAAATTATCAAGATATATCCATTTCTTACCATATCCGTTTTCATAGACGGACATTACTTTTATCCAAATATTTAAAATCTCTTGGTTTATTTTATCCCATAACATTGCTTCTGTGTATTCTATACCGCAACTTGCTGATATATATGCTGCAACATCCTTGGGGTTGCTATGTGGAATATTAGCATAAGCCGTTGGGTTAGTGTGTTGTTCCAATGTGCCGATGTTAAGGTTATATGTTGAAGCATATATAATTCTATCGCCTTCAAGTTGACGACCCCATAATGGTCTCAATTCAAATGAATATGGATATATTGCATAACCATCTAGCGTAGATAGATGAACTTCATAAATTTTCTTCCAAACAGTATCATCAACAGTCTTATCCTTACCACTACCGAACACTTCTTGTGCATATTGTAGGAATGTTTTCATTGTTTCAGAATTGAATATGTATGGTGTATATTGACCATCGGTAGCGGTAAATCGTATAGCATACATCAATTCATTAGATGAAGTCCTTTGAATCATTGGACAACCAAGAGCGGTAGTCCAATATCTTTGTGTTTTAGTTCCTTTTACAACGGTTCTCTTTGCAGCGAATCTATCATCATATATGGAATAGTTAATTTTATGTTTTGATACGATTGATATGTTTACCATTTCGGCATCGTTTTGAAGGACATTAAATCCGTGATTCTCAGGAAACTTACTATGGAAGATATGCATATTGGATATAACCTTAACGCCCATTAATTGTTGCCAAATAGGTACTAATGAAACGCAAGCATCATATCTTACCCATTGATATGTAACACAATCCCATATGTGTAGATTTACTGCTGCACCTTCTTCAAATTCTTTCTTATATGTACACCAAGTTTCTAGGTCATCACTCCAAAAGTATGTTTCTTGTGCATTACACTCCATAGGAGTTTTTAATAGTCTTTTGTCAAATGATTCATCTGTATATTCCGCAAAAGTCTTCATATCATTTTGCGTTGCTTCTGGCTTTAATAGTTTATCTTCCTCCTTCAAAGGAATTATGTTAGAACCACGGAAAGGTTCTTTTATGTAACCATCAGCCGCTGGTTTTCCTATCCTTTCCAAGACATTATTGTATAAAATTGTATTCATAATTAGAACGAAATGAATCCTTGTGAAAAATCAATGGTGAAACTACCACTTTCAAGTTTTTGACCTATGTTATCTATAATGCTAATGACATTACCATTATCCTCAACAACCAATATGCTATCTATGTTGTTTTTGGAATTGAGTAGATAAGCATCAACCTTATAAATATCATCTTCTTCAAATTTATTCAATACATATTTTAGTGATGGACAATTTCCAACACACATATAGCTAGAATACATTTGAGTTGAATTGTTTGCTGTATTAAATGTGCAATTTGAACTATATTTGAACATTGGCTTATTATTTTCATTGTCACCACTATCCCAATATATGTTCCCAGAGAAGAACTCATTTGTTATGGGTGAACCATTATATACAAATTCATTTCCAACATAGTTTATATCATACAATTGATAGTTAGAGTATTCTTCTTCAAGAACTGGTTTTGGTAATGCATCTCTATTGTATTTCAAAGCAGTTACAAATGGAATATTGGTTTGACCATTAGCAGCGTTGTCATATACATAGTTATAATGCATAACCATTATGTCATTGATTTGTGTATATATATCATTTGGAACGACCCATTCCAACAAACCACCATTATGTCTAGTTCCTCCCCAATATAGATTCTTGTTACCAACAATCATAGAATTAGTATACCAGTTATATCCGTATTGTCTATAACCTTTCTCGTAGTCCCAAATATGATATTGAGATAATTGAATTAAATTATCAGACCTTTCGTATTCAGAATCATACCTATTAGGTTCTGCAAAGGAATACTTCATATTTGTTGGCAAATAATGCATAATTCCGTCAAATGAACGGATTGTGTGTTCTCCACCAGTATGTGGAATTGTATATAAAGAAAATGGATAATCACCCTCATATAACATTGGACTATATACGGCTAAATTATAAGATACCTTTGAATGCGTTCCAAATATCTGTGGATGTTTTTGGTGTAAGGTAGTCAAACTAAAAGTCTTAATGTCATAAGGAATGTATTCTTTTCCTATTTCTTCCAATAAACTATATGAGCGAACATAAGTGTGGTTTTCAATAAAATTTGACATTAACAATGTACCACAATACGAATTATTCCTAAATAATTTATATGAATACTTGGCAGTTGAATTAGCTGCCTTTTCAATGCCATCACACAAAGTATCCAATACAGTGCCCGCTGGATTGTGATAATTCCTTCCGTTTGTTGTCAAATATGTTGACAATGCTGATGGATAATATACGGATTCTAATTCATAAGATTTTCCTTCATATTTCTTATATGTAAGAGGAAAATAACCAGAAGGTAGATATACACCAGGTAGATTTATTGCTCTATTAACGCCCTCACATATAGGTAGTTCACAACATTCTTCACCAAATATGTGGTTAGTCATATCTTTAATGCCATCTATTTCTGTATTTTTAGTAAATCCAGGAAGTAGGTATGCAAATGAAATACTAGGATTTATCTTGGTATCTACGGATTGATAACCTATGAAATTTGTGTATTTACCAGTAAGGTTTGTATACACTTTCATCACATTGTTCTTGTTTATGTTTACATTTGTGTATGCATTACATTCCGTATCATTTCCATTAATCTGCAAAACACCAGCAAATTCTCCTCCATGGCAAAGACCCAAGTCAAACATATAGTACAAATTTTCATTTGTGTACTTGCTATGGTTGTATATTAGAAATTGTTGTTCCGTTGCTGCTTGCTTTATATGACTGGTAAAATCGTACAATATTTTATCGTAATAAGTTGACCTAGACATCGTAGTGATTTCACCACAAAATCTTCCGTATTCATAAATGGTAGGTTCAACATAGGTGAGAGTCATCTTATTGACATCACCATCACCATCACCAAACACAACCTTGTCTGGTATATAATCATCATCAAGTTTCATATAGACATCATTCAAGTGAATGTCTGATACAAAGTTTCCTACTTCCTTTCCTACTATACCACCTATGAAACCAACAAAGGTGGATTTTAGTCTATGTACCATCTTGTTAGCCATCACATTTATGATAGTACCTCTATTCATACCAATCACACCACCGATATAATATGCGTTGCGTGAGAATTGGTGCATTCTTTGGGTAGTATTTCCATCCGTAGGTGAGGGGAACGGTATTGTGTTATCATATTGGTCTTCTTCGTGATACCAAGCGAACGGAGTTTGTTGTGGTTGTGTGTCCGTGCTTATTCCATGATTAATAAATTCATCCCTAGTTATTAAATGTGAGAATGAATTTATGTTACAATATTGATTGGCGGTAAGAACAAAACCTTTAGTACCATCAAATACCTTAAAAGGCTTCCATGTTTCTTGAATTCCTGACAAAGACAATCCACTTGTATGCATAACATTTGGCATAATTCCAAAACTCCAAGGAATATATGGATTGTTCATACTTGCGGAATATGTTGAATCATCAGGACCAGAAAAATTAAGGAAACTCACTGGATTATTTAATGATTGCTTTTGATTATATGTTACCCAAGGTTGTCCGTGAGCGAAATAACCGATATATGGAACGGCATTGGTTGATGCGTTTACACAGAAGAAGTCTGGGTAATGATAGTTTTCATCATTGTTATTGTAGTATCTCAATGTTTCAGACTTATCACCTATACAATATACGCCAGGTACAAAGTTCTTCAATGTAAGTTCCGCACTTACAAATATGTTTCTAACTAGACCATAGTTTATGCCTACAAGTGTACCAAAGTAGACATTTCTACTTTCGTTCTTGATTGTTTCTATAGAAATCTTCTTCCTACAAACTATATCTGATTCACCTTCAATATAGAGGTCAGACACAATACCTTCTTCACCAAGACAACCGATAAGACCATTTGTATAGTCATTACAATAAATTTTTTGTGCTTCATTTGTTTGGGAATCCTTTTGAAGTTTAAGAGTACAAAAGTTTCCAAACAATATACCATTATAAGGTCTTTCAAAAGTGCCGATGGGATAGCTACCATCATATTGGAAAGCACTATCACAAATGTACATATTGAATGTGTTGTTGTAATTAGCCTTTGCGTTACATAGATTGGCTAGGTACTTCAAGTGGTCGCTATTACCAACCAAGTAGAAACCACTCATCATTCTTAACTTTTCTTGTACCCAATCGTAAGCCGCCTTTTCAGAAACTTTCAAAGCCTCTCTATATCTAGCATCATAGGTATTCAACACATTTTGATAAAGAGCACTATAAGCAGAACTACCGCTATTTGCACTATCAATGTATGTTGGAACATCATTGTCACGGATTTCATTGGTCTTGCTATATTCAACCATAAATGCGGTCAATGGTTCTATAACACCCTCTGGGTTGGTGAATTCATCGTATATGCTATAGTTTGGAATATCAGCGGTGGTTCTAATATTCCTCTTGTCAAAGGGCAACTTTAGGTTATCATTCAAAGGTACAAGTTTTACATTTATCCCTTCCTTACCAGAAGGAACTTGACCTTTCATCAATCTATAAATGAAATCGTTACTAACAATGTGCTTCATACTACTTATTTATGTCTATTATGTGAAATATATAATCTATGAGAATTCCAACTAAATACGACATTATCAACGAAAAGAAGGAAGTAGAACTAGACAACTCCTTCTTCAATATCATATATGAAATTGTAAAGAGCAATTACGCAAGAGAAGCGGTTGAATGGTTTGAGAATATAGGGGAAGAAGAATTTAATGACCCCAAGGTTGTGAAGAAATATGACTATCTCAAAAAGCAAATTGAAGGTTGTTCTCAACCAAACCTAAAGCAAAAGGGTGTATCCTACGCTTTAAGCAAGGATGCCAAGCCAAGAGAAGGCTTTTATATGTACATTGAGGAAGATTTCATCAAGACCCCATATACATACACCGCAAGAGAAGCGTTGGATGCCTTCGTTGAATCAAATGAAAGGGATTTCCATAGACCGAACGATAGAACCGACATTGAAGCAAACCTTGAATATGACAAGAGGGATTCAGAACTTGACTTCATTGGCGGTAAGATTGAAAGACTTGCATCCGCTTACAAGAACCTAAAGGAAGAATACGAAAAGTGCCAAAGGGCAAGAAATCGTAGTGACAAGAAAAGGGAAAATCAAGAAAGAATTCTTCACACTATGTGTAAGCCAATACAAGAAATGGAAGATTTCGGCAAGGATGTAATGGTTGACAAGTACATTGATGTTATGACAAATATGTACAAGAGGGAATACGAAAGATACATCAAGGACAAGGAAAACGGAAGAAACGCTTGGGATTACAAGTGTAGGACAAAGGTATGGGAAGAACCAAGATTTTATGAAAGAATGCGTAATGAAGCGGAACTATATGTCCGTCAAGAACTTGATAGGGCTTATTTTGAAATCGGTACTTACGCAGGTCATTCACCAAAGTTGATTAAGGTTGATACCGATTTCCGTCAAAACATAACCGCCCTAGTTGAACAAACTGAAGATACGAAGTATGGAAATGTCGGTCAAAAATGGTATGTTAGAACAATCCTTGCTTGGGGTGATGTGAATAGACCACACTTTAGAACAATAATAAACAAGAGATAATAACAAAACCTTCCTAAAAAGGAAGGTTTTTTTCATAACACCACTTGACAAGCCTTATATAATTTTGTATATTATATAAAAACAAAGGAGTTGTATATGTTTTTGAATCTTCCTAAAAATACTGTTGTCAATGTTGATGCTATCACCTCTATGACCGTTGATGGTTCTTTTACCACAAAGTATGATGATGATGACAACTCATTTGAGGTATATTGTATTGAGGTGCGTATCTTCCTCAATAGTGATTGTGTGTCTTTTAGCATTGAAGATAACCGTATGAACGATGAGTTGCTTAAAGGATTCAATGAATCTTTCTTTATGTGGCTTGGAAATAAGTCCGTTGCTGGTAAAACTTATCGCATCGTGAACTTCAATGAATTTTGGGAATGCTTTTTGGCTTAATGGAGCTAACAATGAAACAGACATATATTTCAAAACCTGTATATTCAAACAATGTTTTTGTTGAATGCAAGACCCGTGCGACTGCCAAGCGAAGGACTCCGTGGGCTAGTCGTTGGGCGAAGGTTGAAGGTGGTTGGCTTGCGTTTGAATACATCAACGATTATGAATTGTGGATGAAACAGAATTAAAAAAAACACCCTTCCTAATGAAGGGTGTTCTTGTTTCAACATAGAGAAAATCCTACTTGAACTTCTTCCACATTTCCTTGGGGAGGGACTTGTATTCGCTACGAGAATACTTCTTGCGGATTTCGCAATTAGCCTTGTGGCAAATAAGCTGCTTGTCGGTCTTTTCCATAATCCAGATAGAACCATCCTTGTACTGGTATGCTTCAACCTTTTCAATGCTGGAATTCTGGCGTTCACGATAACCACTACGCTTGTCAGCTTCATAGTCAATGTTTACAAGTCTGCCAGTGATGCGACCCTGGGAATGAACCTTTGCGTCCTTGCGAATGGCGAGATATTCACCCTTCTTGTCCTTTACAATGATATGTGTATTGTACATCTTTATTGTCCTTTTATCTAAAGTTGAAAGGAAACTCCTTTCATATTTGTAAATTTAAAAAATTGTATGCCTTTTGTGTAGTGGAAAATGTTACAAATTACTTACATCTACTACGACTTTTGGTAAAGATTTCTTTACATTCTTCTTTTTAGTAGGCGTATTTGATACATTTCGCACCTTATCCTTGTTCAACATAACGGCTTCCTTTTTTACCACAATAGTCTTTCCAGTTTCCTCTACGAACACCTTCCTTGGATTTGCAAGGCTACGCAATAGGACATTTTGTACACCAAGTTCCTTCTTCCGTCTCTTGAATGTCCTTTCAGATATGATTCCGTTGTTGTATGCCTTAATCAAGTCCAAGGAGCAATCCATCTTTTTGGATATTGTGTTGTATTTCATACCTGCATTATGAGGACAATTCTTTCCAATCATAAGCCAACTTTGAAAATCGGCAATGATATACCAATCATCCTTCGTTATGTTTGTGTTTAGGAATGAACGAAGACTATTGTAGAATTGAGTGAATGGACATTCCTTGTCCAATCCTACATTGTTCCAATATTCTTGTAGTTGAACTATGTTTATTCTCTTTTTCTCCGCTTTCAATTTGTTTGAAAGTTCCATAATCTTTCCGCACCAAGGTTTTTCAACATTCCAATTCTTCAAGTGTGGCTTGTACTTGATGTTCTTGCATTGATGTGTCTTGATGTGCTTTATGTACAATTCTTCATTGGCAATGATGTCAAAGTATCTGTGTACAACCTTTTCCACTACATCGTATTCAATGAAGAACTTATCCTTTTCATATATGTCTATATAGGAGTTATCACACATCAACGCATTTATTATACTCTCATAGTTCCAATCTATAGTCTTGTCATACTTCTTTGAGAAATAAAGCATAATGGTTGCACAATATATGTAATGGTCACAAAAAGCCTTTCTATGACCAGAATCCACAAAGAATTTCTTAATAGTACCATTGCTTGTGGAATAACTTCTCAATACACAATGCCTCATCATTGGCATTCTAGGCATAACTTCATAATACTTTATGTTATTCAACAATTTCTTTATATTGTTTGGAAAACATCTTCCGTTGGTAAGATTTTGGGTATACTTTCGCAATGTGGTTATCTTCTTGTAATAACCATTCAATGTACCCTTATCCTTCAAGTATTCATTTATGTCATCGGTAAAGTAATCAGGTATTGAAACCTCACGATTCCACTTGTCCGTCACTTCCTTCAATACAATCTTCAAGTCATTTCTACAAGGTATGGTGAAAAGTTTCTCACCAATATTGAAATCCTTGAATATCGCCCTAAATGTATCAGAACTATACTTGTAATATGTGTATTTATTGTTGTTCCTTATATATTTACGCATCTTGTATGTGTCCGTCAACGAAATGTCACGGATACGATTGAAACACTTGTTGAATAGATTTGTTTCTATGCATAGGTCATACGCATCTTCACTCTTTGACCTGTAATTTGGATTGTTCTTCTTATCATCCCACTTTGGGTATACACCAAATATCTTCTTGTGAACATTCTTGTATGGGTTTACATTTTCCCATATCATAGGGTCTATACAATTCTTCCATATAACACAATTGTCTACCCAGTGGAACAAGTGCAACTTGTACTTGCCGTTTGAAACATCGCAACTACTTGAATCCTCAACATAGCAAATGTCTTTGTTCTTGTCATAATACTTATGTATCTTCTCATATCCGTCCTTTGTCAAATTGTCATAGTCCATAAAGACAAAGTTAGACTTAAATCCCCTACGGCTTTCATAATAGACACCATCCCTATTCCAATTTATTCCAAACTTGGAAAATGTCTTGAATATGTTCACCAAATCACCAAAGGACTTTATGTTTACAATATAGGCTTCAGTTCTCTTTGCGTTATTACTTATGTTTACTATCTTATCACTACTTTCGTGATTGTATATGACCAACTGCTCATCAACTTTCATTTTTATGTGCCAATTTAGATTGAGGTTTCTTATCACCCAAAATATAAAAAAGCCAACCCTTCAATAGAGTTGACTTTTTTCAAAAAAACTAAATCTTCTTCACATATTTTGAATTGAGCGAAATCCACCCTTGGGATGTTTCACCCCAGCCATCCTTTTCCTCATATATAGCCAAGAAAGTGCCCTTTTCGTACATTGTAACCTTGGCATAGGTAGTACCTACACCCTTCCTACAATTCAAGTCCACAAGGGTCTCTATGGTGTATATTGGATTGCGTAAACCCTTGCTCAATTCTTCATCCTCTCCAAAGAATGTATCATAATAGGAATCCGTCAATGACCATACACCACTATCATCCTTGCATAAGAATGGTCTGGGACATAACTTACCAGTCACATCAAAGTGAGTAATGACATTTTCAACAGGTATGTTATATGCCTCCATAAGATACTTGACCAATATCTTTGTCAACACCAATGTATTATCACCAATCTCCCATCCTTCATCTTCTGCACTTGCCTTTGCGTTTCCATCCTTTCTAAAGGAACACATCTCTATGCCTATTGAATTGGTATTGGTACATTTTCCATACATTCTAGCACCACCCTTATAACTATACTTTGAACCTCCACAATGATATGTGTAATAGTTCTTTATGTCCGTATTGTATTGATATATGTCATCCTCATCAACTACAAAATCCGCACTAGCCTTACTTTCACTCTTATCCCAATACTTACAAATATTAAGATTTGTGCTTTCACTCTTATTGCTTACACCAGCCGTATAATGTAATACAATATACTTTATCTCCCTATTTGTCTTCTTACATTTGTCTATTCCACCTTCATAGATTTTAATGTTCTGTAATGTGTTTTCCATATCTATTCCTTTCGTTATCTTATCTATGTGTGGTTGTACTCTTTTCGGGAAAAGTGCCAAATTAGATGTGGATAAATATCTTTAGTTCCGCACATATATCCTTCCGTTAAGAGTATTTGCAATCCTAATTTGGCACTTTTTGGTACTTTTGACCTATTATTTTATATTTTGTGGTGTGGGAAACAACTATTTAGGCAAAATGACAAACAAGGAAAAACTTGAACTTATTGAAAAACGATTTGATACAAATTCTGTTGAATTTGATAGTATAACCCTTGATGACGGTGATAATGTTGTAAGGATTAAGGTATTCAAGGACAAAACCTTTAGTTTTGAACGCAAATTCCTCCGTGACACAATTAATTACTTGAAATCTATGTTTAACGATTGTGAGGTTTTTACAAGATTTGTAACGGTTGAGGAGTATCCTTGGTATGATGAATTTGAAGTTGATGGCGTAAGCCATTCAAAGTTCATAATGGAGTTTGAGTGCGTTAAAAAAGACAAAAAAGTTGCAATATATCGCAAATAACCCTTGACAATTGTTATATAATTTTCTATATTAATGGTACAAAGAGAGGTAAAAGATGAATATTTCTTCCGTATTTGAAAAGATTGCAATGACATCCAAGGCTACTGAAAAGAAGGCACTTGTACTTCAAGAACGCTGTGACCTTATGGATAAGATTTTTGATGACACCTACAACAATAGTTATGTGTATGGTGTAACAAGCAACACAATCAACATCACAACAAGTGGCAATGCTACCATTGACCTCAACTATTATACATTCCACGACTTGCTTGTGGAATTGAACAAGCGAAGCATCACGGGTAATGCTGCTATTGAAGCGGTTAACACTATGATTAATCAGTTCCGTGAGATTGACCAGAAGATTTTGGTGAACATCATTGACCGCAACTTGAAGATTGGTGTATCCAACACCAACTATTGCAAGTGGTGTGGTATTGAAAATACCGATTACCAAGTTGCTTTGGCAAAGCACTTGAAGGATGTGAAGGGTGTTAACCCCATTGATGGCTCTTATTATGCCTCTATGAAGCTTGACGGTGTAAGATTGAATGTCCATGTTGATATGGAAGAACGCACTGTCAAGTACCTTTCTAGAAGTGGAAAGGAATACACAACCCTTTCCAACCTTACCGAACACATCTTTAATGTTATGGAAGGCAAGGAAGGTTCTTGGGTTCTTGATGGTGAATGCTGCAAGTTGCTTCCCAATGGTGAAGATGATTTCCAGGGTTTGATGAAGGAAGTTACACGCAAGAACTACACCATTGAAAATCCGCAGTACCGCATTTTTGACATCGTTACCGAAGAAGAATTCAATGGCGAAGTTGAAAGTGAAAACTTTGACAAGCGTTATGAAATGCTTTGCAACCTCCCCAAGGATGAAAATGTTAAGGTTCTTGAACAGGAACTCATTACCTCCCAAGAAATCTTTGACAAGTGGGCTGGCTATGTTGAAACCTACAACTGGGAAGGTTTTATGCTCCGCAAGAACGCACCCTACAAGAGCGGTCGTACCAAGGACTTGCTCAAGTACAAGCCTTACTTTGATGACTTTGAAGCGGTTGTTGAAGGTGTTGTTACTGGCAAGCAGACCTATGCCGTTGCGGGTGAAGGCAACAAGGAATTTGATGGAGTTTCCGCACTTGTAATCAAGCACAAGGGATGTGATGTCCGTGTTGGTGGCGGTCTTACCAAGGAACAGAGAATTGAATGGTTCAAAGACCCTTCCTTGATTATTGGAAAGACCATTACCATCAAGTATCTTGAAGAAACGCAGGACAAGGATGGTAATTGGAGTCTTCGCCACCCCACATTGAAGTGTGTTCATGGCGAAGAACGATGGACTTAATTGATACATATAAGGGGTGGGTTTTAAAGCCCACCTTATTTACCAATGGAGAATGCATATGCGATTGAATGTAGCAATTAGCCGTATTGAGGAACTAATCAAGGTCACTGACTTGTCTATGAAGTCAAGTGTGGCACTAAAGTGTGAAAGTGATGAAAAACCTTTCTTTATGGAAGGTCTTAATGTTGGTGATTATCTTGAAAAGTTCAAGAGTCTTGTTGAAATGGACAAGATGTCCAACTTTTACGATATGACCGATGATGATGGAAATAAACTTGAATCCATTGATGTCGGTATCGTAAAGGAAAATAGTCTTGGTATGCTTATGACTTTCAAGGGCAAGTCAAAGAAGAAAAAGAAGGCAATTTAATGAACTATGATTTCAGTGAATCCAAACTTGAAGCCTTTCTCAAGAAGGAAGGTAGATATGATGAGTATCTAGACACTTGGAATAAACGATTTGAAGAACATAGGGATAGTCTAGAAAAACATTGGAAAGATGTTAAGAAGGCTTTCCGCACCATTGTAAAGAATAACAAATTGCCTATTGAGTTGGAAATTAAAATGAATCCAACAAGTGGGTCGTTTAGTGAAAAAAATTCGTACATTTGTATATGTACGAATTCATCATTGAATGGTTTTAATTTTCTTAAATCGTTGATGCGTTATGATGTGAATAGTGATGAGTTGACTTTATATTCACCAGATAGGATTACTTTTGATGAAAATGAATGCAAAAACCATATTTGGTGTAATAAAGAGAACACGAAATGGGATATTGAATCATTATACAATGATGATGGAACAATCAATACACAAGCCATTGAATATAGTTTGAAAACTACATTGATGGACGCAAAGAAACTTGCTATGGATGTGTTAAAGCGAATTAACGAAGGACTATACGAAGATGAGTTTTGAATATTCAATGAAGGATTTCCTTGAAGAATCTGGATTGCTAAAAAAGTATGTTAGAATGATTAATAGAGAAGAAAGTGTTAAATGCGATTCTTATAACATTGAAAAGTTATACAACAATGAGCAATTTTCTATTGTAAATGATGCCTATGAAATCCTTAAAAACGATGAGAATCTTAAAGATTTGAGATTCGCTTGCGAACATAATTATAGTGATTATAGACTAATGGTTCGCTTAAAATGCAATAATTGTCGTACCTCATTATTGGAATGTTATACTTGGAGTGGAATGCATATTAGGGTATATCATATAAATCACATTGAGGTTAGTAGTGATATATTGCTAGAGTATAATGTTGGTAGTAGAACTTTTGATATTGACCAATATGATGAAGCTATGAAGGCGGTATTGGAAGAAGCCCAAAACATTCAAAACCTAGTGGATGAATTTAAGAAAAGTTTACGAATATTTGCGGATGGCATTTAACGATTGTATATATTTATATGCAATCGTTGTTTTAGCCTTTTTTTAAATTCGGTTGGAAAGCCTATGACCAAATGATTAGATACTTTTTAACCACAAAACAAATAACGGTTTATTGTGAATGTCCCCATAAGGGTAGGGTTTTAGGTTAAGACAATGAGAAGGAGTCTAGGAACATTGTTTCCTAGACTTTTTTATATTTTCTTATAACCATAAAAGGTCATAATAAAAATGAAAGATACAAATACAATGAACCTATCTGAAGAACAGAAGGTACTATATGGGATTTTAAAGAAATACAATTTCAATAGAGTTGAAATAATGAACAATGCCAACACCGAAATCACAAAGAATAGACTTGGCATTACGAAGGATGTATATAGAAAGCGTGTGGATAGACTTTTGGAAAAGGTTGAAGTTAAGGCAGTTTCCAATGTTGAAGAAAATTCCGTTGTTGTTGACACCACCATTGAAGATGTCTTGAAGATGAAGGATACGGAAATCGGTCTATTGAGACAAGACCTAAATTCATTGAAGTTGGCTAATAAGAATTATAGTGTAGCCGACTACAAGGTTAAGAAGTTGGTTGATGCCATCAGTGATAGCATCAAGGCTTCAAAGCCAGATTCAATCAATTTCAAGGTCAATGTCAAGACAAAGGCTAATGGCACTAATAGACTTGTTATGCCACTTTCAGACCTTCATTTCGGTGAAGTGGTAGCCCCAGAACAAATCAACAAGTGCAATGAATACAATACCGCCATCGCAAAGAGAAGAATTGAGGCTTTAGCAGCAGAGGCTATCAAGTATGCCGTTAAGCACGAATGCTCAATCTTGGATATTCCTATGCTTGGTGATATGTTTAGCGGTAATATTCACGAAGAATTAATTGAAACCAATGAAATGACTATGCCACAAGCGGTCATTGACCTTACAAAGTTCCTTGTTGGTGTTATAAATGGTCTTTCTGAACATTTTACGAATGTTAACCTATATTGTGTCGTTGGAAACCATTCAAGAGTATCAAAGGAATGGAAAACCAAGAACAAGGTCATTGACAACTGGGAATATGTGCTATATCATAACATCAAGATGATGTTTGAAGCTATGGGTAATACGAAGGTTTCCGTTGAAATCCCAGATTCTTCCGTATATTTCGCAAAAATCGGTAATCAGTATTGGAAACTTGAACATGGTGATGCTTATAAGGGTGGTGGTTCTTTCGTATCTCCATTGAGCACTGTGATTAGAGATAGTTTCAAGGACTATATCATCTTCTCAAATAGAGGTCTAAAGGCTGATGTTGGTCTTATGGGTCATTGGCATATTGGTGGCATTTGGTATCTTTCTTCCGCAAATATCCCAGTGTACTTTAACCCCTCAATTGTAGGACCAAACTCATATTCGCTACAAAAACTACATAGTGATTTCCCACCTTCTAGTTACTTGATTGTTACCGATGGTGATGAAATCACCTCTAGTATGCTAGTAAAACTAGACAATGTTTAATCTTTCATTTGAAAAGACCACTATTTTTAGTGGTCTTTTTCATAAATAATATATAAAGAAAAAAGGATTTTAAAAAAATGAGCATTTCTATAAATGAATTGACAAAGATGACTTTCGGTGATATTTACAAGTATTGTCGTAGTTTGAACGAAGATACCAATGGCGAAGATGTCAATGGTGATGGCAAGGTTGATGAAAAGGATGCCGAAGTAAAGGAACTCCTTTCCAAGTTGAAGAATACCGAAGGCATTGACAATCTCATTGATGCCCTAAATGGTTTGAAACCTGAACAGATGGCTCTACTAAAGACCGCTTTCGGTAAGGGTGAAAATGCTGAAAAGGTTGATACCTCAAAGCAAGCCATAAGTGTCCTAAAGCTAATCCCAACTCAAAATGAAATTGATGTTGCAAACTCCATCGCTTTCCCATTGAAGTGTGAGAATCCAGAAACCGCAGAACAAATCAAGACTATTCTTGATGGTAAGGAAGCCGTTACTGTGGTTAGACCTCTTGTTGTGTATAACAAGGGTGGCAAGTATTATATTATTGATGGTCACCATCGTTGGAGTCAGGTATATCTACTCAATGTTAATGCAAAAATCAATTGTATTGTGTTCAATGGTTCTGCTGGCGAAACCGAACAAAGCCCAATTGATGTGCTCCGTGATTTCCAAGGTGCGGTCAAGGTTGCAGCGGGTAAGGTTGTTAGAAGCACCGTAAAGGAAGGTAGAAATCTATTTGATTGGTCTATTGACCAAATTAAGCAATATGTCATTGACACCGCAACCGAACCTTGCGTAAAGGCATTCTCTGAATTCTTCAATAAGGATGTTACCAAGGAAATGATTGCCGATAGAGTTGGTGTTAACGCACAATCAATGAAAGACCATAACAAGCCCATTGAAGGTGCTCCAAAGCGTCCAGATATGCCACAAACCGATGCTGACGACAATAAGGCACTAGCCGTTGCCGTTGCAGGTATGAGTGATATTTAATAGACAATATCATAGCATATTAAAAAACCGACCTAAATGGTCGGTTTTTTGTTTTTCATAGACTTAACCAATCAAGTCTTTAATCAAGGAATCAAGCAATTCATTTGCATTATTAATGTCTATGTGTCTATAACTATACTTTTCTATAATATCATCATAAATATCGGTTTCTTGATAAAGTTCAACCTTTAAAATCATTCCATCCAATATTGCAAGACCAAGAACATTCTTACCTATTTCATCATCAATTATTTTTTGATATTTATTCTTGATACCCATAAGAGTTGCTAGATTTCTTTTGTTTCTTACACCATTCATTATGGTGTTCGCCATATCCTTTTTAATTTCTTCCTTGCTCTTGTAGTAATCCGCACAGATGATGTTTTCAAGTTTTTTCATTGTATTGAATACAGTATCATTGAATGAAATGGTCTTATTTTTGGTATCAATACTATAGTCTATTCCATTATAATCAAGAACATCAATGAAGTCATCCAAACCTATATTGCTAGTGTATTCAAGTTCATTGTCAACATTCATATCATTTATTGTATATAGGTCAAAATTAACCAACCAATTTGACATTGTTGAACTACTCAACTTGAATTTGGAGTAAAGGTTCTTAATACCTTTTAAATCATCGTTTTGTTTCTTGAAATAGCCTACACCTTCATTGTCCTTGAATTCTTTGTTGAAGAATATATCATCATCTATGCTTTCTAGTAATATCATACCTTATATATGGTTTCATTTCTCCAACGATTGAGACCTAAATGCGTTTAACATTTGGTATCTTCGGTCAACGATTTCACATTCCAATCGCAACCGTTTGTTGGATGGTGAACCAAATACGAAGCATTTGACAAATTTAGGACAATACTTCAAGGTCTTTATCTTATTGTCACTAACCTTCAAGAAATCCATTTCCTCTGGGCAACCTTCTAGGGTTTTAAGGTTGTTGTGGTTGATGTCTAGGCTTTTAGTATACTTTGGCAAACCTTTCAATGACTTGATTTGATTATGGTCAGCCCAGATACTTCTATTTTGTTTAACAACTGGACAATATTCAAGGTCTTTCAATATGTTATATCTACAATGAAAATCTCCACCTATATGTGATGGACAACCTTTAAGGCTACTTATTTGATTGTTGTTAATGTGTAAACTTCCACTTACATATAGCATTTCAAACGGAATCTTTTTGAGACTACAATATGATAAGTTGACTTCTCCAAGAACTACAATTCTCTTACCTATGTATCTCTTGTAGTTGTATATGTTGATGTGGTTGACATAATAGATTCCGTTATGTACATAGTCAAAGCCAAAGGAATCCAACAAAAACATCAATACCCTTTGATACCATTTAAGTCCATATCTACATCTCATTTCTTACCCCCTTTCTCATTCAATGTCTTGAGCATATCAAACCGCTTATAGAAGATGTCAAACATAGTATCGTTGATTCTATTGCCATTAATTCCAATTGAATCGTAGGTCTTATATTTTTTCAACAAATCCTCTAGACAATCATCCGTAAGATGATTGTAATGTAAATAAAGGTATCTAACTTTTTTGGGAAGATACTTCAATGTTGATATGATGTTTGAATTTGCATAGAATGTGTCAACTACTTTAGGGCAACCTTCAAGGCTTTCAAGCATATTGTATGAGCAATCAAATGATAATACCTTTCTAGGTGAATAATACAAGGATTTCAACATATTATGACTACAATTGTATTGAGTAGATTCACCTACTTTAAACGGACAATCAGAAAGGTCTTCTAGAAAGTTATTGCTGACATCAAATATAGTACCCCAACATTCATTGATATGGAACGGCAACTTCTTTAGACCTAGGTTTGAAAGTTTGACATCTCCGTAGACATTTAGAGAACAACCTTCATAGTCAAGGTAATTGCTATTATCAAGTTGGTAAATCGCTTCAGCCATATACACAATATAATAAAATTATATAAGTATGTCAATATGTAAATTGTTATTTTTTAATATATAATGTATATGGAAAGAATTGTTATCTACACATATGTTAGTAACGGAAGAAAACCAGTTGATGTACGGAATCAATATAAGAATGTTGACTTCTTTGTTTTAAGCAAGGATGTTATCACTAGGAACATAAATGGTTGGACACCTTTGAATTGTTCAAGATACATTGATGCAAATGGTGAGGAAAATTTCAAGGATGTAATATTCAACAATCCATTCTTGTATTTCAAGAACTATGACTATGCAATATATGTTGACCCTAGTACAGTGTTCACTCATAGCCCACTAAACGGATTGCGTAGTTTCAAGGAAAGTAGAAAAAATGTGTTGCGTAAACCAAATGTGACTTATTTTAGGAATGGTGAATATAATTGCATTAAATGTGAAGAAAATGTACAAGAAGAAAATATACAAGAAGAAATGCAAGAAGAAATAAATGAAGAAGAAATGTTTGGTTATTACGATGAAAATGACAATTTTATAGGAGATGAAACATATATAATGTGTATGGAAAAGATAGTGTTATATACATATTCTAAATATGGTGATTTGCCAGTTAGAATCAAGAATAAGTATAAGAATGTTGATGTTGTTTTGATTAGCAAGGCATTAACCGTTGGTGAATTAAATGGTTGGAAAGTATTGAATTGTAAGGATGCCGTTGAAAAGAAAGGCAAGGAAGAGTTTGAAAAAATCCTTTATGAAAGACCATTTGAAATCTTTAAAGAATATAAGTATGCCATATTTGTCCAACCAAATCTAAAGTATCAAAGAAGCCCACTATCCTACCTTAAAACATTCATAGATAAGAAACTTAATGTCTTGCGTAAGGATAACATTATCTGCTTTAAGAATGAAAATTATAAGCCAAAACAATTATATGAAAAATGTGTAAATAAGACTAATGTTAAAGATAATGATGTTGCTATCTATGTTGCCGCAAGCAAGAGTGATAAAAAGACTAACATAGTAAACAATAGTTCTATTCGTAGATATAGTTGGGTCAATGAAGGTAAGGAATTAGATTCTGATTATTGGTGTGAATTGGCAGTTATATATGACATTTGGAAAAGGTCAAAAGCAAAGATTGTTGGTCTAGAACACTATCGTAGATTCTTCGTTGAACCAGGTTGGGATGGTCATTCTAATGATTATAAAATTTTGGAAAAGGATAAAATAGTAAGTGCGTTGAATAAATATGATGTTATTTTGCCTAGACAATATGTACCCCAAAGTCGTATATCTGTTGGAGATAATTATACCAAAAAATTAGCAACAAAATCTTTATTACCTACAATAAATGCCTTTTTTAATTTTATGAAATCGTATAATCCAGATATTTATAATTATATGAATAAATCATTTAAAGAAACTGGTTTTTATGCTTGTAATATGATGATTTGTAAAAAAGAAATATTTGATAAATATTGCGAATTTTTGTTTGGTGCTATAAATGAATTTAAAAAAACACTAAAATCTGATAATAATTTAAAACGAATTTATGGTTATTTATCTGAATGGATAATGGGATATTGGTTTGAGTTTAATAATTATAAAATTTTATCAACATACAAATTAGTGTACAAAAAAGATATGACAAAGGTTGAAAATTCAGATTGGAACGCAAAGACCGAAAAGGAAAAGAATGAAATGTTTGTTGCTTGTGAGAAATACAAGCGGTCAAATGAACTAATCAAATTGCAAGAGGTTGAATTAGACCTAATGAAGAAGTTTGATGAAGTATGTAAAAAGCACAATATAAATTATTTCCTAATAGGTGGAACTTTGTTGGGTGCTGCTAGACACAAAGGATTTATACCTTGGGATGATGATATGGATGTTGCTATGTTGGCAAAGGATTATTATAAACTATTAGAAGTAGCAAAGGATGAATTTAATGGTAAATATTTCTTCCAAACCGAATATAGCGACCCAGGTGCGTTAAGATACCACGCACAATTAAGAAATAGTGAAACAACTGGTATTTTAAAAACCGACTATATGTGTAGAAAGAAGTTCAATCAAGGTATATTTATTGATATTTTCCCATTCTATACTTTACCAGATGACTTGAAGAAAAGAAAAGAAGTGTTTAACTATATAACACCTCTATTGAGAAATAAGAATCATGCAAATTTCGTAAAGTATGATAAATATTTAAGGAACTTGAATTGTAATGGTCATTATTGTTGTCCATTATGGTCACCAATAGTATTCAAGGAAATAACACCAATAGCCGATGTGGTAAAAACTATACCATATAAGTTTGAAGATTTAATGTTGCCTATTCCACATAATTACAACAATGTATTGGTTATTAAATATGGTAGAAATTGGAGAACTCCAATTAAAGGTAAAAGCATACATGGTGGACTTATAGTAGACACTAACAAATCATATATAGAGTATATAAGGAAATTTAACTAATGAATGTTGCTATATTAACTGCCGCTGGTACTGGTTCAAGATTAGGTCAAGAAGTTCCAAAACAATTTCTATGTATAAATGACAAACCATTAATCATTTATACTTTAGAGAAGTTTCAAAATCATCCAGAGATTGATAAAATTGCGGTTGTATGTCTTGAAGGTTGGGAAGAAGTCATTAAGACTTATGCAAAGCAATTTAAGATTACTAAATTGGAATGGATATTTAAGGGTGGTGAAACAGGTATGCAATCAATACAAAATGCCGTATTTGGATTAGAGAAATATCTAAAAGAAGATGATGTTGTTCTTGTTCAAGATGGTATTAGAGTAAACACTAATGATAGAATCATAACCGATTGTATAAATATGACAAAAGATAAAGGTGTTGCTATAGCAACCATACCAATCGCAGAAGCACCTTACTATATTGAATCTAATGGCATTAAAGAATTAGATAGAAAGAAATTGTTGAGAACACAAACACCACACGGAATATTATATGGCAAATTGAATTCCATTCATAAAGAAGCAAATGAAAAAGGTATAAAAGATACAGTTGCCACTTGCACATTGATGACCGAATTGGGTTATGACATATACTTCTATAATGGTGATGAAACCAATTTGAAGATTACCACCATTGGTGATGTTGAAATATTTAAGGCTTTATTGAATTCAAATAAAAGTAGTTGGCAAAAATGATGTCCATATTAAACAATAAACTCTATATTAGTGATATAAACAAAAGTCTTTCTACAATTGATTTGACATTTCTTAAAAACAAGAGTGTGCTTGTAACTGGTTCTTCTGGATTAGTATGTTCAACTATTATAGATTTATTGTTGTTGTCAAAAATTGATGTTGAAATATATGCCGTTGGTAGGGATGAAAGTAAAATAAAAGATAGATTTAACGGAATGGTTAAATTCATAGAATACGATGTCACAAAACCAATATCATTTGATGTTGATATTGATTATATAATTCACGGAGCAAGTAACGCATCTCCTAATTTGTATATCAATTGCCCAGTTGATACAATGTTGACAAATTTTATTGGAATGAACAACCTAATGGAATATGCAAAGAATCATAATACAAAAAAGGTTTTATATGTTTCATCAAGCGAGGTTTATGGTTCTAAAGATACATTAGAACCTTTTGTTGAAAACCAATATGGATATATTGATTTGCTAAATCCAAGGTCTAGCTATTCTGTTTCAAAAAGAGCGACTGAAACTTTATGTGAATGTTATAGGAAACAATACAATATAGATTATTGTGTTGCAAGACTTGGACATATATACGGACCATCAGCTTCAAAGAATGATAAAAGAGTATCCTCTGATTTCATATATCAAGTGGCTAATGGAAAAGACTTGGTATTAAAAAGCAAAGGAGAACAATTAAGGTCTTATTGCTATAGTGTTGATTGTGCAAATGCTATATTGTCAATCTTAAAAGATGGTGTGTCTGGTGAAGCATATAACATATCAAATAAAAATTCTATAATTAGTATAAGGGATATGGCACAAATTCTAGCTAATTGTGGCAATGTTAATCTATCGTTTGATTTACCTAATATTGAAGATGAAAAGGCATTCAACCCAATGGATAATTCTAGCTTGAATAGTGAAAAGTTGGAACACCTTGGATGGAATGGTTTATTTGATGCTAATGTGGGCTTTAGTCATTCACTAGAAATAATTAAGGCAGTTAACAATGCGTAAAATACATTTTTACATATTAGAACAATTATAAATAAGTTCAAAAGGAAAAAAGTAAAAATGCAAGGTTTAGAGCAGATACTAGAATTGAAGAAGGAATACAAGAAGATAGGATTTACTTGTTCCACATTTGACCTTGGACCACATAGTGGACACGATGTGATGTTGGCAGAGGCAAAATCCAATTGTGATTTCCTAATAGTTGGTTTACAAACCGACCCTACTATTTCAAGGTCATACAAGAACAAGCCAATACAATCAACATTTGAAAGATGGTTGCAAGTTCAATCAAACAAGTATGTTGACATGATTATACCCTATGACACGGAAGAAGACCTTTTGAACATATTGAAGATAATTGAGCCAGATGTTAGGTTTGTTGGCGAAGAATATAAGGAACTTGAATTTACTGGCAAGGATATACCCAACATTGAGATATACTATAACAAAAGGAAACACAACTATTCTTCATCTGGATTAAGGGCTAGAATTAAGTCGTAACAAAAAACCTTCCAAACGGAAGGTTTTTCATATTATTTCAATTTCATAATGTCATCAACAATCTTTTGTGGTAGGTAATCATACACATCCCCAAGGAAAGAGAATAAGGTATTGGGTTTGTTTGCATAACCATATTCAATGGCATATTGTGGAATTTCAAAATAGTCGTGGTCGTGTCCATATAGGTCATCTAACGCATTGCAAACATCCTTTTGTAAATTGCTTGGAATCTCATTACATACGGAACATAGCATACCAATCCAATCGTGGTGTCCATCTTCTTGAACTTTTGTGATTTGTCTTAAATGCTTGTAGAAAGCCTTTTTCTCAGGTGTATTTTCCTTTCTTTGAGGTAGTTCAAATATGCTTTCATTGATTTCTTTTTGCATCATAGCCTTGACAAAGTTGCTCTTTAGCGGTTCGCCTATGAAATCCTTGTACATATCCTTGTATGAAAGTTGGGGTGTTTGTACAATAGAATCTGCATTTGGTGTACTATTTTGATTGGGGGTATCTGGGATTTCTTCAATAACAATCATATTTTTACCTTGTATATGAAATATATATAATGTATGAAAACTTTAAATGAAATGAAGACTAGCGAAGTCAAGTTCTATACTTGTTGTGGATATACTTTAAAATACTTTACCAAGGATGGTGAACTCTATGTTGACAAGAATTGCAATGGTGTGTTCTCCAAGACCAAGGAAAGTATCGTTGACATAAAGAAGAAGTTCAAGGAAAAGTGTGAAAAGAAGGATATGAAGGGTAAGAATGAATCTACCAAGAAGTATGAAGTCCTTTTCACAGAGAATGAATACAACAAGGTTATGAATGTATTGAATGAATCACACGCACCAATGTCAAAGATGGAAAAGTATGCTTTGATGTATTGCCTTCTTCAATTTATGGACTATAATGGTTCTAAAATAAAAGTATTGTCAACATTGGCTGAAGCCGAGAAAGGTGACATTTCATATATTGATGAAGAAGAAGATATTACATATTACATTGGTGAAGGCTACTTTGGCGGTCCTGGTCACGATGTTGATGAAGATACCGTCATTGTTGCTTCTTACTACAATGAAAATGAAGAAAATGAAGAACCAGACGATGAATCTAAACAAAATTTTGATGAATTGATTAATAATACAATCAAAAGATTTCTTTAACAAATAGGTATAATTACAATGAAAACTGTTTTACTTACCGAGAATGAATACAATAAGGTCAAGCATATCCTAAATGAAGGCAATAGATTTGGAGATGAAATAACCAATAAGCGTTTAAGAAAAATGCTTGATGATGCTGGCTACGAAGATATACATCTCATTAAAGGTGATGGCTATTTGTATGTTGAAGCGGATGATGGAATCCATAGTGAATGGTTAAATGCTTTGGAAAGTACATCAATCTATTTGAACTCTTTTGGACAGCAATCAGTTGAAGAATGGTTCAAAGATATTGTACAAATTCTTCGCCAAGGAAAAGAAGAATATATTGCTAAACATTAAATATTAAAAAAGACCTTCCAAACGGAAGGTCTTTTTGATTAAGCACCGAAATAAAGAGTATGTCCACCTTCAAATTCTATTGTGAGTGTTTGACCTTGAACACCATCCCATTCGGTTTCATGTTCTATGGCGTATTGTGGTGCTTTAGCCTTTGGCAATGTGCTCACATTGATTTTCAATGGCTTTCCAAACTTCTTTATATATTCCCTCAATCTTGACATTGAATTGTTGTCTTTGGACAATGTATGACTATAAACATCATAGACCATAGAACGCTTACCAGATACACTTTCCCACTTTATGTCAGGAATCTTGTATTTCTTTAGGAAATCTTCATTGGATAGGGCAAATCTACCTTCACTATCCTTCAATTTCTTGGAGAAAATCTGTGTAAATGTATTTACAATTTCATCCTTTCCTTTACCTTTGTATTTCTTTATGAATGTATATAGGCTTTCCTTGATTTGTTTGACCGCCTTCATAAAATCCTTTGCGTTGTCATAAGGTATTCTAGCAAAACCTAAAGAATCAGAGCCTATGTATATGCTATTACTATATTCAGAAGGATATCTAACCTTTATCTTGAGGCTATCAACCATATCATCTTGTTTAATTGTGAAATAATAATATTTTTCATTACCCCAATTTGCGGATTCGCTTTCGGTGAAACCCATTGACTTTATCCAATCAATGGAAGCGTTATCAAGTTCACGAATCATATCCCAATATTTTGCATCAATCTTTTTCTTTTCATCTTCTCTCTTTTCAATCAATTCTTTTCTTTGAGTTAAAGCATCACCAATCCACTTGATGCTATTCTTCTTCTCATTCAAGAAATTGTTGAAACTCTTAAACTTGGTTGTTTCCTTAACATACATATTAGGTTCTTCTCCGTTTTCCAATGTAGGAATAATATCTTCCAATTTAGACTTTGCAAAATCTGACAATTCTTTTCTAATAAGTCTACGACCAGTTTTAAGCCTATCTTGCCATTCTCTTGGTATATCTTCAAACTTCACAAGTTCATACACCATAGCCCTACTTTGTACTATACCGCTAGCAAGCAATGTCTTTAGATTGTCACCATAATAGCAAACCATATCTTCCAAGTCGTGGACTTCATACTTGTCCTCTTTCTTTGGTACATATGGAATGTTTGCACTTCTAATCTTCAAGTAAAAAATGTCATCATTCAATGAAAATTTCATATTATTCCTCAAATTATATATTTCATTCATATGGATATTGAAAAGGAAACATTGATAAAACTCCACAAGATTACAGGTTGTGGTATGATGTCATGTAAGTATGCTTGGAAAGAATCAAATGGTGATTTTGACAAGGCTATTGAAATCCTTAAAAAGAGAAGTGTCAAATTATTGAATATCAAAGTAGTTTGATTTTTATATTTATGGATATGGAACTACACAACAGAGATTGTTTTGAGATAATGAAGTCTATACCAGATAATAGTATAGACTTTGTATTTACAGACCCACCATATTATTTCCGTGGTCATCAAAACCGAGGAATAGGTACGGAAGGTAGTTCAAAGTATGCCAATAGTGAGATGTTCAAGGAAGGCAACAAGTTATCCCAAATGGGTAGTTTTGACGGAAATGATGTATATAGACTATTGGATGAATGTGATAGAGTATTGAAGAATTTCCGTGGATATTTCTTTTGTAATGAATACCTAGTTCCATATTATACGATGTGGGCGTTGGAACACAATTATCTTTTTTGCATAATAACATTGGAGAAACCTTTGTCGGTCATAAACAGAAATAGATATTCCACCAATGCGGAGTTCATGATTAGAATATACAAGTCTGGCGAAGGAATAAATGTATTAGATTATGACAAGAAAGAAAACCATATAGAATGGCTTTCGGCAATACAACCATTTGATAGGATACAAGACAAGGTACATCCAGCGGAAAAGCCTTTAGACCTACTAGAAGGTGTCTTACGGCTAAATACGAAGGAAGGTGATACAATCCTAGACCCATTCATGGGAAGCGGTACTATTGGAATGGTATGCAAGAAGATGAACCTTCAATACATAGGCATTGAGATTGATAGCCATTACTTTGATTTGGCAATTATGCGTATAGAAAATGTAGGCATTGAAATGGAAAAGGCATCCAAGTTGTCTAGACTATTCAAGAAGTCCTAACTTACAATAATGTTATTTAATTCTTACATAGCCGATTGTCATATTTTGACATTGGAATTTAACTACATTTGTTAATGTCAAAGGGAAAGACCCCTTGACAAGAAGAAACAAACATTTTAACTTTGACACAAAAAATGGAGTCCATTATGGAACAGAAAAACATTACCGCAATTGACCTTGCAAACCTTCTTCACACTATCAAGGAAGAAACCATCGTTGAAATCAACTATGAGGGCAAGCAGTCCAAGTTGAATGGTGGTGCTGGCAAGAACAAGATGGAATTGCTCATTGAAATCAACCCCAAGGAAATCAAGAAGGTTTCCAAGACCACCGCAAAGATTGGTGACATTGACTACTCCAAGATGGTCAATGAAGCAATGAAGGAAAAGGGCATTGAAACCGAGAATGGCGGTGAATTCCAGTCCAAGGGTCTTCCTTGGGGTCAGTTCCGTGAAGGAAACCGAGTAATCATTGACCACAAGGGCAAGTCCTATCTCCGTTTCTACCCTATCAAGGGGATGTCCAACTCCCATTATGAATACCAGGGAGATGTCATTGACATTATGGATGAAAAGTTTGACCCTTGGCGTAAGGTTGAAACCGAAGAAAAGGAAGAACCTATCGTATTTGTCAATTGTGTTGAGATTGTCAACATCAAGTCCATCAAGATTGATGATGTCATCTACAATGTAGTTGAATAGAACTTGACAAGTTCCGTTGAAAGGATTGTCGGTTATGACCTAACGATTGACTGGCAAATCTAGTTCAAGAACACACCAAACTATACGGAACAAAAAAGAGCCACCCAATCAAGGGTGGTTCTTTTTGTTGAATTTGGAAACTTTTTATAGTTGATAGTCTTCCTTGACTTCCTCAAATTCGGCTCTAATTTCATTCATTTTTGTACTATATGCGAAAATGTCTTGGATTAATGTATTCAAGCCATCCATAGGCATAGTTATGTATTCGGCTTCATCCGTTTCATTCACATTTGCATTGAGGGTTTCAAAAAGATAAAAGAGATTTTTTGTGATTTCCAATGATTTGGAAATAAAGCCCTTATCAAAGATAACATCTACATTTGTATCTACAAATTCTTTACGAGCATTCAATTCTTGTTTCAATGATTCTATTGTTTCTTTTAGTTCATTGTTTTCGCTTGTGAGTTTTGCGATTTTATTGTCCTTATCCTCAAGCAAATCCTTCAAGGAATCAATTACATTGTTAGCCATTAAAGACTCTCCTATCATATTGTTAAAAATATATTAAATGTGCCGAAAATTTCCAAACAAAACAAAAAACCATCCAATAATGGATAGTTTTTCGCTTTTATACAATGTTCAAGTGTATTTATTACTTGGTAAGGGTATTCTTTAGGTTATCAACCTTGATACCAAGTTGTTCAAGTCTAGAAGCAAGGTCTGGAAGCAACTTTTCTTCAAGGTCGTTACGGATTACCTTGATATATTGACCATACTTGTCTTCGGTAGCAAAGTCTTCAGGCTTTACCAACTCATTCTTGAAATAGTCAACAAGAGCATCGGCAAGGTCATCACCGAAACCTTTTAGGGAAACCTTGGCAGAACCACCCTTTGCGAAATAACGCTTTAGTAGAGCGTTAAGGCTATTGTTTTGTGCGTTTGCCTCTGCACGGGCAAGTTCATCAGCAAATGGCTGACCCTTTGTTTCTTCTGCAATGCTTTCTTTCAAATAGGTTAAAAAGTCCATAATTGTAAATCCTTTTACTTTTCTATATATTATGTATATTTTAACTTTGAAAGACCTTTATTTTTTGGTATAATACATAATATAGATATGTTTGAGAACTCCTTTGAAAACTATATGCATAACATTTCCATCCTATTGGATGAGAATGTTTCAAGCCATAAATTCTTCAAGAGGATTTACAACAATTGCAATATGCTAACGGCATTGCTAAACACCCAAGGTGTCATTTCAGAGGCTTCCATAGCACTTGACAAGGCAAAAATAACCAACAAGAAGATAAACCTATCAATACACGACCCACAAATAGACAACATATTGGTATATGTGTTCTTAAAGACACTTATGACCGCACCTGAACAAACTAGGGCATATAAGTTGGGTTTGATTAGTAGGAAGGGTGAATTGTTGCGTAAGCCACAAAACCAAGAAGAAAGGGATGCAATCACAAACCTAGACCTCCTTATGTTCAAGATTAGGGATTGGCTTAAACCAAAGATGAATTACCTTTCAAGGATTTCTTGGCTACGGAACACAAACAACAACCAAAGATTCCAAAATATGTTGAGCAATAGCTCAAGCATTAGCCAGCAATATATTATAAGAAAGATAAATGATGAATTGGGCAAGATTCTACAATCTTGTTAAATTATTCCAGTATCATCATCTCCAACACTAGTCCAATCACCAACACGATTGTCGTAGTTCTTGTATTTGTTTTCTTTCATATCAAAGTATTGTGTGGCTGCATCACTAGTACCCCATTCATCCCTATCATTATTATTGAATCTAAATGATAAGTGTGTCCAACCATTTCCATTTTTGGCTTCAGACATCATAGCACCACCATCAAGTTGTGAATTTTTAGTACCAAATCCAAACAATTCATTAGTGATTCCACCAACAATATTGTTTATTTTCATATTTTCTTCAGCATTGTTTTTAACACCTATTGAATCTCCTACCCTATTTCCATTTCCATCTAACTTATAATAGGCAACATCAAATGCTCTACCTTCGTAGTGAATACTTGTATCACTATGGTTTCCAAGAATAGAACCATAACCAAGAGACAAATCCAAAGTATAACCCTTCTTTTCTAGTTCGGTTTTTAGTTTTATTAGATTGTCAATTCCAGCATTCATATTGTTGAGGACATTATCATATAGTTTACCACTAGCAACATCATCCTTAAATCGTTTCTGCCAATTATCAAAAGAACCTAGGTTCTTGAAACCAGCATTTGATAACTTATCATACAATGCCTTCAATTTTTCTACATCACCATTATCAATTTTGTATTTCTTTCCCTTGACTTGGTTTACTATTTTCTTACTAGCCAAAGCCTTTCGTACTTCTTCACTAAAGAAGGTTTCAATGGCATTACCATACTTCAATCCATTGTCAACAAGAGTACCATCACCATATCCACCAGCAATTCCAGTTCCATTTGCAATGTTCCTAATCTTTTGCCTACACATAAACTTCAATGTAATCTTGTACAATTCTGGAGTTTCATATCTATATTCACCGATTGAATAGTCAGACAAAACACCTTCATAATAGTTTACATTCAATATGGAATTTGAATGTATGTCATATATCTTGGCAACGATATAAACAGTTGGAACTTCATAGAATATGCCATTATTTGGATAAAAGAAGTTTTCAAGGACACTATGTATAATAAGGTCTTCATTTTCAAGATATGTTATTGACAATTCAATGTTTGGATTGAATGCTGGCAATATATGTTGAAATGAATAATAGTCCGTCTTTATGTTCTCTATGTTATATGCTGGATATGACAAGTCCTCAACCATACTAGGGTCTAGCAACACTTCACTCATTTGATAGTCAGAATATACAGTGACCTCAAACGCAAAGGGTTGTTTTACATCAACTCTATTGAACTTATCCATGTATGTGTTAAGGTTTGGAATGCTCATATATAACTTATATATGAGTGATTTAAGAGATAATTCCGTCAATGCTATGGGTTCGGTCATATTGGCAGGTGGAAACACAAACAACATCAACCCATTCAACAAGAATAAGTTTAGGGTACACTTGTCAAATATTCCAAACTATACAAGGTTCAAGGACATTGATATGAATGTCTTCAATCATCGTATAAAGAATGTATCGTTGCCAGAAATCACATCCACCACATTGAGAACTAACTATAACGGAACAGTCCAAATACATCCTAATACAATAGGTATGCAAGAATTGAATTCCTTCACTATCGGTATTGAATGTGATGCACTCTTTATGAACTATTACCTATTCTATGCTTGGGCTATGGCTGATAGACTTGGTTATACATTGGATACCGTCATTACGGATTCTTTGCAAGGAGAACCTTTGATTAGAGGTAATAGGATAGAAACATTCACCCTACACTTAATGGACAATGAGGGAAATGATACAGTTGATGTAAAGTTCTTGAATTGCTTCTTGACTAACCTATCAAATCTTGACTTGGCTACAAATTCTTCAGAAATATTCACATACACTTGTACTTTTGAATATGAACAATTGATTATTGAACCCATCAAAAACAATATCTATGGTGATGTCAATAACGAAACAAAGCCATCTAGTTCAAATCAAATCTAGTTCTTGAAAACAAATACAGGTTCATATTTGAACTTGTCATTATGTGAAAGACTTGAAAGGCTATATTTAAGGGTTTCAATTTCTTGGAATCCTTTTTCATTTATTACCCTTACGGCATCTTCTTCTAGGTTCTTATAGCTTTTTACATTGGCTATGTTTATAGCAAGTATTCCGTCCTTTTTCAAGACCTTCTTGCAATTGTCTATTGTCTTTCCAAAGAAATCATTAATCCATTCTTCCTTTGTTGTATACCTATTGCAACTTTGAGAATCCTCATTGGAATACTTTTCCGTATTGAAGTATGGAGGAGATGTAAAGCACATATCAACCATTTCATCTGGTATAAAGTCCTCACTACCAATCTTGTGTATTTGTATATCGGTGGTTCTAGTCAACTTGTTGTATGACTTTATATCATTACGCATTTCCATTAGTCCGTTGTATGTTTCGGTACAAGGTTCGCAACCGATATATCTTTTAATACCACACTTTATAGCACCCATCATCCTACCACCATAACCGCTTGACATATCCCAAACTATGCTATCCTTATTGCAATATCTCTTGTATATTGCGTATGCGGATGTTGGACGGAAATTGCTTACGCATTGTACACCCGTATATATCTTTAGCATTTTACGGATTCCACAATCCGTTATGGTATCACCAAACATCATCCTCTTACGGATTACATTCTTGAATTCTTCACTATTGAAAATGTCAAGTGGGGTTTTCAGTCCATTACATTCAACGGAAAAGGAATGAGGCATATATGACCAACAAAAAGCCAATCCGTGCATAGTTTGCTTTATCATATCACCTTCAATTAGTCCATTTGCATTGAACGATATGAACTTTTGATATTCATTCCTTCTATATTCTTTATCACTAGGATAGTATGGGAAACCCTTTTGTCTATAATATTGAAACACTTCCTCTATGTAATTGGAAAGTTCTTCCTCATTTAGTTGTTTCCATTCCTTTTTAGACAAAATCTTCACAATTAAAATATAAAAAAGCCGTTCAATGAACGGCTTTCAAGTTAACTCAAATCAAACTTTGGCATTTCGTAGTTCACTTTTGGTGCATTTAGTTCTTGTAGTTTCTTTGTCATCTGTTCAGATGTTAGGTATAGGTTGTTTTGTTGGATGTTTGTAGTGCCACCATTTCCGTCAACACCGATTTGAGCAACCTTCCTATTCACAAGTTCTTCCTTCAAGTCTATTTCCCTATCCCTTTGAGCAAGTCTAATGTCATTCATATCAATGTCAATGACGGACTTGTTCAATTCATGTAGTTTTGAAAGATTTTCGGTAATCAATTGTGAAATCTTTACATATGACAATGCGAAGCTAGGTGGGGCACCTGCAAGTATTTGGTTCTCAAACATTTGTAGAATGTTCTTGTTGCTTGCTATAAGATTTTGAAGTTCAAACTTTATGTATTCCTTGTCTTCAAGGGTATGACCTTCGGTTTCCGTATCACAAACCTCTGAACGGATTTCTTCAATCCTTTCAGCGGTCTTCTTTACGAAATCCTCCGTTTCATCTACATTGAATGTTTCTTCTAATGTCTTAAAAACTTCACTCATAATACTATGTATATATTATTTTTACAATAAAGCGAACGGAAATATTCTATGCCTTTAGGCTTGCTTATGAATGTTCGCTTCATCTCCTTTTTTAAAATATAATAAATATTTTTTTATTTTTTAACTAAAAAAAAACAAAATTTAATTTTTATATATAATATATACAGTTTGGAAGATTTTTCGCACTTTTCTTCTAAATGGATTAAAAATTATTATATTTATATTGTATATATTTTATACAAGAATCCATAGGAATTAAAGTGCGAAATATGTTCCTATGGATTTTTTAATGAAAAGGGCATTTGAAATAAGGTTATATCCTACGAAAGCACAACAAAAGTTATTAAATATGACTTTTGGTGCTTGCAGATTTGTATATAATAATGTTCTAGGATTAAGACAATCTTATTTTAATGACTATGGGTTTAAAGATAAAGATTTAGATATAATGGATATGCTTAAAGCATTTAATCCTTGGTTAAATGAAATAGGAAGTCAAGCTATATGTCAATCAATAAATGACTTGAATAAAGCATATAAAAATTGGTTTAATTCATTGTCTAAAAAGACAAAACAAAAAACCAAATATCCAAAATTTAAGAAAAAATCAGATAAACAGTCATATCGTGATTGTATGATGAAAAAGAATATATTTGAACTTCTTGATGTTCAAAATAGAAAAATCACTATACCTAAAATTGGTAAAATTACTTATAGAACTGGATATGATTTTTCAAAACATAGAATAACCAAGGTTTACAACATTACGGTAAAGAAATCAAAAACTAACAAATACTTTTGTTCAATTTGTTGCGAATGTGAAGAATCTGAAAAGTTGCCAACAAATAATTTTAAAATAGGATTTGATTTAGGACTTAAAGACTTTCTTATAGATTCATACGGTATTGTAATAGATAATCCAAAGTATTTTAGAAAAAGTCAAGAAAAACTTACAAAAGAACAAAGAAAATTATCACATTGTGTTAAAGGGTCTAATAATTATAATAAGCAAAAATTAAAAGTAGCTTTAATACATGAAAAAGTAAGAAATCAAAGAAAAGATTTCCAACACAAAATAAGTCATCAACTTATTAACGAAAACCAAGTTATAGTAAGTGAAGACTTGAAACCTTCCAATATGGTAAAGAATCACAAATTGGCTAAATCCATAGCAGATGCTTCATTTTCAACATTTTGTAATATGATTAACTATAAAGCCAAATGGTATGGTAGAACATACATCAAAGTAGGTTCATTCTATCCCAGTAGTAAGTTATGTCATTGTTGTGGTTACAAAAACACTACTTTAACTTTAGTAGACAGAGAATGGGTTTGTCCAAACTGTCATACTCTTTTAGATAGAGATAAAAATGCAGCTTTAAATATATTAGATGAAGGTCTAAAGATTTTAAATAAAACAGGGCAGGAACTGCCCATAGAGTCTGTTAATACTGAGAACATTAGTTCTCTTGAGCAGAAAGATTCCACCCTTTAGGGTGGAGTTAGTTCATCAGTTGAACCGAAACCATTTCTATCAACTTCACCACTCAAGTCATCTTCAACAAACTCAAAGTTTGGTTGGTGTTCTTGAATGCGGAATTGGCAAATTCTATCACCCTTATGGATAACAGTATCTTCCATTGCCAATACTGGATATTTCCACCAATCATTAGGACCGCAATATGATTCATCTACAATGCCGATATGGTTTGTTTGAATCACCTTGAAGTTCTTGTATGTAGAAGAACGAGGACAAATGTATGCTTCATAACCTTCTGGTAGCTTCATTGCAACACCGAGGTCAATCAACTTGAATTCACCCTTCTTCAATGTAACATCATCATAGGAATATAGGTCTATCCAATTTGACTTGTTACCGCCAATGTATTTAAGTCTAGGACAAGTGTCATCACGATATTTTATTTTAATGTTCATAATGTCAAATATATAATATGTGGCTTTTAATAATGATGACATTGATGTGATTTTTAGAAAACAAGATGTTGCGGAGTATGGCAACAACTTGATGTATCTAAATACCTTCACAAGAAAGGATGACGGAACTACAATAAGACACAATATAGCAGGTATATTGGAAGAAATGCCAACATTCTCAAATACAGTACAATGGCAAGATACCGCATTAAGGGACAAGGTTGGAAAATTCATAAACAATTCCCTTAACTCAAAGGTGTACAAGGGTTTTGAAATGGCTGGTATGTTCTTTGGCAATTATCTTAATCCACAAATGGTTGAAATGGGAAACTATACTCAACAGGTTTATAACGGAACTACAAACAATTCATTGCAATTGCGTTTCGTAGTGCCTTATGATGGCATTATAGGTTCTCAAAGGTTTTCAACACCTGATGACATCGTAAACATACTACTAACACAAAATACACCAAGACAAGAATATAATCTAGGAACTGTATTGAACAACACAGTTGCTGCATTTGTTGCGACCTTTAGTGATGTTGATGAAGCAAAGAAGAAACAAGAAGAATGGCTAGAATTGACACAAAAAATGCCAGCTTCTACTGTTAGAGGTTTGAGAGATGCCATATACAATAAAATGATTTCAACTATAAAGTCTTATTTCGCAAAATCGGTTAGTGAACAGAATTTAAAAGTTAAATGGGAAGATGGAAACACATATGCTCCACAACTTAATGAAATTAGCGAAGAAGAAGTTGATGGACATAAAGAAGTAACTGTATCATTCAAGATAATTGATAATGACAATACACCTCACAATTTTGAATTGTTGAAAATCCGTATGCATAGTGATAAAGAAATAGATAATTTCTATTCATATCAAAGCGAAACATTAAAGAAACTTTACAAAAACATAGAAGGTGCTTCAGATAAGGCTTTAAAAAAATTCGTTAGGTATAGTGGATATAAGAACTCTGATGAAATTGGTGATATGAGTAAAGAGATTGTTGTTTTTGCCGTTGTTACAATAAACGATAACCTCTATAAGCAAGAAGACAAATCAATGCATACAGTATATGAAAACATACGAAAAAGCATCAATAAAGAAAATGTAGGTACAACTGCAACATTCCAACAAGTTGACTCAAACATATTGGGAAAGCTGGAAACAACCGCACAAAATATGTTTGTCGGTGTATTCCCAGGTGATGCAACAAGAGCGGTGAGCGTATCAAACGCAACAACAGTCGCATTAGGCATTAAACTATGGAACTTGCAGATATATAGCGGACTTTTCAAGAGACACTTTGTAGGATTCATATCAAATGTCAATATAAAGCCTTCAAAGGAATTGATTGGCAATGTTCCAGCATATACCGAATTCAACCTAACATTTGATTTTGATAGAACTATGTCTGCCGATGTATATCTATCCAAGTTGGCGAATTACAACGAAAATAGATTGAAAAAGATAAAGACACAAAACCTTGGAGACACCGAAAGTTCTTCTATGTACAACGCCATTATTTAATGGCTCTGTCCACCCAAAAGTGTTGATATAGTCAACATGGGAATTACGACATTACTGCTCAAGATTGGTAATCCAACCAGTATCAACAGTCTTTGACGACAAGTCGTCTTCCGTATGCCCTACGGTAGTCATTAAAATCCGTTTTCCTTCATTAAGAATGTTAACGGCAGCATTTTTATCACGGTCTAGCCAAGTGCCACAATGCGGACAAGTCCACTCCCTATCATTTAGAGTCAATGTTGTATTCTTATAACCACAACAATGGCAAATTTTACTTGATGGGTAAAAAGACCCCACTTTTAGATAAGTCCGTCCGTACCAACTAGCTTTGTATTCCAGCATATTGGTAAATGTGCTCCAAGATGCATCCGCAATAGATTTGGCTAATTTGTGATTTTTTAACATATTTTTGACTTTCAAATCTTCAGAAAAGATGTATTGGTTTTCTACAATCAATCTCTTGGAGATTTTATGCTGAAAGTCCTTTCTTTGGTTTACAATTTTTTCGTGTACCAACGCAACACGGTGTTTCTGCTTCGTATAATTTTTTGAACCACGAACACAATGTGATAGTTTTCGTTGCTCCTTTGCAAGTTTTACCTGCGATTTTACAAAGAATTTAGGGTTTTCTATTACGAAGCCGTTACTATCTATCATAAAGTCCTTGATTCCCAAGTCTATACCAATTGAGTAATTGTTATTTGTCAGTGGTTCACAATCCTTTACATCGCAACAAATTGAGCAAAAATATTTACCAGTCTTGGATAATTCTATGGTTAAACTACACACCTTGATGACATTTAAATTGGCAAAGTCATAATCTTGCCTAAACTTAACCCACCCAGCTTTTGGAATGAATATCCGTCCGTTAGCAATCAACTCATTTATGTTGTGTTTCATCTGACCATTGCGATATGATTGCTTGTCAGATTTCTTCTTAAATCTAGGAAAATTATTTCTTCCATTGAAGAATGCTTGGTATGCGGTTTCAATGTCACGGACAGCATTGCATAAACCTTGGCTATCAGATTCTCGTAACCACTCCCATTCTTCCTTGAATGATGCTAGTTTGGGATAGAACTGCTTACCTATATTTTTATATACCGATTGCTTTATGTCTAGATAATGATTTTGAACGAAACGGACACAACCAAATGTCTTCTTGAAAAACACTTGTTGCTTAACAGTAGGATATAACCTTATTTTATACGCCCGTCTCATATATACAAAAGTCCTATCTAGAATCTGGTACATTCTATATAGGATAGTGGTCACACGACCATTAAACTCTTACGATTAGAATAGTACCAGTATTCCATCTTATACATATAGTTTATATATGTTTCAATTCATTTTTTTCCAAATTCAACACTTTGGAGGGACTAGCCTAATATATAAGATATGCAAGACATTAGATATAACGAAACCACGCAATTTACTATAATCCCACAAACCATTGAAGCATCAAATGGTATGGAATATGATGTTGATACTATCAACCTATCATTTACTTGGAATGATGACATAAATGGCTATCAATACAAAGCAATATTGGGAAACAAGGGTGAATTGTTGAATGACCTAGAATTGGAAGTTCCATTTTGGTGTGGTGCTATATCTAACAATGAAGAAAACAAAGAACAAGCATACAATATGGCTAATGATATGATTACAGACATACTTAACCATATAGGTTCTACATTTGACCTAGATGTTACCATAGCCTTGAGCGAAAGCGTTGATATGAATGAGGACTTTGGTATGGGTGTTATGTCAACTGGTGCTTCTATGGGTGTTCCAAATGGTGGTTTTGGTGGTGTGAATCCAATGCCACTTGGTGGCAATCCAAGACCAATGATGCCTAGTCCACCTCCACCACCAACAAAGCCTATGGGTGGAAACATCCCTAGACCACAAATGCCAAAGCCACCTAAAATGCCTCGTCCCCCAAAGCCTATGGGTTGTAATAACCATTCAATATGTCATAGACAACCTGGTGCTATGCCACCTCCAATGATTGTCGGTGTGATGCCATTTACTTGGTCTAATTGGTACAACACATACAATAGAAGTCTTGGAAAGAAGAAGGCGAAAAAGAGGAAGGCAAAGAGAAAGAAGAAAAAGTCCAAATAATATGAACCACCCATTTTTAGGGTGGTTATATATTTAATATATAAGATAAGGTAAGTTTTGATGATTGATACAGTATATCTAGATATGGATGGCGTTATTGTAAATTGTTTAGAGGGTCTAAATAAGTATAACGCATTGAATGTTGAAACCAACAAGGTTGATTGGAAGATTCTAGACGGACTTGGAAGAAAGTTCTGGGTTGAACTTGATTGGTTGCCACAAGGTAAACTTTTTTATACAAAATTATCAAAATTATGCAATGAGCAAGGTATAGACCTTTGCATACTTTCCGCTATACCTACCGAGGAAGGTAAGGATGGCAAGAGGATTTGGTTAAAGGAACATACAAACATACCATCATTGAATATGCATTTTGTTGACAAGGCTAGACTAAAGAAGAACTTTGCCGATGAACACGCATTGCTCATAGATGACCTAAAGATGAATTGTGACCAATTCATTGAGGCTGGTGGAAATGCCATACTCTATCGTGATGGTAGGGCAAAGGATTGTTGGGAAAAGATTGTTCAAGTAATCCTAGGCATATCCGTTGAAGGAATGAATTTCTTTGAAAGCCTAAAGAAGGAAGCAAATGTTGATACATTGAATGAATCCTTGGTTCGTAAGAAGGTTATCCGTAAGGGTAAGAAGAAAGTCAAGATTATGTCAACGAAGAAGAACTATAGGATTCAATATGTCAATGGCAAGCCAAAGGAAGTACGCATAACCGCAAAGGAAAGGCGTAAGAGAAAGATAGGTCAAAGAAAGGGTAAGATTAAGAGAAACGCAAAGAAGGCTATAATCAAGGCTAAAAGAGATAGGTCTTTTATTGCTAGAAAGTCGCAAGGTCTTTCCCATTATAATCTAAAGAACCCAGATAAACAGACCTATGAGTATAAACCTGTGCAAAAACAAAAGAAGAGTAGCGAACATACGCTACACCCAAAGTCTAGTTCATCTAGTCCATTGCATTAAAAAAGACCGCCATTGGCGGTCTTTCTTTTTTACTTCTTCGCAAGTAGCTTCTCACAACGGATTTGGATTTCCTTGATTTCGTTGTAGTTTTCCTTTATGAAATCCACATCCCTACGCAACAAGAGTTGGTGGATGTCATCAATGCGGTGAATCAACTTGGTACGCATCTTCTCATAGTCAATGGTCTTTTCCACCTTGTTTGAAAGTTTGAAATTCCTATTGACAATCTTGCAACCAGAAACGGAAGTGTAGTTTACCCAATTTTGGAACAAGAACATATACTTGATGATGAACTTGAATTGAGCATTTACATTCATTTTCTTCAATCTGTTGAAGTGGTTTGCTCTTTCAATTTCAAGTCTTGAATTGCGTTCATTTTCGTTGCCAAACCAACGGACAATGATTTCATCAATGAAGTCATTGAATTCCTTGTTGAGGTTCTTGTAATCCTTGGAACGGAAAAACCAACCATAGTTATCATTTACGGATACGAAATCCATATAGTCTTCGTTTGCGTTGATGAGCATAGGTAACTCACCCCAAACACCTTTATTATCCTTCACTACGATAGCGGAGTTCTTGTTCTCCGCAAAAAATTGATTGATTACTTCATATACCTTCATAGGTACGCTCTTTTGTTATAGGTAGAATATAGTAAAATTTTGTTAGAATGTGTAGTTACAACCAAGACCAAGGAATGTCAAACCACTAAAGTTTTGGATATTCATATGGATAGCCCAATGCTTGTTGAACTTGAATCCAATCCTATTTTGATAGCCAAATGTATAGGAAACATTTTCATACTTGTCGTTCAAGTTCACAAGAAAGTCAAATGTGTATTCAAAACGCCATAGGTCTGCTCTAAAACCAAGGGCAATGTTGGGGAAAAGGTATTCACCTTCGCTATCACTATGACCCCAAAGACCATCATATTCATAGGAAAAGTATGTAAAGTTCATACCCAAGTCCAATGCGAAAGCCATAATGTCGGTATTGGAGGAAATATGATTCAAGATAATGGAGGGTTGCCAACTCAAATTGATTACAAAGCCACCATCACTATAGCCATCATCACTCTTTGTACTCATACCGAAGTCGGTGGAAACATTGAACTTGTCAAATCGTACATCCGCTCTATGGTCATTGCCAAGGAATGTCTTTGGTTCAACCTTGATTTCATTGATGGGTTCAACCTTTTCCTCCACACAACGCATACCATTTGTGTAGCCGTAAACACCCTTGTAGCCATATTCAGCCTTGTAACCTACCTTGCAAATACATTCCCCATACTTTTCGCTATATACGGAGTTCATTGGGCAAGATTGACAATCAACATAGTTATCCTTGAATGTAATAAAGGAATTGTTATCCTTGCACATAAAAGTCTTATCAAAATCGTAGTAGGTAGTGTCACCATAGAGTCCAACGATGTTGATACTATCAATGTATGCCAATTCGGTTGTCTTTACATCAAGTTCAATGGACTTGTATCTATGGTTCTTCTTGAAAACTTTACCAATTGTCTTACCCAAAAAGAAACCACCGCCAACTGTAGAAATGTCACCAAGCACACAACCATTGTTGTTCAATGAGAGATAAGACTTGTTATAAAACCTTTCATATTCTTCAATTGGGATAAGAATGGAAGCACTACATTCCTTGTACAAGCCAATTCTAGAGAACTCATTCACAATGGCAAGAGTATCCATCACCACATTGGCACTATTGGCGACAATATCAAAGAAGTCATATCTACGACCATCCTTGGTAAGCATCAATGTGTTCGGTGCTGTGGTGGTGATGTCATAGATAGTACCAAGTCGTTCCTTACGGATGACCAAGGTATCCTTCTTTTCCTTGACAATGTTGGTGTCGTTGAGGAATGTGCTTCTAATGCTTGATGCTGCATTGGAAAGGCTTACCATAACGGCAACGGCTAAAATCAAATTCTTAATCATTGTATATCTCCTTGGTTTTGTACCTATAATATACAAAATTATATAAGACTTGTCAAGTATAATTTAAACTTTTTTTGAAATTTTTTCAATTTGTACTTTGTTGGAATCTCTATTGATGAACATTTTTTTTGTAATCTTTTGATAGTTTTGAATGATATTTACTTCTCTATCACTAAAATCACTTCTCTTGTTGTAGTCATAAACTATTAGTTCAATGCCTTGTTTGAACAATTCATATATGTAATCTTCTTCATATAGGTTTGCGTGTAAGAGTATATCCCTTCCATCAACAAAGGAAACATAATGCATTGGTGCTATTGCTACCTTTATTGATACTGGGTTGTTGATGAAATCCATTTTCTTGTCATATTCTTCCTTGTTCAATGGCTTCCATCCAAATTCCTCAACAAAGTTAACTATATCAATCACATCTTGACCATATTGCTTACCCATCTTTATCCATTTCACTTTATTCTCAAACATAGCAACGGATTGAGGATAACCTACTCTTTCGGTGATTGCGTAAAGGTCTTCACCTTCCTTTTCGGTAACGCATTCAACTATATAGAAATATGGATTGTTCTTTATGTCCAATAGTTCAAGGTCTTCCTTCCATTCCTTGCACATTTGACAAGAATCGTTTGTGAACACAAACATTCCGTGCTTCAATTCCATATTACTAAATGTCTCAAAGTTGATAATCATACACCCTAAATATATAATCTATGAGTGCAATTGATGCGATAAGCAAAGCGGATTCCACAAATGCGTTGTCTAGTTATGAAGTCTCAATCAACGGACATTTTGTACCTGGCATCAAACGATTTGAAATTGATGAAAATATGTTCTATGACACTCCAATAGCATACTTGGAGTTTGAGGACAATGGCGTATTCTATGGTTACAAGGCAATTGACATAAATATGAAATTGGATTTCAAGATATGGATAAATACCAAGAATGACCCAGAAACAATTAAGGAATCATACACCATAGTTAGTGTTGCAATCCAACCATCATTTTCAAGCACAAATGTTAAATATGTGATTCACGCAATCAAGTCACCACAAATGAAATATCGTGTTGAAAGTTATTCCAATAGGACAACCGCTGCCCAATGTTGCCGTGATATGATGGCTTTCGGTGGTATCGGTGCTACTGTTGAAAAGGATAGTTCATATACATCTCTTTGGCTAAATGGTAGCCTTACTTGTGCTCAAATGGTAGCAAAGGCTGAAAACCACATATATACCGATGATGAAGATGCTGGCATTTCATATATTGACCATAATGGCGGTCGCATCACTACATTGAAAACACTAGCCAAGAAACCTATCCAATACAATCTAGTACATCTTTCCAACAATTCCGTATCAACACCCAATGTGATTTTCTATGAAACCGCAAAGTTCAACGCAAATGGTGGTTATAACGATGCTATGGGTAGTGGTAAGATTGACTTCTATATGTACGATAGAGGCTATGCCGTAAAACTTGACAATGGATTGTTCCCAAAACCTGAATTGAATGACTTGACTTCTTTGATGTATGACACATTCAAACAAGAAAAGTCCGTGGATTCTACACCAGTATACACATCCAATTATGGAAATGCAACAGTCGGTGATTTGACCCAAAGCAAAGACCTTGGTATGTTCTTTGAAGACCTAGGTGCTATGTATGACTATTCAGAAGCAATTTCATTAAGAAACAAGAGAAGGTTCTTTAGAAACTTCATCAAGGTGTCTTATTCAATGTATAGACAATGCAATGAATACCTTTTGTCAAAAAGAGCATTCCCCCAACTTGGTGATAGAATAAACATAGACTTTGACACAGGTGAATACAAGTATGACATCTATAACTCAAATTACATAGTTACAAGAATACAATTGGTATTTGTTGAAAGAGGTGACACAAAGGTAGAACTCACTTGTGTTTGTGATGGTGTACAAAACACATCTAAAGAAACTGTAGATGGCGAAAAATAACAAAAAGTGCCAAATTAGGATTGCGAATACTCTTAACGGAAGGATATATGTGGGGACTTAAAGTATAAAACCCTAATCTAATTTGGCACTTTCCCGAAAATACATAATGTATGTACACCTATGATGACTATAACTTTTATCTATTAGAAAGAACCGAAGAAGAAAATAATGATTTCAAACCCAATGGTTCTTGGTTCAAAACGATGTATTCAAAATTCAATGATGAATTCTTTGGTGGTCTTTTACCATCTTGTACATTTGATACGGATAGAAGTACAAAGCATGTGGCAGTAGCATCTTGTAAAAGAAAGCGAATTCCAGCATATGGTTTTGAGGATTATGGAAATGGTGTATATGTTGGTGGTTTAAAAATAACTTTCTCAACATATTTTGACAATATGACTGAAAGAGAGGGTGAAGAAGTTCTTCTTCACGAAATGATACACATCTATCAATACACACAATTGCGTTGGGGTACTTGGAATAACCGTTCTAGTTATAGTGGAGCACACGGATATACATTCATCAACAAAATGGAAGAAATAAACAAAAATGGTGGATACAACATAACTACTACTAATGATAGCAAGTTACAAGTAAGACATAATATCAATGATAGAGATATAAAGAAGGCTTCAAAGCAAAAGATTGTGATGTGGGAATTTAACGGAAGAGGTTATTTCACACTATTGTTCAACAATGAAAAACTATGTAAGGATTTCGTATTTAGTTCTACTATGTTGAGAAAACTTTCTAGGGAAAATAAATCACCTGTACACATTTGTTCAATAGTTGACCTTGAAAAATGCAAGGAACTTGAAGTGATGCCTACTCACACCACTAGACCAAATGGAATAACATTTAGGGGTGAACTAACAACCTATGACAATTATAAAAAGGCTATTGCGGATGGTTGTTTAAAACTTGACTATGATATAGACCCCACTACGGAATATGAAAAGTTATATATAATATGAAATGTCCTATGAAATGAATTTTAGTATGTCGTCACTGATTTTAGCTCATACGAATATAGCTAGGCAAATTTAGGCGTCAGGTCAGTCTTACCAAGGTAGAGAAAAACTACACCGTGTGCATCAAACAGACAAGAAGGTACTATCTCTAGCGGATTTTAGTAATAGGCTCATACGAAACTGTATGAATAAATTGTTTCAAAGTAGTAGGGTAGGAACGACCCAAACTGGACAGAAATAATCTGTCAAATGCTTGTGGAGGAGACAGTTCGGTTCTTTTTGAATCTAGGTCTCCTATGAAGCAAGAATATCGTAAATCTCTAAAGGCAGAAAATAACTGTCTTTAGCAGTTGATTAGTTCATATGGCAATATTTAAAAGGGAGATGTGAAATGAAGACTGTTCTACTTACCGAAGAAGAATATAGAAAGGTTTGTCAAATTCTAAATGAAAAGAAACCTGAAGAATTTGAGGATGAAAAGGTTTCCATTGAAGAAATTGATGATGATACATTAGAGGTTAGCATAGTATAATGGAATCAAATGAAGTTGACATAATTCTTGGAGATGTCTTGGAATATGCAAAGGGAATATCCTTTGATAGTTTCTATAACATCACAAAGGTGTCTTCTGGACTTAAAAGTTTCTATATGTACTTTGCCATAAAGGAACTTCCTTGTGATACTCATACTATGAGTTATGAACCTTTAGTCCGTGGAATTTCCCAAATACAGGTAGACTACAATGCCGTTGGTGCTTTGGTGGACTTGAAGGATTTCTATTACAACAACAAGTGGTTCATTGATGATGAACATAATGTATGGCGTATGGTTGCTTGCAAGTTTGATTTCATTGAAAGGGGTGGAATCAATCACATAAAGATGAAGAACTTCATATATGGTCATAAAGGTAATGATAACCATTTAATGATTGAGCAAGATATACGCATAGTTCAAACAAATGATGACAGACTATATATAGGTGATACAATAGAACCACCAAAGTTAAGTGGAATTGATTATAATTAAAAAAAGCCACCCAAATGAATGGGTGGTTTTTTAGACCCAATGGAATTTAGGAATTGGGTGGACTTATTGTATACATATCGTTAGTTCAATGTATATCAACTTGTCCTTTGTGGGTCAATTCAAAGGTCAATATATATTTATTCATATTGAAAGTCAATGGTTTCATTATGAAAATTTATGTAGCTGCTTCAAAGAATGACAAGAAAACTGATTTGGTTGATGGCGAATTGAGAGAATACAAATATGTTGAAGATTGTCAACTGGACAATTCAATATATTGTGAACTAACTGTATTGCATGATATTTGGAAGAACTCTAATGAGGACATTGTAGGTCTAGAACATTATCGTAGGTTCTTTGTTGATAAGCCTTATGATGCAAATGACCACAAGGAAGATTTCAATATCCTTGGTAAGGAACGCATAGATGAGATTATGAAGGATTATGACATAATCCTTTCAAGGAACTTTGTATTCACCAATATCCTATCTTGGAAATACAAGGAACTCCACAATCCAAATGTAAAGACAAAGCCTTTGATTAGGGAACTCCTATATCTATGGGATATGTTTCTCCGTGACAAGAAGTCCATTGCGGTTGATAAAATAAACCTGTTTGAGATGAATGTTCAATGGTATTATGCTTGTAATATGTTCATCGGTAAGAAGGAAGTGATTGACAAGTATTGTGAATGGCTATTTCCATTGCTAGAAGAATTTGGCAAGAAGTACAAGACACAGCCTAGACTTTATGGATTCCTATCTGAATATATGATGGGGTATTGGATGTTGGAAAACAAGTACAAGATATATGACACTCCAAAGATTACCTATGAGAAGGACTTGAAGTCTTTGTCAAAGTATCAATACAATGAAGATGAATGGATGAAGCGAAAGAAAGAAAAGATAGAGATGATAGAGAAACTAAAAAAGGAAAGCGAAAACAATCCTTGATATATTTAGCAAAAAGACCGAGGTAAAAAATGTCTGAAGAAAAAAGTTCCGTATGGGTGGAAAAGTACCGCCCAACAAAGATTTCAACAATCATAATGCCAAAATACTTCCACGACTATTTCAACAAGATTGTGGAATCAAAGAATGTTCCAAACCTATTGCTATATAGTTCAACACCAGGTACTGGAAAGACTACAATCGCAAAGGCTCTAGTCAAAGACCTTGGTGCGGAATATATCTATTACAATGCATCAATGACAAATTCAATTGAGGTGCTACGAACCGAAATACAAACATTTGCAAGCACATCTGGTATCCACAAGGGTAAAAAGAAGATTGTGATACTTGATGAAGCTGATGGTCTTACCGAGCCATTCCAAAAGGCACTCCGTGGCTTCATTGAAGAATTTGACAAGACTTGTAAATTCATCCTTACTTGCAACTTTATCCATAAGATTATTCCAGCGTTGCGTGAAGGTAGAACCCAAGAGTTTGACTTCAATATGAACAAGCCTGAATACAAGCAAGAACTACAAGAACAAATCTTCCAAAGAAGTTGTGCCATCCTTGCAAACGAAAAAGTAAAGTATGATGATAATGCGGTAAGAACCGTTGTTGAAAAACATTTTCCTTCCGTAAGAAAGGTTTACGCAACACTCCAAAAGATGTCCAATATGTACCCAGAGATAAATGAGAGTGCAGTTAAGACTATGGAGAATGAAACTGAACTTTCAATGTTGTTATTTGGTAAACATCTATCACAAGCAAGGGAATATGTTTCCTCTAGAAATATGAGCCATAGCGAAGTGTTTGATAATTTGTTCAAGAACTTTGTGCCTATGGTTGACAAGATGAAGCAACCCACTTGTATTCTAATATTGTCAAAATATGATTTCCAATGTAGTATGAGTGTGAATGTTGACATTCAAATTGCTGCTTGTATGTATGAATTGATTACACAATTGTAGAGAGTTTTTTACCTCACAAACAAAAGTCATTTCCTATTTTTAGGGGAGGACTTTTTTCTAATATATAAGATATGCCAATTTATATAAATGATAATGAACACGCATTGTTTAAGGGCGATAAGGATACGCCCGTTTGCCTTCTTCACGGAAACGATTTAAGCGAACCGAATGGTTATTATTTTGAGGTTGGCGAAAACAATTTAAGTCTTAATTTAACAGATAGCAATCTAGTCAATAATATTGATAACACTAATCTTGATGATGGCATCGTTGACTATAGACCTTGGCTTTACACAGACATAAACAATGTGACTCATATATATTCATATAATAGAAATAAATATTTTCCAATCTACAATTGGACACAAAAGGGAATTGTTAGAAGTTTTAAAACAAAATTGAATTTAAACTTTTATGTCAATAATGGTCACATAAACATCAAGGGTTCTAATGGTGGTGGTAATAAAAACAGAAGATATACAATAGTTCCTATCAACGCATTGGGTGAAAAGTTGTTCACAAGTAGTGAAGTGAATGTTCTAAACTTCCAGAAAGGTATAACCGATTTTTCTAGTGAATTCTATAACGAAACTAGAATGTTCTCCTATGTTGCAATATGTAGTGAAATGATTGATAGCACTATAGATGGTTCGTGGAGTTCTAGTTTAGGTGATTTGTATTATGGCATAAACAATGATATATTCAACGCAAAAAACACCAAGCATAATATTAGTGTGTATAAACAAATTGACCAAAAAGGTGTAGATAGACCCTCTGGAAAGAATAAATACAAGGAAGGTTATAATACATTAACAAATAGCTTTGCAATCACACCAACAGACTACAAGGACATACCTCCATATATGTGGAGATATACATATTTGATTGACGGAACTGACTTGCATATTGATAAGAATGCATTTAATAATTACAATGGTCATTGTTGGTGTGTAATGCATAAGACATTTATGACCAATAATGGTGAAAGCTATTTTGACAAGTACATCAAGAACAAAAACAACTTCTTTATTTACTTGGATTATCAAAGGTATGAAAGAGATGTAGAATATTCAACTCAAACATATTATGTCATTGAAGAAGGCTTGAATGAAATGATTGAGCATTACTTTCATGGACAAGGAACATTGACAACTTTCAAGAATTTAACAGATAGTTCTATGTATTATTCTCCATTCAATTTTTGGGGAGATTTTAATGAAGAAAAATTGACATATAAAAAATCAACATACCCAAGCGTTGAATTTACATTGCCATATTTAAAGGTTTGGGAAAAGAAAATATTGAATGTTATTAGCAAGTTCCACATCAATGCATTTGGTAATGGAACTAAATTCACCTATGGTGCTAAACCTTTAGGCGGCTTTTACGCAAATGTTTGTGAAGACTTGACTTTGTATTATAAACTTAATGTGGGTAATAACTGGAGTATAGGCTTTAAAACTCAAGGTACAAGATATCCTGACCAATACCAATGCGATGGTCCAAGTATATTGAAACAAGTGTTGTTTACCGATGAAAAGGTAGTCGTATTTATGATTGCTTCAAGTAGTGACTTTAAGAAGTATGATTCAATTTTCTATAATAATAGCAATGAAGTATATCAAAGCACATCATACATAGCAAAAAAATATGAAAATTATGATGGAGGATGGAATTTGAATGATATGCGAATGAGAATTTCTAGAAATGGCACTACCATAAGAACCATCAACTTTAGTTATCATTTTAAAACCGATAAGATATATGTACCAAATTTACGAAAATATGTTGATTTTGCATTTTCTGGTATGATTGAAGAATCAAGTGAAGGAAGTGGCGAAAATAAAAAATATAATTTCGTATTCTCGTATCCACACATATTCTTCACATTGTTGAATGAAAATATTATAACAAAGCCAACAAATTTTGAGGATGAATTGTATGCTCTTTGGGATACTTCAACCACGGTTGGTCAATTTATTGACTTTGAAAGAACTATGCCTAATTGTTATGCTGCGATAATGAACTATTTAAGCCAATATAACATTATATTTAGTGTTGAATATGTTGATGAAATTTATAGTGAAGAAACAATAATTGATTTTGTGAACAATATACCATATTCAACTGATTTTAGAGGATATATGTATAAGAATATGAAAGATTATGATTGCATATTCCCTCCAATCATAAACATATACAAAACCGATGGTAGCGAATATGAAGGATATAACTTGATAGACATTACCGATTCAATTCCAACACCAACACCAAGGTCGGTAAGAATATCTATTGATGACATCCAAATCACAAGGGACAATTCTTAAACAAAAACCACTCACAACGAGTGGTTTTTTTGATATATTTGAAGGTATGACTAAAGAAAATTGTTGGCTTAATTACAATGAGGAAGAGAAGAAATCCCTTATGGATTTCTCCCAAAACTACATCAACTTTATGAGCATTTCCAAGACCGAGAGGGAAACCACAAGCAACATACTAGATATTGCTTTCAAGAAAGGTTTTGTTGACTATGAAACCTATGGATATGAGAAGTGCCGTAAGGTAGGCAAGTTCTATTTTACAAATCACGGAAAGAACATTGCGTTGTTCAAGATTGGAAAGAAGCAAGACATTTCAGATGGTTTCAAGATTATCGGTAGCCACATTGATTCCCCTAGAATTGATGTAAAGTGTGTTCCACTATATGAAGACCACGAACTTGCATATCTTGATACACATTATTATGGTGGTATCAAGAAGTATCAATGGACTGCAATTCCATTGGCTATCCACGGAGTTGTTTGTTTCAAGGATGGCACTAAAAAGAATGTTGAAATAGGTGAGCTAGAAGATGACCCAGTATTTTGTATCACCGACCTATTGCCACACCTAGACAATGATATGTATGAAAAGACCGCAGCAAAAATCATTGATGGAGAAGGTCTAGATTTGTTGATTGGTTCTATTCCAAGCATTGAGGATAAAAAGACTGAAACCTATATGGTTAAGATTCTAAAGGAAAATGGTATAATCCAAGACCTTGAAGATTTCCAATCGGCAGAACTTGAAATTGTACCTAGTGGTAAAGCAAAGCATTTCGGTATGGACAAGTCTATGGTTATGGCATACGGACAAGATGACAAGGTATGTGCATATACATCAATGATGGCTTTGTTTGATAGTGAAAGTGACAACAATGTATGTGCGTTGTTTGTAGACAAGGAAGAAATTGGTTCGGTGGGAAATACTGGTATGGAAAGTGATTGGTTTGTCCATACACTACAAAAGATTATAAAGTTATATCATCCAAAGGCTGATTCATCCTTTATACTCAATGAATGCCTTGAAAATAGTGATATGCTTTCTGCCGATGTTGATGCAGCATTTGACCCTCTATACTCCTATGCGTATGAGGAAAAGAATTCCGCAAAGTTTGGACACGGAGTAACCTTTAGCAAGTTTACAGGTTGTGGTGGTAAGAGTGGTTCTAACGATGCTAATCCAGAATACATAGCAAAGTTACGCAACATTATGGAAAGCAATGGCGTAGCCTACCAATTTAGCGAACTTGGAAAGGTTGGACAAGGCGGTGGTGGAACTATTGCATACATCCTAGCCAACAAGTGTGTCAATGTGATAGATTGTGGCACTGCGGTATTGAATATGCATGCACCTTGGGAGATAACCTCAAAGTCAGATATTTGGGAAACATACAAATGCTACAAAGTGTTCTATGAGAACTAAAAGAAAAAGACCTCCAAATTGGAGGTCTTTTCAATTATTCAACTAATTCCGTTTCAACAATAGTTTCTTCTTTTTCTTCTGTTGGTTCTTCCATCGGTACTTCTGGATTATCCTCAACCTTTGGGTTCATTATGAAGTAACTAGGGTTAAGATTGTCAGATGCGTAGAATTGATACGATTCTATGGATTTGCAATCCTTTGTCAAAGTAGCCTTGAAACCTTCAACAATCTTTTTCTGTTTCAACATCATATACAAACCGAATGTGTATTCACCGATATAACTAAATATTCTATGTTGGTGAGGATAGTTCTTTCCAAATTCATCCATCAAAGGGAATATCCAATTGACATATTCAAGAATGACTTCCCTCTTACCGATGAACATATTGTTCCCCCAATACCAATACGCCTTCATCATAAAATGGTATATGTCATCCATATTGAATATGTTCTTGTTCCGTAGGAATTCAAACCAATCATAAAGGCATATATTTATACTTGGCATATTGGGGTTTTCAATAGGGTTGTGTGGTTGTCCGTATAGATGAACCATCAAGTTTGTGTTCAAGTAATTCTTTGACATTATAAGGTCATTGTCCTTCAATGTTTCAAGAATTTGTTCTTCATTTATTACACGGAACGGATATTCGTTGGTGGCTTCAAAGTTAGTATCAATGAAGAACCTACGATAATGTTCAAGACCTATTATATCTTCCTTTGAGTTATGTGCTATATCGTATAGGTTAGCAACTTCACAATATAGGTTTGAGTTATATGTAGTATCCTCAATGTAGCTATATTCCCTCAACTTTCCGTCTACGAAATTCATTTTGGTGTCTTTCTTGCTTCCGCATACATAAATTTTCATTATAGGTATCCTTCATCTATATCAAAGTCCAAGTCATTTACAAATCTCTTGAATTCATCCAAGTCGGCTATGAAATTGTACAATATGTCATAATTGTCTAGATTCTTGTTGGTATGCATAATTTCATATATGCACATAATACCGACCGCTATACAATCAGAAGGGTCTTTTACAATAGACCTTTTAATCTTCTTGGCATTCTTCAAGCAATAATCAACCACATAGGCATTTTCTCCATTCAAGTCTTGTATGTCTAGTTGACAAAGATTGTTATTCAATAAATGCTTTAGGTTGAAATCCGTTTCCCAATACCAAAAGGAAACAAAGAGGTCAAATAGTATATGCTCCTTATCTCCTACATATTGTTTAGCCATTTCAGCTATGCAATCTTTCTTGGTTAATTTCTTCATTACCAATAAATATAAAAAAACCACCACATTGCGTGGTGGTTATTGTATAATCGGTGTGAAAATGTGTAAAATTCCTTGTTATAAGGACACCGATTCGCCCATCATTAGGTCAAGGCTTCTACAATTCCATATATTGGCGTTCACCTACCTTCCAATCGTAGTATCCACCCCAAGGAGTAGAGCACTCAATCTCAACATACATATTCCCATCCATACCGCCAGTATAGATATCTTCAATCTTGATGTCTACCTGTTCCAACTTACGCTGAATGGGTTCTTTGGCTTCTTCAAGTTCTTGACGGATAGTAGCAAGAATAGGTTTGCGGATTTCGGCAATCTTGCTATACCATTCTTCGTAATTGGTGGCACAAAGATTGGGGTTCTTTTCGTTGAAATCATTGATTGCCTTTGTCAACGGAGAGACATATCCCTTTTCGTAGTAGAAGAAAAGGCAAAAGCCACCTTCCTTGTTCCGCAAGATTTCAATCTTGCGGAAACCCACGCCAGTGTATTCCTTCAACACTTCGGCTGCTTCCTTCAAGTATCGTTCCATTCTATCAAAGATTTTACCCATTTTAATGCTCCTTTAAGGGCTTTTTGTTGTTTAGATATATGTTTTATTCCCTAATGAGAGAAATGCCCTAGAAAGGGCGTTTCTGCTCAAAAGAAAGGCTATTATGCCTTGGGCTTGTTCTGATACTTGCCATCAAGTTTAACCACAGAACCCTTTTCAAGGCAATAGTCAAGAATCTGACCTGCGTACTTGGAAACTTTCTTTCCAATCCAAGCAAACTGCTTGTCGGTTAGACTCCCCCACTTTTCAATGTTCATTGCCATAGAAGAAAGGATTTCGGCATCGTTGGAGGTGAAACCCTTGCCATTGACAACATGAGTGGTTTCGGTAGCCTTTTCTTCAGCGGTCTGGAAGGAATAAAGCACCTTAATTGCGTGTTCACACCAAGTCTTGTTGGTGCTAATAAGAACCTTCAACTGCTTGATGTAATCGGTCTTGCTTGTTGCTACGATAGCCATAATGTATCTCCTTGAATGGCGGTTGTTTTTCTCTTTTACATAAGTAAATTTATAAAATTATATAAGGTTTGTCAAGGGTTTTGTTGAATTTTTTTTAATTTTTTCAACCTCTACATATACTATCGTACAATTATTTTAAATTGTCAAATAAAAAACCCTTGGTTAAAACCAAGGGTCTTTTTTTAATCCCAATCTGCGACTTGTGAAACCACATTACTTGCCGTAGTATTCTCAACATTGGTCTTGAATCCTACATAGTCATTAAGGTTGGTTTCCTTTGTCATTTCGTTTCCTTTTGTTGGAATCTTCGGTGTAGTATCACCAACATCAAATATCTTTTGCTTTTCAATATTGCAACCCATATAGACGGTGGCGTTCTTGTTTCCAGCCCTTCTTGTCTTTAGCATTTTAACGCAATACAATCCAGACTTTTGTTCTTCTTCGGTTTGAGTAACACCAATGATTACATCAGCTTTGAAACCTGAACCGATAGAATCAGCCATATTAGTGATGCCTAGTTCGCTACCGCTTTCCAAACCACTTCTATTAGATTGAGCACCCGAAACGATGGGGATTTTCAACTTCATAGAAACGGCACGGATTTCAGATGAAATCCTAGCAAGGTTTGTGTTGGTATTGTCCTTTGAACTAAAACCAGCATTAGGAGTCATACAAGCAATATAGTCAACGAAGATAATTTCTGGGTCAAACTTTTGCTTTGTCTTGTAGTCCTTTATGAGTTGTTCTAGTTGTATGGAGTTCAATGTGTATTCAGGAAATTCCTTAATCATCAACTTACCGCTAGAACCCAATATAGGTGCTACTTCCTTGTTGAACCTATCAACGAATGTTGACTTTGGTAGAGCCTTTAGTTCGTTTCCACTTGCATCCATTAGGTTTTGCGTAATTCTCTTTGCGATGGCAGCTTCACCATCTTCAAAGGTGATATACAAAACCCTCTTACCCATCACCGCCATATTCTTGGCTAGTGCGGACATAATCAATGTCTTACCGACATTTGTGGGGCATAGGAATAGGTTAAGGCTTGGTGCAACAAAACCATTGTTCAAGAGGTTATCTAGACATACAAGACCAGTGGGGAATAGTTTTTCATTCTTGATGATTTCATCATGGATTAAGTCACAAGAATTGGCATAGTCTATACCGATTGTTGTATTGAAGGTAAAAGACTCCGCTTCCGCTAGGTCTTGGATATAAGATGTGTTAATGATTTGGTCAAAGTTATCACTTTCAATCTTTGAACCTACATCAGACACCAACTTGTACTTGATATATTGCTCAACCTGTTTCAACCAATATTCAGAGGAGGAATCAAAGTCAAACTCAATGCAACTTTTGAAATCATCAAAAGAAAGCGGTGCTTTGTTGTTTATTTCATTTCCAATTGAACTTGGGGTAATGGAATCAATACCCCATTGGTTCACATAGTCCTTTATGGTCTTTGTAATGGTTTGCATATTTGTTGAATGCCTAAACCATTTCACTTCCATCTTTGGAACTATAATACCACGAACATCCTTGTTAATAAAGATGGACTTTATAATTGCTTTATCTACATCATTAAGTGATGGCATTGTTTCTACTACATCCTAGTTCTTAAATTCTGTTCAATTCATAATTGCCGTAAATGCTAGTTTCGTTGATACTCTTACCAACGGAATATGCTTCACAACCAATAGTCTTGGTATTAAGAACATAGATGTATTTAACATCGTTTAGGATTGCGTTTGTTGCCACTTCTTTCAAGTCAAAACTCTTGTCAACGCCTTCGCTAATGCGGGAGAGGTTGATGTCTTCAAATTCGGTGAAGCCGTTTAGTTCTTCACGGATATTACGAAGAATGTATTCCAACTTTTCAGAAATTTCATCTTCTGTTTCATAGAAGAATTGATTATTTACTTTATCCTTGTGCTTGATTAAAATAACAGACTTGCACATAGTCTTATTCCTTTTAGAAATACCAAAGCACCATTGCCTTGGTATTGATAAATATATATGGTTTGAAAATTGACCTACGGAATTAAAAAACCCTCCTTAAACGGAGGGTCATCAATCTTAACTAATGTTTTGCAAAAGGCGTCTTATTTCAACCTTCAACAAATCCTTGCTAATGAATATCTTATAATTCTCTTTGAAAATCATATTCAATTCAATAGCCTTTCTTGCGATTGCATTGAGTAACTTGTTGTTGGTGATGTATTTCATATCTTCTTCATCGTAGCCTTCATATTCCTCAATGTCTTCCAAGTAGGCATCGTAGATTTCTTGTGCTGCGTTTTCAATGTATGAAGCCATCTCCTTTCTAATGCTATCATTTCTACCAGTTCCGTGAACGGCATTTATGGATTCATTGATTTCATTTGAAAGAGGGGTCACCAATGATGAATCCTCATCGTTGCTATCATCAATTATGATGAGTTTCTTGCCACAACAAGGACATACTGGATTAGATGTGTATACTTCATACACTTCTTCTACGGAATCATCCTCTGCGACACTTATTTCATTGAAATTATCAGCCATAACTTATTACTTTGCTTTCTTGGATGTTCTTGATTTCTTTTCGGTATCCTTTGTGGTTGTCTTTGTAGAAGCCTTCTTGGTCTTTTTAGGTCCTTCAAAGTACGAATCACCACCGATACCGATGTTGTAGTATTCCTTGTATTCATTCAATTCATTCTTTAAGGACTTGATTTCTTGTACAAGCCTACAGTTAGAATAGAACATTAAGGTAACATATACTACCATAAGAAAAGATAGTATTGCAAAATAGATTGAAATTTCAGTTGTTGTCATTGTAATCATATTACAAAATATATAATACTTTCAATTACACAAACTTACTCAAGTCAATGCCACTAAAGTCAATGCCGTTGCCCTTTGTAACACCTGCTTCTTCACTAGAAGAGCTACCACAACCGATAGCAGCAAGTTCCTTACAACCAAGGATACCTTCAATTGCCTTCAACTTTTCAAAGGTTTCACTAAACTTCAACTTCTTGTTGTTGCAATAGGTCTTTGTAACATCCCTATAGAAATCAGCCAATGAAAGACCATTATTGATTTCTTCCATAACAGTGGTTGGTGGGAATTGCTTGAAAAGTTCGCTAATGCCCCAAGTTTCGGTATTCTTATGGATGTACTTCAAAGCCTTTTGAATCTTGCTATCCTTGGCAATGACTTTTTCATCCATTCCTTCCTTTAGCTTAATTGCGATAATGGCATAGCAAAATGGATTGTTGTCCATCTTGTTATCAATCAACTTATTGTTTTCTTTAATATATTGCTTCAAGTTCATATTTTATATATATCGTTGTGAAAAAATCCTATGCTTTAGTAAAGTGACAACTTCATATATGATTGTGATTAACAATAGTATTCAATATAATTGTGTCTAAATCTATTTTCACTATTTGTGAAATATTCTTGCAATTCATCAAATGTAAACTTTGTTGTTCTTTCAAGTTTTAGATACACATCATTTATGTCCTTGACACAAGTAGCATTTACATTATAATCCTTTAAGAACTTCTTCCAAATGAACACATATTTCTTTTCCTTTAATAGTTCAATGGACTTCAATATGCCAGCCTTGTCATTGTCAAGAAGATAGTAGCAATTCAACTTTTCCAACTTTTCATCCAAGTTTTCACTAGAACCAGCACCACAAGTAGCAGTTGCGTTTTCTATGAACATACTATCAATGGGACCTTCCAATACTATTACAGGTTTTGTCTTGTCTAGGAAATCATAATTATACAATGCGGTTTGTCCCATCATAGTAAGGTACTTGATGTCATCATTTACTAGTGTTCTACCTTGGAATGAACATATACCTTTTCTTGTATAGAAAGGGATAATCATCCTATTGGCATACTTCCCCAAATCACAAACATAGAACTTGCTCCATATATCTTGTGGAATCCTACGCCTTTCACAATATTCAATAGCCTTTTGACAAGTAGGTGTTCCATTAGATATTGGATAGAAATTTACAACTTCCTTCTTGTCTTGTTCTATCTTACGCTTTCTTTCTTCAATTTCTTTTTGTCTTGCTTCCGCTATCTTCTTTTCGGCTTCAATCTTCAACTTGTTTAATTCTTCTTCCTTCTTCTTGTCATCACTTTCCTCACAAGCCTTCAACTTTGTAAGGAAATCCTTGTATAGTATAAAATTGTGTTTTTTCAACCACTTTTCCGCTGCTATACCTTTTCCAGAACAAGGACAACTAGCCTTCCAACAAATATAGAACCAATTGTTTCTATCACTTAACTTTAGTGTAGCCTTTCTATCGGTATCGGTGCAATAAATACATCTTAACTGGATATAGTCTGAACCAACCTTGGGATTAAGGTCAGCACTTGCCATTTCCAAGTATCTTCTCAAAATCAATTGTTTGGTTATACTATCTACTTTCACACATAAAAACATATAAAAAAACCACCCATAAATTGGGTGGTTATTTTGTTATTTCTTCTTGAATAGCCTATTTGCCTTGTTTTCCCTAATTGGAATGATGTCATTTTCTGATTTCCATCCAAGACAATTATACATTCTATCAATGATTGCTAGGAAGAACTTTCTATAGGTGGTTTCATAGTCAATCGGTAGGTCAAACCTTTCATTCCATTCCTTGAAACCTATTGCATCAAACCCATATCTATTGGCTTCCAACTTGATGTGATAGAATCTATCATTGTCTTGTATTGGTTCAATAGGTATTTGGTTCTTTGCACAATAGAAATTGTGGCATACCGCTATTCTTGTGGATATTGGGCACTTGTCAAATGCACCAAGACCAGTTTCAAGCATTTCCTTCATAGACTTATGAATATACTTTCTTGTAGTTCCACAGGTAGCGATATTGGCAATGTTCTCTGGCTTTTCCTTCTTGAACATTTCAAAATATTCAATTATTCTCTTGTCGGTATCCTTTCTTGATAGACCAGCGGCTACATCAAACACAAGTTTCTTTGCATACTTCTTTGTGAACGCACTACTTTCGGTCTTGGTCAATGTAATACCCGTAATCTTTGGTTTCCAATGCTTATAGCCATAGTATTTGCCTTCCTTGTCAACAACAGCACCGATATATGCCTTCTTTCCCCAAGAAAGGAAATGTGAGAACATATTTTCACGATTGAATATGATTAATTGTTCTATATTTTCATAGTCAGCCTTCTTCTTCAAAGCCTCTGCCCAAAATCTATTGAACATATTTTCGCTACAATAGAACCAACGCATATCATCCAAGTTAGGTATTTCGCTCTTTACCATTTGGAACATTTCATCAAAACAATAATAGTTTGAGTCCGTGTCCGCTTGCACAGTTGCCGAAATTCTTCCACCAGAAATCTTTATGGGTTGCTTGGTGGTGTAGTCTATGACCCTCTTGTTGTTTATCTTACGCACATCATAGACATAATCAATCTTTTCACACTTTACAAATTTCATATGGTTAAATATATAAAGCATGAATTATGAAATATCAAAATTCATCAAGTTGGGTTGTTTCTACAACTTTTACTACGATACCACATCAAAGAGTTATGATAGAGAACCTTTGGTGTTTGTCTTGAGATATGCAGGTAAAAATAACTTTGAAGGCATAAACCTTCACCACTATCCATTGAAAGTCCGTATTGAATTACTAAAATATCTTCAAAAGTATAATAAAGATATGTTCAACAATGATTGTGTAGAATTAAAGTATGGTGATATAAAACTCCCAACTAGGATTTACAATAAAGAAAAAATGTATGAATGTAAAAGGATATTTACAAATCATATAGTTGAATACATCACAAAGGACGGATACCTAAATGAGGTAAGACCAGATGACAACATATTAAAAATGTTGAACATACGAAAAGAATCAAACTTGACTTAAATGAAAAAATCCTTGGTTTTATCCAAGGATTTGTTTTTTTTAGTTTTCTTTGTAATGTCAACTACCCACACCCTAAATGATGTGAGCTTGCAATGCTCCAGTGCAACCATTAGTTACTAGGAGGCTCACATACGATTGGGTGGTTGACGCACACCCTGCCTTATAGGTTGGTTTCATCCAACGAACAAGGATGATTAGTTATATCTCAATAACCTGCTATACTCGTAAGCATCTTGAATCCGTTTGGTACTTAAACCTGCATGTGGCTGCCGAACTCAATCAAACTGTTTCTCACCGTCCACTGACCCCTTTTCTAGTCTTTAGATGAGTGCCTTTTATTTCAGCGTTACTTTCCGCTATGTTTAAATATAGTTCATATTATATAGAAATGCAACTATTTTGTGGGCATTCCTATGCCACCCTAAAGGGATGGCATCTTACTGTCCACATCTTTGTAATGTGAAAAATAGAATATGTTTGGTTCATCGTAAGCCGAACAATTCTCTATTGTCAAGTCCTCTACACCGCTAACATCAAATGTCAATGGATGTGCCACTCCAAGTGGATTTTGGTCACTTCCGTTACCTGTCAATGTTTCATCGTGATATACATTTGTATCAACAACACTCCACTTGTTCACTCCAAGTTCATCCTTGTATAGGAACTTGTTAGAGTTCTCAAATGGATTTGCCGAAAGAATGTCAATGACACTTTCAACATTTGCGGAATATATGTCAAACTCGCATTGGTCAACTAGACCTGTAACGCTAATCTCATTTACTCCATCACCCAATGCCGAAATCTCAACATAGTCACCATCGGTATATGTTTGCTTCCAAGTTTCCTCATTGGCGTTGACATATGCGGACAATGCGTTGTATTCTTCATATGTGGCAAAGGTATCATCAAGAAGGTTCTTGAAGGTTTCAAGTTGTTCAAGACCTACAATTTCTTCTGCACCGCTATATAACAAAATCTTTTCCAAAATAAACCTCCTTAAATATTTTTAAGTCTCTTTGCTACGGATTGGAGTTCTTCAACATCTGGCATCAAACCATTAGTAACTTCAACATCATATTGAGCCTTTGTTACATAATTGATTGGGTCTCTATGGATTCCACCAGTGAACATTGCGGATATTTGTTCATTAGTTGCGTACTTTGCACTAACAACATATTCATTTACATCAATGCCACTTCCACCACTATATGCAATGATTGGTGGTAATTCAACCCATTCATTGTTACCTTCGCTATCCTTGTGTAGATATACATTAGTTTCATTAGCGGAAAGTATTTCAGTTACGGAGATGATATTATCAATCTCACCACTCAAATATGAATGTTCAAATTCATTGTTTGCGGAGAAAATATCTATTTGACCGCTCAAATAGTTGTCATTATCAACCATCAAGTTGTAGTTGTTATCAATCTCACCACTCAAATATGAATGTTCAAATTCATTGTTTGCGGAGAAAATATCTATTTGACCGCTCAAATAGTTGTCATTATCAACCATCAAGTTGTAGTTGTTATCAATCTCACCACTCAAATATAAATGTTCAAATTCATTGTTTGCGGAGAAAATATCTATTTGACCACTCAAATAGTTGTCATTATCAACCATCAAGTTGTAGTTGTCATCAATCTCACCACTTAAATAGGTAACATTTGATATGATTTCATTATGTAAATATGAACTTGTTTCATCAATCTTTACATAAAGGTTATCTATTTGACCACTCAAATAGTTGTCATTATCAACCATCAAGTTGTAGTTGTCATCAATCTCACCACTTAAATAGGTGTGTTCAGCTTCATTGTTTGCGGAGAATATATCTATTTGACCGCTCAAATAGTTGTCATTATCAACCATTAAGTTGTAGTTGTCATCAATCTCACCACTTAAATAGGTGTGTTCCGCTTCATTGTTTGCGGAGAAAATATCTATTTGACCACTCAAATAGTTGTGTTCCGCTTCATTGTTTGCGGAGAATGTGTTGTATTCATTCTTGAATTCATTGAAAACGGAGACATCCAACTTGTGAGATAGGTCTATTGTGGTTTCGCCAATAAGTACAAATTCTACTGTATCCCAAATGTATTCTTCATACTTGTCCTTACCTTCACCGATAGGTCCGATTAGATAGATGAATCTATTGCTTTTTTCATCTTGTGGTATTGCATCAAGAGAACTATATGGTCCCTTATATCCACCCATATTGTTGATTCTATCAATGAAATCCTTCGTTAGACCTACCACATATTGGTTGTTAACAACATTGGCAGAAACATACTTGTCACCTGCGATTGTAGTAGGAACTTTGACCCATTCTAGTTCAATGTCTGTTTCATCTTGAGCCATCCTACCATTGCTATTCTTCAACTTTGCGTGTAGGTATGTATCATCTTCAGCCTTTCCATAGATGTCATTGTCTGTATTGACCATCCATTCGGTAAGGTTTTCAACATTTGAACTAATTGTCTTGATGTTGGTGGTGTTTGTAGATATTCTATCACTCAACCCCTTGCCATCAATAATGACATTTCCAGTATCACCGATTTCTTCGGCACTTATTCCGTTCTTACCGCTAAAACTATAGAGTTTGCCTTCATTGGCACTCAATGTATAGGTAGTTGTATAGTCATTCACGGAAGATGTAACTATCAATGCATTTGGATTGACTGTCTTGACTTCGTAATGCTTTAGGACACTCAATGGGAATTGCTTTGAACCATCACCAGACATAGTGTTGTCGTGATAGATTTCAAGCACACCCTTTCTTATGAAAGTCCAAATCTTCGCAAGTTCATTATGGATTTCGCCAAGGTCTTTATCAACTTCCTTCAATTCCTTCGTAGTATCCTTCACCCATACGGAACTCATTGTTAGGAAATGTTCAGTTTGTGTACAAATCTCTTGAAGTTGTGCTAGATTGTCCTTCCAATCTTGTGTAAAGTCCAATGGACTAGCGGAAGTACCCTTACCGCTAAAGTAGTATTCATTGGAATATAGTGTGAAGTTATCAATGTAGTCAATAGCCTTGTCTAGTTCTTCCTTAACTTGGTCAAGAGAACTAAATGCCGTATTGTTGAAGAAACCACTATAAGCACTATTCCACATAGCGGAGTTTGAACTTACCGCACTATATGTTGAATTCCAATTCCTTGCATCACCGCCAGTGATTCCACCCCAAGTACCGCTATTTGCGGAAACAGTTTCCATTGTATTGTATATGACATCCATATCCTCTTCGGTAACGCATACACATTCAGAGGGTTCTGGTGTTGGGCAACAACAATTAGACCAAGGTGGCACTTCTACTGCGTGTTCGGTATCGTGCCAATATGGAGGTGGATATGGATGAAAACCACCATTGTAAATGTCATATCTAGGTGGCATGGGTGGTCTAGGTGGCATAGGTGGCTTATTTTGGTTTCTATTACTCATGAACTTTCCTCATATTTTATATATGAAAATTCAATGAAACCCCAACAAACATATATAAAATAAACGAGGTTTTATAAAAATGCCAGGAAGAATGAATGTATTTACCAGTGATATACTCAATGCTGGTGACTTGATGAAGAATAACTATTTCCAAGTTATTCTTGAACCCCCTTCCAACTCACCTGTATATTCACTAATGGAATCCATATTGGGTTCTACCGAAGGATTTTATATCCGTGCAAAGACCGTTGACCTACCTTCAAAGTCATTTGATACACTAGAAACCAACTATATGGGTAGTAAGTTGGTAATGCCAGGTAAGGTTACTATGGATGGGCAAACATCAATCACATTTGATGAATTCCAAGACATGAAGATTTCTAGATTTATCCACGAATGGATGAACTTGATTTACAATGGCGGTTACGCAGATGATGTTTCCGTTGCTAATGGTGCATTGACAGGTGGTGCTATCTCTAACTCACTTCTTTCCTATTCTTGCCCAATCAAGATTACAATCTATGATTCCACCAAGAAGAATAAGTTGCCATATGAATATAGACTTATGTTCTGTTTCCCTTCTGAAATGGCTACCGCAGGTCTTGACCATAATGGTGGTGATAAGGTTACTAGACAAGTTACATTCAAGTATTCCACTTGGGAAATGATTAACGCTACCGATAACTAATAGGTAAACTTAAATTTACAAAAATGCACTCCCTAGAAATGGGGAGTGTTTTTATATTTGGTTTTTATGGAAGAAATCGTTAAAAACATATTGAAAGAATATCCAAACATCCAATATAGGATACATAGCAAGTTTAACATTCCGTTCTTTGGCTATGTCGTTTTTGATGATGAAGAATTTGAATTGTTTAGATACATAATCATTGATAAAGTAATCTATGTTGTAAAGGGCATAGGAAGTAATAGTACAATGGTGAAGTTCACTGAAAATGACTTCAAAACAAATGCTAAACTGGTTGATTTCATAATGGATACAATAGGAGATAGGTTAAGACAACTACAAAAAAGAAGTTGGGAATCAAAAAGAAACAAAATGATTGATACATTGAATAAATTAAATAAATTAAATAAAAAGGATGTGGTATGAACCACACCCTTTCATTTTTTTCATAACCTATTTAGGTTTATGCGTATTCTTCAATACCAGACTTTACATTCATTGCGTATTCTTCAATAAGGTCGCAAATCTCATTTTCTAGTTCAACTGTATCTTCAACACCAAACAACCAATTCTTGATAGCCTTAAATGTTGAAGAAATCTTATTGCCTACGCCCTTGACAAAATCACCAAAGCCTTCGTTGACATTAAACTTATGAGATTCAGGTACAAATACATTCTTCAATTCAGCCTTAATTGTATTTGGCTTGGAAGCTAGTAGCTGTTCCTTCTTTTCATTAATCTTATCTAGAAGGTCTTGGTTGTCCTTTAGAACTTCGGTAACAATCTTGCAATATTCAGTTGCGGAAATGGATGGCTTTGTTTCATTCACATCAAGGACAATTCTCTTGGTATATGTCTTGCCATCACTATCAACAACCTTATCAAATTCTCTATCACCCCTCTTACCAAGAATGAAAGCGGAAGATAGAATTTGATTAGACCACTTACAAGATTCCTTATGACCTCTAACGAAATCATAGATTTTCTTCATTGTATTGGTGATGAAATCCATATTTCCCTTGTGATATTCAAGTTGGTCATTCTGCTTGCAATATGCGAAAGAATCGGCAATTTCAACATTGGTTTCATTGATAGCCTTTTGTACATCATTCAACATTGCTTGAGCCTTATCAACTTCTTCGGCAGCAACACCGAATTCCTTCATAGTGCCAATGCGAGAGTTCAAGTCTTGTGCAAAATCACGAAAAGTGGTGTCAAATGTGAAAAATGACTTATTAAGGGTCTTTACACCGCCATTTCTTGCTTTACCATTAGCGGATGCTTCATTCAAAATATGACAAACCTTTCTATATTCATTTTCAGTAAGAAGTACCTTCTTCATTTTAAAATCCTTTTTTGATATATTATATATGATTTTTTCAAAAAATCTCCACACCCATTGACAACTCTTATATAATTTTGTATATTGATTGTATAAAACACAAGGAGATTAAAATGAAAAGATACTATATCATCACAAACACAATTCAGCATCGCAATTCAAAGAATGAACATCATGTGTTGGCGGTATACCGCAACTATGACAAGATGATGCAAGAATTCAACGCATTGAGCAATTGTAAAGACTACGATAACCGAACAAGGTTTGAATTTTGGACTTCAAAGGCTAATTGCTTGATGTTTAGCAATTGTGACAAGAAAGAAATTGAAATGAAGTGTATGGAAGCATAAAGAAAGACCCTCTATTGAGGGTCTTTTTAAGTCATTCATCAATAAGTTCATTCAATATTGAAAGCACTAGAAATGAAACTATGAACAATGTATTCATTATAGTGCCTTGATGAACTTGGTAAATGCGTCAGAGATAGCCTTTGAGCCACCTTCATCAACGGACTTCTTGAAACTATTGAAGGTTTCATCAATATGCTTCTTGAGGTCTTCAAGTTCCTTGGAAAGGGATTCAATCTTCAAGTCACGGATTTCAAATTGAGAAAGCATTTCTTCGTTGAAGTTTACATTTGAAGGTGCTACAATGTCAATGTTGGTCTTGAGGTCATCAATGGAAGCAAGGTTTCTATTGGAGCACTTTCTTTCAATATATAGACCAGTTGATTCATTTAGAACCCATTGGGTTGCTTCATTGACCGCATTCATATATGCATCTGGGCAAGAAGGGCAATAAACGGTGTCAATGGTAATCATATGATAATTTTCGGCAACAACACCGCCTGCTTCCAAGTCACCTACACCTCTTGAACTCATACCAAGTCTACAACCATCGTTCACTAGGGATTCTACAATCTTTCCACAAGGGGTAGAAAGAACAAGAGCCTTACCGATTGCGAAATTGCCATCCATCTTTAGTTCCTTGATAAGGCAAGCAGCTCTATCAGGGTTGATTTCGGCAACATCTGGGTGGTTAAGTTCTGAAAGAGCCTCACAAGATTCAATCAAGGATTGGAAATTTTTAACTTCTCTTTCAATAATGTTTCTTGGATATGTTCTTTGGTTACGATTCTTCTTTTCAGCACCAAGGAATACACCAGAAAGGTATAGTCTTACACCATTTTCGGTAGATTCCTTCAAAATGTCGGTCTTTTCAATAAATTGTTCGTTGAGTAGCTTATTCATACCTTATATATAATGTAAGGTGGCATATCCATACATTTTTGGCATAAATGACACCAAAGGAGCATATTATGAAGACTATACTATTAACTGAAAATGAATATAGACTTGTAAAGAGAATCTTGCGTGAAAACAAGAACCTAGACTTTACAAAGGCGTTTTGTGAATTTGTAGGCTTTGATGATAAGCATAGATTCTTCAAGTATGATGACAATTATTATTGCTACCTTACCGATGAAGATATTCAAATTGATGTGAAGAATGACATAGTTACCATTATAGTTGAAAATGACTTTGGCGGTGAATTCAATTTGAGTGACTATGATGATATGGATAGCGTTTGCAATGACATATTTGAATACCTTGGTGAATTTGGATTTAGAAGCTACGATTTCCCAGAAAATATTTTGAATGGTGATACCGATAGAATGATTGACTATGCCGATGGAAAAATGAGTCTTTAAAAAAATGTTTATATAATGAAAAAAACCCACTCAATTGAGTGGGTTTTTCTAATTTAGTTTAATCAAGAACTACCATTTTCTCTTTACGGATGGTGCGATTTGAGCCAAGTCTTCCATATAGTCCATATCAAGTCCCATTTCTGAAAGGGCATTTTCACAAGCCCTCCAAAGAGAACAACCATTTTGCATATCATACTTCATATTGTCATATGCACCCTTGAAGATGCCCTTTGCTTCACTAACACCATCTATGGTATCACCATATCTCTTTACGATAGCATCAATGAACTTCTTCTTGATGGAAGGAATCATAGCCTCGGTTAGAGGTTTCTTTTGACCAAACACTTCATTTCTATCATCATCAATCATCTTGACTAGGGGTGCTAGTGCAACCTTGTAATCAGTACCGATGTACTTGAAGAAATTCTTCAACTTGATGTGGTCAATCTTGAATGTGAAAGATGTATTGATATTTTCAATTGCGGATTCAAATGCTACACTATGGCTCTTTACCCTTGGACTATTCATAGCCATATCATATAGGTATCTTGTATTTGAGAATGTAAGATAGCAGTCATCAATGAATGATTCCATATTGAATTCGCCATTTCTTGTATAATAATCCTTAATGGATTCATACATATCTAATGTATCCGCTCTATAACCTTCATCTAGGATGTTACAAACCTTGCGGTATTCTTCCTCGGTCATTAGGACTTCATAGGTCTTGGTGGATTCTTCCATACCTTCATCACCATATTCAAACTGACCCTTCAACCCCATCTTTGAGAAGTGGTCTTCATAATCTGGGAACTTCTTAATCTTACCATTCTTGTAATACTCATAACCCCTTTCTGGGTCATATTCGGTAGAATCGTATCTACCATAGGAATCCTTTGACTTCATGTTGGTGAACTTTGGTGCTTTATGGACTTCATCGGTAATGCCAACCTTTTCTCTATCAAAGTCAACATATACACTATATCCACCCCAATCTGAAGGTTTTTCACCAGTAACATTGGTGATATAGTCCCACATTTCATCTGGAGTCTTTGTAATCACTTCCTTGTTGCCACGGAATGCCTTGATTGAAAACTCACCTTCATCATTAATCCATTTTGCAAAGGAAACAACTCCGTGATTTTCGCCATTTTCATCATCCAATTCACCATTAAGCATATCAACGCAAATATTATCTACATCCTTACGCTTGTAGATTTCCTTGTAGATAAATTTAAGGTCAGAAAGACTAGCATTCTTCAACTTTAACATATTGTCTTTACCATCGTGTCTACAATATGCATACAAATAGTCATTTCCGTCCTTAAAGAACATATTCATTGGTGTACTCATAAAAAATCCTCTTTTAACTTATGTATTTTGAATCATTTCAAGTTCATACAATTCTTTCAATGACATTTTCTTTTCAAATCCATTGTCATCACATACCTCAACCTCTGTATCTCCGTCCAAGCATTCAAATTCTTGTGCAAACTGCTTTTCGCTAGTAAGAGCAATCATTTGTTTCTTCCATGCCTCATCACGACCAGGTATGTCATACCATTGAATCTTGATAGGGAGAATGTTGTTTTGGTTGTTGATTGATTTTTGCCACATATCGTAGAAATGGTTCATTCCCAATGGGGTTGAAACTATAATCATTCTAGCATCTGGTCTAGAAGCAAGTGCTGGTAGAGTTGATGAGTTAAATGCTTCGGCTTCCTTGTTTGGAATATGGGCATATTCATCAATGAAAAGGTAGTCAATGGTCTTACCACGGACATTTGCGGATGCTCTCAACTTGCAACCATTTTCTAGTTCAATGGTATCACTAGACCACTTAACAACACCTTGTTGCATCCACATAGGCAACTTTTGATAAGCGTCCCTAATTCTAGACAATGCTTCCAATGCTTGACCCTTAACCTGTGCAAGCATAAAGATGGATTTGTCCTTGTTGAACAAAGCCCACCAAGTGAGTATCAATGTTGCAATTGTGGTCTTCCCAGCTTGTCTACCGACCATAACTATTCTATGTGGCTTTTCTGGAATATCACACATCAATCCCCTAATCATTCTCTCTTGGTAATCCCTCAAAGGCATTGGTTCAAAACCCTTTGGGGTACATATATAGAAGTATTTCACAAATTCAAATATGTCTTGTGAACATTTTACCAAAATCTCCATTTGTTCTGGAGTCATCAATATCTTTTCACCCGCTCCACGCAGATTTTCATCACCCATGAACATATATCAATATTCTCTTTTTCTCCCTTATATATAAGTTATGAAAAAGATTTTACTTACGGAAAATGAATTTGCGAAGGTTTCAAAAATCCTTTGTGAAGAAGAATACCATAATGGTCTAATTGGATTGGTTTATACCGATGACTTGTATAAAGCGGTTCAAACCCAATATCCTTTAAAGGATTTCCTAAACCATTTCCTTAAATATCCAGAAGAACTATACTATATTGGTAAGGATTCAGATATTTGTAAATATGCTGGTCTTGAAGAGATTGATGGAGAATTTGTCTTTGTTGATGAAGAAAAAGAGGAAAAGGTTAAGAAAGACCTAACCGATATATTTGAAAGATTCAAAGCAGAAAACTTCAATTTCTATGAAGATAAACTTGAACTATCTGATAGAAGATTGATTTGGGACTTGCCAAATGATGTTGACTTTGACAAGGACTTGTATGAAGACCTATGTAATCAAGCTATTGAAGATTTTGAAGAAGAATTTAGTGAAGACTTGTTCATACTTGGTAGAGGAAACCGACATGTTTGTGTTGAAGATTGCTTTGAAAATGCTTCAAAATACAATGATATGTGCAAGTTCATTGAAAAACTTCAAAATGGTATAGTAGAAGATTACAAGAGAATAATTAAAGAAAATGATTAAAAATAACCCCCTTGGTTCTAACCAAGGGGATTTCTTTACTTGTATTGAATCAAACTTTCCGTCTTTGAATCTACGGAATTTGTAATGGTGTTCCATTCAATCTTCCAAGGTACTTTGGCATCATAATGGAATTTCAATGTGATATCAAAGTTCTTGCACCGATATGTATATTGATGTGCGTTTTCATACTTATACACCAATGGACAAGTTATTATTGCAAATGTGAATATAATAGTTGTAATCTTTCTCATAACTTATTTATGGGAATACGAAAAAAGACCACCTAACTAGGTGGTCTTTCGCTTCACTTAATGTACATCATATCACGCACCATCGTATTAAGGTCTCTACTCATTACCAGGATGTGGCGATTTCCGTGTCTTTCAACACTACCTGAACCATTATATTTCAAATGGTTATTTGACCAATATGATGTGTGGTTATCAATAGTTTAATGCCTATGAACGGACTTGAACCGCTAACCTACTGATTACAAATCAGTTGCTCTCTACCAGTTGAGCTACAAAGGCTTTACTTAAAATATATATATATATAATTATTTTTTATTTGTCAACCAATTTTTAACAAAAAATGGTATTTTCCGTTTCAAATGTAGAACCTTTCATATAATTAAATATAAAAAAGGATGCCCTAAAAAGGACATCCTCTTTTAAAATTGTTGGAATAACTATGTCCAACTCCTTATTCAGGCACAACCACACTACGATTCCGTTTCAAACATTTCTGACATATCTAAAACTTTGTGGACTTCATAAGTGAGCATAACCACTAACTACAACAACATCTTGTCTTTCTTGGTTTAACTAGTATTAAGTAAGACTATGTTGCTTCGTTTACAATGTGGACATAGGCTTTGAAGGTTTACGATTCACTATTCAGTGACCAATTTTTTAAACGCACACTTTGAGATTGAAGGGAATTGTCCTAAAAGGAATTGTCACCCTACGATAGCCCCTAATGGGACATCCCCATATGAAACTTAATCATACCAGAGGATTGCTTAACCTAGTTGCTTAATCTCAAAGTTTATGGCTACGGACGGTTTGCCCAGTTATTTAAAGAATTCTATCTACCATTTATGGACAGGGTAGGATTTGAACCTACGAACCTCATAGAGGGGCAGTTTTACAGACTGCATGCTTTAACCACTCGCAAACCTGTCCTTGAATTTCTTACTTCAAGTAGCCAGGAAAATACTTGGTTTCAAGCAACTTCCCAGTCTTTCTATCCCACACACGATAGCGGTGGCAAGCCTTCTTGGTTTCTGGATGGTCTACCACATCGTGTTCCCAATCATATTCATTGACATACTTTGCCATTTTTTGTACCTTCTTTTTTAGGGTTATTGAAAATTCTTTTCCAAATTTAATATTTTATATATTGTTTGTCAAGGCATATTGATTAAAAAATCAATTTTTTAACACCAAGTCCATAGTATCATAATCAAACAACTCATAATGGTATCCGCTATTGATTACATCATCCAACGAAATAACAAAAAGAACACAATCCTTGCTACCTGTCTTGACTCTTTCCTTATATGTGAATCTAGTGAATAGATGATATGGTCTATGAGGATTAAAAGGCAATTCCTTTGCAGTTATAGTTCCTTGAAGTTCCTTTGCCACTTTAATCATTGGTGCAACAATTTTCAACAATTGATTATTTTCAATGGAAAGGTATGCTAGTTTCCCATTATAAAAAACCAAGAACAAAAGTTTTGTTACTTCATCAACACCGCCTTCATCATAGAGCCAACCCCGTTTTCCATCATCATTCATAACTTCAATGTATAGGTGAGTATAATCTTCCGCAACAAATCCTTCAACACCATCTTGTCTTTTTGTTGTATCACTAAATATATGCTTCACGGACTTTATGTTGTGATATGTGACTACACCATTCTTGATAGACTTCAAGTCATAAGCCTTGTACTTGTCTTTTCTATTTTCATTGATTGTTACAAGACCCCACATACTTGGGGTGGACAACTTCTCAATGCACTTTGTCTTGGCTATCTCGGTTAGCATAATGGATGATGAAACATTCATCTCATTCTTCTTGTCAATCCAATAATTAAAATTAGAACTCATAACTAATCCACCATAAAATGATTTATTTTTTCCAACTCATTTAGTTCATTGAACTCCAATATAGAATATCCAGGTCTTTTATCATTGGGGTCACAGAACACCGCATTTGGATTCAATTGTGTTTGAATTGATGGACAAATATGTACACTTGGTGTAACGCCATCAACATATTTACCATCATAGGTAGTATGGTAATGACCGCAGAATACATCCTTAACCCCATTATCAACGAAGAACTTTGCTAGACCGATAGGGTCTTTGATGTTGTGTTCTTCGGTATTCATAAACTTGTGTGGACAATAACCGACTGGGTAATGCATATATACATTCAAAGGCTTATGCTTTGTAATGTATTTCTTTTGAAAATCCGTTAATCCATTCTTGGGGTCTGTGATGTTCAAGAATACACTATTTAGTTCTTCGCTATATCCTTCCGCTACACAATCTCCAAGCATCATAGACATCTTGAAGTAGTCATCGTGATTTCCACCTACAAATAGGACATCAATATTTGGAAAATACATATGTAGCTTATGCAATATAAGTGTACACTTGATATATTCTTCTTCATTATGATTGTCGCAAAGGTCACCAGTAACGACTAGCATATCTAGTTTAGGTAGTTCAATTAGTTTGTTAACCACCTTCTTTAAATTGCCTTCGCAATCAAACTGACCATTATATTCACCACCTATGTGGATGTCAGAAATTTGTGCCACTACTTTGTTGTTCATATCTTCCTCTTATTCTTATTCTAAATATCTCAATGTTGCAGTCTTGCAATGCTTTATCACATCCCTTACGGATACGCACATCACTCTACTATTGAATTGACTATGGTCATAAAAACATTTTCTTGTGTATATCCTATACCTTTCTTTTGGCTTGCTTATAATTGGACTCTTGTGTTGTATATGTTCCCAAACATACCAATATATTTGATAAAACACATCACACAATTCCTTTGTACGCACAAATAGATAAGCCTTCCTTTTGTTGTGCTTTACAAGGAACATCATCATATGGTTTGGATTAACAAATTCCTCCTTTTCATTCTTCATTTCCCAAGAATACAACCAACCCTTTTTCTTATAATCATTGGCGAATTCTAGGAATATGGTATTGTAATCCTCATCCACAAAATAACCATCTTCCCTATGGGTCTTAAAGTGCTTTACCGACTTAAACTCAAACTGCCATTCCAACCCTTTAGTATCAATCAATATGAAATCTTGATGGTACTTTTGACCATACTTATTTTTGTCAGGTATTTCAGCTTCCCTACCAGCTTCCTCCAAAGCCTTTTCTTCATCATCTGATAATGTCTTTATGACTTTTCCCTTTCCATTAACCTTAAACCATTCTATGGCATCTCTTTCATCATCTACACCATATATTGTATTCATTGGATTTTTGGGGTCGGTATAATATTTGTAGTGATTCTCCATATCTCTAAATATAAAAAGCCATCCACTAAATGTGGATGACTTTCTATGAACCACATAGAATAATTTTTATACTAGAAAATGGGAATCTTCCTTTTCAAGTTCATCTCTACAAAAATCGGCAAAATGTTCATCAACCTTCGTAAACATATATTCCTCACCACCTTCGTGGTTGATATAGAATAGATTGTCATAGTCATCACCAAGGTTTGCATATGAGAAATACTTGTTATACTTATATGGTTCTTCCATAGCATACAATATGGATTGCCTTATTACATATTCCTCAATAGAAGTCTTGCAATCACAAATCTTACGCAATTCATTGAACAACTCATTTGCCGTATAAATCTTGAAATTCTTATCGCACTTTGAATTCCATAGTTCAACCTCTTCTTTAGACATAATGGAGGTTGTACCCTCATTCAATACATTGCTAACAATATCATATTCCTTTTCTGTAAGTAATACTTTCTTCATACATTATGTATTTTTCAACACCAGAAGATAGTCATACCATTCACCTACATCGTGAATCTTGAATTCTACATCGTTGACAACAATTTGTACATTCAATTCATCACTATTATACAATCCCCATTCAACTATATAGTAATATTCATTCTTTATGGTTTCTTCATCAAGACCAGTAGCCTTGTATATTAGACACATAGCAACAAGTTCTTCAAGTTCATAGAATGTGTTGTCTATTATGCTTATAGTATCAAATATTGATTCTAGATTGTTCGCCTTCTTGTCTTGACTTTTTGCACAATTCACAATGCTATTCATATAGAATACAAATTCTTCCCTTGAAATTGATTTATGGTCCTTTATATCCTCAAACATAGTTCTCAATCCAATATCAACGCTCTTGTAATCTTCAAGAAAAATTGACTTGTTTACAGACTTTTCACATAGCATTTTATATTCATTTTCAAAATCTTTCATATCAAACTCCAAATTATTTCAAATTATCCCAATTATTCCAAATGACCTTGTTACCTTTCTTCAATTCAATCTTGTAATTGTTCATTGAATCTATCATTGAAAACTTCATAGCACACCCATCAAGATTTTCTATGCCGTTATCACTCAAAGTCATATATAGGTCATTCGTTTCAATAGTATTTAACGGAATAAAACGGACTGTATCGGTGTTGCTAATGAAGAAAAAATCATAATGACAACCATTATATTCGCATTTATGTGTAGCATTAAACAACTTCAATTCGTAGAAAACGAACATTATAGTCATTAGTAGGACATTCAATACGGATGCCATAATCAAAGGCATATCAACAAACACAATGAATACATTCAATGTGATTGCAAAAATAACATTACATAATATTGATAACTTCATATAACTAAATATAAAAAAGGGCACATACTTATTGTATGTGCCCTCATTTCAAATTTAACACTCATAGAACAAATCAATTTTTTCATTATATCTATAAAACTTACAATTTGATATTTGTTTTATGTAATTAATAGACTGAGAGGGATTTGAACCCTCACTGAAAGGATTTTCTTACCACTATAGTTTTCACTACCAACTTTCGTTGTTTGTAGTCTGGACTTTGCCTTCTCCATAACTTTTTGTTTTAGGAGGAAACCATCAAGTCTCTACACCTTCAAGAATTATTCATTCTTGCTTGGCTCGGCGTTGCCATTGTCCAAAGGGTTCACCGAATTTGATTTCATCGCATCAAGGAGTTTCCTACCTTGTGCCTCATTTGACTTTCCACGCCTAAATCTATAGGTTGGTGTTAAACTATGACAATTAGGACAAATCAAGCGAAGATTTTCTAATCTATGGTCGGTTGGATTGCCGTTAATATGGTCTAACTCACAAGGAGTCCTTTCCATACCATCAGCTTTCTTATTCCAACCGCATATAGAACATTTATCTTCAAAATATCCTTCATTCAACAATCTAATTTTTAACTTAAATGTTGGATAACCTGGATATTTGCCAGAAAGTATTTCAGATGTTTCAATGTGGTCTTTTCGTACATAATCATCATGTATTCCTTTTCCACCTTGATTAGTAACATAAACTCCAAGTTTTAACGCTCTTCGTTTAAATGTACCAAACGCCATTCCACACATTTTGGCTGCTTGTGCCATAGTTTGACAGCTTTTAACAATACTTATAAAATCTTCATCGTTAAATGTTTCTTTCATATAGTATTTATATAAAAGCGTCTATTTAAGTCCCATGCCTCTGCCAGTTGGGCTACCAGTCTATGTTGATGCTTACCTTTTAAGATTCTTCTTCATATAGGAGACACAATCCATTTGATGGTTATATGTTTATAATTTCCCTAAACCAAGTGCAGAATGGTAAGTTACTACACACAAAAGACTAATATATAGGGTGCGACCCTATCATGCTCTTATCGTATAACATCTACGCATTTGTTTATTCAAGAACAAACAAATGAAAAATTTCTTCTACATTCGTAGTAGGACGGACTTTAATGGATGTTTCACACCATTCAACTTTTATTGGAAATAATTGAAGAACCATTGGTTAAAAAATGTAATGGGTGTGGCGAGACTTGAACTCACAACAATTAAAATATACATTATTTTATTTTTTCAAATATCAACTTCAAATATGCTTTTCGTTCATCATCATTCATTTTTTTATATTCGCTCCATCTTATTCTTTCAACACAAATCCATCCATCATTTAATAGTTTTTTAGTTCTAACCTTATCATGTTCAACTATTCTCTTATCAACATAGTGTTGTTCTCCATCAATTTCTAAATATAGTTTCTTTTCAATAAAAGCAAAATCAAGAAAATAACCACTTTGGTGAAAATTTTGAATATATTCAATGTTCTCTTTTTCTAAAATCTCTTTAAAATATTTTTCTGGGTAGCTATCACCCTTTGAATGATGGTTAATAAGGAACTTTATCAGGGTTTTCCATTAAAAACTTTTTTCTTTTTTCTGACAAATTTTTCTTTTCTTCAATAGTATGATGTCTACCCTTGTTTGCATTTACTATTCTACCTGTTTTATATCCATTTGATAAAGTTTCTCCAAATTTTTTCAAACGAATATCAGTTTCTTTTGTTAACCCCTTATTCCAAGCACCCCTTTCGTGATTATATTTAACGAAATAAGATTCTTGATGATTAGGATTGAACTTACACATTCTCTCATGAGTGCGTAATGAATTTGCATTCTTACAAATTTTACCACAAAATTTACAAATAAACTCATTTTCCACATATTATATATGACAATTTCATTATATTTTATGTGAAAAATCATATCTATAAAAAGAATTCAGCTAATTATTTGTGTAAAAGTACACACCCATTGAAAGAACAAACAAAAACAAAAAAGAAAAAAGCGGAGGATACAGGACTTGAACCTGTAAGTGATTGCTCACGGTGGTTTTCAAGACCACTGACTTACCAATTAGCCTAATCCTCCAATCTTTTTTTCACAAAAAGAAGTGCCTAATTGGGGTAGCTGGATTTGAACCAACGCAATGAAGGCTTCAAAGGCCCCTGCCTTACCACTTGGCTATACCCCAATTAGGCACTTCTCTTTCAACACATTTAAATATATAAATTTTTCAATTTTTTGTCAATAATTTTTTTCAAAAGTAGTCAAATTCTTTTTATGTTCTTTATACTCTGGAATGTATTCTCTAAACCACTTGTGAAGGTTTATTGAAGGATATCTATCTACATTGAATTTATGTATTGATTTATATCCGCTTTTAACAAATTCATTCCAAGCAATTAAAGTTCTATCTCTAACATCATTTTTCTTTTTTATATAGTTAGCGGTTAAATTTCTACAAACACAATATTCGCCTTTGAACTTATTTCTTCCTAAAACCCATTTTTCACTAGGTGGTGTTTTAAAGGGTTTACTTTCTCCAGTATCTCTGTTAGTATACCATTTCTTACCGAATTGAGAATTCTTTTCTCCCTTTTGTTTTATCTTCATCACATCACCAATCGCATTTGAAAATTCCACCCTTAATTTTTCATATACTCTAGAATTCACATATCTATGGTGCATACTCCCAGATTCTCTCATTCTCCACAACGCAAAGAGCATTTTATTTCTTTCAATAGTGCCTTTTGGACACATTTTCACAAGTAGCCAATGACAAATGAAATGTTCCCTTGCGGTAAGTTTTACAAGGTTTTCCTTGTTATTTCCACCACCAAACGATTTTGGAACAATATGATGTGTTTCAAAATAACCTACGATTCGTTTACCGCATTTGACTTCATCTTTTGCTTTTTCTATTATATCATAATATATGGTTTTGTAATCCATACATTATGTATTGCATTTAGCGGACTTTTGCATATTGGAGTCAAGAATAAAAATTAAAAGAATCAAAAAACTTGTAAAGCCTTTCATTATCATCTTCAACAAAATCATTAAAGGAATATGATGAAATTATTTTAATGAGTTTCTTATAACTTTTTGAATCTATCTTGTATACGAAGAACAATCCATCATTATTTCCTTCATATCTGTCAAAAGATTTTTCTAGGATTTTCTTTACTAGACCTATTTCATTTAGGTGTTTCTTTAATTCATCCTCATCGTAGTTTAAAAAGAAATCCGCTAGACTTTTTTCAACCATCACTTCGTATGGTACTTGTCTACGGATTTGCTTGTAAACGATGTAATCTTCCTCAACGATGTCAAAGAATGTATTCAAGTTTTCTTTGGTAAATTCTAGGACAACATCGTTGTCCATCTTTTTGGAAACTACTTTGAATAGTTTTTCAATTTTGCTTGGAACATCAATCACAAAGGAATTGAATGCTCTCTTTGTTACGACAACTTTCATCAAATTATTTATGATTGTTAATTGATTCCCAATGGTAACATATTGGGAACCTGGGACTTGAACCCAGCACCTGCGGCTTATCGTACCACTATAACTTTCGTTACCAA
>JAKSLB010000069.1 GCA_024401435.1 Paludibacteraceae bacterium | reverse complement strand
TCGGGGAAAGTTGGTGGCGCAGAATCCGGAGGATGAGCCGGCGGGGGAGCTGTTGAAGAGAATCAAGGAAGAAAAGGCGAAGACAACAAAAGGCAAAAAAGCAATTGCTGATGTTGAGATTGATGAAGTGCCATTTGAATTGCCGAAGGGATGGGAGTGGTGTACGATAGATTGTATATCTAAAAATGTTTTGGCAGGAGGTGACAAACCTGATATTTGTCAAAAACAAAAAAATGAAAAATGTGATATTCCTATTTATGCGAACGCTGTTCAAGATGATGGTTTATATGGATATACAAATATTCCTACACAGCCAGATGTGCCAGCCATAACAGTATCTGCAAGAGGAACTATTGGATTTGTATGTGTAAGAAGACATCCATATACACCTATTGTTAGACTTATTTCGTTGATTCCAATATATGTAGATGTTGATTATCTTGCTATGGCATTAAATTCTATAATAACAACATCAGAAGGATCAAGTATTCCACAATTGACAGTTCCTTCTTTCAAAACAATGTTAATTCCCCTTCCACCCTTATCAGAGCAAAAGCGCATTGTGGAGAAGATTGAGGAGGTGATGGGGGTGTTGGAGAGGATAGAGGGGATGATGTAAAAAATAAAATTATTTTAGACCATGAGTGACAAAAAATTAACAATACTACATTTTTCAGATTTTCACCTAGACAAAAATCATCTAAAAGATGCAGAAAACTTACTGTACTATTTTTGTGAAGCTATTTCTCAAAAAGCGGGGTCTATAGATCTTGTTGTCTTTTCTGGAGATATGATAAATTTGGGTGGTGGAAGTTTTGACAGTATAAAAGATGCGTTTGATAAGTTCGATGAAGTAGTAATTACAGAGGTATGTCGTTGCCTAAGGATAGATAAGAATAGATTCATTTTTGCATATGGAAATCATGATATTGACCGTGACAAAATTCCAACCTATGGAGATGATGAAATAGATGAAAAGTTAAGCACCGAGGATGCTGTTAGTCAATTTATGATTGACAAAAAAAATGATCCATATTCAAAAAAAAGATTTGAAGACGTAAAGAATTTTGAAAATGATCATTTTTCCTCGTTGTCAAGTGATTGTTTTACATATCGAAAGGGAGACTATCAATCGAATTATATATTGAAAATCAATGATTTAAAGGTGGGTGTTTCAAGCCTTAACACAATATGGAGATGTGGAAATAGTGACAATGGGAAAATTCTTTTAGGAATACGACAAATTAATGAATCTGTTCCAATCCTTGATGGCTGTGATATTCGGATTGCAACCACGCATTATCGATATGATATGCTTAAAGAGTTTGAAAGAAATTTGTTCAAGGAAAAGTTGGCTGAAAATTATGAGATTTTCTTTTCTGGACATACGCATAGTAATCATGTTGAGTTTACGAGTGTTGCTCCTAGTGGTGATGCTTTTCTTGATGTAAACACTGCTGGTTCTCTTTCTCAAAATGAGTATGTTTCAGATATAAAACATATAAATGCCTTTCAAATAATTACATATTTCCCCAAAAAGAAGGCTGAAGTCTCAATCTATCGTCAAATTGGTGGAGGTCAATTTCAAATCGATAAAAACTTCGGAGTTGATGGTGTGTTTTCTAAAACAATTCCTACTACAGAAGAAGGCAGAAATAATGCAAACAAAATAGAGAAGGAAAATAATGAGAGCGAGCATAAGAAGTTCTTGTCGTCGATACTTCCAATTAAGCAGTTGGATGATTATAGAACGGAGTTCTCAGATTCTTTGTTTTGTAGTGATTTTGTGACAAATGAAAAGATAGACCATATAAAATCAATTTTATTTGATGAGTCAAAAAAAAGACTTCGATTGATGGCTTTGTCTGGCATGGGAAAAACCAGAATGGTTTTTGATGTATTCAGAAATAAATCCAATGTTTATTATACTCCAATATCTGAGTGTATTGCTCAGATCTTGGTTCTACTAGATAAAGTAAAGGATGGTGTACTCATTATAGATAATTGTCCAATAAGTGATTTGTTAAAAATAGAGAAACAAATTAAAGAACTCAATTCCCCAATTAAAGTAATATCTATATACAATAATCTCATTCCAGACGAAAAAAAGAACAGCGAATGTTTGATTCTGAATCATGAAGATACATCTGATATAGTTGATAAATTACTAGAAAGGGAGTTGTTCTTCGATGGAAAAGAGCAAATAAAGGCGTTTATTAAAGAGAGGAGTGAGAATATTCCTTTTATGGCTGTGTTAATGATAGAGGCGTATAAGCGAAACGGAGAAGTTAAGTCCGAGGATATGAGAGAGATAACTAATTCTTTATTGCTTAGTATTCAGGATATTACAGATCAAAAGGAAATTAAAGCATTACGTTCTTTATCTTTGTTTGAACCACTCGGATATTTGAACCCTATTGACGATGAATATAATTTTATTACAAACAATTATAAACTCCACCAAATTGCAGAAAATCAAAAAATAGTTAATCAAGTATTTGAACAAGCAATAAAAAATTTCGCAAAACGTCAGTTTATTGAAATTGCAGGGAAATGTTTGCGAATACGTCCCCGTCCTCTGTCTGAGTGGATGACAGAGACTTGGATAGAGAATAACGAGAACGCATTTGGTGATATATGTGCGGAAATAACGGAATTAGATGAAAGTTTATCTAAGAGGTTGTCTCGTGCTCTAAATAATCGATTTTCCGAAATGGCACAGTCAAGTCGTGCCAAACAGTTGTTTGATCAATACAATAATCCCGAAACTGGATCTTTTCATGATGAGAGGATAGCCTTTTCAAAATCAGGCTCACAGCTATTCCTCTCTATGGGTTTGGTGAGTCCTGTGATGGTCGCAAAGAATTTAGAAAGTCTAATTAGTTCCAAATCAATTCAGTGGCTCAAAAATGAGCTTGACCATGATGCTCGCAGGAATTTGATATGGGCAATGGAGAATATTGCCATGAATGAAGATGCTTTTGAACCTGTTGCCAAATCTTTGGGAAAATTAGCGCTTGCGGAAAATGAATCTATTTCAAACAATGCTACTGGACAGTTCTTGCAGTTGTTCCATATTTTATTGTCTGGTACTAAGGCTAATCTGTTGTCAAGGGTAATTGTCCTGAAGTATTTTGAAACGATAGATGGTGGACATGACCTTTTGCTTAAGGCAATAGACCATGCTTTCTTTTCTCACAATTTTGTTAGAGCAGTCACATCAAGATATGCAATAGAAGGTGAAGAGGACTATCGACCAACTTTTTCAGAGGTTAAGGAATATTGGACAGAGTGTTTAAATATTCTAGTTAGACTGACTGGAAGGGAAGAAGTGTTATGTGACAACGTTTGTCAACTTTTAGAAAAGCATGTGCGTGATTTTCTGGAATTAGGGTTTATTTCTATTCTTTTGGATTGTGTTGAAACTATAGCAGAAAGAAAGAATTATGAGTGGGGGGGGCTGCGAGATGCTTTGAGTGAGAATTTGTATTGTTGGTTTACGGGAACAGAAGATGAAAAGGTAAGGATATCGGCATTGATTAACAAGTTATCGCCTAAATCGTTTTACGCAAAATTACAAGCTTTTGTCAAAGATGAGAGAAGTAAATCTAATTTCGATTGGGATGTAGCCGACAAGCGTATTCAGGAAGATATGCCTTCGTATGCAGAAGAATTCTTAGCGAATGAAATCTATAAAACGGATGAATTGTGTAAAATGATTGATGACATTCATTTTAACCAATATCACTTTGTCAATTCGTTGTCTAAAAAAATATCAGAAACTCAATCAGATGTTTTGATAGGAGAATTATTAAAACGAATTAGTTCTAAACCCCATGATGTAGAGTCTCCATTTGTTTATTTGTTGGCAGAGAACATGTCAGCAAAAAGGTTGGTTAAGATATTATCAGATAGTTTATATGACAAAGGCTATTATAGAATGTCTTCATCGTTACAAGGAATTTTGGATCGTCAAAAATGTGATTCAATTAACCAAGTGATTGAGTACACTAAAAATGGTGTGTATGATGATATTTGCATAAATAATTATTTGAGACGTTGTGATCCTGTTAGTATGCAAGTCGCATTCTCCAATTTTTCTTTGCTGAAGAAAGCTGGTTTAAATCAAAACACAATAGTTTACCCGTATCTATTAACTAGGTTTTTTTATAATATTCAGAAAATTAAAGAGAATAAATGTCTTGAATTTTATAAAGAAGCACTATTAACTTACCCATTTTCTTATGAATATAAGGGTCAATCACAAGATGTAATAAGTGATATTTGCAATGTTTTAGACGGTGACAATGATAATGATTTCGCTTATAAAGTTCATAAGCTAGCAGAAAAACTAGTTGTCGAAAATGTTTGTGATAGTTCACCATTCGATCGATTGTATCGTAGTTTGCTTCCAAAGTATCAAGATGCTGTACTTGAAGACCTTTTAGAAATTTTAGGCTCTACTGATAAACGTATAAGTTTTTATGTTAGGATGTATCTTTATCTTGGTTCTGGGTTTGGACATGGGAAGGGTCCTTTGTTTCAGTGTGATGAAAAAATATTAAAAGAAAAATGCCAAAGTAATCCTTCTGTACTGCCTGAAAGATTAGCATCCATGTGCCCAGTATATGATTTTGATGACAATGGGCCTGTTTCTATCAGCAGTTTTTTCTTGTGGTTGTGCGAGAACTATGGTAATGATAAGAAAATGTTAAGTCAATTTGGTTGTAATATGGAAACTGAAGGATGGCATGGAGTAAGTGGATATTCAGATTATGTGGCAAACAAAAAGAAGTTCATTGAACCGTTGCTTAGTCATCAAAATGAAACGGTTCGTAAGTGGGCACAAGATCGATGTGATATTATTGAAAAAAGATCTTGTTTAGAACGTGAGAATGAGGAGTATTCTCGAATGGTGAGAGGCTAATTGAGTGATTAGTGATAGATACTGATAAAAATGGTAAGAGAGAATATTTAATAGCTGTTGGGCTTTCAGCCCGCTGCTGCGTATGAATAATAATAGAAACTCCCTCCCGAAAGTTAAAATTTTGTTCCAATAGTCCCTCGCCCTGAAAGGGCATTCTTCCCACAGCCCAGGGCAACACTCTGGGCGAAAAAACGGTGATGTGCGAACCGCCCCGCAGGGGCAAAAGCGTTTTTGCGACATTCATTTACAAACCTCAATGAATTTCGCCGTTTTTATCTGATTTTCAAAGATTCGGAGATTGTGCAC
>JAKSLB010000068.1 GCA_024401435.1 Paludibacteraceae bacterium | reverse complement strand
CTTTTCAAAAGTCTAGTTGGTGGTGGACCGATTTCAATCCAGTCTATTCCTTTGGTGAGGAGGATAATATTTATTTTCTTAACTATGACTGTTGCGATCCCCTATCAATCAAATTCTCTGCGGAATCTGATACTGTCCATTTTAAGCAAGAAAATGATAGTAAGAGTTTTATGTTTTCCAAATATGGTGCGGATTCGATATTTCACTATGCTCTAACAACAGATTATGTAGATTTAAAAGTGATGAACGCAGATGATAGAAGAGGGGTATTTTATTTGGGGGCGATAAATGCATCAAATGCTATTAGTTGGGTAAAAGTACCAGTAGACTGGGATCCTCGTCCCGATTATGAAGTATCTACATATCCTTCGAAACATTATGTTGACATCGTCAAATACACTGAGACCTACCGCATAAAACCGATGATAGTTGGCGAAGGAGAAATAATGCTTCAAGATAGTTTTGTCCGCTTTGGTGAGAGTACCATCATAGAAATCAAACAAAAGTCAGGATGGGAAATTGATAGTGTATGCACTTCAAGAGGAGAGAAACTAATTGGGGAGGATGGTAAATATAAAATAGAGAATGTCACAGGAGTAATAGGTGTGTCGGCATATTTATCACAAAAGACTAATTTGGCGGACGAGATGTCAAACACAGAATTTATCTACCCTAATCCTGCTGATGTCCAAATATATGTTAACAATGGCAAAACTGAATTCGAATATGAAATATTCGATATGCGAGGAACAGAATGCCTTAAAGGAAAAAGTTCTGCAGGATGTATTAATGTAAAGGCATTGAAAGAAGGACAATATATACTGAGAATAGAAGATTTATTATATAAGTTTCAAAAGATAGGAAAATGAAAAAGTTAGGTGCGGCAGTATTGGGCGGAATGCTTTTTATGTTGCCACGTGTTTAATATGGCAGTCAGGCTACTATTTGTTGTAAATTTTTAAGTAACCAAAAATAAACCTATTGTTTTCTTGAAAAAGTGATTATCTTTGCATACGTTTTTTGAGTAGTTGTTTAAAAATTGAAATCATCATAAAAGGAATTGAAAAGGATCTTTCATAAAAGATGAAAGGTGCTTTTCTTTTTTTTGTTATATATTTATGAAACGTTATTTAAGTTTAGCAGTTAGCATCTTATTAGCATTAGGTGTGCAGGCTGCGCAAAAAGAAGTTGAAATTCTAACAGAGAGCGAAGACTATGGTTTGGAATTAGAGTGGGCCCACGGAATGACGTGCGGTGGAGCCTCAATCCAATTGTTAGATGGAGTGTCAGACATTTTAGGGAACACATATGTATGTGGGTCATATCAAGATTATCTTCAATTCCCCAATGGGGAAAGAATATCTGCTCCCGACTATTATAATGCAGGTTTTGTCGCAAAATTCAATAGACAGGGGGATTTGCTGTGGGCTTTCAACTTTGACGGCACATGTACGTGCACTATGAGAAGAATTTGGTTGATGCCCTCGGGAGAAGTGCTGGCCTTTGGAAAGGTTTCAATTAATGAAAGGCATGAGACAGAAGCGAAGGCAAGATTTAATGGAGAAGAGAAAATCGAATGTACCTTTGGATATGATTGTGGTAAGGATTGTGAAAAGAATAGTCATGAGATGCTCATAAAGATAAATCCGGAAAATGGAGAATATGTAGATCATGTGTTAGTCGATACCCGTGAGACAAAAGTGTTTGACATTGCGCCGACTGGTGACATATACCTTTATTCTTACATAGACGAAAGATTCAAAGGATTGGACACGCTAAGATTGAAAAGTGAGACACGTACGCATGGGGATTGGGATGCCTATTTGGCTAAGATAACCCCTGACTTTCAGTTGGCATGGGACTATGCAATAGGGGGAGAAAGAGCCGATGTCCCTTGGGTGCCTGTAACGGCCGAATATTACCGAGAATATTATGGCTACTCTTTCCCATATAACGAATCAATGGAGAATTGGTTTGCAGTGGTGGGCGACACCTTATATCTCAAAGCAGCAATTTTCAGCAAAGGGGTTGATATCGATATGGATTCTCAAAAGGAAGTGCTGCTCAGTCCCACAGAATGTGAACATGATGCGGTGGTAGCCAAGTATTTGCTAAAGGAAGATGGCCTACCTGAATTATTGGATTATGTTTATGACTACTCTTTGTGGTTGCCACATTATTTTGCAAAAGCAGAAAATGGACATTTGATGGCATATGACCAAGATGAGGACAATCGGCTTCTTTTACATTATAAGGAGTTTGGGCAAGATTTTAGAAGCAAGGAAAAGAAAGGTTATCCATTTGAGACATCAAATATTTTTACTTTTTACAATAAGTATAAGGTTAATTATGATAGGAAGGGGAATATCATATTGAATATGGAATCGGGATATCATTGTGATCCTTTTGACGAACAACTGTCTGGCAATGTTCATTTGTATTCCGATCCTGATGAGGACGCTACCGCCGCAATAGCAAAATATGATAAAGATGAGAATCTCAGATGGGCAGTGTTATGGCCATATATATCTTGGGCACATGTTTATGTGACAGATGACCAAGGAGGTTTGTATGTAGGAGGATATAATATAGCGAGGACGACTAAAGCATGGAGCGACCTTGATCCAGAACCCGATAAAGAAGTGACCTTTAAGACGGAGCCGGGTGTGTATGTGAAATATATAGAAACATTCCGTGTAAAAGCAGAAGCATCAGAAAACGGAGAGATAATAGTACCAAACAAGAGAGTTCGTTGGGGCGAGGATTGTATAGTGGAGGTTATGCCTAAGAAAGGTTTCAAGGCGGAAGAGGTGAAAACCCTTAGCGGCGAACTCTTGGAAAAGAACGCAGATGGTACATTTACATTAAAGAGAGTGACGGATACAGTTACGGTGAGAGCAAGTTTTGTTGAGGTTTCTGATGTCGAGGATTTCGAGGATAGACTATTCGTGATTTCAACGATTGCAACAAACGACATTCTTCATATTGATAAAGGTGCAGAGGCAGAGAAAATAGAAATAATAGATATAGAAGGTAAAATACATAGAGAAAAACCATCGGAGGATATTGATTTATCAAATTATGCTGATGGGGCTTATACGTTAAGATTGAAATATAGAAATTCTATTATTAATAAAAAATTCATTAAAAAGTAATGAAAAATTTGTTTATGGCAGCACTTGCAGTTTCAATGGGATTAACATCTTTGCGCAAAGTTCATAAAAGATGAAAGGTGCTTTTCTTTTTTTTGTTATATATTTATGAAACGTTATTTAAGTTTAGCAGTTAGCATCTTATTAGCATTAGGTGTGCAGGCTGCGCAAAAAGAAGTTGAAATTCTAACAGAGAGCGAAGACTATGGTTTGGAATTAGAGTGGGCCCACGGAATGACGTGCGGTGGAGCCTCAATCCAATTGTTAGATGGAGTGTCAGACATTTTAGGGAACACATATGTATGTGGGTCATATCAAGATTATCTTCAATTCCCCAATGGGGAAAGAATATCTGCTCCCGACTATTATAATGCAGGTTTTGTCGCAAAATTCAATAGACAGGGGGATTTGCTGTGGGCTTTCAACTTTGACGGCACATGTACGTGCACTATGAGAAGAATTTGGTTGATGCCCTCGGGAGAAGTGCTGGCCTTTGGAAAGGTTTCAATTAATGAAAGGCATGAGACAGAAGCGAAGGCAAGATTTAATGGAGAAGAGAAAATCGAATGTACCTTTGGATATGATTGTGGTAAGGATTGTGAAAAGAATAGTCATGAGATGCTCATAAAGATAAATCCGGAAAATGGAGAATATGTAGATCATGTGTTAGTCGATACCCGTGAGACAAAAGTGTTTGACATTGCGCCGACTGGTGACATATACCTTTATTCTTACATAGACGAAAGATTCAAAGGATTGGACACGCTAAGATTGAAAAGTGAGACACGTACGCATGGGGATTGGGATGCCTATTTGGCTAAGATAACCCCTGACTTTCAGTTGGCATGGGACTATGCAATAGGGGGAGAAAGAGCCGATGTCCCTTGGGTGCCTGTAACGGCCGAATATTACCGAGAATATTATGGCTACTCTTTCCCATATAACGAATCAATGGAGAATTGGTTTGCAGTGGTGGGCGACACCTTATATCTCAAAGCAGCAATTTTCAGCAAAGGGGTTGATATCGATATGGATTCTCAAAAGGAAGTGCTGCTCAGTCCCACAGAATGTGAACATGATGCGGTGGTAGCCAAGTATTTGCTAAAGGAAGATGGCCTACCTGAATTATTGGATTATGTTTATGACTACTCTTTGTGGTTGCCACATTATTTTGCAAAAGCAGAAAATGGACATTTGATGGCATATGACCAAGATGAGGACAATCGGCTTCTTTTACATTATAAGGAGTTTGGGCAAGATTTTAGAAGCAAGGAAAAGAAAGGTTATCCATTTGAGACATCAAATATTTTTACTTTTTACAATAAGTATAAGGTTAATTATGATAGGAAGGGGAATATCATATTGAATATGGAATCGGGATATCATTGTGATCCTTTTGACGAACAACTGTCTGGCAATGTTCATTTGTATTCCGATCCTGATGAGGACGCTACCGCCGCAATAGCAAAATATGATAAAGATGAGAATCTCAGATGGGCAGTGTTATGGCCATATATATCTTGGGCACATGTTTATGTGACAGATGACCAAGGAGGTTTGTATGTAGGAGGATATAATATAGCGAGGACGACTAAAGCATGGAGCGACCTTGATCCAGAACCCGATAAAGAAGTGACCTTTAAGACGGAGCCGGGTGTGTATGTGAAATATATAGAAACATTCCGTGTAAAAGCAGAAGCATCAGAAAACGGAGAGATAATAGTACCAAACAAGAGAGTTCGTTGGGGCGAGGATTGTATAGTGGAGGTTATGCCTAAGAAAGGTTTCAAGGCGGAAGAGGTGAAAACCCTTAGCGGCGAACTCTTGGAAAAGAACGCAGATGGTACATTTACATTAAAGAGAGTGACGGATACAGTTACGGTGAGAGCAAGTTTTGTTGAGGTTTCTGATGTCGAGGATTTCGAGGATAGACTATTCGTGATTTCAACGATTGCAACAAACGACATTCTTCATATTGATAAAGGTGCAGAGGCAGAGAAAATAGAAATAATAGATATAGAAGGTAAAATACATAGAGAAAAACCATCGGAGGATATTGATTTATCAAATTATGCTGATGGGGCTTATACGTTAAGATTGAAATATAGAAATTCTATTATTAATAAAAAATTCATTAAAAAGTAATGAAAAATTTGTTTATGGCAGCACTTGCAGTTTCAATGGGATTTTCATCCTTTGCGCAAAGTGTTGATCAAAAAAAAGG
>JAKSLB010000067.1 GCA_024401435.1 Paludibacteraceae bacterium | reverse complement strand
CCCAATTACAAGAGCGAAATGTTTCATACTGGCACTCAAATGAGGAAGACTTATGCGCGTCAATTTGGTTACGAATAGTATGCTCTACTTTAATATCTGACATACTCTTTAATTCCTTCTTTATTACACTCCATAATTTATCGTTCTCTTTCTCTGAAAGAAGAGAGTCAGGGAATTTCTTCATCTCCTTTGACACCTTCTGAAACAACCCCTTTTGCCTTGCTTCAAACACGATTGTATAGGCATGTTTACTAAGCATTTTTCTTTCAACATCACTCTCTGCCGTCAGAATACCGATTAGCAATGATATAGCATCCATCTCAAGAAGAGATACAAAACCCATCAATTCCCATATATTGGGGAAGCTGTTTCTAATAATCGCGTATTCTTTGAGCAATGGATCAGACTCACAAGCAGCATCCGAAACCTTATGCCCGTCATTATCATTCTTAAGAAAAGCAAAAACAGCACATCTATTCCCAAGGTACTCTAGTTTTTGCCTACACTCACTAACTACCAGAGGAATACTTTTCGCATTTATTTTACCCAAAATGTCTTTTTCCTCATTTGACAAAGCAAAAGGATACCCCGAGAAAACTTCCTCGCGAATATCATCTAAAGAATCATTGTGCATATAGTTTGATTTAGAATTATTACTACCGTTTGACTTATAACTCTGAAAAAGACAATCTTTGTGTCGAATCGTGAAGATATTTTAAATATTGCCTCCTTATCGAAAATCATTCCTGACGAATGTCATCCCAATGTCCTTCTAACAATTGAACGGCACTTGTTACATTGCCTTATAAACTGTCATTTGACAAGGTTGGGATTTGGCTACCTGGTTATCTTCCCTAACGTCATTTCTGGCGCAAGCGCATTCATAGTCCGCCATTTCACTAAAAATGTATGAGAGAGTAATTAACCCCCATTCACATAGAGTGCCTTGTTATTTTTTTCTCGGTGTCCGAACGTGTGCACTAATCGTATCGCCATCTATCTTTAGTTTTCCAACAACAGACATCTCGTTTAGGATATTCATTATTTTTATGTAAGGCTCTTGATTAGGTAATTTTAGTTTGTCACCGATATTTGCTATTGCTGAAAAACCTTCGTTTACACTTTGTGAATACCTTACAAGATCTTTGGGCTGAATAACCTTTCGCGAAAGGGTTGAATAGACAGCCGTAACTTTTAGAATTGGATTATTACATTTTTCTATAGCATAATCGAATACATCAGGGCGGAATGGAAAACGTTCATTTGAGATGACATAATTGATATAAAATTCTGCCTCAGCAACAGATAAGATCTTTGTTTTATCTACACTTTGCATTAATAAATCCTTATGCAAAGCAAACTCTGGTAGTGAAATTAACTTGTGGATTACGTGAAGTGCAAGCTCTAGTTCTGTAATGTTATAGACAATGTTGTCTGCGAATTGTGCAGCAAAATTTGCCATAATACTTGAATGTTTTGTTATAATAGACTTGACCAGCTCATTAGAATACTCAACCATGTTTTTTGATATTGCAAACATTAACACCTCAGTTCTTAATTCTGACCAATCTTCTGGATGAGCGTCAAACAACGCATCATTCTCAAGTATTGCACACTGAGCTTTTGCGTTTATCTTGTCATTTAACAATAAATTGCGAATCATCATAGTATCATCCGCATCAAGTGTATAATCCACATCTACACAAGATACAATTTTGTCTGCATTAGTATTTAGATATGCACAGAGAATGTCATCCACATTATATGACTGATAATAAAACCTGATGTTGTCCAAGTTAAACAAGGTTCTATTGTATTCATACATTAATTTTCTAAGACTATCATCTGTAACATTTTCGATTGCGTTCACTTTGGTCTTATTGTGTTCTATCAGTTGGCGTTTTAATTCCATAGGTAGCACTTCGTTATTGAGTAGTGTAACAAAAGCTTTTTCGTGTTCTTCTACATTATTAGAATCTAATACAAGGTTTCTAACGAAGTCCTCAATCTCGTCCTCAACATATGCCTTCAATGACTCTAAATTAGAAAGGTAAACTGATGTATAGATACTACTAGCATATTTCTTACTATCAATATTATCAAAAGTACTAAGAATCAAAAGAACATTATATTGATTCAATTCGTAATAACCATTCTCAACAATATATTTAAAAAGTTCATTATTACCATTTGATTGAATGTGACAGAGACAAGGACAGAGCAAATCAATCACATGCTTGGCGTGCTCTACATTTAGTCTAGAAAACAAAGATGGATAATCTGTTTTTTTGTTGATATATGAAACAAGTTTTTCAGAACAGAATATTTTCAGTTCAGCAAGAGTAGATACGTCAAAAGCCAAACGTAATAAATAATCACGCATCTCGTCTCCGTGTTTAACATCTACTGCGATTTCATCCCAGATATTTGGCCAAAGACGAATGACATATTTTACAAAAACATTCTGCTGTTTACCATCGTGCAAATAATCAAACACCATATCAAGTCCGCAATCTTGATTTGTGATAATTTGCTTAATAATTGCCTCACACTTCGCTGAATTGGTGTCACTATTCGCAAACAAATAGTTCATTAAATCAAAATTAACAATACCAATTCTGTCATAATCGGGTTCAGATAGATTGAGTACCAAAGACTCTACCTCCTGTAATTTATATGACACCGACATTCTCTCTCCAAATTTAAGATTCATTAAGAATCTTTGGTCATCAGGAGATAACATACCTTCTTGAAATAATGATATATATAAGAAATACTCTTCATCAATATATCCGTGCTCAAGCAAGAATCTAAGCACTTTGAAATCCTTACCCTTCAATAAAGATTCATCAATACTTGAAAATATATCTACACCAGATTTGGAAAGTTCCAATAAACTAGTCTTCGATAAAAGTGATAACTGCTCAAAACATCTCTGCAATTCTTGTTGTAATTTTCGTATTTGTGTTTTATTTTTATCAACAATCTGTGATTTGCGTAACTCATAATCAAAATTCTCTCCAAGTATTGATTTCAAATCTGAAATGGTTACATTCACTTTACTACCATAATATGAACTATTATTATAACCTATCGCCTGACCTTTTACAATCAATTCTACATTACTCTCTAAAGACAGATCTTTTAGAGAGATTTCCCTAGTACGATCCTTGTCATAAAATTTAGATCCTGGACTATAGGCTTTTTGTAAAAATGCATAAGCAACGAGTTTGCGTAATTCCTCGACGCTATGAAGTCGTTCATTCTCCACTAGCGAGATTCTGTCATTGATCTGGTCAATCTTATTCTCAATTTCTTTTTTTCTTGTACTTTTTAGTTTTGGTTTACTCGCAAAGACAGAATAAACCACACCTTCATTTTGGTGTAGCTTGGCGAAGTCTGTTGGATATAGGTTCTTATAAAGAATAACAGCAAGTAGTTTTTTTAGGTCAAGTTTCTTATCCAGTTGTTCTCTATACAACCGAAATTCATTTACAACATTCGTCAAGACACGCATATCATCGACAAAGGCAGATATATTGGTGATGTAATCAACAGGAAGATCCTTTTCTGGAATTTCTAGCATTTTAAACTTTCGTCTAAACAAATCAGCTGAATTTGATACGTTTACGTACGGAATAACAGGAACAATGTAATCAAAAAACTTTGTTCTTTGTTCAGCGGAAGAAAATATATCATCCCGAAGTGCATAAACGAACGTCACCTTATTCTTAATGTCATCTGATTGATTTAGAATAAGATTTAGTTCTCTTAGTTTTGTAAATATCTGGGTTCCATCAAATCGATCAATATCTTCAAAAATTACAATTTCGTACTTCATTTCCTGGAACAAATACATTATTTCATCCATGTATCTGTTCATAATAGAAACATTCTTTTTGTCTTCTAGTTGTAATGTTGCCTCGCTTACCTTTAAGCTCTTCAATGATATTCTACTAAGAGTAACAACAAATTTAAATATGATATACAACAAGGAAATGCAAAAAAGGATTACCGCACTCCAATGCACCCAATTATTGTCCAATAAAGACTCTGCAACACCAATATTATTAGTCAATATTCCATTTAGAAATAAAACAGCGACAGACATCACAAGTATAAAACAAGCGACAGTCTGAATAACTCTACTTAGAACTGAAGAACGTTCAATTCGTCCAAATCTAGATGATGGTATTTTAGATGCCTTAACTTGATAGAATAACTGTTGTAAGATGCTATATTCTAATTGTTCCTCAAAATTTAAGTCTAAACTAGGTTTCTGATTATTGCCTCCTATAAAATCAATATTTCTTGTCGTATTTACTTCGACAAATGAGGCAAGTGACACATTAATATATTTGTAATTTGGATAAAGCGACAAGAATGTTTTGACAATGGAACTTTTACCAGATCCGTAAGCACCTGTGAGTGCAATATTTTTAGCATCAACAGAGTCAATACTTTTTTTCAACTGCTCAACGTAAATACGATGTCTTTCTATATCAACTACTGGAGAAAGAAGATCAATTGAATATTGTCTACTAGAAATATTTAGTCTTTCTATCTTATTGTTTAATTGTTTGTTTATAATAAGCAACAGACGTATTGTCAATTCAGACAACACCTTCTTCAATCTTTGATACGTTAATTGCATAGTATCAAAAACATAGGCATAAATCAGTAGTAAAACAATAATAACAATACTAATAGTGGATAACTCACCATGATACGCTTCAAGCACTCCCGTTAATACAAATACGAGAGCAAAACTTATAATAGTTATCACTACCCAAAGTATTATTTGAATTCTTTTATTGTTGTTCATTCCTTTATTGTGTATTTTCATTCGAGTTCCTTCAGTTCTTCCATCAACTTTCCAAGTTCAGAGTAAGTATACTCCCTGCCCGAAGCCAGCTTTTCATCCATTGAATGTTCTGCATTGGCGATAGCAGATTGCAATGAACCGCCATTGCGTTCAAAGTACGAGTGTAAGCCCTTACATTTGATGAAGAACTCTGCGGTCTTGCGATACTCCACACTCTGGTTCAAGTCCTTTAACAACGATTCCTGGTCAGTATAAGCACGTGAGGTATAACGGAAATAGTACAAGAAGAACAACTCCGTACAACGGTGAGTCTCAAAGAACTTCACCTCACAATACAATCCTTTCTTGGGCTTGTTGATTGGTTGAGCATATTTTTTCTTCAGTCGCTCGTATTGCGTGCGCTCCGGTTCTCTATCCTTGGTGTCCATATCAATGATGCAGAAGATGCGATTAAAGCCCATGGCTACACCCTCAGCTATCTTGGCATCTAAGTCCTTAATGTTTGTATGCTTTGGGTAGTCAGGTTTGATAGTCAATCCCTTGAACACATCGCACAAAGACTTGAAATAGTAGAATTCCGTAGGACCTTCACCGAGAATTAATGCTGCGTTTCTAAGCTTTCCCATGTTATTCCTCCAGATTTACG
>JAKSLB010000066.1 GCA_024401435.1 Paludibacteraceae bacterium | reverse complement strand
AGACTATTAAACCCAAAGTATTATTCCCTTACCACTACGGACAAACCGATATCCAACAAGTGGTGAAACTGTTGGAGGGAAGTGGTATTGAGGTGAGGATTAGGCAGTATCAATAAAGAAAGGGACAAGCGGTGTTATGAGAGCGTAACACCGCTTTTTTTGTCTTGGGGTGTAGATAATACAGAGACGCAAGAAAACAAGAAAAACATACTGAAGATAAGAAGTTATCAATACATTCATTACATTTGCAATCAAAACGAGGGCTACTGCACTCAAACAACAAATGCCCTTTTCAATAACAATTTATATTTACAACTATGGCAATACCTATCAAAGCAATCCCAACACTTATCGGAGAAGACGCTATCCGTTTCCGCGAAGAGATGGAAGCCAACGAGCAAGAATTTCTTCGCCGTGAAAAAGAAGGCAAATTGAAAGACCGAGAAAAAGATCCTTTCGTGATTGAAATGAAAAAAATGTTAGAAAAATCAGGACTTAGATAATGGACAAAATACAAAGAATCTGCACACTGGAAGTGCTCACAAAAGAGATTCTTGAAAACTGCGAAAAATTCACCTGTGGAGATAATGATATGGACGAGTTCTTTTACAAAGAGCATTTTACAAGCACATGCACGAAAAAGCCACAGAAGATTTTACTTTTGAGACGCTAAATACTCGCTTAATGTACTGCGATTTGTTGGCGGAGTAAAAAAAGCGGCGTTCCCAGAAGAGGAAACGCCGCTGATAAAAGACTTCACTCTTTTGAGTAATTAGAGACAACATAGGATGTCATAAACAAAGCTCCTTGAACTAACAGTAAGATAACAAGCACTACAAGATACCAATTGTTTTCAAATTTATCATTAGCGAATAAACCTAGAAAAAACTCCACACAACCCAATATACAAGTTAACAAGGTCAATGAAATCTTAAAAGCGTCCTTGAGTTTGATTGAAGACAAAACAAACAACAATAGAGTAGTTAGGACAATGACCGCACTATTTAACCCAACATTAAACGATGGATAACTTGAAACAATTAATCCAATTAGGACATTTGCAATTAAAGCAAATAATCCTACTATAACATATAATGATTTCATACAAATTAAAGTGATGGTGGAATTGGTGGAACTATTTGTTGATTTAACAATTGAGCCAACTCAGGAACTTTATGTAATTCAATCCAAGAAGGCAAACCGTGATACCATACAAGCGTGTTACCATTCACCAATCCTTGTTGAATCAACGTAGAAATTGTATTAATCGATTGATTTCCTATTTGCTGACCATTCACATACACAAAATACGAAATCGATTGAGGCAATGGAGGTGGAGTATTATTAACAGTCATCATTTGTGATGCCATTTGTCCTATTGTAGACCCTACACCCATTCCCATTCCTAATCCAGTTCCCATAGATAACATTTGACCTCCGACTCCATTGTTAGATGCTGCTTTTTCTAAAACATCAAAACTCCTATCCATTTGATAAAAATCCTTACCTGTAATGTTTAACCTAGCAGCTAAATTTTTAGCATCCTTTAACTGCACAACACTTGGGTCATTTTCAGGCACATTAATCGACATAAAAGAAAAATCGACCAACCCAAGACCATATTTTTCAAACGTAGGGCACAGACGTTCCTGACAATAGTCTGACATTTCTACAAGAGAAGAATTTATTTCCAAAACAGAAATTTTGCTCTCTGTCATTTTGCTAGTAATCAAAGACGTCAACTGAGAGATTATTCGGCCTTTAAAGAATTCATTAATTCGATCTAAATCAAACGAATTAAAACTACTAGCTATTGATTCGATAAACAATCTTGGATTCGATACCTTAATGCCATATTGGCCAAAGCTTCGAACAGGGACAATTATGTTATAGCGAGGGTCTTCTAATTGTATAGGTTGTGGTGTACCCCATTTCAATCCCAATTTGGAATTTAAATTGACATACCAAACCTCTGCCTTAAAAGGTGTTTTATTGCCAAAAGGCAAATTGACCAATTTTTTCAAAATAGGAATATTATCAGTCTTTAGAGTAACAGTTCCGTCAGAAAACTGGTCACAAATAGTACCTCCCTTTACCAAAAAAGCCACTTCTGAAGGATAAACAACCAATTGTGATCCTATACACAAATCATCAGATGGGTACTTATACAAAAGTTCTTCAGACTGAAAATCTGACTTAACAACATCAACTATCGCCATAACTAGAACGTAAAATTTGTCATTTCAAAAAATTCACTCTCTAATTCTTCCGTTAGACCATTCTCATAAGCAGAATCTAAATAATACTCGTAGGATGGGTCATGCTTTAAGAATTTTCGTTTATAATAATCCTTCCCAATACAAGCTAGAAAATAATAAGACAAACAATCTGACGAAATATCAACAGCGGCATTCAACTCCGTTTCCATTTGTCCTATTTCCTGTTTATTACACAAAAAAGGTTTCCTTCCCTTTAATCGTGCGATTGCGGCATAAAAATAAGGCAAATGATTGCCCATATTATTTTCTTGAGCTTTTTCGAAACTAGTGATTGCATTATCATATTTTTGAATTCGCAACCAACACAATCCAATAGACACATTCAAATCACAGTTGTTGGGATTATTTGGAACCGAACTCAAATAGTTATTTATATACTTATTAATCTCACTTGATGGTGTTTTTCTAACTTTCTTAAATGATTTTATCAATACTTCTGCCGCACAATATTCACACTTCTCCGCATGAGAAGAAACTGGTGCGCCACAATTCGGACAATTTATTACAGTTACATCCATATCACTTACGGTTGATCGACTTTATATTTTCCTTTGCATGTATATACCAATCTATAATAGATTTTGTAAATGGCGACGAACAAAAAATACTTATCCAAAACTAACAACGCATATTCTGAACATGAAGGTTTACATATACACCTCCTTCTTGTTTTTTCAGAAGCATATCTTTGATAACACCGCACTAAAAATTTAAGAAGATATTTTCCGAAAAAAACAAACGACAAAAAATGAAGCAGGAAAAAAGTAAATATGTTTCCTTTCCAAAACACAACGACACCAATAAAGATTTCATGAAGTAACAACACAAAGGAAAATCGAATCCATGAAATACGAGGTCGAACCAATTCATGATCCCTCGCATATCTCATGGCTTCTATTTCTTGATTTTCACACACTCTTTTTCTCTCTTAACAAAGACTTCATTCCCTTTATTGACATTTCTGTCGCTTCATTATCTGTATCAATTGCACAATCGAACTTATCACCTGGCACCACAATACTAAACTCTACTATATTTTCACTATTTGTATTAGTCGAGAAACTCGTTACATCTTTATAAAAATACTCCTCGGTTCTCTCTGACACAAAATCGCTTGTCAAATTGAAAGATTGCTGATACACATAAAATTGATCAGCGCCAAACATCAACCATGTCACTTGATGATTACTCACATAACGACGAATATAATCACCCTCTTGATCATCTCTACAGTAACCCTTATCATCAACACTTAAATTATGATACAAATGGCCAATAAGCTTTACAGGCTCAATCTCTTCCACCTCGGAAGCATCAATATTTAATTTATCTAAGGCTATTTCACATGTCACTTGTTTGATCCTTTCCAATAACCTTTCATTAAATTCAGGAACCTTCATTGCGTTTTTATCAGATGATAAACAACCTTCACCCTCTCTCAAGAAAAATTTCACAAATCTTTTTTGCAACTCATTTCGTTTTTTATTTCTTTCTTTTTCCTCATCACTTTCGGATCCTCCAAACAACGCTCCGAGTCCCAAGCAACCAGCTAATTCTAACAATTCTTCCATAAAAAAAAAACAGTTTTAATCTCCCCAAGCCTCCCAACAGGAACATACCATAAAAAACGAAAAGGACGTGAGACTTGTTCCGCCTTACGTCCATAACCTTAAAGGTATCGCCAAACACCCCACTACAAATGAACATAGAATAGAACACCCCACGTCCATCTTGAATATGGTTAGGTTTGGCACCTAATTGCATATACAAAAACAGACTGGGCATTCTTCTACACTCGTCCTTGTAGTAAAATTTGGCGAATTTTATAAGGTTAGGACTTCATGCAAAAAATGCCTTCTCGGCCTCTGGATTTCTCCCCAGAGACGAAAGCGAAAGTATAGAATGTTTGTGGAATTAACAAATTTTTAGATAGATATTTTTCGCAAACAAACTTCAAGTCAACTCAGATATTTCTTTCAGGCATCACTCACATTGATTCAAACAGGTTATCAACTCTTTTATAGCAGCTTGCAAAGGCAACAACTCTTCATTAACCACTTGCCAAATCATCTCCACATCTATATCAAAATAACCATGGGCAATATGGTCTCGCATTCCCTTTATTTGCTTCCATGGAATTTCATGCTTCAACAAAAACAGTTCTCCATTCGTCAGTTTATCTATTTTCTTCACCGCCTCACCTATAGATTCCAACATCATGCTTGTGGCAGCCAGATTTCTGCTTCCATCCAGAGATGAGAGGTAATCATCCACATTTCGAACATCTTTGTTCCAAACCTGAATTTCATTAATGGCGGCATCTATTTGACTCAGCATACCAACCACCACCTCACGCACACTCGAAGACATTGATTCCATCCCGTTGTATTTCTTTTAACAATAATGCGTTTATACCTTTGTGATTACGAATAACATCAACCTTCGTTCCTACTAAGTTCTCGATGTATTGTTTTAATGCCAATACCAAAAACATCTTAGCTGGCATATCAACAAAGAGATCCATATCGCTTTCTGAAGTTTGTTGATCTCTTGCAAACGATCCAAAAAGCACCAACTTATCCACACCGAAATCTCGTCGGAGAATATCTTGGTTACTTCTCAAAGTTAATATGGCCTCATTTTTAGTCAACATAAAGAATACATTTTTGCAAACTTAATAAATAGAAAGCAGAATCACAAACGAATATTCCGCTCCTTAGATTTTACTTACGAACTTCTCACAACCCCATCTAAACAACAACAATCCGCCCCGTCCAACCAATGTTAAACGAGGCGGATTGTATACGATATGAATCGTCGATCAATATAATATCGAAGTCAAACAGTACCCTACAATCGTAGAAACCGTCACGCAAATCAATCCTGGAATCATGAAGGAGTGATTCAACAAATACTTACCAATCACCGTTGTTCCCGAACGGTCGAATCACATCAGTGGGAGGATTACCAGGTTTCAAATGAAATCCCAAAACCAAAATAGCCAAGCCAATACCGGAGATGGCTCACAAAGCCAAAGATCCGTATCGAGAACCCACATAAAGCGCCAATAGCACCACCATGAGTTCGATAATCATCAATAACATATCCATAAAATTAGTATTAGATTTACAAAGTGGAATTAGAATAAAATCCTATCACGGCCAAATTTCACATGATAAAATCGTATATTTGCATCAAACAATCAAATACCAACAATTCAATGAAAAGGATATTCACAATCGCACTTGCCTCCCTTGGTTTGGCGGCATGCACAACACCCGTTCAAAAGAGCGCGGAAGAGGCTTCTAGCCCTAAGACATTAGTGGTTTACTATTCCCAAACTGGCGCTACCAAGAAGGTGGCCG
>JAKSLB010000065.1 GCA_024401435.1 Paludibacteraceae bacterium | reverse complement strand
ATTTGAAATAATATTTATTCATTTTTTAGCCAATCTTGTAATTTATAGCTCAACACATTAGCACAAGAGGGTCAAGGAGGGTCAAGGGGACAGGACCTGACCCAGTCGAGAACCGCTTCTTCTGTCATAGTTTTATCAAGTGGGTCAGGGACCTGTCCCCCTGACCCGGACCCGAGTCAAAGTGAGTCAGACTGTACCTTGACCCTATTTATCTTTTTTACTTTTAATAAATAATATAGATAATACAATACACAGAACAATATAAAAAACACAATAATAGAATAATTCTAGCCAACAATCTTTGATAAAAACCATTTCATCATAATTTAGGACATAACTTTCTGATCCTGGACTTTCAATTCTATCATTATATATAGATAGCATGTTGAGCCTAATATACAATAATAATATCAGCATCAAACAGTTTACCGGAATACTTAGTTTTACAACGGTAAAAATTAATTTCCAATTAATATTAACTTTCATATTCTATATTTATATAGGGTCTTAGGGACAGGTACCTGACCCAGTCGAGAATCGCTTCTTTTGTCATAGTTTTGTCAAGTGGGTCAGGGACCTGTCCCCTTGACCCCTGAGAGGAACCTGGGAAAAGAGGTAGCAGCCTGAGAAGAAAGCTATATATATAGTCGCTAATGTTTTCATTGGAAACGAGATTAATCTTATTTTATATTTTTCTGTTAGAGCAAATGTATTCTAATAATCCATTTGCGGTTACATTAATAGTTTCAAAAGTATCCTTTCATCGTCATTTCTTCCTGAACTTTGTTTCCTGAAAGAGAGAGAATATAGAAATGCCATATATTCTTAAGAAGAAGTAATACACCAATACTCTCAGTTGAAGTTCTGAAGAATGTGACAATTGGATTGTTTCCCGTATAATCAGAAATCACGAATGGAGCATCTTTATAATCATAGTTGTTTTCATTGTCAAACAGACACGAATAGTCAGAATCTTTCAGCTGTTCAAAAAATATTTTGTTCACCGACAAATCCCTAAATGAGTCAATAACAATTAAATCTACATGATTGAGTTCAAGAGTATGTTTATTCTCAAGATATGGAACTACCAATAAATGATACGCAGGATTTCTATCTACGATTTTTTCACCTGAATAGAGATTTCCACTTCTATATATAAATCGTTTTGTCGGCAGTAACTCTATCCTCACATTCTCGCTTTCAATATCTACTGACAACTGATTCTTATCTAGAATCTCTTTAAAGAAAGAATGTGCTAAGTTACCAGATATGTATATTGTGTCATTTGCAAGTACTGTAAATAATCTAGCCTTATTACGGCTTGAAGGCAACGGACTATAGAAATCGCCCCTTTTTGAATACTCTACAGTTATAATTGTGTCATTTTGGGAGTCTTCTGTGACTCTGACCTCCATAATATCCCAGCAATATTGGTCTTTTGAGAACTGCAAATTCTTTTCAAGCAATTTGTATATTGTTTCATTTTTCGTTTCTGCTTGTCTATACAAAATACTATATGATTCTGAGAAAGCAGAAAAACTCATCAAGAATAAATGCACAATGCAAAAGAAAGCCTTAATATTACTCATTTTCTTTTCGGGTGTATTTTATATTGGCTACTGTTGTAAAGGGTCAAGGGGACAGGTACCTGACCCAGTCGAGAACCGCTTCTTCTGTCATAGTTTTATCAAGTGGGTCAGAGACCTGTCCCCCTGACCCTGACCCGATGTCCTGTCCCCTTGACCCTGACCCTGTTTCGGTATTAAAAAGCGGGTCAGAGGGTCAGTCCTGACCATCAAGGATCGTTACCTTTGTCTCAGTTTAGTCAACAAAGTGGGACAATTACGCGTGGCAAATATAGTGCATTTTTTGTTATACCGCACAAAAAAAGCCGGGAAAAGTGGGAGAAGTTGCAGATTTAGCGATTTTTATTTGGAATATCCATATATTATTTATAGCTTTGCTGCAGTTAAGATCATGGTCTGGACAACAAACTTAGTACGCTCCGGAAATCATCGGGGACAGATGACGTGATTCTACTAAATAGTTCAGGAAAGATTATGAAAACTTTATCTTCAACACCCTTTGCTATTTTCTGGTTTGTCATATTGTTGTATGGCACGCCAAGTTCCATTGCCCAGGAAAGAACAAATATAAGTACCCGATATGAAAACGCAGATCCTGCAACTCGTAAGCAGCTGGGCAGGATGGTGTGGGATAAGGATAGTGTGTATGTCGAATATTGCAAGGAACCTCACTATATCAACACCCGTCGATGGCATATGGTGGCGTGTGTGGAAAATGGCGCATATACCCATCACTATTGGGCGGATGATAGTTGTCTTTATATTTACGATTCTTTTCATCGACTCAGATGGGTAGATTTCTTTCGCCAGCCCTTTGAGATGTTACCTGACTCCATTCTGCTGAATGGCAAGAATCTGATTACGCGTTTTTCTATCGCAAAGCTGGATACCCTTATTAGTTTTGAACGAGTCGAAGGTCAATGTCTGTTGATTAATGATGAGTTTTACATCTCGGCATATCATGGAGTGATGAAGGAAAAGGAATATCAAGAGTATTTGGTCAGTGAAAAAAAACATCAGGATTACGAGGATAGGAAAAAGAACTTCCCGATGAATTGTATTTGGTTCTCTCTGGTTGTTTGGACAATTTTGACATGGCGATACCGTAGGCAAAAGCGTTCTTGGGCGTTCTCTATCATGACACCATCCGTCTATATTCCATCATTGGCAATTATCTATGTCTGCATGTATGAATTTCTCTACGATCCAGGTGCAGAATTAGGCCTTGTAATTTTCTTCCCCTTCTTCATCTTCGGTATAATATCCATTTTTACCATCCGCTCTTCTATAAATAAATATAAGTAAGAGCTTACATAGGGTCAAATAGGAGGGTCAGAGGGACAGTACTCTAATAAGGGTCAGAGGGACATAGGGTCTAGGGTCAAGGGGTCTGGTACCCAGTCCCAGTCGAGAATCGCTTCTTCTGTCATAGTTTTGTCAAGTGGGTCAGGGACCTGTCCCATTGACCCCTATGTGAAAATTCGTTTAGTAAACAATCAAGGATTTAGATATTCGGTTTCTTGTTTCTTCAAATTTCCCTATTGTCCAATAAAATGATAATAAGTTATTGGTTCGTTGTCTGCAGAAATAAACTGCTGCTCGAAACAAGAAAAACTATCAAATCCGTTTACACGACTAAGCATAGGATATAATTTATAATCCTTCAATTGTATTTTTTGCAATTGGCAAGTAGAAAAGCATCGCTTAAAATCTCTGGTAAAACAAACATTTACCATAAAGAATCCGCAATCATCATATGTTTCTTTATCATGATCTACCTGAAACCAAATCCGAAAGTTTTCAAGTTCGTGTTCATTCAAATTATGTCTTGCATATAACATTCCAATGTTCACATACACAATTGCCATAGAAACTAATAATGATTGATAATCGTCAATTCCTACCTCGTCAACTAATTTCAACAGATCCGTATTACTTAAGACAGGCATTACTTCGTACAATTCTGTATGTTCTGTTAATGACGATCTTTTAATAATATCAATAATATCTTCAATTACTTTATATTTAGTATCTTTTTTCATTATATTATTCCTTTTGGTATTCAAACCCATGCTCTTTCAAATATTCAATAGTTTTGTTACTTTTTTGACGGGTCACAGGGTCAGTTCTGACCCGGTTGAGAATCGTTACCTTTGTCGTAGTTTTGTCAAAGTGGGTCAGGAACCTGTCCCTTGATCCGTTTGTTCTCACACTTCTTTTGTTTCTGAGAAGCTTGAAACCAATTTCCTACTTTGTCACTTCCTCGGTCTTTTAATATCCAAGATTGATCAACATAAAGGAAATCAAGCATAAAGGGTTCTCCGTCCCAGGCCATTAACGTTCTCTCATTGGCAGGACTAAGCGATAATCCTTTCAATAATGAATCTTTTGCTTTTTCATAAACGCCTTTGTTGAGTTGACAAATGAAAAGCTCATCACCACGATGAAGGGCATAGCTTTCTACACAATGAAGAAATGGAACTGGGAAAACTGTTTCAGCAAAAAGAGACAGGCGAGTTTGGCCTTCCCATTCATAGAAAAGCAGCGTGAAGAAAAGTTTTTCTTGTTTAATCACATTTAGTTCATACAAATCTGCTTCATCTGGACATGCCTCAATCATTGATTTCGAATATTCAGATCTATATAAATCCAATAAAGAATCAACAGGGCAATTGCAATTTTCATCGATGCTTGTCGTTTGTCCTTGTATGCTACTGCAATTAATTATTAGCAGCATTAATAGTAATGCGAAGATAGTTCCTCGCTTATTAAAATCTAAAATTTTTGATGTCATTTATCGTTCTCGTTTCTTTATTGAGGATCAGAGGGAACCTGTCCCTTTGACCCTGGTCTCTTTGATTCTGTATCCTGAATCTTTCTGGCTCATAGCAATTGACAATCGAGGATCATTGGGGACTGTCCCTGATAGCCCTGACCCTCCCGATAGAAGTTCATAGGTTAATCAAGATGGATATGATAATCTCCATTCTCATCTCTTGTAATTGTAAGAGGCTGTTTCTCAAGAGACACGCACAGCTTAGCACCCCAGCTTTCACACCATCCGTAACAGCCGTATAGATTCGCAAAAGTAACATTGGAAGGCATCTCATTAAAAATGACTTCGATTATGACGTTCTTTTGTGGATAATCTTTCTTGAACTCTTCTGACTGAATATGCGAAAGATAGCCTTCCATTTTATCCACGAGTGCAGTTTGTATTTCCTTACTGCCATCGATATATCCTGAGGTCATAAGAACTAACCTTGCTTCATCGCGTTCTTCATTAGAATACATCAAATCGATGAGTTTAAGATCTCCAAAATGTTCTTTTATTATATCTTCCATTTCTTCCATTTCTATTAATTATAATTTATGCGTTCACGTCACCCTGATTGCCCACTCAGGTACATAATTTAAATCTGTTTCATTGGGACATTAGTTCCCTTTTTGCCAAAGAGACTATATAATCAAAATCTGAGAAATCATGACAAAGCAGCGAATTTACGAAGTCCTTCTCTTCTTTCCAGAAATCTGACCAAATAGAAGGAGTCCCATCAATTGTTATAATCGTGTTTTTATAATAGCCGAACTGATGTGTTTGGCATTTCGCTATAATGGGAACAAAGTATATTGTCAAAACATCTTTTGATTTGATATGGGCATATTCAATCGTTCTTTCTTGAATTTTCTTCCTATTTTTATAAAGGAGCCATGCAACAGTGTCTTGTTTGACGTATTTATCAACAAAGAAATTTCCAACTCCACTATCAGAGTACATAGGATCATCCAAATCATCTAAAAGCTCTTCTGTTACAAATAAAGGATTCATCTTTTCTTCACATATCCCCGTTTTACAAGAATCAAATGGAACAATCCAAATGTGATCAGCAGAGCCAAAAAAACCGCGCTGCTTTTCTATCTTATATCTATGATCAAATGTAAATATTAAATATTTGTGTTCTGCTTGGCCGAATAAAACCGTAAAAGCATGAGACATAATTAACAATAATAAAAATCTTTTCATTTTATATTAATTGAATAAAGTCCATATTCTACCATAACTATTTGCGATCAGGAATCGCATCCCATAGTTCATCTACCTCTTTAGGGTCAAAGAGACAGGTACCTGACCCAGTCGAGAATCGCTTCTTCTGTCATAGTTTTGTCAAGTGGGTCAGACCTGTCCCCTTGACCCTCTATACCATAATTTGTCAAATGGCAAATAAATGCAATATTTCCACCGACCTCCTTTCGATAGCCTTGGACACAGGGTGGACGATGAGACTGTCCTCAATGATCATTTTACAAACTAGATCGTCGTACATTCATATCTAATTCTATGATT
>JAKSLB010000064.1 GCA_024401435.1 Paludibacteraceae bacterium | reverse complement strand
ATGGAAGATTTTATGCCCAACAAACCGTTCTAATTCTGGAGTAATACACATGTAAAATGGACCATACATCGCACCATATTGCAAATCTGGACGAGAACAATGAGCATCTATATAAGTTACATCTAAATCTCGCATTTCATTAATGATTGACTGATATCCATTTACATAAAATGATTTTCTTAATAAGATTAACTTAGTTTTTGGCCGACAAAAAATAGCAGAATGGGATATTGAGCCCTCTGTAACTGCCAATTCATTGCAATGAGAAAGAATTAAAAATTGTTCCTCCAGTGAATATTTTTCGGGAGCTACTATCTCAAAACCCAAACGTCGAAAAACCCGTTCCAACGTTTTTTCTCCATATTCACGTCCCTTTGTATTGATATTAGTCCTTGTAAAATATACTTTTTCAAATGTTTGAAAATCTCTATTTTCATTCTTCTCTAAGGTTCTTATCATGGATGAAATGATACTTTCGTATTCTGCTGAATATAAAAATTTCCATTGATTAGAATCTGATTTTGAACAAACAATACTATTATCAGGAATGATTACTTCCTTAAACTGCGTTGGCCTAGATATTGGAATTAAAGAATCAATATCGATTCCAACTATATTATAAAGATGAACGGCATACGGTCTCAAGTCGTCATTATCAGGCAAAAGGTAAACAACTTTTGCACCATGAATCATCAACGATTGACATTCATCCGTATGTAAATACCATAGTTTTTTTAATGCATCCGTTAAACAATGCCCCCACACATTATGTAATATACCAATGTAAATAACAGTGTCTGAACTATGTATAACCTCTTCCTCTGAAGTAACAGACCTAGTACGACATAGTTCATGTAATCCACCATTATATATGCTATTACCACAACAATCCAGAACTCCACAATCAATGAATCGGCTACTCGGGACAATAGTTGCATTAGGATAACGATGAGTGCCTAATGCACATCCAATCATTTTGCTCGACGATGATTCTCTAATGGTCTCTTCTAAAATATATGGATTAACAAAAGAGTAATCAAATTTCATATAATTTTACCAAGAATTGATCGCTTTATTGCACCGAACTTAATCCTTATAAAAACGTACGAATCAATTATATAATTTTCAATATCCCATTGAAGATTTTGAAACGTCAAAGATAACCCCTTCTTATTTACTCGTGGCATTTCAGATCGTTGACGAACAGCATGAAACGGCGTTTGCTTTAATTTTCGCCAATTTCTATTTGTCATTGGCCAAACTTCAACCTCTTTTGAACCGATAAGAACAGTAGCTCCTCCATATTTTTTTACAAGCAAAGAGAAAATACTTTGATCATGTCGATTTTCAATGAAAGAGGGTAAATTTGGAGACAAAGAAGGAGTATCATCCACTAAATGAAGATTGTCATGAATGATCTTCTTCCATTCTTTCACCAATGCTTCATTTTTATTATTCTTACATATTATCATTATACCACCCATTATTTGAGCAGAGCATAACGAAATCTGGTCATCTCTCATTCCTAAAAAATCCAAAACATCCCCTTTGTCATAATTAGATTCCCTGCTCATTGTAGAAAAACAAACCAATCCAAGTTTAGAAGTTTGGGCCAATAATAGATATTCTTGCATTCTCCTATTTGCGTTTTTGTTTACCTCGCAACCAGAATCCAGATATACCAAGAAGTCTCCATAAGCTAAATGAGACAATGTTCTTTCAATTAAAAAGGATTTCCAAATCCAATAACCATAGCCTCGTTGATGTTGAATTATCCAAGATCCGAACTGTTCCCAATATTCAGGAGATAAATCGTTTTCAGTACAAGCAATTACTTGATTAAAGAAGCCTGATTCTATAGCCTCCCTCTTAATTCTTTTTAAGGCACCAGCATATGTAGAATTTGCAAACGACAAAAAAACGGTTTTCGCCATAATCTAAATTTTAATCCATGAATCTGGATATACATCTGGAGTATCTAACGTATTAAGAAACTTTTGAGGAACAATAGTATTCTCTGGGTAATCTGACAACCACGCTCCCCACCAACTAAATGTACTATTGGCATTGATATGCCATTTGCACCGAGTCATCAGATACATATCTTGCCATGAATCAGTGCCTTTATTATGAGAGACATAAACGAAAGATTCATCTCCAAACAATGCTCTACACCACGAAATATCATCAGAGAACACAAAAAAAGTGGCAGATATTCCAACATGTTCTTTTATATAAGTAATCGCCTTAAAATAATATGCATCAGTAGCGACATTGCTAAAATCATAGATTCCCCAAGGCTTCTTCAAATAATCACCTCGACGCACATGAAGAGAAACACTTATGGTTGTGTTTTCTATTTGACGCTTAATGCTCCTTGTCTCGGGATTAAGCATATTAGTCTTAAACTTAAAAGCAGATAAAATGGACTCTCGATATTGCTTGAAATATTTTTCACTATGCCATCCACCTTTATAAATATTAATCAAATATGGACCTTTTTTACATTTTGCACAATCATAATCATAATTCCTTGATTCTCGAATTATCCTAACTCCCAATCTTTCTAATAGATGACCTAATCTTGTTCCATATTGGACCTTATAATACATGGCATGAATCAACCGTTTTATCCAAGTTTCTCTATAGTCAACATTAAAAATTCGATTCAATTCAAAACCATTATGCTGAGATATAATACTTTGATCTACTAGTAATTGACACTTTTGATGCGACATGCACTTTGATATATAAAACGCATATTGCGACATTTGGTTACCAAGACCATTGAAAATTAGAATAGTTTCCATAATTATTTAGTTCCCCACATAAGCTTGGACAAAACAGGGATGTTCTCTGTCCATTTATATGAATAGAATGAAACAGAAACATATAAGATTGTTAAAAGAATACAACCAATCTCACTCATTAGTGCAATATTGGGGATAGAATAATGAGGAAGATAATCTAATAATATACTATGACATATATATATTCCAATAGAACATTTTCCAAGATTATCTAATACATAGAATACCAATCCATTATTCTTTTCCATCTTCTCTAACCAAGAGAAACACATTATAAAAACTAAACTACCACTGATTCCCAACAAAAAACGAACAATGGTTCTTTCCACTATAGCTAGGCCGACTACATCTGCATATCCTATTGTCTCTAACAACGAGGTATTCATCCAATAAAAGGTATCTAAAAAACCTCTCCATTGAGGCAATAACAAGAAAAACACTATTACAGATGATATAAATAATGAAATTTTATACCTGTCAATTTTATTTTCATATTGCCTATAAATCCAACCAAAACAAAAAAATGGACATAAAAATAAAAAACCATTTAGAGATTCGTCGACATTTGGCAGAACTAACCAAAACAAAAAATACAGCAAAAAGATAGACAATATCGGTCCAAGAATATTGTATCGCCTAAATAACCAACAAAATAGAGAAGTATAAACAAAACAGAAAAATAAAGCCCTCAAAAACCAAAATCCCCAATTCCAGATTCCATAACAAACATTTCTAAATATGGAAAAGAAATGGACTTGGTCTCCACCCTGATATGAAACGATAGAATCACATAATAAAGGAATAAATCCAAACCTTAACATACACCAAAATGTTAAAGGCACAATAAGACGATAAAACTTTTGACACAGAATTTCTATGATAGATTTATTGGTGGAAAAAAACATACCACTCAAAATGCCAAACAAAGGCATATGGAATGCTAAAATAAAGTGATAGTAGAAAGTTGAATTTGTGGTGGAATTCAATCCATAATTTTGGATGATATGTCCCAATACAACAAATATAATAGCCAATCCTTTCAACTGATCAACATATCTCAATCGAGCAGCCATTATTTACCTCAATTATTTATGGTTTCCTTCAACGTTAGAAGAAAACCACTTCCATACTTCATGTCAGGTTCCACATAGTTACCTTCTCCCCATTCATTCCATGAACGAAGCATTACAAAAGGATTTTCTTTGCGAGATACAGCTTCAAAGACTTGCTTACAAAGAATTCCAAAAAGTTCCGGCGTTGAATTATGGAAAATTGGACCAAATCGACCACTCCTCGGAGAATGATCATAATTAGGTATTAATGATGGAATCATCGTCTCTTGACTATCTTCTTGTGCATTGAAAAGCAGAGGAAGAATCTCCTCATATTCAAATTTCTCACAAGGGCGATTTAAGTATTTTTTATTTAACTTAAACATCTGGCGTTTCCAGAAATGAGAATTCCGTTCAGAAGACAATTCTAACAAACGATTCTTAATCATAGCACAATACCCTGACTGTATAAATGGATTAATATCTGTATCGTATGATACGTTACCAACGAAATAGACTCCATCAAAGCCATCTTTGTGTGCTAATTCATTCCATATTTCCAGCATTTCTACTGGTGCATTCTTGGCATCATATATCATGAAGAATGGTTTATTTCCATACTTCACATATCGATGATCTAAAAATGCCTTTCGCACTAATTGATAATGTGCAATGATATCTTCTCTGCCAGGATAAGTCTGTTCAATCAATAATCTATCTTTTCCTTTTGTATCTGCACTATTCCAATTTTTGGCATACCAACTATGGTTCGCCCAACCAAGACAGAACGGGAAGTCCGGCTTGCCTGATTCAAGAACTTCATCAAAGATCCTTTCCATCAGACGCTTTCCATTCCCAAACCAATAATGCCAATAGCAGAAACCTTCAATGCCTGCTTCTCGTGCCATCTGCGCCTGTTGCTCTCTAACTTCTGGAACACGCAAATCGTAGAATCCAAGATCTGCAGGTATATGTGGTTGATAATGTCCTTCAAATAATGGAGTAGCACGAGCTACACTTCGCCATTCTGTAAAACCAGTTCCCCACCATTCGTCATTCTCTGGAAACGGATGGAACTGTGGAAGATACAATGCAAGAACACGAGGTTTCATGATTTTTGATGTTTAAATTTCCAGTTTTCCAACTTTATCTGACACCACGCAAGAATAAAGTATTTGCGCCAAACATTGTTAGTTCTTAATTTTTTTTTCAAGGTATTATCTCCAGCAATAGATTTACGTATTGCAAGATTTACTATTTCCATTTTAGCAAAAAATCCTTCTATGCAAAATGGTTTCTTAATTTTCCCCAACGCATACTCACAAAGAAAATAAAATCGTATCGCATTGTATTTCTCTTGCACCCAAGGGAGTTGTGTTGCCATCGCTCCAGTGGGAGTAGATCGATAACAAGCCGTTCGTTCTGGCAAATAAATAAGATGGCCTATTGCAGCAGCCGATAGGAAAGCAAAATAATCTAATCTAAGTGGCGTATCCTTATAAATTGAGGATTCAAAGACATTTCTACGAAAAATTGTTGTAGGAGTTAAAACAATATTATGATCCAATAAATCAAAAAAAAGTTCACCTGAATGACCTTCTTTATTCCATTGCTCATACCTTTCACTACAATAAGGAACACCAGAATTATCTACAGTTTGAAATCCTGTATAGCACATAGAAGCGTCTGGATGCGATTCCAAGGCTTCAACTTGTTTCTGTAATTTATAATCATCTTGCCAGAAATCATCTCCTTCACAATATGCTATGTATTTTCCTCTGCTGATGTTTGTCATTTTTGCAAACACTGGCTTCATACCTGTCTTTTTCCACTGGTTCTCCTCTTCATACATTGGAATGATAATATCCGGATACAAGGCTGCGTATTCTCGTACAATATCAGTTGTCCCATCTGTAGAAGCATCGTCATGGACAATGATTTCAAAAGCGAAATCTGCCTTTTGGCGTAAAAAACTATCTAATGCATGGCGCAAGTAGTCCTTGTGGTTAAAAGTAATACATTGAATACTGACAAGAATCTCCGCTGTAGGCATATTATTCAATAGTATGAAGTGGACGTCCAACCATTTTTGCGCCCGCAGGAACATCTTTTGTAATCAATGAACCAGCACCTATGTACGCATGATGTCCTATCTTCTTTACTTTACCTGAAATTGATAGAACTCCTTGACCTAAGAATACCTGATCCTCCACATTTGTATACGCACCTACATGAGTTCCACCTGCAACAAAACAGCAAGAACCGATATGAGTTGTATGAGAGATATTAACATGAGACAAGAGAATTGTGCCTCTTCCAATATATGAATCCGCTTGAACATAAGTAAATGGAGAAATATAAACCCCACATTCATCGACGGTTGCAAAATTCGATATAACAGCTGTTGGATGAATCAAGGAAGGAACAGAGCCACCTTTCGCAAGAATCTTTAGAATCAACTCTTCTCTTATACTATTATCGCCCATAGTCAATAAAAAACTCTTTCCCAACAAAGATTGTGCAAACAAATCCTCAAAAGAGCCAAGAATCTTAAATCCATGATCAACACTACCCGTTCTTGATGAATCATAGTGATAGAGACCTGCTATTTCATACCCACATGACATAGCCAAATCAATCATCACAGGAGTATTGTGACCAATTCCTAATGCATATATCTGTTTCATTCTTTTTCAATTGATAAATTGGTCACTTTAGAAACGACAGAACCAAGTCTTGGTTGCCATGCGACAAATGGCTTTGTATGTTCAATATCTACATACTTTAATTCGAATGATAGTATCCTACGAACAAAGTCATAATCATAAGGGACAGAAGTAAAGTCAAACTGCGACAAAGAAAAATCAATAGAGTACGTACCTTTGGCCAACTGATGAATAGGTAAAGAAAACTTGATTACGTATTCCTTTTGATCTTCTTTCAAATCAAACAACTCTGAAAAAGCCGTGACAACACCCGCATCTGAAGAATCATGAATATAGACACCTACTTGGGCTCGTTTTACAGAACTTATATTTCGCTTAAATCTCATCTCAAACACCAAAGGTTCATTTATAGACACCGAATAGATATCATTTTTCATTTGAACATATTCAATCTCTAATTCTCGGCTTTGGTACGTCCCATGAAACTTTGGTTCTGCTACCGCCTCTCCTATAAGTTTGTTAATATTCGTCTGCATGTAGAAAT
>JAKSLB010000063.1 GCA_024401435.1 Paludibacteraceae bacterium | reverse complement strand
ACGGCGAAGCCGTGCCAAGCCGTAGCCCCCTAACGCGAAGTACATCCTACATCCCCTACGGCGAAGTCTTCGTAGAAGAGTCCTCAGCAGGATGGCAGTCACCCTACTACTTCAATGCCAAGGAGTTGGACAACGAGACTGGTCTGTACTATTATGGAGCAAGATATCTTGATCCTACGGGAGCAATGTGGCTATCTGTAGACCCTCTATTCGAGAAGTATGCTGGAATGAGTCCGTACAATTATTGTGCAGGAAATCCGGTGAAGTTGGTGGATCCGGATGGAAGGGATTATGCAAGAAATGACAATGGCGAAATTGTGTATTTTGAAAAAGACTTGTCTGATCGATTAAAGATTGGTGAGCATTTCCAATATAAAGGAGGGGCTGGAGTATATTTAGGAAAAACTTATGAAGATAAAGACTTTTATTATGGATTGTTCAACGATAGGGCAAAGGTTAGCTCTAAAGAGGCTAAAATCTTAAAAACAATAGATCATGCTGTTTCTTCACATATTAAAAGTGTTATTGGAACTAATGAAGCTTATGGAAAAACAGATATGTATGGTATTCCATTGGATTTTCCTAGTACGAAATTTAATCTGTATGTAGATTTAGAGATTAAAGATAATTCTTTGCTCCGAGAAGAAAATCAATTTCATGTTGAATATGCACAAAAACTTGGAAAAGGAACTTTTTTCGCATATCCGCAAAAGAACGCATTTGGCTCAGAGGTGTCTATGCCAGATGAACCAGTAAATCGACATGGTTTCGGTTGTGGATCAGATGAAAAAGGTTACTATATGACATTTGACAATAGTCATGGAATGCATATTATTAATCTGAAGTTTAATGAATCAGATGCGAAAAATTTTATGAATCGTTTGAATCGACTTTTCCCAAAACTTCATAAATCGTTTGAAGACAGAAAGAAAAGAATTGGTTTTTAAAGTTCGAATTTCATGAAAGTTAATTTGATTTTTTTTGCGGTATTTCACATATTATTTGTCTCGTGTGGTATTTTCTGCACCCCAAGAAATGAGGTGTCGGAAGCTATTGTATCACATGTTGAGTATAATGTAAAGGAATATTTTTATAAATCATATTATCGAATGCCTGTAGATCAAAATGATTATATGAATTTTCTTAGATATTCAATTGAAGTTTATTCTGAATATAGAGGAGATTTTGATTTTTCAAAAATAGATGAAGTTGTAAAAGAAAAAGAATTCGTGTTGATAAAAAAATACGGATATTCGGTTGTTACTGAATATACTTTGTTGAAGCAAGGAAAATTAAAAATTGATTTTCTTGATGATAAGGCCATAATACACTCTGAAGATAAAGATTATTTGATTAATTGTATGCCAATATTAAACGATAGTATTGTGGTTTCTGATTATTTTCCAGTACGTATGATTGATAAAAAAGGGAAAATAATTGATCTTGATTTTGTTGAAGAAGAAAGGCTGTTGCATGATATATATATTGCTAAAACAAAGGTTGCTCCGAATGGCATTTTCCGCCCGATGATAGTTAAATATTCTAGAAAAGAAGGCTTGGATATTGTTTATATCTCAAAGAATTTTAAGAAAGAAAATTTTAAGTCATTATCTGTTGTGTCTGATTTTTTGAGAGATTATTTAGATCATCATGAAAATATCGAAGAAATAATTGTGCCAATGAAAAATATGTGGTGATATTCTGATGTATAATTAACGTCAATTCGGCTAAATAAAAAATATTAAAGTAGGAGGCTCCGAGAAAAATTAATGAGTTGTTAGATAACCCACAGGTAAAAAAAGCTCTTGAAAAAGGTTTTAGATACTTAAATGAATGATTATGGTAGATTATAAATATAATAAACGGATGTTTTTTTGGGCAAAAGAATATGATTTGTCATTTGAAAATGATTATAATACTATTTGTTTGCCAAAAGCCATGAAATATACTTTAACAGAAGGAGTTAAAGAGGAATGGGATGGTTTTAATGTTTATTATATGATAAAATCACCTTCATTCTGTAATCAAATATGTCAGAATGAATTTGAATTTTTTTATGATGATTTGACTGGTAATGAATATTCAAATAACAAGATTATATTTGAAACTGGAAAACATACAAGATATGCTTTAATGAAAGGAATTTCATTTTGTCATAAATTGATTAATGTTTTGCCAAAATTTCATGAATTTAATGTTATAATGAGTGTGGATGAAGATTATGTTACTATTTCTTTTCATTTAGTTAGAGATGGGGAAACCTGGCTTGGGGATGATTTAGAGGTATATAAATTAGATGCTATTCTTGTCATGCATGTAAAAAATGAGGGTGTGTTCTATTTTATGGATTAATATATTAGAAGATCATTAACAAAGATTCCAAAGAATATCTCAAAAATTTCATTTTTTTCCATATCCGTGTAAATACGTGTGGAAAGAAGAATGGACAATGATTATTCCATAAAAGAATTATCTTTCTATTAATCAAATCGATGATTTGAAAAGCGATCTTTAAAACTCTATATATTCTAGATGGCTGAGTTCATGAGATGAGGAATTGCAAAGGGCGGAACGCCCTTGCCCTCGTTCCCTTCGAGCGAGCCGTAAGGCGAGCGAGAAAAAGGGATGGTTCATGTGAACGGCAAAAAAGTCGGTGGAAACGACAATATTTGCAAGTTCACAGCCTATGTCAGCCCATATTTCGTAGTGTCGAATGGCGGAGCCTACACAAAGCATATCTATGCCGCAAATCAGAGAATTGCATCGAAATTAGGCAATGTGGATGGTTTCGGAGCCGATCCACGCCGTGTGGAGATGGCAGGAGGCAAGAAGTATAGCGACAACCAGTCTGGAACTATAAAAGCCAGATTCGAAGCCCTAAACATCGATTATAGTGATGGCAATGGCAAGAAGGACGACGAGGAATACGAGCCTACAATGGATTCAGAAGAAAAAGAGAATCTTGTTTTCTTCTACCATCCAGACCATCTTGGCTCAACATCTTACGTCACTGATGCGGATGGCAACATCGCCCAGCACATTGAATACATTCCATACGGCGAGGTATTCGTGGAAGAGCGTAATTCCCAATTCTCTACTAATTTCTTGTTCAATGCTAAAGAGTTGGATAACGAGACAGGTCTTTACTACTATGGAGCCAGATATTTGGATCCTACGGGAGCAATGTGGTTGAGTGTGGATCCTGTCTTCCATGCAGGTACAAGTCCATATGCGTATTGCTTAGGAAATCCGGTGGTGATGGTGGATCCAGATGGAAGGGATGAATGGACGGTAGATCAAGAAGGAGTTATTTCTAAAATAGATGAAAATACGGATGTTGATATTTTTTATGGATTAGATTCAGAAGGCAATAGAGTCAGTGAAATTTCGTTCCCATATAGAACAATAGAATCTATTAATGAAGATTTTAAGAGTTATAAAGATGGTGAATTCACATTGTCTTATATTAATGTTAATAATAGTGACTCAGCTAAAGACCTCTTTGAATTTTTGTCTCAACCTAGTTCATTTGATGCAGAAGACAATACTGGTAAAGAATGGTCATTGCTAATTATGGATGGGGAAAATATTTTGTCTTCTTCGCATGAACCTGCTTGTGATCGTGCCAGTTATGAAATATTGAAGAATAAAACAGGAGAATGTGTTCTGTTTGAACATTATCATTGTCATCCGAATAATAATCCATTCCCTTCAGGTACTGCTGAAGGAGATGGAGACATTCCACTTATGAAACGCCTAAAAAAATGGGGAGTTGCTTCTGACATTACATTATTTTCGATATATCTTCCTAAAGAAAAACGTTATAGAGAATACAATGAAAATTCGATGTATGAAATACCAGAATTGGAAATTGTTGCACCTAGAATATATAAGTAGTATGGTTAAGTTTTATATAATAATATTGCTCATTATACAACCAAAATTTATTCTTGCACAAGATGAGGTTTTGCAAGGTGAGGATGATTATATATATGATTTTGATACTGTAGTGCCGATATTTTCAGTAAATGATGATATGTTAGAGATAGCATTAGATTCTATGTGTTCTTATTTTGGAGACAAAGAATCGATTCCAAAACAATGGGACTTGGTGCTATCATATATAGATTCTGAAAAAATTAACTTTTACTTTTCAGTACCCTTTTTCCTCTCAATTCATAAGGTTGGATATGGCGTTTTAATGTATAAGGATTTTTTATTTGTTATAAGAGGTATTAAATATTCTGGTCTTGTTGAAACAATGGATAAGGTGAATGTGTGCATGTGTACTTCGTACCCATGTTTCACATGGGATCCACCTTCTGCTCTGTTTGTCCGTGAGAATGATACGCTTTATAAGGTTTATATTACAAAATAGTTTTGGATTTTTTTCTGCTTTATTTTATGCAGAATCTATACTGTTGCTTTTTTCTTTTCTGTCCTTGCGAGTAGTGCGTAAGAGCGAGAAAAATGAAAAGGAATATAAATCTGTTGTTGTTGCAAACGTTAAGATTACAGCATGATAGATGGTTTATATGATAATACGAGGAATTACAAAGGGCGGAACGCCCTTGCCCCGCCACCTTCGAGCGAGCCGTAAGGCGAGCGAGAAAAGAAAATGAAACATAGCAAAGATGATTTCAAAAAGATAATTATCTTTGCAAACAACAAAAGCGATCTTTATAAATTCTGAATATCCCAGAAGCTGAGTTCAGGAAACGAGGAATTGCAAAGGGCGGAACGCCCTTGCCCACACCACTTCCGCGAGTGCGTAAGCACGAGCGGCTCATCCATCATCATATCAACACTTACGACGACTGACACAGACTGAAAACAGCGACAGGCAACTTCAACTCGTTTGATGGCAACAAATCAGCTAATTATCATCTTGAGATGGGGTACGACAACCTGTACAACATCACATCGAAGAAGATGACGATGACTCAGACCAACCTACAGTTTGCAGGTAAATTGTCAGCAGGACATGAGTTCAGCTACACTTATGGCGACGAGAATCCTATGCAGCTTGCCTCGGTTGAGACAAAGCAGTATAATGTGGACGGAGAGGTAAGTGATGTTGATGCAAAATTAGCTGACAATCAGCATGTTCAAAGCTATGAGTTTGATGCCAACGGAAACATGACATCGGTGTCTGTGGCTTCCTTGAAACCTGAAACTCAGGAACCTGAAACTAGAGAGGAGACAGAAGAGAAAGACGTGTTGAAATCCTTCCTATGGGATGAAGAAAACCGCTTACTTGCCGTCAACAACAACGGAAGCGTCTCATGCTACTTCTACGATGCGGCAGGAGAGCGTACTGTGAAGTTGACAAGTGAGACAGAGATGGTTCACGTCAATGGCAAGAAGGTTGGTGGAAATGATGCAGTGACAAAATTCACAGCCTATGTCAGCCCATACTTCGTGGTGTCGAATGGCGGAGCTTACACAAAGCATATCTATGCGGCAAACCAAAGAATAGCATCCAAGCTTGGCAATATAGATGGCTTCGGAGCAGATCCAAGACGTGTAGAGATGGCAGGAGGCAAGAAAATCTCTGACATTCAAAAGGATAATATTGGAGCGAGATACAAGGAACTTGGCTTCACATATTCCGCTCCAGAAAAGGAGAAAGTGGAGAAAGACTCCACTATGGATTCAGAGGCAGAAGAAAAATTAGTTTTCTTCTATCATCCAGACCATCTTGGATCAACATCTTATGTGACCGATGCTGATGGAAACATCGCCCAGCACATCGAATACATTCCATACGGAGAAGTGTTTGTTGAAGAGCGTAATTCTAAATTCTCAACTAATTTCTTGTTCAATGCCAAAGAATTAGATAATGAGACTGGATTGTACTATTATGGTGCTAGATATTTGGATCCTACTGGAGGAATCTGGTTGAGTGTGGATCCTCTATATGAAAAAAATATTAATGCTACTCCTTATAATTATTGCTTTGGAAATCCTCTTAAATACATTGATCCTAATGGAGAAGATTCAATTGCAGTTTTGAAAGCACCGAGAGGCGCAGGTAATGCAGGTCATATGGCAGCACTTATTCAAGGAGAGGATCAAAAGTGGTATTTGTATTCCAAGAATGGTACGGAGGAAAATCATGGAATATTTGGAAGAAATAGACGTGATGGAGATCCGGGAAGAAAAAATGATGTTGGTACAGGAAAACCAGATACTGATGTTAAAACAGGATATGATTCTGTAGAACAATTTTTGTCGTGTGATATCAATAATCCTCATGAACCAGAACATGATAATAAACGCGAATATTCGGAGGCTTATGTTATTGACACTGGAGATCCCGCAAATAATCGAAAAGCAGAAGCAGCTATGAAGAAAGTTTTAGAAGAAGATTATAATGTTGTTTCTTCTAATTGTGCACAAACCGTACAAAGTGGATTAAGAGCTGCAGGTAAAAAGGATGGGTCTTTAGATAAGAAATACTATATGAATCCACAGACTAGTGGATTGGGTACGTTGATTTTAGATTTGACTCCCAATTTAATTTATGGACGTATCAGAAAAAGTAATCCTAATGGTAGAATTGTAAAAAGTAAGGATTAATAAAAAAGACGTAAAATGAGAACATTTGATTTCTTATTAGTTTTAGGGGTGTTGATAACTATAGTTTCTTGTGATTGCCCCCATATTGGACCAACGTCGACAGACTCTTCTGAAATATCCAAAAACAGAGGCTATTTTGTTGCAGATTGTAAATACACATTTGAACCATTTGACTCTGCAACGTCAATAAACATAAAAGAGATATATTCTGAATATACTCAAATGGGACCTTGTCGTGATGGATCTTATTATACCTTAAAGGATAGGCAAATTGTAATCATAATACAAGAAGACTCAATAAAGCCAATTTTGGTTAATACTTGGATGAGAAGTATGAATCCATATCGGTTCATTAAATTTATAGATTCGACAAGAACCTTTAATACCATTTATAAGACATTGGTTGTACGTTTGAAAGATAATATTGATGACACTTTGTGTTTTTCTCAAAGATCAAGAAAATTTGATGAAAATCAAAAATTGTATGAAGATGAAATTCCTTTAGGCATATTAAGCTTTTATGAGTCGATGAATCAAGATACGATAAACTTAAGGAAAGATTCCATATTGGAAATTCCAAAGGGTGATGTGTCATCAGCTCATTCCTACTTGTTGCACGGCTCTTTCATTTACCCCTAAAATATAGCGAACAGTTTCCCTACCCACATCC
>JAKSLB010000062.1 GCA_024401435.1 Paludibacteraceae bacterium | reverse complement strand
TTCACATTCGTGATGTGAGGGGATTGATAGCATTTAAACAGTTTGTACTTTTATCGCCGAAAAAGTAACGAATTAACATCAAAATCGAAGCGTAATGAAAAAAGTATTGACATTGACATTGACACTGATCGCGGCTATGTTGCTTGGCGCGTGCGAGAAAGAGGAAAGACAAACAACACAAGGACAAACGCCCAATCGAGTAATAGCCCTGTCTAATGACGCAAAGACGGGAAACCCCTCATTCATGCTTATCATGAATATGGGGCATAACAGCAAAGATTGCAAAGGGTGTGTGATGATTAACGGACACGCCGTCCACGTTAATTGTATGGGATCAGGCAGGGAATGTGCGAACATTGCAGCCGTTCAACTTCAGCAGATCGGAACTGCTGTTACCGCAACAACAACTGACACGTTCGATTTGACATCAGAGGACTTCTTCCTTATGCCGGATCGCTCGTTAGAGTACGTGGACGAAAAAGAGAACCGCATCTTCCTGAACATCCCCGGGCAGATGATCTATCGTGACACCACGACCTTGCAGTTCACATTCACGGGACTCTTCTTCAGCGAAACAGCAGCGTACTCAAACAATTAGGAATGAGAAATTAGGAGCCGCCGCATCCTTGCGGCTGAATGAAAAGAAGAAGCATGAAAAAAGTAATTCACATAGAAACCGACGCCTCTGGCCTGCAATGGTCAGGCAAGAACAAATTCATTGGGTAAAGCTCCGTTATGGTGTGCAACGGACCGATAGCGGAGCAGGAAAAGAAAGGTGCCCAAGCAGGGACATCGCATTGATACTTAACAGACTTCATAGCGATGTTCCCTGCCACCAAGCACCTCAGGTCGCATATATCGTGATGTTTGTCACGCGATGGCACAAGAAATCCGGCGGCAAAGATACAACTTTTCCGTTTCGGATGGCAGACCCGAAAGTGTCGTGCAAACTGCCGGCACGCCCTGTGGGGAAGGCTTTTTTTATGTTTAATTTATAAATTTAGAAATAATGAAAATTTCAACAAAAAAAGAAATAGAAGAATTTATCAACAGACAAACCCAACTTGCAGATAATCAGATTGTAACATTGTCTGTTAATCCAGAACATGTTTTTGGTGGCGAACAAGGCGGTTCTGTCAATCAAAAATGTAAAAATCGTCAAGCAGGATGCAAAATTAGCACGAATGAAAAAAATTGTACAAACTACCAAACAGGAAGCTGCAGTGGAGCTACTAATACTGGCATCTGCAATAACAAGTAACATTAGTTTTGGTATAGGGTGGGGACTCTTGTCTCCATCCTTTATTAATTTTTTTCACTATGAAATATAGTATCTACAATTCCATACAAGGAACTACTGGTGGAACAAGCATATTGTATAATGCTGGCTCAGATAATTTTGTATTGTTTAATTCAAAATTACAGCCTCTATTAAACAAAATCCCAGATGCATTGGCTAAAGAAAATACTGATTTCTACAAAGAACTTGTTTCAGCCGGAGCCATTATATCAGATGAAATAGACGAATACAATCAGCAATTAATCAAGGCAATTGAAGCAAAAAGTCAGGAGGAGTCTTTTGAGATAATGATTAACCCTACGTTGGATTGTAATCTACATTGCTGGTATTGCTATGAGAATCATATAAAGGATTCCATCATCTCTCCATCAACATTAGTTAAGATCAAAAACTTCATCAACAACACAATATCGCATAAGCCACGATTAAAAACAATAACGCTATCATTTTTTGGTGGTGAACCTCTTATAAATTTTGATATTGTAAGTCAAATCATAACATTCACTAATGATGCATGTGAAAGAAAAAAAATAGAATTAAACATAGTGTTTACATCAAATGGGGTGTTATTAAACAATGAAATGGTGTCATTTTTCACAAAGAACGATTTATCTGTGACATTTCAAATCACTTTAGATGGGGGAAGAGAGTATCACAATAAAGTTCGTTTCTCTCAAGGGAATGTACCAACTTACGATGCAATAATAGAAAACATACACCTCCTTGTGCTGCACAAAATAAGTGTAATTTTGAGAATAAACTTCACTAAAGATAGTTTTGAAAGCATTCCTTCCATTTTGGAAGTAATTATGGATATTCCCATAGAAGACAGAGATTTTATCAAGATAGACTTGCAACAAGTATGGCAAGACAAAGACGACAGTTTCGACATTACTGTGATGATGGACACTTTTAAACAAAACGGATTTGAGGTTTCTTCACCTCTCATCTGCATAGATAATTTACGATACCCTTGTTATGCCGACAAGTTGAATCAAATGCTAATCAATTACAACGGAGACGTTTACAAATGTAGTGCAAGAGATTTTACTCCTCAAAACAAAAAAGGGGTGTTGACAGACAGGGGCGAGGTTCTTTGGACTGATGTTTCCCCTCAAATAATGATACAACAATTCCATCCAAAAGAAGCTTGTAAAACTTGTAATATTTTTCCACTATGCGGTGGCGGTTGTATTCAAAAAAATTCTGAAGTTAAGGATACTGGTGACTGTGTCTTGGGAATAGATGAAGAACTAAAAAAAGAGATAATATTAAACAGATTTTATTGTTACTTTGTGAAAAATCATCAATGCAATGAGTAATTCAAATCAAATCATACATAATTTAGAGCTGATATTGTTGTTTATGCTATCCTCGATTGCAGCAAAAGCACAAATTTCATTGCACGGTATTGTTCAAGATTCATTACAGCAAAAAATACCGTATTGCTTGGTGATTGTGTTGGACAACAACAATTCTGAGATAGTCTCAACAATGACTGATTCGACGGGTTATTTTGAAACAACTATTTCACAGCAAACAAAAAATTTTCAGCTATATATTCGAGCTTTCGGATTCAAAGCTCTACAAATGCCTGTTGACCAAGCTGCATCCCAAACCTTTTTTATTCTATCAAGAGAAACCACAACTTTGGAGACCGTCAACATTACAGCTTCTCAGATCGCCATGGAACGTCAAATTGGCCGTTTTGTCATCACCAATATCCATGCATCCCCATTGGCTATAGGAAACAACATTACAGAGGTGCTGAAATATGTTCCATTAGTTAATGTCACAGAAGAAGGTGAACTAGAGATATTACGCAAAGGGAAAGCAACAATCTATATAAATGGACGTAAAAGCAACATTGATCCAAAAAATATCCCTGCAGAAAACATTGAAAAAATTGAGGTGATCAGTAGCCCTGGGAGCGAATATCCAGCCACCGAACGTGCTGGGGTCATCAACATCATCCTTCGAAAATCTATAGAAGATGGCTCTATTACTAATATCACCGTGGAGGACAAGCAAAGTGACAAATGTTTCCTTAATAGTCCTTCTTTTCGCATCTTTTCCATGATTCAAAAAAAGAAAATCAACACTTCTATTGGTTTCTCTACAGGTTATCACCCAATGTTTAGCGAGAGTTTTGGCCGCTACAAGTATATATCGGAAAATGTTGGCAGGGATCAGATACAACAGTATAAATATGCTAATTTTTATAGCAATTTGAATTGTTCACTTGACTGGCATATCAGCAAAAAAAATACTCTCGGTTTTCAGATTGATCTTGATATTTATTACTCATGGTCTCGTTCCAATACCACAACCACCTACATGACCCTCTTCCCTTCAACAACAGATTCAATAGACCATACAGCTTCCAACACCTCTATGCGAATTCCCGGTTTAATGCTTTCCATGAATATCAATGATAATATTCAGATTAATGAAAAACAATTGTTGAGTTTTGATTTTTACTATACTCGAGATTTTGACAACATTCCTTATTGTTACCAGTATCTAAAAGAGAATTCGCAAATTCCCTTGTCATACTATAGAACGGAAACTACTACGAAAATTGATGGTTATGTGTTCAAAAGCAAATATGATTATGCCCATTCTGATGAGTTGCAATGGTCAGTAGGATTAGATTGTTATGGCAGTGTTGCGGATGACGATTTTTACTATGGTCTCGGAAACAACAACTACTACATAGAAGACTCTTCCAAAAGCAACCATTTCATATATAATGATTTCACTGCTGCCTTATATGCAAATGTGGATTGGGAGATTTCAGACGAGTGGAACTTGTCTGCAGGGCTTCGAGGCGAATATTATACATTCATGGGACTTCAGAAATCTACTGGTGAAAAAAATTATGGCAAATACCCCAATATTTTTCCTTCCTTGTCATTATCCTACCTCCCAAGCGATGACCATGAATTAGGATTAGATTTCACTAGCGAGATTTGTTTGCCAGGTTATGGGCAACGTAATCCGTTTAAGTACTACTACTCTCCTACACTTTATAAAGCCAATGATCCGTATTTACGCCCTACTAAAGGCTATGACTTACAATTAAGCTACACGCTATTTTCAGATTATATGTTTATGTTTAATTATTATTGTTCTATTGGCAATTGGGAAGAGTTTCAAATCCCTGAAGATGATGGCGTCACACGTATTACAACCTTGAATTTCGGAGACGACCATAACTTTTCCACCAGTTGCTATATCAACAAAGAATTGTTTAGGGATTTTCTCACTTTGTCGTTGAATATAAGCTATTCTTACACTATCTTTCGCAATTTAGACAAAAGTCTGACGTACAACACCGATCATAATTTCAATTTTCAAGCTGGTGTAAATATTTCCACCGCAATGGATAGAAAAAGAACCTGGCGTTTTTCAACAAACTTCAACTATTGTTCCCCAGTAAACGGTATTTCGATGCATTTTTCGGAAGGATATTTTCTATCAGCTGACATTTCGAAACAATTCAAACGAAGTAAATTGTCCTTTGGAGTACGAAACATTTTAGACTGGAATATTCAAGGTAGCATATCCACACCAGAATACACGTTTACAGGAAATTCTCGCCAATTTCGACGCACGTATTGGGTGTCCTATTATTTCAAATTCGGCAATGAGAAATCCAAGGGTGCTGGATCCCGAGACGGAAACAACATTCAAGACAGATTATAATGAGAAGAGTACCTGTCTACAGACAGTTGGAAAGCAATGACTGTGGCCCAACATGTGTCCAAATGATAGCGCACTATTACGGAAGAAAATATAGTTTGCGCACATTGAAAAGTTATTTTGAAATATCAAGATTGGGTTGTTCCATTAAAGATATTTCTACGATTTGTTCGCATATCGGTATGAGTTCATATGCCATAAATGTGAATAAGGAGGAGTTATTTGATATTCCTACACCTGCAATCTTTTATTACAAAAAAGGGCACTTTGTGGTATTGGAAAAAACAAATAAACATAAGAAACTACTGTATATCATTGACCCAGATGAAGGAAGAATTTGTTTGGGTCTTGATGAAATATCTGACATGATATTTGTAAATGACAAGGTGGTATGTGTTCTTTTAGCCCCAGACGATAATTTTCTTAGTGTTAATCCTCACCTAAATGAAAAAAAAAGTTGGAAACTGTTATCTTTATCAATAGAAACTTTTAGAACACATAAAAAACAGTTTACAGCAATCACCCTTCTTACTTTTGTAACAATGGTCATTTCTTGGATTCTACCTATGATTTTTCGAAAGACCATAGATGAAGGCGTAATGTTAAAAGATTTCCATTTGGTATGGGTGCTATTGTTGTCTCAGCTTTTATTCAATGTCGGTTTTGTTGTCACAAATAGTGTTTCAAAATTATTGTTGTTGAAAACAGGATTCTCTTTTGGAATAAAGCGTATATCAAAATATTTAATTAAGATTGTTGATCTGCCCATCCCATATTTTGACACCAGATTTAATTCTGACTTGATACAGAGGATTGGAGATCAAGAACGAGTAAACGATTTTATTGTTGAGATGTTGGGCGGGATTGTACTATCCATGATAAATTTGATAGTCCTTTGTTCAATCCTATTCTATTTTAACAAACTTATATTTGTAATTTTCTTAATTGGTACCTTGATTTCATTTGCTTATACATTTCTATTTAACCAAAGACGGCAGCATATCGATTATTCATTGTTTTCGTTAGAATCATCACGTAGAAATTCTATATATGAAACCATTTTTGGGATGTCTGATATTAAAATCAATAACGCGCAACAAAGTAGAATAAATGATTGGAATAATTTCCAAGAAAAGATTAATAAATACCAATTGAAATCTTTTTATACAGAAACTTTTTTTTCAGAAGGGGTTAATTTTGTAGATAATCTTTTGAATTTATTTGTTACAGGATTATGTGCGTTTCTCGTCATTAGAAATGATATCTCTATTGGAACAATGATGACGACGAATTTTCTATTGGGACAACTGTCAAGTCCTGTAAATCAATTGTTGGACTTTTCAAAACAAGTACAATATGCCAAGTTATCCAATGATAGAATAGTTGAGTTGATGGAGCGTCCCGACGAAAACAATGAAAACAAGGAAAATTTGGATCAAATTTCCTTAGTAAAAGGCATTAATTTTAAGAACATAGATTTCAAGTATTCGGGAACAATGAGCCCTTTCATTTTAAAAAACATTAATTTGTTCATCCCTCATAATAAAATCACGGCAATTGTTGGAGTAAGTGGTAGCGGAAAAACAACTCTTTTAAAATTATTATTGGGTTTTTATCCTCCAACCAACGGTGAGTTGTTTTTAGGAAATAACAATATCACTAATACCAATTGCGAACAATGGAGAAGAAAATGCGGTGTAGTAATGCAAAACGGGTACATTTTTAGCGGCACTATTGCTGATAACATTACGATGAAAGAGCGAAAGCCAAATCAAATAGCATTAGATGATGCAATCAGGTTAGCTTGTTTAGAAGACTTTCTTGAAAAGATGCCAATGGGAATACACACTAAAATAGGAGAAACAGGTTTGCCTATAAGTGGTGGACAGAGACAACGCATATTAATAGCAAGAGCTATTTATAAAAATCCAGAATATCTGTTCTTTGATGAGGCAACTAATTCTTTGGATGCTAAAAATGAAAGAAAGATTATGGAGAATCTGAACGATTATTTTGAAGGAAAAACAGTTGTGATAATAGCTCATCGATTAAGTACAGTAAAAAAGGCAGATAATATTGTTGTGCTTGACAAAGGAACAATTGTAGAACAAGGCACCCATGCACAACTAACAAAGTTAAAAGGGAAATATTATACATTAGTAAAAGACCAGTTGGAATTAGGAAAATAAACCTTTCCTATATAAGAAACTGATTTAATATGCCTTGCAGGGCGAACGGGCACGCTATCCGCTCGAATCTACGATAACCGCTTCTATCGTTGTCGCAACAAAGAAGTAACAAAACGGGAACCAATACGCCAGTTCCCGTTTTCTTCTGCCGTCCCTATCCGTGACGGATGATTGCACCATCTTTGCCAAAACATCAAGTTATGGCAAAGAGCAGCACCCGCAGGGTAACCATCTACATCAACGGCAAGGAGGTGGAGGCCTTCGGTTGGCAGATACGGGCGGAAATGAACTGCATCGTCAACGAGCAGAACCGCATGGGCATCGGCTCGGATGAGTACATTTCCCACGCCAAGAAAATCAAGGAACTGAGGCAGTACCTCAAGGAGCACGCGCAGGAAATCGGTTCCGTCGTCAACGAGCTGGGAAAGACCAGCACCGCCAACGAGCAGTACATGGTCAACTTCACGGGGCGGCTGGGCGGCATCGCCGTGCAGGCCAGAGTGGTCATCAAGGACGCCTACAAGACGGCGGTCTATGCCGTCGCCGCCCGCACTGAACAGATGAAGAAAGTTGTCAAGGAGTCTGTGGGCTCTTATAATACAAAAAGGCCGCACTTGTCATGCGGCTATAACACCCCCGAATATATGCACAAACAATGCGAATTAAAAATAAAAACATATAAAAAAGCAAACAACTTAAACACTGTCGGAAGCTTCCGACAGTGTTTAAATTGTATTTTTGCACAGTAAAAAAAAACTGTAACGGTTATTTAGGACTAGTCAATTCCTTGAATGACGGTTCTGCGGGCTTTCCCTTGTCAGGTGTTTCTTGGACTAA
>JAKSLB010000061.1 GCA_024401435.1 Paludibacteraceae bacterium | reverse complement strand
ATTTGTATACCTGCATACATGACGTTCTGCTTATAAAAACAAGGCTAGTCACGGTCAAGTGATTAGCCTTTTATAAATCCCTATGTGAACTCTCTATTATGGGGTGTTTTTTTGGTACTTTAGTATTTTTTACACCTTTAACTCAAGTGAAACGACAGATTCTAGTGTCATCGTAAGCTTAAACGTGCATTTAATAAATGGTATAGAAGAACAAATGTATTAATATCAAATTACTTTATATTCCCTGATTCTTTTGTTGACAGCAACGGGTTCTATATAACCATTTTGTGCAAGTTCTGCACACCAATAGATAATTGTTCTATTTGAAACACCAAAGGCTTTCGACATATCAATAGGAGTAAAAATTTTAACTTTATTTTCTTTCAAGTAATTCAGAAAAGCCTTTGCTTTTTTAGACAAATGGGTCAATCTTTGTTCTTCGACATCATTCACTTCTTCTTTTGCTATACATAGTGCCTTGGAAGCATAGAGCGAAAAAACACGCAAAAAATACTTGATCCATATTTCAATATGCGGTGGATTATTCCTTCCGTCATAAAATAAAACCGGCAATACCATTTGTAAAGAATTGTAATATTCTTCAATATCATAAGATGTATATTCTTCCAATGAGCCAATACTCTTAAACCCAAATCCAGATAGTGATAGATAGTAGCCAGACAAAATTCTTGCCGTTCTTCCATTTCCGTCTTCGAAAGGGTGTATTGTTACGAGCTGATAATGCAAAATGGCAGCTTTAATAAGCGGATGATCGTCCGAGTCATTTATATAAGTGAAAAGTTCTTCAAGAAGCGTCGCAACATCAGAGTGCTCGGGAGGAATATAAGCAGGAGTACCATCATCCATTCTTGTTGAAATGCAGGTATGTAAATTGTGGTCAAAAAATACGAGCAATAGGATAGTTAGGTATTTATCGCTTCTTTACATATAAAAAGGCAACCTTTCGGTCACCCTTGGATTAATTCATTGCAATCACGCTAGCAAGGAGAAACACAACGATTCCTGAAGCCATTACTATCCAGCCTCTTGTAGTCAACTTGCCAGATTTGTTGAACAAGGATATCGCTGCGTAATGGAGGGCTAATCCTGGTATTGCTAAAAGATATAGATATGGTGATGATGTCCAGCTGCCACCGATTATTGAAAGTGTGGATCCAAGCACAATGAGTGAGACGATCAAAGACGCATCGATGATAATGGATGCCCACTTATATCTGCTACCAGGTGCGCCGAAGTATTCTCCGGATGCTTCGCGTCCAGATAAGAACAAGTATGCGGCGCCTCCTGAGACGATGAGGTCAAATACACCCATCGCGTAAGCCGCTTTAAGCATTGCGTTACCAGATAAAGAATTACCTATAGCCGCCGCATCAACCGTCCAATGGAACAATATGCCATAGTTAGCAATTCCGCCCATCAAGCCAAAGACCTCAGAGGAAGACGTTATGGTCAAGAATGGGGCAAATGCGATGAATGTAAGAACGATATTTCCGGTGAGCATCATCACTAGTGCGGCGTTCTTAGTGCCACATAAGGAAATCAAATAAGCATTGAATGAATATTCCAAGAAGTACGCGATGAGCATGAAGAAATACTCAACGATAAACATCACCCAGTTGTAGCTGTTTCTGACACGGTTTGTATTTTCTGATATTTGAAATATTTCTTGGGTGGAAAGCCATCTTAAGCCAAATAACATCATTCCGAATAGATAGGCGATAGTAAAGCCAAAAACAAGGACTGCAAATCCAAGCAAGAACCTGATGTTTCTTATCTTCCTATCATCCGCAGGGAACTGCCTAAAGGCATCCGCGGATGTCTTTTTGAAGTGATAATTCAAAGCAGCCCAAGGCAAGATGAATGTGAATACGAATCCGGCGTAGAATATTCCGGCGGTTGGAGAGTTGGTCCAACCGGTAGACGTTCTTCCGTAATAATAGGTTGTTTCTGAATGAGAAGTCGAGGTGGAAAGGCAGAATATTGCAAAGAACGATGCTAGAGCAACGGTTGTGACGATAATCAAAGGCAACCACTTCTTGAGCTGCCATAAAACGAATTTCTTGGTATTCATGTTATTTGGCTCCTTTCAAGAAGATCATTCTTAATGTAATCAACTCTTCTCCGGAGATTGGGATTCTCTCTAGGAGGATTGAATTGTATGCGGATAGTTTCTCTTCTAAGACGTCCTCTTCGATGACTGCAAAGTTGGTGATTGAGCCGTATTTCTGGAATGTGACGACCTTGATGCCTTTTGACTCAAGCATCTCTTTTGTGACATCTTCGGTGAAATATGCCTGGAATTTCACGAATGAAACAGAATCGGACTCTCCTTCTGATAATGAACCGGCAGAAAGGATGACGAAACGGTCCACCATCCTCTCGAGCTGAGCGATGTTGTGGCTTGATATGACGATCGTCTTTCCTTCCTCTTTTGCGGCGAATAACTCGCTCTTGAGGGATTCGATGATGATTGGGTCCAATCCATCGAACGCTTCATCTAATAACAAGTATTTGCATCTAGTTGACAAGGCTAAGGCGATGAATGCTTGTCTTCTCATGCCTTTGGAGAAGTTGTTTAAGCGTCTTTTTCTATCCAATTCGAATTTCTCGATGAACGAATAGAATTTTGCGGTGTCGATATCGATGAAGTTCGAATAGAACTGAAGCATGTCATCAATCGTATCGTTCTTGTCTACATATGGGTCATCAGGCAAGAAGAATAGGCTTCTTTTAGCCTCCACTTCATTGTGGCGCATACCATCGATGATGATCATGCCATCATCAAAAGACAGGACATCTGAAATCATTCTGAACAACGTGGATTTACCCGCGCCATTCTGACCGACAAGGCCGATGATTCCTTCATCGAATTTGAAGGACACTTTGTCAATCGCGGTGAAATCGCCGAATTTCTTTGTTAAACCAAAGCCACTAATCATTATTTGCCCTCCTTCCCCGATATCTCGTCTAGGCATTTCTGTATATCTTCAAGCGTGTATCCTTCTTTAAGAAGACCGCCTAATACTTCTTTTATCTTATTGGTGTCTTTGTCGTTTGTTGTTGCGACATAGAAACCTTTCTTTGGGATGGATGATATCATTCCTTCTTTAAGGAGCATGTCATAGGCCCTGACAACCGTGTTTGGATTCACTCCATTCGCCATCGCAAAGTCTCTTACCGATGGCATGGCAAAACCGCCTTTGAGAACCCCTGTCTTGATGAGCCTCTCAAAGTAATCATGGATCTGGATGTAGATTGGGCCAACTCCGTTAAATGTCATGATACAGTTCCTTATCTGTATTAACTGTATCACTCAAAGACTGTATTGTAAACTTTTCACTCTTTGATAAAACTAGCGGCAAAACGAGGGGCGATAACAATTTTCCCTTGTTTACTAATGTTTGCATCACAAAGTTTAAATGCTCCAGCCACTTCTGGGTAATTGGATTCGTCATTAGTCACCGTCTTTAAAGATTTTGCATTGCCATTAGTTGCTTTTACCTCAATCAAAGAAATCTTTCCGCAATAAGTAGTTACAAAATCCAATTCGAGTCCGCTGCTCTTTGAATAATAGAACAAATCCCTGCCGTTTTTGACCAAAGTTTCCGCAACAGCATTCTCATACACCGCCCCTTTATATATGCCCATATCGCCCGACACAATAGAAGAGAATGCATCCTTGCCTAGCATAGCCATGAACAAACCGGTGTCGCACATGTATATTTTGAAGATTGAGTCTTTTGTATTGCCGCTCAATGGTCTTTCAAGCAAATTCAGGCACTGGCATTTTTGAATTAGTCCATATTCAACAAGCCATTGAATCGCTGCAGAATACGTCTCCACGCTCGACTTCTTATTGATTTTAGATATCATGAATTTTTTGTTTTCTTTAGCCAATTGAGATGGAATAGAATCGAAAATTTGGTTGATTTTAGTCAGGAGAGACTTATCAGTAACCTCGTTTTCGTTCTCGTCCAAATGCTTTGCAAAATCATCTTTATATTCTTCGATTAGATCCTTTTGGGTCCTGTACACTTCATTCATATCACCTGTCTTTATGAACACGTCCACAACCGCAGGCATTCCGCCAACGCAAATGTATTCGCGATAATACGATTCAAGTTGTTTCCTGATCGTTTCATCGATTTCGGATGAGGAGTCAAAATTGTTAGCAATGCCGCCAAGCACGCTTTCATCAATTCCTTTTGCCCACAAGAATTCTTCAAAATCCATTGCCTTCATATAAACGGTGCGTTCAAATCCAACAGGTACGCCACCGGCATATTTCTTGTTATATCCCTTAATACCAAGCAATGATCCAGAGGCAATCACATCGAATCTTCCGTCTTCCATAAAATCTTTGATGGACGCTCTTGCAGCAGAACATTCTTGTATTTCATCAAGAATCAAAACAGTTTTACCGGGAACGAATGCAATGTTCGTCATCATGGCCGTCAACCTCATCTTGATCAAGTCGACATTAACGTCGCCGGCAAAGGCATTTTTTAAACCCGGAGATGTCTTGAAATTAATATAGATAACATTGCCGTAATTCTTCTTTGCAAACTCTCTTACGATTGTGGTTTTTCCAACTTGCCTAAGACCTTTTAAAACAAACGCTTTCTTCTTGGTAGATAACGAATTTTTCCATTTTACGAGTTCTTCTTCTATTTTTCTTTTGAACATAATTGGTCTCCTCTAAGGAAAAATCAAGCGACTTTTCGATAATATGATAGGAGAAATCAAGCGACTTTTCAAACGTTAATAAGGAAAAATCAAGCGACTTTCGATATTGTTCATAAAAATAGGAATGGTTTGTTGCACTCAACATGTAATTATTTAAAAAACATACACATGTCGCTAATAATATTTCATATTATTTCGGTAAAATAGATTTTCTTTTGCTTTTCTACCAATCACAAAATCTGGTTCAAAAGCAAATGGAATTGTTACTTTAATTGTGCAGCTCTCAAAAGAGAATGCTCCTTTACCATAATTTGAAACAATGGCTGGAACGCCATGACCGCTCTGCTCAGCCAATCCAAGACTTACAAATATTTCCTTTAAGGGTTTATTAATTGGAACGCTGGACCCATTATAAAAATCTTCTTTCGAAAGGTTGTATGGAATATCTCCATAAGAAACCACTTCGATTCTATTGTCAAAAAATAAATAAAGATGGAGGGATCATTTCAGACCACCCATTATGCAAGCAAGCATTAATCCAGGCTTCTCTAAACGACTCAAAATTAAATATAGAGATTTCTTTTCTTGTGATACCTGATGCTACATCTATCTTTATTGTATTAATATTTCCAATAATTTAACGATAAACCATTTATTTAATATATTTTTGATTTTTACTATTAGGTTTATCAGGGATTGTCATTCTAATTAATCCGTTTTCTATCGCTGGATTTAAATAACTTCCCCTCAATGTTTCCTTAGATTTTATTCCCAATCTTTTCATTATTTCATTAGCACTAATAGGAATATCAAGATCCATTATTTCTAATAATTTGTTTACTTGATCAGATATATTTTTAGATTCTCTTTTTACACCTTGAATTACTTCATCCAATGTTTCATCAATCATTTTCAGCATAAATTCAATAAAAGCGTTAGAATTGCCATTCTTATGACACATAGCTATAGAATCATAATATTCGTTTTGATATTTTTGAATCTTTGATTCAATGGGGATGTATTCAAATATTGGATTCCACTTTGTCAATAAAACATTTTGCCAAAGTCTAGCTGTTCTTCCATTTCCATCTCCAAAAGGATGGATAAACACAAATTCATAATGGAATATGCAAGATTTTATTAATATTGGTACATCATTATCGTTTTTTAACCAATAAAATAGGTCACTCATTAGATTTGGAACCAGTTCATGTGGTGGAGCAATAAATATTATTTTCTTCCCGTCGAATACTCCTTCAGCGTGATTACGATATTTACCTGATTCATTTTCAATTAAATAGGTCATGATACCATGAGCCTTTAATAAATCTTTTTCACTATAGCCGTCAAACTTATTTATCATCTCATATGCATCATAAGCGTTTTTCACTTCTTGAATTTCTTTTTGCGGTCCGATTACCGTTTTACCAGCAATTACATCTCTAACCTCATCTAAGGATAACGAATTAGCTTCTATTACAAGTGATGAATGAATAGATTTGATCTTATTATTTCTTCTTAATACAGGCATTCTCTTTAAAGATTCATAGGCTTCAATCTTACCTATTTTTTCTGTTATAGAAATAGTTGTCATAAGCATTTCATTTGTTATATTAAATGGTGGCTTGTACATATCAAAATCACTCCTATATGTAAGGATATTATAGATTTTTATCTATCTTTATTCAATTATCTTACTTAAATGTTGCTTAAAATGTTGCATATTGAAAACAACTTAAATGTAGATTGAAATATAATAAAACCTCGAGATTATTCCATATAAAAATCCCCGCATTTTATTCAAGTAATTTTCTCTTCTATATAACTTCATAAATACACAATCCGTTTACTAAACAATAAAAAAATGGCGTTATTTCAAGTTTAACGCCGTAATTTTTGTAATTTTAATAAAATTTATGGCATTAACTGTGGTTTAACTCACTTTCAAATTGCGATATAGCATCTGCAGTCTTGTGATAGCGTGCTAGAAGCATCAGTCTGTGCACGATCGTTGTTTCAGAACCACCTCTGTCATTATCTCCACACAAGCGGTTTGAGGTGTAGTGATAGTAGATAAAAGTTTACAATTGCAAAAAACCGCCATCATTAGATAGCGGTTTGAGTTGTTTTTCTCAAAAAATGCCGATATTTCCTTATTTTTTGTCTTTCAAAATTAGTCCTACTGTATTCTCAACATGCGGGGAGTGTCATCGCAAGCCCAAACATGCGTTTAATAAATGGTATAGAAGAACAAATGTATTAGCATCAATTTAGCGGGCGATAGCACCTTTCTTTAAGGAATTTAACAATTTCGTTTGTTTCATCGGTTTCATAATAATGCACTAAAAGTTTTTTATATTCCCCAACATCTTCTGCAGGAATAACAATGAGCCCGCCCGCCTCTTTAATTAATATATGATTCGCAAAAATTACAGCAGTCCTTTTGTTTCCATCGGTAAATAGTTGTTTTTTCTTAATATACAACAATGCATTAATCGCTTTTGAAAGAACATCATCTTTTGATTCGACGATATTTCTCAAATCTTCCTTAACTTGGCTTTCAAAAGGAATCGAAGGGACATACGAACATCCCCCGACGGTGACTGGGACGCTTCTAATTCTCCCGGCATTATAAGAGAATCCCTCTTCAACAATGGCATTTATTTGAGACACAATGGAATAATTGCTCGGGTATTCAATAACACCTTTTGCCAAAATAAAATCCCAGGCATGCTTTAAATTTATTATTTTTTGAACATCGGTAGCGGTCATATTCATAACCTTTCCGCCGTTGATCAAAGTCTCGGTGTCTGAATACGTTGTCGCGACACCTTCCAACATTGCCTGTTTATAAATAGAATCAACGATGCAAGCGCGCGCTAAATCTATATTTAAAGCGACCTCGTCAGTAACATCCTGTTCAATATAATTTTCTTTTTTTAAAAGCTTTTTTATCTCTCTTAAACGTTTTTTATATAATCTTGCAGTTTCGTTGTTCTCCAAGATGACATTGTATAAATCTATCGAGTAAGCACCGATATATTTTGAACGATGCATCCCGTCTTCCCTGTAGTGGACATAAATATTTTTCTTATTGTTTTGTTCTCTAATTTCAACCGAACCAAATATCAATTTTTCTAATCTCGCTTCAAGTAAATTTTTTTCTTCTAATAATTTAGCAATTTCCATAAATACCTCAGAATGTGAAACTTTTTATGTATACATAATACTATTATGTTTCACATTATCAAGGCTTGTGTGAAACATTTTTATGTATAATTGCATTTTTGTTTCACATATTAATTATTTAAAAGAAGAATAATAGATTATATCCTATTCAGCAGAACCACAGATTCGACATGTAGCGTGTGTCATCGTAAGCTCAAACATGCGTTTAATAAATGGTATAGAAGAACAATTGTGTTGGTATCAATTGATGAATAGTGCACCGAGTGATAAAAATTTCCGTTGGAATTTCAATATTTTTAAGAAAATTCCAACGAATATTTATTTAATAGTCAACAATACAATAGACTCGACATGTGTCGGTTGCATGCAAGGAACATGTCCATACATACGAGGCACCATATGCGAGG
>JAKSLB010000060.1 GCA_024401435.1 Paludibacteraceae bacterium | reverse complement strand
AACGTACATATAAACAATATAGCCAAAAATTGGCTATAAAGCAAGAGGGTGCAAAAAATAATTATGGTAGTCGCAAATTTTGCGACTACCACCATTCCACTTGGGATTTATTTAAATCTCAATTTACTTGACTTCTTCACTGGTCAAAGATCGGCCAAGTCTTTCCTGATTTCTGTTAGGCATTGTTCATATCTGCTAAAGCTTTACTTACCACTTATGTATTTTTTCACAATAGCATCCCATTCTTTGAAAAACATTGCCGGGTATGACTTTCCAAATGTATTAGAGCATTCCGACACTATCGTCAAACGGCCTTTTTCTTCCTTAATCAATTCATCAATTAACGCCTGAACCATCGTGTCATCTTGAACGTCATAAAGTCTCCCTTCGACATCGGAATTTGAAACATCGTTATCTATGGACTCCTCCGACGTTACTATATCTGATGTTTTTTGAATCAATTCAGGAAAGTGAATTTCTATCATTTCAAAAAATCTTGCCGTGTCTTGTCTTTTGAACAATACGTATACATCGCCATTAGTCAATCTTGCTGCAGATACATTTCCTTCCTCAACAGCATCTTGAATGTTTTGTCGACAAAAGAATGATACATATTTTTTCTTGTTCAATCTGGATTTTGCTTTTGTTGGATCCCAACAAACAAAAAGATCATTATTTATATCATATCCTAAAAAAAGAAATCTTTCATTATCATTCAATGAATCAAATTCTTTTCTTTGAGGCAGTTGCGCTCTTGTCGTATTCTGTGGATATGGATTCCCCGCATAGCTTACACATTTGAAATAGACCATATATTTTTGGCCATTAAATGTAAATCGAAGCACCTCTGTTTTCTTTATATCAGAAAACTGATTCGTTAAATCAGCAACAAAAATATCAATGAGTTCTCGACTTTTGGGAAATGCAGTCATAATCACAAACTCTTATGTAAAAGACAATTCATCGATTCACGATTTTTTTCCGAAACATTGGACAGATTGGAAATAAAATGAACCCCAGAAACATTTTGGGGAATATCCTTTACATTTATACTAGGGATATCCCTATAATCGTAGAATTTTAAAGAGTCTACAGCTAAGGAATAATCATAATACACGTTTGAAGCATCTTCTATTTTGATACCTAATGTTTTTAGAATCATTTCCTTTAACTTTACAACGGAATCATTTTGTTTCAATTTTGATATAATACTTTTCTCCAATTCAAATATGGAATGTCCTATTCCTGTTTTTACCATTTGTATGGAAGCGATGATCAATTCAGAGTTCTCATTTGGATTTAATTGTTCTAAAGCAAACTGATGCAAACGGTCACTTTTTAAGGTGGACTTAACTTCAATTTTATCTTTTCCATCATTAAAATCATATTTATCCATAGTGGATACATGCCAAGAATTAATTAGGTAATCAGGATTAGAAGACTGTTCAATTACCAACATCTCAGCCCACAAGCCTTGCAATGTTTCTAAAGAAAAACTTGGCAAATTCATAAATAATCTTACAAGCGTCGCAATTTCTTTACTTAATTCCATTGTTGATGGATATGGCGGTAATCGTTCAAGTACTAGGCTGAAGACTTCTAAAAAATAGCTAACCATATTATTTTGAAGGCTTTTCAAAATCACCAAACAATATGTCTTGCTTTCGACCAATTCTTTAGTAGAATATAAAGAGCATTCTCGGTTAAAGAACACCTCAACAAGTTGGAGACGAATGTCTGATGTTTTGCGAATATCAGAACATTCAATAAAAATAACAGGAAAACCTTCTTCGGTATAACCCAGCTTATGATTATTTTTTTGAGAAATATTGAGAACTTTATATGCTTCAGAAATTGTATTTTCCGAATTTTTTAAAGTTAAAAATCTTTGAAAAAGGCTCTCGCACTCCATCTTAATCATCCTCCTCTTCATCAAGGAAGATATAACCCTCATTAAGTTGTTCAGGATAATAAACAGCGATATTATAAAGATCTTTATTACCGATTGTTACCGACGTAGGATCCTTAATTGCAATGTGATGTAATTGAATGCATATTGTGCCTTCAACTTTTATCGCCTTATCGCCAGGATAGCTTCCATTAGCAGCGCGACCTTCTTGCAAATTATTAGGAATACCACCAGAAAGTTTACGTTCTCGTACATTTCCACAAGCAATATCATAAACTTTTACATAAGAAATTTTGCCATTGTCTTTTAGATAATTCAAATACTGAATTGATGCAATTTTCCTTGTAATATTTGGCAAGTCTGAATATGCGATTTGCTTGAAGAAATCAACAAACTGATTTACAGGAACCTCAGCAACAAAATGATTTCTCATTGGATTTTGATAATCATGGTCAAGTTCCCAGTTTTTTATTTCCCCACGAAATTTCTCTACATATGCCTTATTTTTTTCAATATGACTGATAGAGCGCATTTGTCTCCATCCCGTCATTTTATTTTTTATCAATTTTGAAGAAAGAATATTTGTTCTTGTGGGTCTAAGTATCGGACTTATCACCATTGTTTTTGCCTGCTGAGCAAACTCCTGCAGAGTCTTGCATTGCTTTAAATTGGTTCGCAAAACCTCTTCATGATCCACATAAGCATTAAACTCATCTATGCTTTTCTGTGGAAGGTATATTCTAATAATATCACTATATTTTTTCTTATAGCCAAAGAAACGACATCTTTGTTCAATAGTATCTGCTGTAGATTTACCCTTTGGACATCTAGGCATATATGTCATTGATAAATGTTCTACAGTAAAGCCTCGATTCAACATATCTGCGCCAACAAGTACATGGGCATTTGCAGAGTCCCAATCTATTTTATTATTAGAATTTCCTTGTATAAGATGTGTTTCCTTATTTTTTAAGACTTTAGGCATGACCTCAAGAACCTGCTCAAAGGAAGGTTTATTCTCCACATACTTTGAAATTTCCTCATATGCATTTCTAAGTTTATTTTCAAATGCGGGCCATGCAATATCTTCACGATCTTCTCGAAGCATTTTTGACCATTCGCTAATGGTCTCATCCGTCCATTTTTTAAATTTTTCGTTAGAATCTGTAGTTCCATCAATGTGGATCATCATTGACAAATACTTCATTCGTCGCTGTATACGAACTACTATGGCCACACTGATAAAGAATTGCAGAAGGGCATTCAAAAAAGTCTTTGGTTTATCACTTAACGGGTTATCTTTTTTGCGATAAACCTCTTCATCAGGAATCTTAATTACATATTCGCGATCTGCACTTTTGAAGAAAAACTTTCCACCTGTATATCCCTTTCCTTCAGTTAGCACTGTATGATATTTTGGCGACAAAACATCATTATTGTCCACCAAGAACGCGGCTTGAGGAGTTGCAGTGTATTGTACATAGGAATGGCAGGGGAGTGAATTTTTCAATTCATTGATGCTTGCATACGTCTTGCTATAATCATCGTCTTCCCAATCTTCTTTTCCTGCATTTTTTCGTGCATATGTATTGAAACTAGATTGATCAGCTTCATCATCAATAACTAATACAGCTTTTTTAGATAGCAATTCTTGAATTGTGCTATTCTTGAAAATGGCAGAAATAGATTCTATATGTTTATAGTGTTTAAGTATGGGAAGAAGCAACACATAATCATCATCGTGCAAATATTCCCTGATACCCTCTGCAGTACTCTTTCCATCGGCAACTATTCTAAAATAATCACTACTATCTTCTATCCTTCGAATATCTTTACACAATCTATCATAAGTCTGATCCTGCAAATTTGTTTTAGTTCCAGTTAAATAAACAACTATTTTAAAACCATTATCTGCAGCCAATGCCGTAAGTGTTGTAAACGACATCGTTTTTCCACTCTGAACATACCCAACAGCGATATTGGTAATGCAATCATTTGTTCCTGGAAAAATACAATGGCTTAGTATGTCCTGCGCTTCTGAAATAAGGATTGCTTTTCCATCCTCGTCCAATTCATTAAAAGAATCTACAAGGCTTATTGTTTTTTCACCCACAATAGGCTTGGTGGAATATTCTTGTTTGACATCAGACACTACTTTGATATACTCTGCACTCATTCTAGAACCTACCAATCAAACTATTCAACTTATCTCTAAATACTTTTGCCTCTGAAGCATACCCACTAACATTTGTCAGTAATTCTGCACCAAACACAGCCTGAACCAAATGAAGTACGGGGCCTGCACTTTCTTCATCCTTCAACAAATCGTTATAACGTTTAAAATAGGGATTATCCATGTGCAAACGGATGACATAACGATTATCAAGAGAGCTAGAGATTGAATAAAAACTTGTTGATCCCGGTATTTTTTCAAACCGAATTTCGATATTGTATTCCACACCATCAATTTTCATTTTTTTGAAAATCGGCGTGATAAGCGTTTCTTCCAATGGGAAGGACATTGCGGAATCAGTTTGAGATGGCTGCGGTATCGCTTCTGTTGGAGTTGATGGCGCTGTATTTATAATAACGGATTTTGAGAGTTCTTGTGCCATTGTACTCACGGCCTTTTTCTCTACTTTCTTTGGATCTTCAGCTTTACGATAATTTTGCGCCTGTCCAAAAATATCAATAGTCTTATCTGATTTTATTTCATCGCGTAATGCCTCAATAAATGCTTGAAATTGATCATCTTCATTAAAAGCATTTTTTGTAAAGCTAACATCAAAGCCTTCTATTTCCAATTCGCCAAATATTCTTTTGTACTGAGGAGATCCCACATCACCACATAAACATTTAGGACGATATTTATCATCGGAACTTGTTCCAATTGTGCGTCCACGTCGAAATAACAGGAACCCGTTATTTTCATTATTACTCATTTGCTCAAGAATTGCAACAAAGCCCTTTACACTTTGTCCATTTCCAAATGAGTAATTTATGTCCATTCGCCATTTTATAGACTCACCACCATTCTTGTAATGAGGTGCATAAAGAATTTTAGGTTCTTGATAAACCAACAATTCATCATTCACATAAATATCTACAATACCATCGCGTATAAACTGCGAATAAATGCTACATAAATGTTTTTTTATTCCAGATATTTGTCGATTTGTCGGTTTAAATTGGGATAAATTTGTCAATGTTATTACTGTATAATGTTCATCAACATCTGCGGGGATTTCTTCAACATCAACATCGGTCTTTTCCGTTTCCAACACTTCTTCAAGATCAAAAACAAATGTTTTTTTGAGATTTTCACCAAATGCCTTTGATTCAACAACCCAATGATTAGATAACCATATTGAGGACACCTTCATTCCCATGCCAAACTCATTCAATCCAGTAGCATCTAATGGAACACGAGCTAATTCAAAAGCTCTTTGATAATTTTCTTCCTCAATACCAAAAGCATTATCCTTTATTTGAATATAATCATCAGTAATGGTTATATCGACACGCACGCGACCATTCGGATTTAACGGTTTCAAAACATCAATATGTTTATTGAAACTCGAAATAGAATTATCCACATATTCAGCAAGAGCATTGTGAACTTTATTTGCGATATGACGAAAAACTTGATAAACAAGGGGTTTCGTAGCAATAGATACTTTTTCTTTTATCATAGCTCAATTAACCTCGTTGCAATCATTTTTACAAGTTGAACATTGACTGCATTCCCGAGAGCTTCGTATATTCTTGTTTTAGAAAGTTTGAAATCATCCTTCCCAAAAGAAAGAGACTCCATTCCTTGTAATTTTGCGGCTTCCTTTACAGTCATATAACGACCTGTCTCATTAGTTCCAGGAATTGAAATCCAAGGAAATATTGGGATTTGCGTACCAACAAGATTCAATGCAGGTGAAAATGTGGCAGCTTTAATCCGAATTCCAGAAGCTCTAAACTGAACAATCTTATCAGATATGGACGGGTTTACATTACCACAATTCCATTCAAGTTTTAAATGGCTGTTATCAAAAAAACGAACTCTTTCAATCCATGGATCAAGCCAATCTTTGTTGTTTGCGTAAAGTTCTCTATTCTGATCAATATATCGGAGCTTCCACAGAGGGAAGGTTTTATCCTTTGATGCCTGTGCATAATTCGGTAAACATTCCAAACATTCTGCTAAGCTATTTCCCAAAATGGTTTCACCAAGTTTTCCATTTTTCCCAACTAAATCTGCACGTCGTTGAAACGCAGGGGCTAATGTTTTAAAATTGTAATTTGCACCAAACTCCATAGCCCATATTGGAAATCCCGGAATTTTACTACCGCGACTAGATAAGTTGTCCAAAAATTCCTGCCACACTTCTAGCTGTATTTTTGTATCAGCCCTTAAAAAAGAAACATCTTCATCATATTCATCTATTATTTGATGTATATCGCATATAATATTTTGAGGTTCAGGAAATTTAAATTTACTGAAATCTCCTAAATCCTTTCTACGCCCAACGATGTAGATTCTCTTTCTATGTTGAGGATAACCAAACTGGTGCGGCGACAAAATTTCTGCATGGATATTATACTCTAAAGAATCCAGTCTTTCTTGTATGACTTTCCAAGTGTTCCCTTTGTCATGTCCTTTCAAGTTTGAAACATTTTCTAAAAACAAATATTCAGGTTTGTGAACTTCAATAATTTTGCAGATGTAATCAAACATTGTCCCGCGATTTTTTTCATCACTGAAACCTTGTCTTTTTCCTGCTTGACTAAAGGGTTGGCATGGAAATCCTCCACATAAGACATTGTGCGGAGGAATATCAGTTTCTGGATTAATCTTTGTAATATCTCCCTGAATATCAACATTGAAATTATGCTTATATATTTTACGTAGATCTTCTTTTAATTCAGAGGCAAAGACACACTCACCACCAATTGAATTTAACGCAAGATGGAACCCACCAAGACCGGCAAACAAATCAATAAACTTAAATGTTTTCTTTGCAGAGTCTGCACTTTTTACTGATACAGACTTTTTATTCCTTGCAGGCATACCAAGCGTTTCGCTCCATCTCAAAAAAAGGTTGAACTTGAGTTCAGCCCTTTGTTCGGAGCGATGTTCCTGGCCTGATTCCGCGATGGTCTTGACCGGTATTAGGTTGACCTTCTGGCGCTTTCTATTTTGTCAGCGGTACTTGCCGCGGCAAAACAAAAAATGGCGAGGAGCATTGCTGCTTCCCGCCAAAAACGCGACAACTAATTCCTACAATTCAAAAACAAAACTCGCCTGACCCACCTGCGAAAACAAAATGGGCATACGCCAAAAACGCCTTGGCGCGTATGCACGAAAGCGAGGTCATGACCACTGGGTACACGACCCCCAGGGTGCAATACGCCCATAGCATCATGGGCATTCCGAGATTTGTCTTATTCCTTGTGTATGAAGTTGTCTAAGTTTCAGGTACAGAACAAGAGCAAAACTCACCAAGAGTTTTCTGTTCGTACAGTCAACTTCCACACAAATAAAAAAAGGGCGGAGGGGTTGACTGCATCTATCTACCTGGGGCCTTAGACTGCCTTACACAAATAAACACAACAACCCACGCCCCAAAAGGTCGCAATGCGAAGGCATATCTGGACAAGCCAAATATGCAAAAGGCATAACGATGCCGACAAGATTCCTCATCGACAAGCGTGAGCGTTCTTGCTCATTCTCCGTGTTTTGAAAAGTGTCTAAGTTTCCAGGTAGAGAACGAGAGAAAACTCTCTATTTACCTTGAATATAGAATTAAATTCCAATTCAAGTCAACAGAGTGCCGTGTTTATTTAATCGTTTTGGCTATACCTCCTTATCCAAACCTGCAAGCACCTGTTTGCCAAGTTCCGTTAGACGATACTTTTGAGCTTTCAATAAAACCTTTCTGCATTGCAGGGTACAAGAAGCGTTTTCGCATATACTTTCGGTCCTTTAAGCCCATTTTTTCCATCAATTCCGGTCTTGAAAGTTCCCCTTCTAGCACCTTCAAAAGAGGAAGCAAGCTCCATGCATCATGGGGGGCATCATGGGGGGCATCATGGGGGGTACCGTTCAGCGGGAGAGTTAACTTAAAGCCATATTTCGTTTCTTCAAAGATTGGCAACGCTCCCTTCGCGTAAATGGGCAAGTATTTCCAGGTATTACGCACACCAGAGCCAAGACGTTCAAAACGGCCCATCTGGACCATAAAATTGCAGATGGTCGGGTTACGTGCAAAAGGTTCCAAGTTTGCAGGGGTAATCCTATCGATGTAATACTGAACGCAGGGATTGGTGAATTCCACGCGGTCCTTGTAAATCATGATTCGACCAGGCGAACCATGCATATACTCTCTGTGAGAAATAATGTTTGAAACAGCCTCACGGAAAATCTTGCCTCGCAAACTGATGCGCTGATCTCCCTCCAAATAGAACGGATCCGGCAGATACTTCGCAATAAAATTCATCACCTGCTCGTAGGTGTCAATCAAGTTGGTTCGAATCATCTCTCGATCATCATAACGGATTTCGTCTTCACGACGCAACAAGCAGTCGAAAAGTAACGCAGGATCTGCCCTGAAAATAGCTTCATCCGTTCCGAACATTAGAACAGCAGCCAGATTCAAGCAACGTTCATTGGTATTACGATCCACCGTATAGAAACCGCCATACTGCAAAAGTTCCTCAAAGGATAAATTCGCCCACGGATGGTTATTGAAAGTTACCGCCATCAAGTTTTGAGCCTTACGGCAAAGTTCCGGGCGCAAGTCCGCCATAGTAAATCCGTGCATGGGGCGCTTC
>JAKSLB010000006.1 GCA_024401435.1 Paludibacteraceae bacterium | reverse complement strand
GAATTACCAAGAACAAAGCGTTGATGACGCCTTTTATTTATGTCGTTGCTCCAACCTTTTTGACCTTCGGTCTACCTCCTTCGCACCTCGGCAATTCAAGCAAGCTTGATTGCTCTCGGTTTGTCGTCGGTTTACGCCATGGGAGCATGGGCGTTTATATAATTACAAAATTACATATCTATTTTCAAAATTGTCCATTCACTGATTGGACAATTTCAAGAGCGAAATACGATTCTTAAAAAGAACCTTTTTCAAATATTTGCGACACCGTCGCAAATATCTTTTCATCCGTTGATGACACCTTTCTATAGGTTAGTCCACCCAACCGCTAAAATTGCTTTGGCGGGAACTTTCGACAAAATTAAAAAATTTTCCAAAGAAATTTTGTTGTGAAAATGGAAATTTTTCTTACTTTTCTACGAACATTTCATAAAGAGCAACTGCACCAAGATTCCAATATTTTGTACTTTCCTTGGCGAGTAATGTATAAAATGGAGAATCATAAATATACCGAATTGCTTCAAGCATAGAGCATTTATTGTCTTCTGCATAAAAACGGGCAAGTGCTGTTACTTTTCCTGGCAAAAGAAGATGCAAATTTTCTTGTGTGATATTCAAATTCATAACGGGATCTCTATTGATTCAACAAATGAAACATGTTTTAGAGATTCTGGTGTATGCATAAGCAGTTGGTCTATAAGAGAATATGTTTTTAGTTCCCTTATAAGCTCTTGCTTATTTATAAGACCAGACTCATAGAGAGTAAACGCTGCATATACACGGTCATTGGCCACAGGGCCATAAACGAAATCATAATTGTGTTTGAAATTACGATTGTTTCGATTACTATACACAAAATCAACCCATTCCTCAGTAGGTCCATCAAACCAAAGGCAATTATTGTTTTTTACAAAGTCAACATCTATTTCATAGACATTTACAAAACCACTTTTAGGCTTTTGAGTGTCCTTTCTGTGACGTTCAACCCAATCTTGCGCCTGGGTAAAACTTGTTGTAGTATAAAATCCACATCCGTAGTCTAACGTACGATTAGGTTGACGAATTTCGGGAGATGACACGCATTCAAGACTTCCATGAAATATTTTTATTACATTCATACTGCTTGCTTTTTTAAACGTTCTTCAATCTCTTCCATAAGCCATTGACAACTTTGTGTATGCAGAACTTCAAAATTTTCCACAAGATATTCGGCAACACCCGATGAGAAGATTATCTCCGCAGCTTCTCTGCCAGAAATTCCTCGAACATTCTTAAACTGTTCTATACAGAATGTTAAGAAATAAGCCTTATCTTCTTCTTTAGTTAACATCATTACCGAATATTTACAATCTTGCATAGCGTTGATGACGCCTTTTATTTATGTCGTTGCTCCAACCTTTTTACAACATAAGAGCAAGAACGATATCATGCAAATATATAAAAATTCATTCCACTCATTCTATTCCTACGGGAAAAAACGAAATCCACTTATATCTTATCCAAAGCCTCGCAAATAGCCTTTTTATCCATATTCTTTCCAATAAAGACTAATTTCACCATCTTATCACCATATTTTTCATCCCAATCCTTAAGCAATTCAGGACTCTGTCTCAACATCATCTCCATCTCATCTTTTGGTGCCGTACATATCCATTGACCTGCCTCTTGTAATGTCTTTTGTGTACCTGCCTGTTCAAACAAATATGACATATCTTCATTGTCTGTAAAGTAAGTCACACCCTTCACACGAATAACGCCCTTTGGCCATGCCTTATATACAAAATAATCAAATGCATTTAAGCTCATCGGTTTACGTCTATAATAAACGAATGTGCTAATTCCGTATTCCTCTGTTTCGCCTTCTCCATGATGATGTTCATGATCATGATGGTGATGATGATGACCATGTTCGTGTTCTTCTTCGTCTTCATCGTCATCGTGATGATGGTGATGGTGTTCATGTTCATCATCGTCGTCATCTTCATGATGATGGTGGTGATCTTCTTCATCGTGGTGATGATGATGTTCATGATCATCATCAGCATCTCTTTGTTCTGCCGTCTTTTCCAATTCTTCAATCCAACCAGCAGACGTTGAAATGCGTTCCATATCAAACTTGTGACAATCTATAATCTCATCTAAATCAACCTTGGCATAATTAGTTTCCAAGATTTGAGCATGCGGTTGTAACTTTTTTACAACAGCTTTTACCTCCTCCAACTCTTTTTTAGATATTTCATCCACCTTATTAAGAATGATAACATCACAAAATTCGATTTGTTGAATTACTAAATTAGCCAAATCCTCTTCATCTGGATCATGCATCAAATCATCACCATTGGAGAATTCTTTTGAAAGCCTCAACACATCAACTACAGTTGCCACACAATCCAATCGGCAAATCTCTGGCAATTTATATTTCTTTGCCATATCTGAAATAGAAACAATTGTATTAGCAATTGGATAAGGTTCACAAATACCGCTTGCTTCTATCACAATGTAATCAAATTTATTTGTATTGGTAATATCCGTGATTTGTTGAATTAAATCCATCTTCAATGTACAACAAATACAACCATTAGAAAGTGCTACAAGACTATCATCTTTTTGTGTGACTACTCCACCCTTTTGAATCAAAGAAGCATCAATATTCACCTCTCCAATATCATTCACAATAACTGCAATCTTCATACCTCTCTTATTAGAAAGAATATGATTCACCAACGTAGTTTTTCCGCTACCCAAATAACCCGTTAACAACGTAATAGGGACAACTTGTTTTGACATAGTATTTTATATTTAGTAAATTTATTCCTCGTATTTTTCCATCTCACAAGAATCTTCATTCGAATCCACTGGAGTATGTGTAGTATACCTCCAAAATGCGACAAACAGAATCAAAGAGGTTACTATATTGGAACTCATATTAACAATGGATGCACCCACAATTTGCCATCTATTAACCAAAGCAAAGGATAACAAAAGTGTCACCAAAACACCCACAAATGACTTTATCACTAAAATTCTCAATTTTCCAATGGCTGAAAAATAATGTCCAAACACATTTGACACAGCAATAAACAAGACCCCAGGAGAAAGATACAGCAACACAAGCTTAACATCATAGAAATCAGGTCCAAAGATATATGTATACACTTCTTTCGGTAATACATTAGCAACAACAAGAATGAATAATGTAACCAAAAAACTATACTTTGCCACCTGTAAAGTACTTTTTCTTGAATCTTCACTATCCTTGTCTTTTAGCAATTTAGAATATTGGACCATAGAAATACTACGACTGACAATCCAAATAGCTTCTGCCAACGTGACGCCAATAGAAAAGACGCCAACTGATGCATGTCCCACGAGATGACACAAGAAATAGAAACTTAATCTGTAATTGAAAAATTGTAAAAAATTGCTCAGCTCTGTTTGAAAACCAAAACGAAATGATCGAACAGCTATCGGCACCAAACGACTTAAATCACGAAATGAAAATCGTCCTCTATCCAAATACAGACATGCTATTGTCAAGATGAACAGTGACAACATTTGTGCATAAAAATAAGCCCTATAACTAGAATCCACAAAATGATAAAACAACAGCATAAAAACAAGCAACAAAAGAGGTTGAAGCACAGTCAATATATTATACGATTTTATTCTCTGCGCACCGACATAAGAAGAATTAAAAAAGGCTATGAAGCCAAGAAATACAGATGTTATTAAAAAGAAAAGAGATAAATTCTCCATCTCTAAAATATGGAAAATCAATGCTCCTATACTTGAAGTAATGAATATCCACAGTGTTGCAATCACAAACAGACGAGAAATACCCGACTTTTGCAAATAATACGAAACACTACTTCCAGTAAAAATATTTGCTACAATAGCCAATAGACTTAAGTCGGCCATAAACATAGCAACAATACCTCTTCCTTCTGCTCCCCACAAATTTGTGGTCAGTACCACCGCTAAAAAATTAAACAACAAGATTGCGCTTTTCCCAGCAATCGTCATCAATATATTCTTTTTAACGTCAAATGCCATCGTGAATAAATTTAACTAATTGATTTTCTATATTTTCCCAATTATATTTATTGAAAGACAAATTTAAACTATTTTGGCAATGTTGCCTATAAAAATCCGAATTATCCACACAATTAAGAATAAAAGATATCATTTTACTCTCATCATCCGGTTTTGACAAACATCCCATCGTCTCAAACTCTGGTACACCTTTATGAATCGCTTTCAAATCAGAATAAATCATTGGTCTGCCAGCAGACATGTAATAAAACAATTTAATAGGCAAACAATGCGTGTTTTCAAAATCATCATCTCGTAAATCTAAAAAGATATCATTCTCGCCAACCGTCTCGCAAAACTGAGGGAAAGTCATCCAATTCAAATATTCCACTCTTAAATTAGGTTGTTGATCATCCTTATTATCAATTACAGAAGGCGACACTACCCGCAAGACAAATTGTATCGAAGGACGTTTCTCTGCCACTTTTTTAGCTAAAGACACCACTCTACAATATCCTTTTTCTCTTGTAAGATTACCAGAATAATACAAAATACACTCTTTCCCCAAAGAATCTTTCGGAGGAATCTTTTTTACAGATGTTTTTGATGCATAATAAGCCAAGAAAAGGGAAGGTTTCAAAAAAAACAAATAACGGAAAGGAAAAGATTTATAGTACTCTCCAAACAAAAAAGCATCTGTCAGGAAACCTGCCCATAATGATGCCAATGATAATAAAGGGACACGAATAAGTTTCTTATAAAAAGGAAAATTCCTTATGTTTTTCTTTGACGGATACCATTCGGTTATATCATACACAACACGAGTATCCTTTCCTATGATTTTTTTCGCTCTATGTGCAACTTCTACAGACAAGGGTGTATCACAAACAATCACATTAGGTTTAGAATTCAACAACTGTTGCAACAACCATTCCGTTTTTTCTTTCCTACTCTTTTCCTTTAATTCATATGCAGAAAAAATTTCAATATCATCTCCAACACAACGCAATGTATGAGCCTCCTGATAGGCAACACGTTCATCTGTTGAATTGTGAATCATTAAAGAAAAAGCTATTTTCATATTGTCCGTATTGAAATACTAAAAAAAAGGGATGCCCATAGGACATCCCAATTTGATTTTTACTAATCAAAACTATTACTTTGAGATAGCACCTGCAGGACAAGCGTCTGCACATGTTCCACACTCAGTACAAGCATCTGGATCTATCTTATAGATGTCTCCTTCAGAGATAGCTCCTACTGGACATTCTCCTGCGCAAGTACCACAAGCAACACAGTTTTCACCAATTACGTAAGCCATAATACAATCATTTTAAAGTTTAACACTGCAAATGTATAATATAAAATAGAAATTCAAAAGAAAAACCCTCTGTTTTTTGTAGAAAAAAAAGAGCTATTCGTCGATTAATTTGGTGTTGTTGATTCAACTTTTTGGAGTATCTCATACGCAGTTCTCACATCATTAACATCATTAAACAAAATTGAGCGTTTACCACCAACATCTCTCAATTTGCATCTTTCAATGTGTGTTTGAAAATAATTTAAAACTTTACCAAACGCATCCGATTGAAAATACGGAGAATTTTCCACCTGAATAAAATAACCCGCCATTCGATTTTGTTTCAATGTTAATTTTTCGAAACCTAATTTTAATGCTATCCACCGTAATCGAACTAATAACAACAAATTGGATGTTTGTTCTGGTAATGGACCGAAACGATCCACCATTCTGCTTTCAAAAGACTGCAACTCCTGTTCATCTTTTACATTATCTAATTCACGATACAATGACATTCTTTCAGAAACATTTTCAACATAATCAGAAGGAAAAGTCAATTCCAAATCTGTTTCAACCTGACAATCAGCGACATATTGCAGTTCATTATTTCTATCAGGTTGTTCATCTTGATACAAATCGGAGAACTCATCCACTTTCAACTCTGCCACAGCTTCATTCAACACTTTTTGGTATGTTTCATATCCTAAGTCAGCAATAAATCCACTTTGTTCTGCGCCCAACAAGTTACCCGCACCTCGAATATCCAAATCTTGCATAGCTATATTAAATCCACTACCAAGATCAGAAAAGCTCTCTATTGCTTGCAACCGTCTACGAGCCTCTGGTGTGACAGACGTTAATGGTGGTGCCATCAAATAACAAAATGCACGTCGATTACTTCTTCCTACACGGCCTCTCAATTGATGCAAATCACTCAATCCGAAATTCTGTGCATTATTAATGATTATCGTATTACAATTGGATATATCAATACCCGATTCAACAATGGTCGTAGCCAACAATACATCATATTCATAATCCAGGAAGTCCATAATAATCTTCTCCAACTCCTCTCCTGGCATCTGACCATGACCAATTGCCACACGAGCTTCTGGCACTAATCGTTTGATAAGCACTGCAATATCCTGTAGGTTTTGGACTCTATTATTAATAAAGAACACCTGTCCATTACGATCTAATTCATATCGAATGGCATCACGAATCACATCCTCACTAAACGTATGCAACTCGGTCTGAATCGGATAACGATTAGGTGGCGGAGTATTAATAACCGACAAGTCTCTCGCCCCCATCAAGGAAAACTGCAAAGTTCTCGGTATAGGTGTCGCAGTCATTGTCAGTGTATCAATATTCACCTTCATCTGCTTTATTTTTTCTTTTACCGACACACCAAATTTCTGTTCCTCATCAATTATCAACAAACCTAAATCTTTGAATTTAACATCCTTCCCCAACACTTTTTGGGTTCCTATTAAAATATTGATTGTTCCCTCGCCAAGCTCTTTAACAATACGTTTCACATCCTTTGCAGAACGAGAACGATTCAAATAATCCACGCGACAAGGGAAATCCTTTAAACGTTCACTAAATGTCTTAAAATGTTGCAAAGCCAAAACCGTGGTCGGAACCAATATAGCCACCTGTTTGTTATCACATACAGCTTTAAATGCAGCTCGAATAGCAATTTCCGTCTTACCAAATCCAACATCTCCACAAACAAGGCGATCCATTGGAAGATCTCTCTCCATATCTTGTTTTACCTCTTTTGTCGTTTTCAACTGATCCGGTGTATCCTCGTATATAAAAGAAGCTTCCAACTCAGATTGCAGAAAAGTATCTGGAGAAAAAGCATACCCCTTTTCTTCCCTTCTTTTAGCATAAAGAGCGATCAAATCACGAGCAATATCCTTTACCTTTTTCTTTGTTCGTTCCTTTAACGTCTGCCATGCCCCCGTACCCAATTTATTGATAGTAGGTTCATCACCCTCCTTACTCTTGTATCTGGATATTTTGTGAAGCGAATGAATACTTACTAAAAGTAAATCATCATTCTTATATAGCAGTTTTATTACCTCTTGCTTTTTACCATTCACATCCACCTGAATCAGACCACCGAAACGCGCCACACCATGATCAATATGTACCACATAGTCTCCTGGTTTGAAACTATTCAAATCTTTCAGGGTTAAAGCCGCCTGACCATTTCGTGTGAGATCAGAACGCAAAGAATATTTATGATACCGATCAAATACTTGGTGATCTGTATAACAACATAATTTCGTATCTTCATCTACAAATCCTTCATGCAATGTCTTCAGCACTGGAGCAAAGGAAATATTCAGTCCCTTATCCTTAAAAATAGAATCCAATCGATCAATTTGATGCTTATTATCGCTCAACAAACAAACCGTGAAATCTTGTTCAATCCGTCGTTTAAAATCATCCGCAATCAAATCAAAATTCTTATTGAAAACAGGTTGAGGAGATGAATGAAAAAGAATTTGAGGTGCCTCCTTCAAGCAACAATGTCCGCCGAAATCAATCAATCTAAAAGGAAACATTTGTTTGACAAAAGCCTCTGTATCAACAAATAAAGATTTATCCTCAACCGACTCGTACACGTTTGACAGAGTCTCCATAGAATATTGATAATCAAAGAATGAAAGTAATGTTTCTGTAGGCAAGAAATTCAATATTGAATCCGAGACCATCTGTTTATCATGAATATTCGGAACAATGAAAACAGAATCTTTTTTCTCCTTAGATAATTGTGATTCAACCTCAAACGTACGAATAGAATCAACTTCATCTCCAAAGAAATCTATACGATAAGGATATTCACAGGAGTAAGAATAGATATCAATAATACTACCACGAACTGAAAATTGCCCAGGTCCATATACGAAGTCGACACGAGAAAAACCATATTCAAGCAACATTTGAATCAAGAAAGATGAATCCACAGACTCTCCCACTTTTATTTCGAATGTTTTCTCTTTAAGCACATCTGTCTTTATCACCAACTCAGACAAAGCCTCAGGACAAGAAACGATCAAAAATTTTGAATCTTTACGTTCCAAACAGTTAAGAACCTCCGTACGTAAAATTTCATTACCAGCATCTTGTTGTTGATTATATTTAGCAGCTGATTTATATGATGACGGATAAAAATAGACATCATTTTCACCTAAAATCTGTGTTATATCATGATAAAAGTAAGCAGCACTTTCAGAATCATTCATAACAACAAATAAACGTTGATGACCTTTTCGGTACAAAAAAGCGAACAACAAGGCACGAAGAGAACCCTCAACACCTTTTATGTTAAGTTTTTTCTCCTTATTGTTCATCCATTCATTTAACGCAACAGCCTGATTATTAAGACTAAAGCGATCAAGTAATTCAATAATTTCCAATGTCAAGAAAATTTTTCACAAAGATAACGAATAAATTTCCAAACCATTTTTTAAATTTGCATAAACGTACATACAAAATTTAAGCAAAGTGGAAATTAACGACGGCATAGTAATTATACCAACGTATAATGAAAAAGAAAACATTGAGAACATTTGTAGAGCTGTTTTTTCATTACCCAAGCAATTTCATATATTGGTAATTGATGATGGTTCTCCAGATGGGACAGGCAGCATTGTGAAAAATCTGCAAACCGAATTTTCTGACAGACTATTTATCATAGAAAGAGCAGGAAAACAAGGTTTAGGAACAGCCTATATAACTGGATTTAAATGGGCTTTAGAGAACAATTATGACTATATATTCGAAATGGATGCCGATTTTTCCCACAATCCAAATGACTTATTGAAATTACACAAAGCTTGTTCAGAAGAAGGAGCAGACTTAGCCATTGGATCTAGATATGTAAGTGGAGTAAATGTAGTCAATTGGCCAATGGGTAGAGTGTTAATGTCCTATTTTGCTTCTATATATGTTCGTATTGTAACAGGCATGAAGATTGCTGACACAACAGCAGGCTTCAAATGTTATCGTAAAGAAGTATTGCAAACAATCGAAATGGATAAAATTCGCTTCAAAGGATATGCATTCCAAATCGAAATGAAATACACCACATACAAGTGCGGTTTCACAATTAAAGAAGTTCCTATTATATTTGTAAACAGAGTTCTAGGAAATTCAAAAATGAGTGGAGGCATTTTCGGAGAAGCCTTATTTGGCGTAATTCGCTTAAAATGGGATAGCTTATTCCGCAAATACCCACAAAAACAAAAATAAAAACGAGAGAATTACGATTTTTCTAAAAATAAAAAATTTGAAACATGAAAAACATACTAATTCATAAAGTAAAAATCATCAACGAAGGCAACTCATTCAAAGGTTCTGTATTAATTGAAGGTGATAAGATTTCTAAAATATTCAAGGATGATGTACCTGAAAACATTCTAAAAAATGCCGAAATTGTTGATGGAGAAGACAAATGGTTGTTGCCAGGTGTTATTGACACCCACGTTCATTTTCGTGATCCCGGGTTAACGCAAAAAGGTGACTTTGAAAGTGAATCAAGGGCAGCAGTTGCTGGAGGTGTTACAACAATAATGGATATGCCTAACACCAATCCGCAAACGACATCAATGAAAGAAATTGACAATAAAATCTCTTTAGCAGAGAAAAAATGTCTTACTAATTTCTCATTCTATTTGGGTGCAACCAATGACAACATAGAAGAAGTCATTAATGTAGACAAAACAAAAGTTTGTGGTATCAAAGTATTTGTAGGTGCATCAACAGGTAATATGAGAGTTGATAATCCAGCTATTCTTGAAAGAATTTTCAAAGAGTCGCCAATCCTTGTTGCAACTCACAATGAGGACGAATCGATGATTCAAGAAAACTTGGCTAAAGTAAAAGCGGAACTTGGAGATCAACCAATTCCGATTTCATACCACGAAGTTATCAGAAACTCAGATGCTTGTTATAAATCAACGTCCAAAGTGATTGATTTAGCGAAGAAATACGGAACGAAACTCCATGTACTTCACTTAACAACTGCTAAAGAAATGGCATTGTTTAACAACAAACCTTTAGCTGAAAAACAAATCACTGCTGAAACTTGTGTAGGTTATTTGTGGTTCGACGATAGAGATTATGAACGTTTAGGCGCAAAAATCAAATGCAATCCATCTATCAAAAAGGAGAAGAGTCGAATCAATCTACTAAAAGCCGTAGAAGCAAATATCATCGACACAATTGCAACTGATCACGCACCACATTTATTATCTGATAAAGAAGGTGATTGTTTACAAGCAGCTTCTGGATACCCATCTATTCAACATTCTCTTCAAATGATGTTGGAATTAGCTAAAAAAGGAAACTTCAGCAGAGAACAAGTTGTAGAAAAGATGTGTCACAACCCAGCAAAACTTTTCAATATTGAGAAAAGAGGATTTATCAGAAAAGGATTTTTCGCCGATCTTGTTCTTGTCGAGCCTAATAATCCAGTTACTGTCACAAATGAATCTCTACAATACAAATGTAAATGGTCTCCTATGGAAGGAGAAACACTTAATTATAAAATCTGTAAAACATTTGTCAATGGAGAGATTGTATATGACGAAGGCAAATTCAATACAGACAAAAAGGGAAAATTAGTATCGTTCAATCGATAATTTTTTCATTCATGCTATAAAAATGAGGGGGTTTTAACGAAGACCTCCTCATTTTTTCCTATTTCGTCGAGAGAAATCGTCACTTTGTCGATATCATTATTTTATTAAATAAAGAAACTATACATTCGCAATTGTAAATTCAATCACATGAAAAAGAGAACTTACATATTATTTATACTATTGATTACAATAGGGTTACGAGTTAACGCCGAGAATGAAATTTGGAATCTGGGAAAATGTATGGAATATGCCCTCGCACAAAATATTGATATGCAAAAAGGACTTATCGTCATTGAAGAAAGTCAGATCAATACCAAACAGGCAAGAGCTCAATGGCAACCCTCACTATCCTTCTCCACATCTCATTCTATCAATAATAGTCCATGGGTTCCCGAAGGAAAAGAGAACACATCTTACAATGGAAATTATAGTATAGGTGCAGGATGGACAGTTTTCAATGGGTTTAAACGTAAATATAACATTAAACAACAAGAACTTCAAGAAGAAATAGCAAATACAGACATAAAAGAAATAGAAGAAGATCTTAAAGTAGCCGTTCTTTCTGATTACATTCAAGTTTTGTATGCCATAGAAAACTTGAAGTCTAAAAAAAATTCAATGGAAGTTGCTGAAGCAGAATACTCTAGAAGTAAAGAATTATATGAAGCTGGGGCTATTTCCAAAAGTGATTTTTCTCAGATTGAGGCACAATATGTAAAAGAAAAATATCAATTAGTCGTAGCGGAAAACGATTTAGCTAATGCAAAACTAAATTTAAAACTACTTCTAAGACTTGATCCAAGTACTGAATTTGACGTATTCGCACCAGAGATTTCGAGCGAGACTATTTTAGCACAAATTCCCGACAAGAATACGATCTATGAAAATGCGTTAAATTCACGTCCAGACATCAAAAATGCTGAATTAAACGAGCAGATGTCAGAATTAAAAATAAAATCTGCAAAAGCTGGTTACTATCCAAGTATAAATCTGAATGCTGGTATAAGTTCGGGTCATAACTCAATATCAGACTTGAACTTTGGAAATCAGATGAAACAGAATTTCGGTGAGAACGTAGGATTATCTTTGAACTATTCCATACTCGATAATAGGAATAGAAAATCGGAAGTGGAGAAAGCAAAACTTAATCAACAAACCATTTCTCTACAAACAGAACAAATTAAAGATAATTTAAAAAAGACTATTGAATCCGCTTACAACGATGCAATCGCAGCTCAATTAAGTTATGTAGCATCCTATAGTAGCGAGAAATCAGCAGAAGAGAGTTTTAACCTAACAAAAGAAAAGTTTGACTTAGGTATTAAAAACCCATTCGAAATGCTGAATGAAAAAAATACATTATTAAATGCACAACAGCAAACCTTGCAAGCAAAATACACAGCACTTCTCAACATTCAAGTGCTAAATATTTACCAAGGTTTACCCATTACAATTGAACAATAATTAGAAACTTTTTCATAATAGTGTTTGTTTTCATTTTAGAACAAAAAAATGTTCGAAATAGCACTAAGTTGCGAAACTTGGTGCTATTTTATTATCTAAGTTTTTCCATCAAAGCATCTCTATAATTTTTCCCGATAGATAATTTTTGTCCTTCTATAGAAACCATATTTCCCTCTACAGATTCTATATTTGACAAAGAGACAATATACGATTTATGAATACGAACAAACTCATTGGAAGGCAACTCCTCCTCCAATCGTTTTAAAGAATAATATGCTGTTATTCTTTTTTTATCTTTTAGATGGAAAGTTACATATTCACTTTGTCCCTCCACATAGACAAGATTTGCATAATCAACACGATAAAGCTTATAATCAGCTTTAACCATAAAATAATCCTTTTCAGTCGGAGCTGACTGTCTTTTCAACTTCATGCGTTCAGAAACCTTATTTATTGCCTGCAGAAATCGAGGAAACGGTATCGGTTTCAACAGATAATCCACAGCTTCCAATTCATAACTATCTAATGCATATTCTTTGTAAGCTGTAGTGAAAATAACCATTGGCTTCTTTTTTAAGGATTTTATAAACTCCAATCCAGACAATTCAGGCATCTGTATATCTGTCAAGATCAAATCAATTTCCTCTTTTTGCAACAAATCCATTGCATGCACAGCATCTTCACAAACACCACATAAAGAAAGATTCGGAAGTTTTGAAACATATTCCGATAATAATTTTCGAGCAGGGAATTCATCATCGATGATAATTACCTTTATCAAATCGTTTTCCATGTATATAAATTTATTTACTATCTAATTGTATATGCAAATTTAATTTAAAAACATCCGTATTATGGAATTCCAACTGATATCTTCCTGGATAAATCAATTCCAAGCGTTTACGAACATTTTCTATTCCAATACCAGTCTTCGTATTTTCAGAAATCATTTTCTTTTTAGAATTTATTATCTGAAACGAAAGGTCATCAACGTCTGCAGTTAGTGAAATATGTATAAACGCATCCTTATCTATTCCTATTCCACTATATTTAAAGGAATTTTCCACAAAAGGTTGGAAAAGCATCGGCGCGATATAGATCATATCACTTTTTATATCTTTTTCAAATATCACATTAATATCGCCTTCAAAACTAAATCGTTGAAATTCTATATAATTATCCAAATAAGAAATTTCACCTGACAATAGAATCCTAGATTCCTTCGACTCATATGTAACATATCTCAACATTTCAGATAACGATATAACACTATCAGCAGCATGGCTATCCCCCGTATATACCATTGAATATATGTTGTTTAATGCGTTAAACAAAAAATGAGGATTAATTTGAGAGCGTAAAAAATTCAACTCCATTCGAACATTTTCCTGTCGTAATAAAGATTGTTGTTCCTCGATTTCTTCTGTTTTACGACGATAATACATCAGCAACGACAAGAAAAAAGATCCAACATATAGAATAATAGATTTCCACAAAGATGACAAATGAATATGAGAATCCTCTGTTTCTATAGGTTCTTCAAAAAAGGGTTTTGTCTCCGACGGTAACTGGATATCCAATAACGATTGTTCATTTTCTGGCGCCAAAGATGCCAAATAAGAAGTTGACACAGAATCTAAAACATAAGACGAAAGCCAAGAAATACCAGCTACAAACAACAAAGAAAGAGAAATAAAAATAAGATACTTACTATCTTTATAAAATCGAGGAATCAAGAAATAATGGCATACAATTGAAATAATAAACATACCAAATGTCAAGATAGCAGATAGCTCAACAGACAATAGAAGATCATATGAAATATTACTTATTGTTAACAATAGAAATACTGCCAACCACACCAATGCTTCTATTCCATAATGACGAAATAAGGATGTAATGTGTTTCAAATTCATGATACTGAAAGATAGCTCATCTCCAAAGGTAAGAAAAAAAGAAAGAAAAATATACTTTCAACCCATTAAATACGTCATTTAAAAGAAAAAATCGTAAATTTGCAGAATTAAAGAATAAAAAAGATGAAAGAGCGTATTAAAGAACTTTTAGAAGAAGTAAAAGGATTACAAGCTTTAAACAAAGAAGACTTGGAATCGTTAAGAATAAAGTATCTAAGCAAAAAAGGTGAAATCACTTCATTATTTAACGATTTCAGATCAGTTTCCAACGAACAAAAAAGAGAAGTTGGACAATTGCTTAATGATTTGAAAAATACCGCTCAAAACAAAATTGACGAATTAAAATCTTCTATAGAGAATAAAATTGACGAAGAGAACAAATTGGATCTTACTCGTACACCAGATCCAATCGAATTAGGAACCAGACATCCTCTTTCTATCGTCAAAACGGAAATAGCAGATATTTTTGGAAGATTAGGTTTTGTTATCGCAGAAGGTCCCGAAGTGGAAGACGATTGGCATGTATTCTCAGCCTTAAACTTCCCTCCAGAACATCCTGCAAGAGATATGCAAGACACATTTTTCATCACAAGAGATCCAGATGTATTATTGCGTACTCACACATCATCCGTACAAACACGTGTAATGACATCTCAAGAACCTCCTATTCGTGTTCTTTGTCCTGGTCGTGTGTATAGAAATGAAGCAATATCTTATCGTGCGCACTGTTTCTTCCATCAAGTAGAAGGTTTATACATTGACAAAAACGTATCGTTTGCAGATTTGAAGCAAGCTTTATTATATTTTGCAAAAGAGATGTTTGGAGAAGGCACCAAAATCAGACTTCGTCCATCCTACTTCCCATTTACAGAACCATCGGCAGAAATGGATATTTCATGCAACTTATGCGGTGGAAAAGGTTGTCCGTTCTGTAAAGGAACAGGTTGGGTAGAGATTTTAGGTTGCGGAATGGTAGATCCTAACGTATTAGACAGTTGCGGTATCGACAGCAAAGTATACACAGGATATGCATTTGGTATGGGTATTGAACGTATCACAAACTTGAAATACCAAGTCAAGGATTTGCGTATGTTCTCAGAAAACGACGTTCGTTTCTTGAATCAATTTAAATCAGCATATTAACCCAGAAAAACACATAAAATATGTCTAAAGAAATTATAGGTAACGAGCATAATACCTTAGCCTTTGGAACAAAGGTTAACGGAGACATTTATGCAGAGACAGATTTCCGATTGGACGGTACAATCGAAGGTACAGTTGAATGTAAAGGAAAAGTTATCATCGGCGAAAAAGGAGTTATGATAGGAACTTTATCATGTTCAAACGCAGAAATTCTTGGTACGGTTAAAGGAACTTTACACATTGCCGATACATTATCACTAAAATCCACAGCAAAAGTAGAAGGTGATATCGATACTAAAATCTTATCTATTGAACCTCAAGCATTATTTACAGGTTCTTGTGATATGAGTAAAACAGCAACTATTTCTTCCAAAAAAGATTAATAGTAGCTTAGATATAAAAACAAAAAAGAGACATCTTTATGGTGTCTCTTTTTTGTTATGATAGAAAAATTAATTATCCAAAATCGATTTCAAAGCGATTAGAAGAAGCGTCATCCTCTTTCTTAGATTCCGATTCTACTCCATTGTCACAATTGTTGATGTAGTTAATTACTTCATCCATACCAGCTCGGAACTTTTCAAAATCTTCTTTATATAAGAAAATCTTGTGTTTTTCGAAGGACACTTGGGACTCATCCCCAACAAATTTCTTTTTACTTTCCGTAATCGCTAAAAACAATTCATCTTTACGATTACGCTTTACATCCAAATAATAGATGCGCTTTCCTGCTTTTAAAGCTTTCGAATAAACAATCTCTTGATCTCGCTTATCCGCTTCCATCCTCTTTTTCTCTTCTTCCATAACCAATCTCCTTTTTATTTTTATTCTTTCTAAAAAAACGAAATCGGTCAAATGTATTTATTTTTTTTAAAAACGCAAAATAAAATCCAAAAAAAGTTAAAAAAAATTTATATTAAAACCAATAAATGATGTTTTTATTGCCTTTATTTTAAAGAAAAACTGATTGGTAATACAAATTTTGACTTCACTTTCTCCCCTTTATACTCTGCAGGAATCCAATTAGGCATGGATTTTACGACACGAATCGCCTCTTTATCCAACAATTCATGCACCTTATTTACAACCATAATATCACTAATTGTTCCATCTTCATTAATAATGAAAGAAACCATCACTCGTCCATTTATATTTGCATCAGCAGCTTCTTTCGGATATGAAACATTGTTTCTTATGAACGTCATCAAAGCCTCAACACCCCCTACATACTCCGCACTTTTATCTGCAAAATAAACATGCATTTTAGATTTCGATAACGAATATATACCATTGGGTCTTAGTTCATAACCTTTTTTAAATACTTCTTCCTGTTTCAGTGCTTCCTCATCCCTCAACTTCTTCAATCTTTCTACCAGTTCTTTATATTCCTTCAAATCACGAAGATTGTCCAAATCACTATCAACCATCAAATGTTCAACATTACGATAATAAGCATCAACAGATTTATTCAAATAATCTATTGCATTTTGCTTTTCACCCATCAATGAATATATACAAGCTGTATTATAATAATCCTCGGATAAATTTTTCATATTACTATTTTTCAATTCTTCTTGCAACTCTTGTTTTGCCTTTTCGTTATCTCCCAAATAATAATAGGATGACGATTTATATTCAGCATTTTCATCCATATCTAAATATTTTTGCATATCAGATTTTGCCATGTCAGCATTACCAACCAATTTTTGCATAGAAGCTCTTCTTGAATAAAACGAATAATGATCTGGTGCCAATTCTATAGCCTTCGAATAATCATCTAACGCACCTTTGTAATCTCTCATAAACCATTTAACATACGCTCTGCTTGAATACGAGAATGTGTCTTTCGGATTTTTTGCAATCATTGAATCACATATATGTAACGCTTCTTTTGTATAATTACCTTCTGTCAAACATGTTGCTTTATACCGTTGCAAAGAAACGTCTGAAGTATCCAACATACATGCAATTTTAGCATATTCAATTGCATATTTATTATTACCCATCGACATTGCCGTTACCGATATGGTTCTAGCTAACTGTGGAGTAAAATTAATTTCTGCAGCATTAAAATAATTTTCTATAGACTTACAAAAATCTTTCTTAGCAGAATACAAATACGCAATACACTCATACCACACCTCATTATTAGGGAACTTATTACTATTAATTTTCATATATGGCATTATTTTCGTAAAGAGTTCATCATTACCATACATCTCACACAAATAAATAAAGCCTGTACTTTTCCCACTTAAATGCACATATGCCAACAAATCATTCACAGCATTCTCATATTGTTTTTGAATCAAATATACCTCTGCACGCTTATAATAATATATATATGAATTCTTTACTAAATAGATACATTTATTCAGATTATCTAATGCTTCATCATATAATTTTTCTTCTATAGAGCATAATGAGCTACCATAATAACCCACCGTATTTTCCGCATCTAAAGCAACGGCCTTCTGATACATAGATTTTGACTCTTTCCATTTTTTCATATCATATAAAACAGAAGCCTTGTCTATATACACATCAGACATCCGTGTATTAGTCAATTTTAATGCTAACGTATTATCAATATATTTTAAAGCTGTCGTAGTATCACCTCTTTGTAATGAAGAATTCCAAAGTAACATATATGCAGCCATCTTGTTTTCATATTCTTTTTTTGAAAATAGACTCAACGCTTTTTCCGCATATTCATCCGTCAGATTATACTCTTTCGTCATAAATGCAATATTTGAATACACCAGATACGCTTCTGCATTTTTAGGATTATCTTCCAACTCTTTCTTAACATATTCTTGTGCCGAATTATAATCGCGATCTTTTAACGATTCTAATGCACGAGATAAATTATATGACACATCGTCCTTTGCAAAAAGCATCTGAATTCCACATAATGCAATTAACAACAAATAAAATCTACATTTACTCATACCTGAAATTTTAACAGTTCTAAAAAAAAACATATTATTAACGAATCCTCTTAACCAAACAAAATCATTAGAATTTTACATAATTATATATAAAAATGGACTCACCCATACAAAGTATGAAAAAGTCCATTTTTTGATTACATGGAGGATTTACAATTCATTATTTTTCATTTCCACATCCTTCATTTTTAATTTTTCTTCTATATTAACATTAGATTTAATATTTTTTATTTCTTTCAATTCCTCTTGTAGTTTCCCCTTATATTCTTGTAAAAGAGATTTGAATTCAGGCAAAGCTCTAATATTATCCAAATCCATATCAGTTTCAAGATGATACAAATCACGCCATCCTAACTCTAATGCTTTTCTTAGATTATCAATTGCTTCTTTCGTTTTACCCATAATAGAATATAAGCACGCCATATTATAACAAAACGATTTTTCTTCTTTCATCTTTAGATTTTGGTAATATTCATTCATTGCCTTTTCAGCTTCTGCAGTTTTACCCAAAAATTGTAATGCAAATGCTGTTGAATATGACTTTTTGTATTCAGGATCCAATTCTATTATTTTTTTAAAATCGGCTTCTGCTTTATCTTTTTTACCAAGTTTTTCATATACTCTAGCACGACAATTATATCCTTGAATAACTTTAGGTGCTAATGTAATTGCCATATCAAAATCTTCTAATGCATCTTCAAATTGTTTGTTTTCCATTTTGAAAACACCTCTTTTTCGATATGCAAAATTGTAATCAGGACGTTTTTTCACATATTCATCCATCAAAGATATAGCAGATTTCAAATCACCTTTACATGCATAAATATCAGCTTTTGACGTTAATTCATCATATTCTGTCGAATCCAATTTGATTGTCAAATCAATATATTTCATTGCATCATCATATGCACCCAACTGTCTATATGAATAAGACAAACGGCGACTGATGGATGGGACAAACTCAATTGACAATGCTTTGTCATAATATGGGATCGCATCTTTATAATTATCCATAGACTCATAAACCTCTCCTATATAATATGGCCAAGTAACAGTATCAGGAGTAATTATCATTTGTGCCTTCATTTTAGTAAGCAACAATTCTTTAGGTTCCTTATCGAAATAAAGCATCAAACGAAGTGCTTTTCTTTGATCTGCTTGTATTTTAAGTGCTGTCACAACATCCGTCGTCGCTTCATCATACTTTTTTAATTCATTATAAGCATCAGCTCGGAACGCATAAGCATCAGGATATTCAGGATCTAAAGAAACCACATAATCAAATTTTTTGATTGCTTCCTCATATTTTCCTTGTTCCTTCAAATTTCGTCCTAATCCCATATAAGCAGTTAAGCTACCAGGATTAATTTTTATAATCTTTTGATATTCAGCATCTGCCAACGAATATTTTTCTAGTTCGAAATAAATTTCAGCACGATCGCTGTACATGACCACATTAGAAGGATCTAATTTTATTCCCGTAGAAATATCAGACAATGCCTTTGCTGTATCTCCCAAATTAAGGTATACTGATGCTCTTCCAGAATAAGCAGACTGTAAATATGGAGTATCTTTTGATGGTAATAAACTAATTGCCTCACTAAAAGCATCCAAAGAACGTCCATATTCCGAATACAACATTCGAATATATCCTAACCAATATTGTGCATATCCACTTTTAGGATTATCCTTCAACTCATTATAAAAATAGTCATACGCATTTTTATAATCTTGTTGTTCTATACACTCTATACCTTTATTAAAATTAAAACTATTAGGCCTTTTAGGTGTACCCTTTCCATACGAATACGTTAGTGAAAGAGCGAATGTCAACATTACGCAAAATATTTTTCTCATCTTCTTCACCATTTATTAATATTGTTTTTTATTAGTCATTTTTACAAATATATAAAACTGTTTCAAGAAAAGCAAAAAACATTGCTCTAAAAAAAACAAAAAAAGGAAAGAATTCTCAAGAATTCTTTCCTTTTTATCTCAATAATATCGTTTACTTATTTTTCTGCTGAAGGAACAACAGAAACATAAGAGCGATCATTTTGTTTCTTTCTGAAAACAACTGTACCATCAACCAATGCATATAAAGTATGATCACTTCCCATACCTACATTTTCACCTGGGTGATGAACTGTACCACGTTGGCGGATCAAAATATTTCCTGCTTTTGCAAATTGACCACCAAAAATCTTAACACCGAGTCGCTTACTTGCTGACTCACGACCGTTCTTGGAACTACCAACACCTTTTTTGTGTGCCATGTCTCTAAAATTTTAAAAGTTAAGCAACTACGTTATTAATTTTTAATTCTGTCATGTGTTGACGGTGTCCGTTCAATTTACGATATCCATTTCTTCTTTTTTTATGGAATACGAGCACCTTCTCACCTTTTACCAAAGGTGTAACAACTTCTGCTGTTACTTTTGCACCTGAAATAGTAGGAGCACCAACAATAATCTTTCCATCATTGTCAATTAACAACACTTTATCAAACTCAACTACAGAACCACGTTCTGCACCTAAATGATGAACATACAACTTTTGGTCTTTCTCAACCTTGAACTGTTGTCCAGCAATTTCTACAATAGCGTACATTTTATTAAACTATTAAAGTTACATCCGGTGGTGGATTTTCATCGCTTATTCGAACCACGAAGGATAAATCGGTCGCAAAGATAGCACTTTTCTTTCTCTTTAAACACTTTTTCTCCCTATTTTTTTCTTACTTTGTAAAAAAAAATTTATTTATGGCTTACAAACAAATAAGAGTTTACAACATATACCCTACAGAAGAAGATAGTTATCTTTTGGCTATTGAAGAGATAGAATCGCATCAAAAATTCGGCATTCTGACTCTCAAAAATGAAGCTATGTATATTTTGTCTTTTATTTTTGAAAAATACCCACCTCGTCCTTCATTATATGAAGTATTCTCCAATTATTTAAAAGAAAACAATGTAATCATATCTGAAATTCATATCACTCAATACAAACAAAACATATACTATGCCGAATTGATTTGCAAAGAGAACGATACAATCAAAAAAATTGACATTAAAGCTTCCGATGCAATTGCTTTAGCCTATCTTAACAAAACTTCTCTGTATGCAGAAGAACAAGTCATTTTGGAATGTTGCCAACGGTATCAAAGAATCCTAAAAAAATTCGAAGAAAAATATAGCAAAAACATTTTCGAACAACAAAATGAATCCTGCGCCTTCGGTATTTCTAAAATAGACCTATACAAACAAAAACTCAAACAAGCTATAGATACAGAAAATTACGAGTTAGCAGCCAAACTAAAGAAAGAAATCGATCAAATTTCGAACCAATAAAAAAGGCGATAGATTATTGTCAAAACCTATCGTCTTTCTATCTATCTTTCAATTAATTATCCTACCGTAATAAATTTACCAAGACCAGAAAATAAGAACAAACATCCTTTCCGTTTTTCTGAGCAGGAATCAATTTAGGAAATTGATCCATTGCTTGTAAGACATCTTGCGTTGTCTCTGGATCTAAAGATCGCAATACTTTTTTTTCAAGCACCAAGCCATCAGAAGAAACCAACATTTTCACCATCATTTTTTGCGTGTTTACTGCATGAAGGTCTCCCCCATTTTTCATCTTATCAAACAAAAAAGTATACATAGCATCTGTTCCTCCTGGATATTCCACGGGTTTATCTGCCATTATCCATATAGTATCACACACGCTCGAATCTTGTGATATTTCAAATTCTGGTCCTTTATTCTTCTGTGCATACGTAGACATAGACGTAAATGCGACCACTACACATATAAATATACGCAATAACTGTTTCATAAGCCTATCCCTTTTATATAATACAATAAAACATGAAGATAAATCTCCTCTCACCATTTGATATTTCCTCAAGATGACACAAAAACATCATTGATCATCTTTATTTGAAAGTGCAATATATCAAATGAGATGTAAATCTCAAAATATTTAGGATTCTTTTTTTAACTCGAAAAACAAAGTAACACATGGGGGTATCTCCTCCATTCTATGCGTAACATATATTAATGACTTTTCTTCTTGCTCACAAAACTTTTCAATTATATAGCAGCAATGTCTTTTATTTCTATCATCCAATCCATGTAAAGGCTCATCTAAAATCAACAAATCTGGATTTTTCACCATTGTTCTTGCCAACAAAACCAACCGTTGTTCTCCTCCTGAAATCTTCAAATACGAACAATCTTTCAAGTATTCTATACCTAATAGTTTCATCCACTCCAAAGCAACCTTATTTTGTTCTTCCGAACAATTACAAAAGAGTCCCATTGTATCAAAAAATCCAGAACTAACAATTTTCAGACAAGATTGGTCTTCTCGAAAATATAGATGCATCTCAGATGATATATAACCTATAGGTTTCTTAATGTCCCAAATACTTTCCCCCGTTCCTCTTTTCCTATCAAAAATAGAGATATTTAACGAATACGCTTTCGGATTATCGCCCACCATAAGGCTAAGTAATGTCGATTTACCAGATCCATTTTTCCCTATCAGTGCCCACTTCTCTCCTTTTTTTATTGTCCAATTTAAATGTTGGAATAATATTACTTTGTCATACGCAACATTTACATCCTTCATTTGAAGTACATATTGATAAGATCGAGGAACTGTAGATAATGATTGAGGGAAAACTATATCTTCGTATGTAGAAGAATTATCCTCTTCCACAAAAGAATCTCTGAACTTTTCAATTGACCCTATTTCCTTATAACACAAGGATTCTGACTTCAAAACATGTGTCGCAACTTTAGGAATTTCAGAAACAGATGGAACAAGGAACATCATTTGCTGAACTTTTGACAATTCGACAAAAAAATCATCTAATGTGCGACGAGTTTCAACATCTAATCCAATAAAAGGATTATCAAAAATAATTAATTTAGGTCGTTGAGCCAAAGCTAACACAATAAGCAGTCTTCTTAACTCTCCAGAAGACAACATTATCAAACGTTTGGAGTATAAAGATTTTATGTGTAAAGTTTCAGATAATCCATTTAAATATGTATTATTCGGTACGGTAGAGATTAATTCTTCAACTGTTGGCGTCATCTCATTCTCAAGAGAATGAAAACGTTGTTGATAATACATGTTTTTATAATCAGACAACATATATGCAGACTCGAAGCTAACCTTTCTAATAGCTTCTGTTGGGAATGATTTTCCTGATTGCTGTCTATAATCCTCATTCCAAAAAGAATAGTTAACACTTCCCGATTTTATACCATATCTACCAGATAGAATATCTGCCAACATACTCTTACCAGAGCCATTGCAACCAATTACGCACCATTGTTCACCCACTCGAATAGTCCAATCGAGGGGCTGAGGAAAATCTAATCCATAAATTCGAGGAACCACATGAGATAGTTGAATCAAAATATCATCCATCATTTCATTAATGTTTCATCGCTCTATCCATTTGTCTCCTATCATCTTTTTCCTTAAGAGACTCTCGTTTATCATAAGCTTTTTTACCTTTTGCCACCGCAATTTCAACTTTTGCCAATCCCTTCTCATTCAAGAATAGTTTGGTTGGAACAATTGTAAAACCAGTATCTTTCGTTTGTCTTCTTATTTTCTGAAGTTCACGTTTTGTCAAAAGCAATTTACGATCTCTTCGTGGTAAATGGTTATTATAAGTTCCATAAAAATATTCGGAAATGTTCATGTTTTTCACCCATAACTCATCATCATTAAAGAAACAAAAGGTATCAACCAAACTTGCCTTTCCTAATCTAATTGATTTAATTTCCGTTCCCACCAAAACAATACCTGCTTGGTAAGTATCAATCAATTCATAATCGAAAGAAGCTCGTTTGTTACGAATAAGAACATCATTTTTAAGTTTTTCCATAATCTAACTTATTAATTCATCAAATGTATCAATAATTTTTCAACCAAAGTCGGGCATACAAATAAAAGCACTAAAATCACAATTGATAAGACCCCTTTCTTATTATCTTCCAATTTAGGGTACAGTGTTGTCAACCCGCACCATATCACATACGCTACATACAAATCCAATATTTCTATAAAAAACAGAGCATCAATCATCATTCTCAACAAGGTTATAATCCATAGAATAGATGAAGGATAAACCACCAATGAAAAACATTTATAAAAATTCTTTTCAACACCTGAGAAATATCGAATAGCAAGCAGTTGGTTTAATATCAAAACAGACCCATAGACACCTGCAAATAAAGATGAAAACACAACAAAAAATTGGATGGCAGAATATCCCAAAAACTGAGGGAATGAAGATCCTGTCCATGTAAATTTTAGGATACATATAAAAAGAATGGCTCCTGTAACAAACTTTAAAAAGGGGAAGAAAAAACTTCTCCTTACAGAATCAACATCTGGCGAATCTGTAACAATTGCATTCCACTCTTCTTGAGGAGTACGCACTAAATTTAATATTCTTATGAAAATCGACTTCATTTTTACCTTCTTTGAGTTGGCAAAAGTACAATAAATTTCTTATTTTTGTTCGACATTTAAAATCTTTAAGAAATGGAGAAAAGTAGTAAACTTAGTTTAGGCATTAAAATTCTAATTGGAATATGGATACTATTCTTTGTCGGAATATTATCAGTTTTCACAATTTTCAAACTTATTAGCGATGGAAAAATCGGTTATTTACCACCTATCGAAGACCTACAAAATCCAAAAAGCAAGTATGCGACTGAAATATATACGTGTGATATGAAAACATTAGGTCGATATTTTATCAGCCAAGAGAATCGTATATATACTCCTTATGAAGAGATATCGCCATACGTCATAGATGCATTAATTTCCACAGAAGACATTCGTTTTCATGATCACTCGGGAATCGACGGAAGAGCACTTGTTAGAGTTGCCTTCAAAACGATTCTTATGGGACAAGACAAAGGTGGAGGTAGTACGATTACCCAACAATTGGCAAAATTATTTTTTACCGAGCAACGTGCAAAGAACAAGATTGAACGAATGAAGCAGAAACTCACAGAATGGGTAATTGCCGTTAAGCTAGAAAAATACTATACAAAAGAAGAGATTATCACAATGTATCTCAATAAATTCGATTGGAATCACAATGCTGTAGGAATCAAATCTGCCTCACAAATCTACTTTAACAAAGCGCCTAAAGATTTAACAATAGAAGAGGCTGCCACATTAGTTGGCATGTTACAAAACCCTACTCTATACGATCCCGTTCGAGACAAATTCAAAAGTAATTGTTTAACCAGAAGAAATGTGGTTTTGTCTCAAATGGTCGTAAACGAGAAAATTGACTCTTCACAATTAGACTCATTGTCATCTTTGGAAATTGTTACCAATTATCAAAAAGTAGATCACAAATTAGGATTGGCGCCTTACTTCAGAGAGCACTTGAGAATCATTATGAATGCTACAGAACCCAACCCTTCCAAGTACCCTAAATGGATGCGTCAAAAATATTACGAAGATTCTATTGCATGGGCACAAGACCCTCTATATGGATGGTGTAACAAAAACACGAAACCTGATGGCACACCATATAATCTATATGCTGATGGTTTAAAAATATATACCACTATCGATTCTCGTATGCAACAATACGCAGAAGATGCTATAAAAGAATACTTAGGTGGTTACTTACAACCTCTATTTTTCAAAGAGAAAAGCAATCAAAAAAACAAGAAAGCTCCATTCTCCAACAAATCTACACAGGCACAAGTTGACTCAATTTTAGTAAAATCCATGAGACAAAGTGACCGTTATTATTGGTTGAAGAAAGAAGGCAAGAGCGAAAAAGAAATACTCGAAATTTTCAACAAACCAATAACAGTATCTGTATTCGATTGGGAAAAAGGCTCCAAAGATACGTTACTTTCTCCTATGGATTCAATCAGATACCAAAAGTCATTTTTACGAGCTGGTATGATGTCCATTGATCCATTCAATGGTCATGTTAAAGCTTATGTAGGAGGTCCAAACTTCAATTTCTTCCAATATGATATGGTATGTACAGGTAAACGACAAGTAGGTTCAACCATCAAACCATTCCTATACACATTGGCAATGATAGATGGAATGGAACCATGTACAGAAGTGCCTAATGTACAACCTCATTACGAAGATCCTGTTTCTCATGAAATATGGACTCCAAGAAACGTACCTTATGGAGAAGATGGCAAGAAAGAAGTTGGACAGATGATTACTTTAAAAAGAGGTCTACAAACGTCTAACAACTGGATTTCTGCCCATTTGGTACTACAAATTGGTGCTGGTCGTTTCGCTAATTTCTTAAACAACTCATTGGATTTAAAAAGTAAAGTAGACCCCGTTCCTCCTATTTGTTTAGGTGCAATGGACGTATCAATCAGCGAAATGGTTTCCGCCTATACAGCATTTGCAAACAAAGGAATCAAAGCATCTCCAGTACTTGTAACACGTATAGAAGATAATAATGGTAATATTATTGCAACATTTGACACCAGAATGAAAGAGGTATATGATCCAGAAACAGCCTCCAAAATGATTTCCTTGCTACAAGGAGTTATCAATGGTGGTACTGGTTTACGTCTACGTACCAAGAGATATGATTATTGTGTGGGATGGGAAACTCCAGTTGCAGGAAAAACAGGAACCACGCAAAACAACTCTGATGGTTGGTTTATGGGCTTCGTACCTAACTTAGTCACAGGCGTATGGGTAGGTGGAGAAGATAGAGACATCCACTTCGACAACCTTCGTAATGGACAAGGTTCTGCAACTGCATTACCTATCTGGGGTAAATACATGAATAAAGTATATAACGATTCTACAATAGGATATTCTAGAACAGAGCAATTCGTAACTACACAAAGATATGATTGCTCAACGAAAGATAGTCATCCTGTATTAGATGAGGATGCCGCAGAAATGATTCTATTTTAATTAAAAATCTATCTAAAAATATTCAAAATGGAAATTCGAGACAGAGTACTTCAAAACCTTGGTGTATTAGGTCAATGGAGCAAATTAGCTCATGGTTACTTTATGTTTCCCAAATTAGAGGGAGAAATAGGACCACATATGACCTTTAGAGGGAAAGACATTCTTAATTGGAGCATAAACAATTACTATGGTCTTGCAAGCAATCCTGACATCAAAGCAAAAGAAGCTGAATTAGCTATTCAATATGGATTCTCCAATCCTATGGGGTCACGATTAATGACAGGTCAAACCACCCTTCATGAAACGTTAGAAAGCAAAATAGCAGAATTCGTTAAGATGGAAGATTGTTTCGTGTTGAATTCTTTTTATCAAGGAATGATTTCTATCATAGATTCTTTATGTTGCAAAAACGACACTGTTATTTATAGTTTTGACGTTCATTCCAGTATACAAGATGGAATACGATTGCACTCTAATAGACGTTTTATATACTATCAAAACGATATTGATGCAATCGAAGAGCAAGTCAAGAAAGCTTGTGAAGCAGCCAAAGAAAAAGATGGTGGTGTATTATTCGTCACTGAAGGTGTTATCGGTGTAACCGGTGAACTTGCACCTCTTGACAAAATTGTAGCGCTAAAAGAAAAATACGATTTTCTATTAATTGTAGAAGATGCACATGGTTTTGGAACCATCGGTCCAAATAGAATTGGGGCTGCCGACTATTATGGAGTACAAGATAAAGTGGATTTATTAGTTGGCACATTTGGCAAGGCAATGAGTATCACGGGTGGATTCGTCGCAGGTAGCGAAGATTTGATCAACTACCTTCGATACAATATGAGATCTCAAACATTTTCAGAAGCATTACCATCAGCCATCACAGCCAGTGCAATCAATCGACTTGACTACATCATCAACCATCCAGAGCAACTAAAAAAGCTAAACACAATCACAGAAGCATTGCAAAAAGGGTTGAGAAAAGCAGGATTAAATATTGGTAATACCACATCTGCTGTAACACCTGTTTATATGGAAATGGAAAATATCCAAGAGGCTGTTCACATGATGATGGACCTAAGAGAAAATTTCGGTATCTTCTGCGTAAATATTTTATATCCGTATATTGAAGAAGGAAAAGTGATGATACGTCTTATTCCAACTCCATTACACACCATCGACGATGTCAATTTCACGATTGATGCACTCACAAAAATTGCAGAAAACACGAAAGCTGGCAAATACAGAGACAACAACCCAATTGAACCAACCAACACACAAACAGAAGAGAATGAAGAATAAAGAATATTTCATGAAAAAAGCCATAGAAATCTCCAAAAAGAGTGTATTAAACAACGGAGGTCCCTTTGGCGCAGTTATTGTAAAAGATGGCAAGATCATCGCAAGTTCCAATAATAAAGTGACCATCAACAATGACCCAACAGCCCATGCAGAAGTCATGGCCATAAGAAAGGCTTGTAAAAAACTTAACACATTCGATCTTTCCGGATGTGAACTATATGCATCATGTGAACCATGTCCAATGTGTTTATCTGCCATGTACTGGGCTCACATAGATCATTACTACTATGCCAATCAAAAAGAAGATGCGAAAAAAATCGGTTTTGATGACAACTTCATTTATGAAGAATTAGACAAGAAACCTCAATATAGAAAAATGCCACGTGAACAATTCATGCGTAATGAAGCTTTAGAAGCATTTAACATGTGGGAAAGCAAAGGAGATAAAATAGAATATTAGGTTATTCAAAACAGATAATAAAGTAAATGTCTTAGCTGATAACTACATAGTATCGAAAGATACAAACATACACAAAAAGATTACCATCTCAAAACACAAAAGCAAAGCAAAACAAAATTAATCAAGACGTATAAAAAAAAGAAAGGTGAGTTCTGTACGAATTCACCTTTCCTTTTATAACTAACTATAACTAAAACTGAACTTTAGGAGCTTTTTCCGCACCTTCCTCAGCCTCAAAATAAGAATGTTTTTCTAAGCCTGCAAATGAAGCAATAATATTATTAGGAATGCGACGAATTGCAGCATTAAACTCCTTTGACACATCGTTATAATTTTTTCTTGCAACCTCAATACGATTTTCCGTTCCTTCCAATTGAGCCTGTAATTCCAAGAAGTTTTGATTAGCCTTTAAATCAGGATAACTTTCGGCAACAGCAATCAATCTACCTAATGCACTAGTAACCCCATTTTGAGCTTTCATATACTCTGCAAATTGTTCTGGCGTTACATTACTAGGATCAATCGTTATTGATGTCGCTTTCGATCTTGCTTCTATCACTTCTTTCAAGGTTTCAGACTCATGTTTAGCATAACCTTTTACAATTTCCACTAAATTAGGTATCAAATCTGCACGACGTTGATAAGCAGCCTCAACATTTTGCCACTCTGCTGTCACACTTTCATCTTTTGTCACTAATGAATTATAAGCGCTAAACACATAAAAAACAAGTAATGCTAAAATAGCAATGAAAATAATGCCTTTTTTACTCATAATGTTATCTATTAATATTATTATATAATTTTACTAAAAACGAGAACCTGCACCGCCACCGCCAAAGTGACCTCCGCCAAAGTGACCTCCGCTATGAGAACTTCCACCAAAGCCACCGCCATAATATCCTCCTCTAGAAGAAGAAGCCACTCGTGACTCACGCTCTGTTCTTATCTCTATATGTCCACAATTTTTACATTTAAGCGTATTTTCTCTCTCCTTATAGGATGACGTAATTTTTGTTATTTTACTACCTGTCATTACTAATGCATGCTTTCCACAGACAGGGCATTTCTTACTACGCCAATCCAACCAAAATGTTACTACTAATAGAACAATTATAAATATCATCGATGGGAAATCCGAGAAATCCGAAGATGTATATTCCGCCTCCATTGTTCCATTCAATATTCCGCATACACTACGGACACCTATTGTCATTCCAGCAGACCAATTTTGTTCCTTAAAAAAAGGATTCATCTTTAGATTTTGTATACGATAACAGATTGCATCTGGAAGAAATTCCTCCAATCCATAACCAGTAACAAACTGAACACATCGATCCTTTGTAGAAAGAACAATCACCAATCCATTATCTTTATTTTCTTTTCCCACTCCATTGTTTTGTCCAATATTAAAAGCAAAATTATAGCAATCTCCATCCGCAATTTGTTCAACCGCCACAACCAGCACTTCAATACCTGTTGTCGCCTCCAAATTAGCTAACATTGTATCCATCACATAAACAGAATCGGAATTCAATATATTATCAGGATTACAAACATAACGAGTCTTATCCTGCAGATGAATCATAGGCACATCTTCCGCAGAATACACTCCAGCCGACAAGACCATTGGAGTTATTAATAGTAGCAGAGTAATTAAAATATTTTTCACATTACAAAAATATATAAAAAAAGATTAATCCATCATTTTTAACAAAAAAGATAGAAATCTAACAAGCGTTTCAAAACACATATGTATATTTAAAAGAAAAAGGTCTGAATAAAAATTCAGACCTTCATAAATAAATGTTAGGAAGAAATCCTAAATCTTTCCTTTTTACTCTTGATCAGCAGTATTATCTGTATTTTGTTGTATTTGTGTCTTTATCTGAGACTGATCAGCTGAAGCATCATCTCTAGAGAAACCTACAGAAGCAACACTCAAAACAACTACTACTGTAATTAATACCCATGTCGTTTTTTCGATAAAATCAGTTGTTTTCTTCACTCCCATAATTTGATTCTGAGCTTGAAAACTTGAAGCTAAGCCTCCTCCTTTAGAATTTTGAATCAACACTACTCCTGTCAAGAGGATACAAGCTAAAACAATGATAATCGTAATTACTGTATAAACCATATCTTTAAAATTGTTTATAAATTTTCCATCAGTCTTTCAAAGAATCTGATTTGGTCTGCAAAGTAAACACTTTTTTCTGGATTTTTCAAGCACAATCTTTGAAATATTTTAATTGCACTATCAAATTTTTTTTGTTTTATATAAAGTTTTGCTAAAGTTTCCGTACAAAATTCTGGCATATTTTGCGTTAATGTTCTATCTTCAATATATTGTGTATCAGAACTTTCATTAACTTTTATAGTCATATCTTTCGTCTCACTTTCAGCCAAAAAATTGTCTATCAAATCCTCTCTTTTTTTGTTTGAATTTTTTTTCAACAATGTTGTGTCAATTGATTTCATTTGTTCCAATTGAGCAATAATATCAATTGATTGATTGGGTTGATTCTCGGAATCTTTACTCAAGCAAACTTCTTTTCCTTCGTTCAAATTATCCTCAACCTTAGAATTAATCGCCAAATCTACGTTCTCTTTCCTTTCTTTATTCTTATAGATTAAATCATAAAGTGCTCGACGATTAGAAACATATAAAGAGGTACGAACTAATTCTGTTTCATAACGCAAATCCGACACATTACGCAAAGTTTTCAAATAAAGCACACGAAATGTTTGAGAATAAGGATACTCTCGTAAGAAATCAGACAAATCAGACAATTTGTCCAAACCAATACTCTCTGGTCTTCTCAACATTTCTATGATATCCGTCTGCGTCATGATTACCAATTTGCTACCGTTGCATTAAATATCTGATTGATTATATCATCCATCAATTGTTCATTCAATTCTGCCTGAACCTGATCTATAGTGTATTGATTGGAAAAGACTTCATAAGCAGAGAATGTCTTTTCGAAATCTTCCGATGAGTTTACTTTATTTACAAATTTCACACGAACCGACATTTGCAAACGAGATTCCGAAGCCTCACCAGAAGCATCCACACCCGAAGAAATAACATTATATCCAGAGATTTCTCCCGATATTTGCAAATCTCCATCCATATCAACCATTTTCAAACTTGTTTTAGAAGAAAATTCATCTCTTAAATTTTCCGTAAAATCTGTTGCTAATGTTGGATAAACCAAAGGTGCTCTATTAGGAAAATCCTGAATTGAAATGGTTTTTATTTTCGTATAATCAATAGAAGATCCATTAAATTTATATGAAATACGACATGAAGCTACAATCATTATTAAGAAAGTAGCACACAAAAAGGCAAAAGAACAATGTTTTCTATTCCAACCCATATTCCTTTATTTTACGATATAAAGTACGCTCAGAAATATTTAAATCTTGAGCCGCATATTTTCGTTTGTTATTATTTTTCTCCAAAGCCTTTCTAATCATCTCCTTCTCCACCTCATCCAATGATAAATTTTCTTCGACATACTCTTCCATATCTTGAATGTCTCTTTGTTCCTTTATTTTAGATGTTGAACCATTTGTGTTTATTGGTTGAGCAGGGACAACTGTAGTAGTTTGCTGACGAAAAGAATCCGGGAAAACTGTCTGCATAGTTTGCAAATCTGCAACCGACATATGAGAAGTATCCACATTGCCATTTTGAATGATATCGTTCACCAATTTTTTCAAATCATTCATATCTTTCTTCATATCAAAGAGAACCTGATAAAGAATTTCTCTTTCATTATTGAATGATTTGTCAGATGAAGAACCCGTCAAAGCTGGCAAATTATCCATTCTTTGCGTTGGCAAATAATTCAGCATAACGTCTTTGGTGATTTCTCGTTTCGTCTCTAATACAGAAATTTGTTCTGTAATATTCTTTAATTGTCGAACATTACCCGGCCACGGATAATGTAACAACAATTGACGTGCTTCATCCGTCAAGCTTATTGGCGGCATCTGATATTTTTCCGAAAAATCAATCGCAAATTTTCTAAACAACAAATAAATATCAGTACCTCTGTTTCTTAATGGTGGGACTGAAATAGGAACTGAATTTAATCTATAGTACAAATCTTCACGAAAGCGTCCTTCCGATATGGCTTTTTGCATATCCAAATTAGTTGCAGCAACTACCCTTACATCACATTTCTGAACCTTAGAGGAACCTACTTTGATAAATTCACCCGTCTCCAATACACGTAACAACCGTACTTGAGTCGTCAATGGCAATTCTCCTACTTCATCCAAAAAAATTGTTCCTTTGTCCGCCACTTCAAAATATCCTTTTCTATCAGATATTGCTCCCGTAAAAGATCCCTTTTCATGACCAAATAATTCAGAATCAATAGTTCCCTCTGGTATAGCTCCACAATTCACAGCAATACATGGAAAATGTTTCCGTGAACTATATTCATGGATTATTTGAGGAAAGCGTTCCTTTCCCACTCCACTTTCTCCCGTAATGAGAACCGACAAATCAGTACTAGCAACCTGAACTGCCACATTGATCGCATGGTCCAAAATAGGATCTGAACCAATTATACCGAAACGTTGTTTGACACTTTGTAAATCTTTATTTACCATAGCAAATTTACCCTTTTTTCAAAGTGTGACAAAGTTACACTTTTAAGACAACATTCACAAAAGAAGATTTCAATTTTAAAACTATTTTGGCAGTTTAACTCAAAACCGCTACCTTTGAAAACAAAAAGTCATGAACATTCGAAATCATATATCTTTTATTTTATTCATTTGTTTTATTTGTTTTTCAGCATTTCAATATAGTTGTGCACAGACCAAAACGAATTATGAACAAACACTTTCCGGAAAAGTCATTCATATAACCGATGGAGACACCTATATCATCCTTTTAGACCAAAACGAGCAAAAGACAATCAGAATGGAAGGTATTGATGCTCCTGAAAAAGGGCAAGATTTTAGTCGAAAAGCATCTGATTATTTGAAATCTCTCATATTAGGCAAAATCGTCACAATAAAATTCACAGAAACTGATCAGTATGGACGATTTATAGCACTCACTTATTTAGAAAATGGTACGGAAATAAGTCATGAAATGATAAAAAATGGCTGGGCATGGCATTTTAAAAAATATAATCAAGATAAAGATTTATCCGATTTAGAATCAGAAGCTAAAAAGAAAGGTCTTGGATTATGGGCTGATCAATATGCTATAGAACCCTGGATTGAGCGAAAAATGAGAAAGAAAGGTTACAAAAGTACAGAAATCAAGCAACTTAAAATAAATGGTATATTAACTGACGAACAATCCATCCAATACATACCATATAAGGAAAAACAGAGTTCTCCCGAGAACAATTCAAGCAGCAAATAAAATAGTAAAAGTTTGATTATAACCTTATTTTTTATTTATTTTGCACCGAAAAACAAATAATAACATATAGCTTTTTCTGAATCATATTATCGCTATTGAGTATAAATGTTTATTAAATTAAGTGTTATGGTAAAAAAAATTTTATTCGGTCTTATGATGACCTGTATAGCGGTGTGCACGCATGCTTCTATTGTCATCAATGAATTGATGCCCAAAAATGTCACCTATAAAACAGACGACGATTATCAGTTCTCTGGTTGGGCGGAGTTATATAATAATGGTGCAGAAAGCGTAGATATCTCTCTTTACTTCCTGTCTGATAGTTTTCCATTGCCTACAAAATGGCAAATGAATAAAGAAGTTATTCTAAATCCTGGAGAATATGCTTTAATCTATTTGGATGGATCAGAAGAAAACAAACCTTTACACGCCAATTTCAAACTTCCTACAAAAAAAGGATGTCTATATTTATGCAATGAGGAAGGAACTATCATTGACAAGATGTGTTATGATACAACCTACCGAAATATATCATACGGACGTATTATTGATGGTGAAGAAAAAATGGGGTTCTTTTTGGAAGCCACTCCTAATGCAACGAATGCAACCAATAGTGTAGCAACAAAAAAAACCGAAGCACCTCAATTCGACTTACTTCCAGGTTTTTATCAAGAGGAAAAATCTGTAAAAATCACAGCGCCAAATAAATCTGCTAAAATATACTATACAACTAATGGTGATGAACCAACATCAAACAGTCAACTTTATAGTGAACCTATAAACATATCAAAAAACACGCCACTTCGGGCAATTGCAGTTGTCGACGGCGAAATGTCCAGTAATGTTACAACTGGAACATATTTCATTAACGAAACTGTCGAAAAACTACCTGTCATATCTTTAGTTTCAGATTCTCTATTATTATATGGAGATGAACTCGGACTACTAGTTGCTGGTATCCATGGGAAAGACCCTGTTCCATCAGGATGTAATGGTCCCGACCGATATGCTAACTATTGGAACGACTGGGATAGACCTTGTAATTTTGAACTATATGATTCAAATAAAGTTGAACATATCAACCAAGAAGTAAAAATTGGAAATTTTGGAGCTTGTTCTCGTACCAAATATATCAAGTCCATTAAAGTTAATGCAGCTAAAATATATGGTGACAAAGAACTTGACTACAGTATTTTCAGTGAGAAGCCACACCTTCAATGGAAAAGTGTTGTATTAAGAAATTCTGGAAACGATTATGGTAGATCATACCTCCGTGATGGATTTATGCAAACATTACTTATCGGTCAAATGGACATTGATCACCAAGCATATCAACCATCTATGGTATTCATCAATGGTCAATTCTATGGCATGCTAAATATTCGCGAAAGAACAAACAAAGACTTTATTTGGTCTAACTACGGACTAAGCGAAGACGAATTTTACCTTAACGAAGGAAAACATGCCAACGAGCCTGATAGTAAATATTCAGAGCTATTAATTCTATCAAACTATATAAACAAACTAGAAGAAAAAAACGAAATAGACAGTCTAAATAGTCAATGGGTTTATGACCAAATAGATAGACGAATAGACATTAATGAATTCCTCAATTACTTTTTAGCTGAGATATATTATAATAACACAGACTGGCCTGGTGGTAATATCAAATGCTGGAAGCAAAAAGGTAACGCATCACAAAAAACGGATGGAAAATGGAGATGGATTCTGTATGATACCGATTTTGGATATTCATTATATAATGCCAATTATAGCAGTAACGGAATGATGACAGCAACAGAACACCCATTGTTTGATTCATACATTAAGAACGAAAAGGTAAAAGAACTCTTCTTAGCAAAAAGTTGCGTACATTTAGCAACCACATTTGCACCAGAAAGAGCAAAACATATTCTTGATAGTCTAGTTAACAACATCCAACCTGATGTTGATCGTTACATTAAAAAAATTTCAAGTGTTGGTAAAATTGAGGCCAATTTCAATGACGACATAAGAAACATGAAGACATTTGCCGAAAAACGTCCTGCATCTCTAATTCGAAGAATAGGAAAACATTTCAAATTAGACACTATTCCGATTCATATATACTCTGAATTATCATCAGCAAAATTTAGTATAAATGAAGAGCCTATCAACATTGCTGATTTTAAAAGTTATTACTTTAGCAATACACAATACCGTATAAAAGCAATAGAGCCTGCAGGTTACAGATTTGATCATTGGGAAATAACCACAGATACAGGAATAGAGACAAGCACAAATATCGTATGCACAGGAACTTTCAATGGTGGAAGTTTCAAAGCGATTTACAAAGAAGACAAGGATTACAATCCAGCATCAAGACATATTTTCATTAACGAAATATGCACTTCCAACTCTGTTTTTGTTGACGAATATCGTGAGCAAGATGACTGGTTTGAAATTTATAACGAAGGTGAAACCGAATATGATTTAGGAGGTTTATATTTATCCATTAATAAAGATACTCTTGGAAAATATAAAATTCCGACCGATGTCTCCACAACAATTTCGTCCAAAGGATATAAGGTATTTTGGGCTGATAAAGATCCAGAACAAGGTCCTCTTCACACAAACTTCAAATTGCCTGCCACAAAAGAGAACACCTTATATTTATCCTATGTAACTGTAAACGGATCAGATAGTATTTTCACTATTATTGATTCTGTTCGTTACACCTTTATTAAAGAAAATGAATCCTATATTCGAATGGGAGAATATTATGCACCAGAATGGAAGATAACTGGAATACCAACACCAGAGAAAGCTAATATTTATGCTGTCATATTAGACAATCCAATCATTTCAATCGGTGATGCGACCATCAAGGTATATCCTAACCCTGTAAAAGATAAATTAAACATATCTTTCCCTTGGAATGATCAAATAAATATTTCTATTGCATCCTATTCAGGTGTTGTGATAAAAGAATATTCAATCAAAAGTAATGAATGTATAGATGTTAGTACATTAGAAAAAGGAATGTACATTTTGACATTAAATACACCTAATGGAATGGCATCTATAAAAATGATAAAGAAATAAGCATCCAATTAGAACAAAAAAACAGGGACGAATCAAATGATTCGTCCCTGTTTTTTATACGATAGTATTACTACTCTACTTGTCCACTAATTTCCACCTCTTGTTTTTTCAATTTATTTTTAGAAAGTTCAACGTATTGTTTTCTGCAATTAAATATATCACAAGCTAAATATAGAGCATTTCTAAATGATTCTTCTGAAGCATTTCCAATTCCTACTTTATCATATGCAGTTCCATGTGCTGGAGCTGTTCTAATAATAGGAAGATTCGCTGTATAATTAACGCCACTCTCCATTGCAATACATTTGAAAGGTGTCTGTCCTTGATCATGATACATAGCCAATACTGCATCAAAATTTTTAAAACTTCCAGCACCAAAGAAGCCATCTGCAGGATAAGGTCCAAAACATGTGATTCCCATTTCTGTCGCCTTTTTCATCGCAGGTATAATAATTTCCTCCTCTTCATCACCCAACACACCATTATTTCCAGCATGAGGATTCAACCCCAAGACGGCTATACGAGGACGTTGAATAGCGAAATCCTGCTTCAAAGAAGTATTCAAATCTTGTAGTTTTGATACAATAGAATCAACTGTAATATATGAAGAAATTTGACGTACAGGAACATGACCAGTAACAACTGCAACACGGAGCACATCACTTACCAACATAGTAAGACCTTTTTCTCCATTTTCTGAAAACTTCTCCTGTAAATATTCCGTATGACCAGGGAAATGGAATTGATCAGATTGTATATTTTTTTTGTTAATAGGAGCTGTCACTAAGACGTCAATTAATCCATTTTTCAAATCTGCTGTAGCTCTTTCCAATGCAACGAAAGCAGCCTGACCCGCTTCTTCTGTCGATTTAGCTAATTCAACTTTAATATTCTCATCTCCACAATTAATAATATTAGATCGTTTCGTATTTGCCTCTGTAGGATTATTAATCACATTTAAATTGAAATTTTCAATTTCCAAAGCTTTTCTATGATATGCAGCAGCTTTTGATGAACCATATACAATAGGCACACAAAACTCATTCACACGAGAATCAGCAAGAGTTTTTATTATCACTTCATATCCAATTCCATTTATATCACCTTGCGTGATACCAACTCTTATTTTATTTATTTCTTCCATAAAAATTTTATTTTCAACAAAAATAATAAAAATTACTCAAAATCCACAGAAGTTGTAATAGCTTCCATCAATCTGATTTTATTCCTCTTTTTATGTTGTGGTGCATAAACAAATGTTTCCACCGTCACTATATCATTTTTCTTCTTGTCATAATATGATCTACTCATAAACGGTCCACCCATAAAATCACCCTCGACTTTCCACAAGCCACGGACTTCCATACAATAAACTCCATTAACATCCATTTCTCTATATGTCGGAGGATAATTCGCCAATTCAGTTGTCATATATGATCCTTCTGATGGACCAGCAATATACATTTTCAAAAAAGAGTCTCTTACGGCTATTAAATTTTCTATTTTAAAATCGTCTTGTGATTTATATGGTACGCGATAAACAACAACATCTTGTCTTGATTCTAAACTTCCATTTGACAACCATGCAAAATTTTCTGCACCCTTTGTCTTGTTTAAGAAATCAGGAATCGACAATGCAACACCAACACTATCAATAACCAACTGTCTTGATTTTCCATTAGAATATCGACGATAATATTGAAGAGAACGTACATACTCTACATTCACAAAGAAATCAATAATCTCTTGTCCTTTCTCCTCAATCACCTTTTTCATCTCTTCTTGATTAGGAGCAGTTATCTGAACGATGGCTTGTATTTTAGCCCATCTATTTTTCTTATAATGTACCTTTCCTTGTGTATATGCATGTTCATCCACTTTAAACATTAAAATATTACGAGCTGGCTTTAAGACACCATCGAACTGACTTTCGGGAATAAATGATATATTAAACATCGGTTCTGATTGTGGCAAACCTGGAGTATCTTCATCCAACAATTCAAACAAAGCTCTACCTGCTGTGTCTTTCCATACTTGAGGGCTACCAACTACAAGCATATCATATGCAGCACCTGTAACTGTTGGTAACAAAGTCTCGCCATTATCCTTACATGAATTCAAGCATAAAATAATAGTCAATAATATCAAAAAATTCTTCCTCATATTTTTTTATTTATGAATTACCTTGTTCTAATTTTTTTGTAGACAACAATCCACACGCAGCGAAAATATCTTCTCCTCGAGATTTCCTGATAGTGGTTGTTAAACCTTTTGCATTTAAATCATCCCGAAATTTTTCCATTTGAGGCATCGTTGTACCTTCTAACGGTATACCTGGGACTGAATGAAACCGAATTAAATTAACACGGCACTCTAATCCGTCTAAAAGTGAAACTAAAGCCTTCAAATGACGAGGTTGATCATTAACACCTTTAAACATAGTATATTCAAAAGAGACACGACGCTGTCCTGAAAAATCATATTTTTTAATTTCTGCAATCACATCAGCTATTGGGAATGCTTTTTGTGCTGGCATCAACTCTTTTCGTTCTTCTGGAATAGGATTGTGTAAACTTACAGCCAAATGACATTTCGACTCTGCCAAAAATCGTTTTAATCCAGGGATTAACCCAACAGTCGAGACTGTAATTCGTTTCGGGCTCCACGCTAATCCATATTCAGAAGTAAGTATTTCTAACGTCTTTAAAACATTTTCTGTATTATCAAATGGTTCACCCATTCCCATAAAAACCACATTTGTCAATTGTTCAAATTCAGGCAACGAAAACAATTGATTTAAAATCTGTGCTGATGACAAGTGAGCTGAGAATCCCTGTTTTCCAGTTGCACAAAAACAGCAATTCATTTTACAGCCTACCTGAGTAGAAACACATAAAGTGGCTCGGTCAGCTTCTGGTATATAAACGCTTTCAATATAATGAGATCCAACCTTAAACAAATATTTTTTGGTACCATCAACAGATTGTTGAACATCAGAAGGTTCCACGAATCCCACTTCATATATAGCTGAAAGGCGTTGACGATTAGCGAGAGAGAGATTAGACATCTGATCAATAGATCTAATTCTCTTCTGATAAATCCAATTTGCTATTTGTTTTGCCACATAAGAAGGGAAACCTAAAGAAGTAGCAATTTGTTTTAAATCATCTAATGTTTTACCTAACAAAGCTTCCATAACGCAAAGTTATAAAAAAAGGCACAGCGAGCAAATACTCCTGTGCCTTTTATGTTTATCTATCAAAGATTAATAAAATCTTGAACGATTATCTGTCTTTTCTGCATTATCCATTAAAGACCTAAATAGACTATAACTAACATATGATTTAATTGAACCATTTACTTTATTAGCTACAGAATTATTAGCTGGATCGGCATCTTGCACATCAAGTACTTGGATTGCATATACACCTCTCTCGCCTTTAATAGGAGCAAGAACGTCATTAGTATTTGCATTACATGCTGCAGCTATAACAGCAGGTTCTGCACCAGTACGTGAAACAGAAATATCAGAGAAAGAAATTGTAACAGTATCGATAGCACCGAATGATGAAAGATCTGATACGTTATTCATATCTTTCATAATAGATTCAGCCTTCAAATCATTACGAACTAAATAATCTAGTTTTTCTTGAACCATTTTATTCTTCATTGGGATATAACCTTTCTCGATTACATCACTTACATAACCAATTACATATTGATTTTTACAATCGAATGGTTTTGATGTAACTTCATTAAGGTTAGCCTCAAATGCCCATTTTACAATAGGACGAGAATTTTCCAAATAATATAAATTATTTTGGTTCTCTGACATTGGACCGATTTCACGAATTAACAAATTCTCTTCTTTTGCTGCTGCTTCAAATTGCTCTTTTGTTCCATTCTTTGCAATAAATGAATTAGCTTTTTCGAATACAGCTCTATAAGTTTCCTGACTTGGAACTACTTTATTTGCAACTACAGCAAGACGAACTTTTTTAACTGGTTTTGTTATATCTGTTACTTTTACAATAAAGATACCACCTTGTGTTTCAAATTTATGAATTTCACCAACTTTTGATTGGAATATAACATTATCAAAAGTATCCAATCCAAATTGACCTTCACGAATCCAACCCCAATCTCCACCATTTTGACGAACTGTCTTATCAAGAGAATTTTGCATAGCAACTGTAAGGAAATCAGCACCTGCATTTAAAACTTTCATCAAGCTATCTGCAGTATTACGTGCAGATTCTAATGAAGTTCCACCGACCAATATATGACTAGCTTTTACTGAATCTGGGCGTAAAATAACATCAGATAAAACTTTTGCAGTTTTGTAAATATCACCATCTAATATTGTTGGAAGTACAGAATCTTTACGAGCAGACAATGCGAACTCTTTTAATGAAGGATCTAAATCCGACTCAGATTGATAAAAAGGATTATATGGTCTATCCACGTCAGACTCTTGTGATATATAAACCTTCAACTCATCTTCGCTCATATTCTTCAAGTCATTCTCTGCAGATTTTACCTTTTCTTCAAATTGAGCATAATCATCTGATGTTGGATTAACGGCATATACAATACTTTGCATAAATCTCGCACCATCAGTTTTAAACATTTCTTTGAGTTCTTCATATTTTACTTTTCTATCTGCATCAGTTGGAACAAACGAAGAATCTGGCAAAGCTCTGTATTCTTTTACCGCACAAGCTAATTTAACAGATTTCCCACTCATTCCGTTCAAGTAATCAATTTGAGCTTTTGGAGCAGTCATTGCATTCATTGCTAAAGTTTGGATTTTTTCAGTTAGAATTTCTTCTCCAATTCTTTTCTCCCAAAACATCCACATATCCTTTAATTCTGGTTTTTCATCCATTTCATCCATAATAGCTAAAACTCGTTTAGGATCAAATTGATTACTTTCATTATAAAGCAAAGGAATTTGTCTCAACATAGGATGAGTCTTTTCACCCATGATAGCTTCCTTTAACTCAAGAGGAGATACAGACAACCCTGTTTCTTCTGAAATTTTATTTAATACTGAAGATTGAACAAACGTATTCCAAACTGCATCACGAACCTCTCCATCTTGAACAGATCGACCTGATTGTTTTAATACATTTGTCATTACAGACACTTGCTTTTGAAAATTCTCAATAGACATGTTCTCTCCTTCAACCTCTCCAACTTGAGATCTTGAATTGTTAAAGAAAGTACTTGAATTATTCAAAGCATCACCAACAACGAAGCACAAAAGGGCAAGTGCAATAGCACCAATCAAGAGCACCGAATGACTTCTAATTTTCTCTAATGTAGCCATTTATATGTTAATTAATATTGTTTTAAATTCAACTCCTAAAAAATAGCGTACGAAATTACAAAATTTCTCGTACACAAAAAAACAAAAACTAAACAAAGTTAAAAAAAGTTACTCTGCTTTATCTTCAACAGGGAAAATCCCTTCTGGTTTTTTTATCACATATTTCGTGAAGGTTTGATTCGATTCAAAACCCTGTCCATAAATTATTTTATCCTGTTGCGTGATTTTAATTTTTCCATTTGAATACACACGCTCCTCTTTTTCATCCCAAAACAATTGGTCACATTCAAAATGTTCTCCCTGCAAATTCATAGCATGAACACTATCTCTTAAATCCCAAAATTTTCTTGTTGTATAATACACGGCAACCTTACTCTCTATTTCCGCATCAACATTCATATTTGGATCAAAACGATCAAAATGAATTCCTTTGGGGAAATCCCAATATGGATCTTCTGCCTTATCATAGACCTTCCAAACCTTTGCATTAATTCTATATCTTGTAATTCCAGAGTCTGAGACTAATGTTATGACATCTGTTGCCGTTAATCTTGCTATTTCACTTCGATCCGATGGTATATCCACCATCTCTTTCTTTTCTGAGCAAGAGACAAAAAAACATATAGCAATTGCTAATGCAACTGCCATATGTCCTTTTATTATTCTTTCGTATTTCACTGTCTATTTTACTTACCTCTTACAGTTGTTTTTTCTCCAATCCATCCAGGTACTGTATAAGAATCCCCCTCCTTGATATTTCTCATAAACAACTCAGATTTAACAGGGAATACCTCTTTATATTGAGATATCATCTTATTTACAGTTGCAGCACATGATGGATCTACTGCTTTTGCTTTTTCCAATTTATCTACAGCAGCCCAATATGCAGTTTGTTTAATCGTAGCATCATCTGCAATGGATGAATTGTACTCTGCATATAGCATTGCAATAATAATATATGCTTTAGAATTATTTGCTTGATAATTGATCGCAGCTCTTGCAGCTTCACGAGATGCAGAATAATTTCCTAACTCCTTATAGATTGTTGCAATCTTAATTTGTAATTTAGATTTCATTTCTTTATCTGTTTCCAAATCTACTGCTTGCTTAAAATAATTCAAAGCTGTGGATCTATCTTTCTTCATATAAGCTTGTGCAGCTAGACCCATAGCAGAACCTGCCGTTGGATCAATTGCATGCTTATATGCAGAAGCTTTGAAATATACTGAAGATTCCTCACAATCTGCGATTGAATATAACTTCAATACCATGTTTAAGAAATCTTTGTCATTTTTCTTTGTATCCAACTGAGATGCATAAACACCATCTAATGTTTTACAATCAGCTGCACCAGATTGTGCAAATGCTGCATCTACCACACCTTTAACAATAGAATAATTCGCAGAATCTTTCTCGTCACCTGAATTAATACGTTCTGTCAACAATGGACCCAATTTCAAATAATCATTAATATATGTTTGACGGAATCCATCCTTATTTGCTTTAAAATATGAATCTGACAAAGCAAAGAAATTCTGGAACACAGAAGCTTTACAATTTGAACCTTCTTTATCAATTACCTCTGTTAACCATTGATATGCCATCTTCTTTTCTGGATCACGTGATGCTGGTACATATTTGATATAATCCAAAGCCTTATCAGCTAAGATCTGATTTTTATTCATTTTTCGATCATTACCAAAATATTTTGCACGATCATCATACAATCCCATCAACTTATTAAACAAGACACCTTGTTTTGCAGGATCCTTTTCGTTTTGAAGTTGATATGCCACAATTTTTACTCCATAAATATAGATATTCTTTGAGGATTGAGGACAATTAGCATAACATTTCTCCCAAAAATCAGCTGCACTCTTATAATCTCCTTGTTTAGCATATTGGGAAGTTAAACTCAAGTTTTGAACGCAATCCACACTATCCTGCCCTGTTCCGTATTTAGAACCATTCTGAGCGCCCGTTACAGCAAATGATGCACATGAAACTGTCATCATTGTGCCTAATATTACTACTTTCGTATTCATTTCTTCTAGTTTTTAATGTTATTAATTCAACTTTCTCTTTACAAACCACCTTTCATTTATTGTCGCATTCAAGGTGAATTTAAAATATTGTTCTCGCAACTGATTGTCTTTTATTGCTCCGTTATGACCATATTCAAATGAAATATTAATCATTGTTGGATTTAAACCTTTCTTTAAAGGAAATCCCCAACCTGTTGTCAACGAGAATAAATTCAACTGTTCTCCATTCACCTTATAATATGACGATGAAAAATTGGCACCAAGACGATATGCCACTCTTTGGAAATAGGCTCTTCCATTTGCATCTGGAAGATACTGCGCTCCTATACAGAATTTATTACGATCCGTAAATGGAGTTTCTCCAAAGAATCTAGCATCAGACCAAACTTCTCTTTTATAATCAAATCCGAATAAGAACTCTTCTAAATAAGTATATACAAATCCCGCACCAAAATACATGGGAGTGTCAAAATTATTATCAAAATTCAATACTATCGTATCTGTAGTGATAATTGTTTGTGTCGCATCCGTATTCATTTGCGACTCCATCTGAAACACACCACCCAAAGACAATTTATGCTTTTCTTTAATCGGCACTTCCACCTGCAAGCCAAAATTTCCTGAAATATCCTTTACCTGAAATTTTCGTTCCATCGTGGTGGAATAGTAATAATTTATCGGGAATGTAGACATACTAGTATGTGTTACACTACCAAAATTAAATTGGAAATTACCACCCAATGAAATATACTTGATAGGACGGAATGCTAATCCAGCATACAACTGTGTTATACCTCCAGATCCTTCATATTTATATGTATTTTTCAAAGATCCTGCAGATATAGACGAAGGCACTTCTTGTGTCATTTGATAATCATATCCAACAATTGAATATGGCATCAATCCAAAACTAAAAGCAACCCATTTCTTGATAGGAAATTGAAATGCTATAAACTCCAAATTACCATCACCTGCAGTTTCCGACACATCTGTTCCGTCAAAACGAGAAACTTGAAAACTGACTCCGGCATCCATTCTAAAAGTCAAAGAATCTATAGACGTGTAAGATGCTGGGTTATTAGGATTTATATAACTTTTATCTCTTACTCCATATGAGATTCCTCCCATGGCTCTCGCTTGACCAAAACCTCCGTCCAATATGTTTCCATAACCATATCTAGTATACGGAGAACTCGTATTATGTTGTGCCCATATGCCACTAACATAACCGAGAACCATAATCATCAATATTGTATATTTTTTTATCATCTATAATTAAGAATTCGGTTTAATCCAATTTGTACCAAATTTTCAACTGCAAATATGCGACTTTTTATTCGTCTTTCAAAACATTTTGAGCTCCCTCCTGTTAAAAAGACTAAAAGATTGGGATAAATTTTTGAAAATTCTTCGATATAAGAATTAATTTCTCCTGAAATACCATTAATAACACCTGAAGAAATTGCCTCTTCTGTTGTCGTTCCAATTAAAGGCACATCATCAGGAACATCCACCAACGGAAGTTTTGCTGTAAAGGTGTGCAAAGCTTTCCTTCGCATCTCTATTCCTAATGAAATATTTCCTCCCACATATTGATTTTGCGAATTTACCACATCATATGTTATAGCAGTTCCTGCATCTATCACCAATAAATTTTGATTGGGTTGCAAATAATTAGCACCCACACAAACTGCTATTCTATCCCTGCCTAACGTGTTAGGTGTTTTATATAAATTCCCAATTGGAATACAAGTCTCATTGGTCAACACAACCCATTTTTCCATCCTTTCCTGCATATAATCATATAAAGCAATATCATCTCCTTTAACAGACGAACGAATTGCTCGTTTGTAATTATATGTTAGTCTCAATTCATCAGCTTCTTTTTCAGAAAAATGTTCATATTTCTGAAAGAAAACCATTTTATCTTCCTGAAAAACAGCTACTTTAGCAGAAGAATTACCTTGATCTATGACTAAATTCATCTTTTTATTTGGAATTGTGCACTTGTACATTCAAAATTCTTTGCAAAGATAAAGAAAGATTTTTTATTGTAAGACTTTCTTTTTCAACTCCCATAAAAAAACGTTTCATTTTTTATTTTATTACAATAACTCAATAATATTTTTCCTTTATTGTTCTTTCGTCAGTAAGGGAATTTATAGAAGTCCCCTTAAATTTTTTGCAACAAAAATCCTCGAAATAAAACATATATACATCTATATCTTAATTTTCCTTTTTATCTTTGTCTCGATTTAAACACACATAATTATGAATAAAAAACGATTATTTACACTTCTCACATTATGCTTGTCTATTACAACATATGCTCAAGAAACTCTCGTCATTGACGATTTTGAAAATGGTTTAAAAGAATGGGTTCCTATTAATGATGAAACACACATTTCGTTTGAAATAGTTGATAATCCAGCACCGAATTCAGAGAACTCATCATCAAAGGTATTAAAATGCACTCGAAAATCTGGTTCTGTCAGTTGGGCTGGTGTCATTTTAAGAGGTGATTTATCGGCTAACATTTCAGCTGATGAGAATGGCTACTCTTATGCCACTGTAAAATTCATGAAAACCTCCAAGGGTGACGTTTCTTTCAAACTCGAATCTGGTCCCAATGACAAAGATTATGAATCAAATGTAAATTATCCACAAACATCAGAATGGACTACTGTAAAATTTGATTTGAAAAGTGCTACGCCAGGAACCTATTCCGACTTTTTTGTAATGGTAGATCGTGAAGAGTCTATATACAACGATATGGTTGTCTATATTGATGAAATTGTACTTCACAAAGCCAAGAAACAAGTAGCGATTGAGATTGATGAAAAAGCACAAAAAGGTACGGGAGAAAAAGATGGATACTATCTTGTATGGCAAGATTTGTTTGATAATAATTCCCTTGATGGTAATGTATGGAATGTTGAAGTAAGAGATGATGGTGGAGGAAACAACGAACTACAATATTATACGAAAGAAAATGTAACCGTCGGGAAAGACAACAATGGCAATGGATGTCTTATCATCACAGCCAAAAGGCAAAATTATGGTAGCAAAAACTTCACGTCAGGTCGACTTACGACACAAGGGAGAATGCGATTCTGTCATGGTAAAATCGAGGCAAGTATTAAACTACCGAAGACAGCAAACGGATTATGGCCCGCATTTTGGTTGTTAGGTGATGACATAAACTACAACAACTGGCCTAATTGTGGAGAAATAGACATATTAGAAATGGGTAATTCCGATTGTTTTCAAAATGGGACTCAAGATAGATTCTTTAATGCAGCATGTCACTGGGGACCTATGTCAAACGGGAATCATCCTAATTATTACAAGCCTAACACATGGAATTATTCACTACAAGATGATCAATTCCACCTATATACAATGTATTGGGACGATCAAAAATTGACAATGTATTTAGATCAAGACCGTTACCCAGATGCAGAACCTTATGGTGAATTATACATATCTGACAATAGTACAAATAGTAGTGCTGGCAGATATTTCCATCATGAATTTTTCGTGATCTTCAACTTAGCAATAGGAGGAGATTTTCCGCACATCTATGATGCAAATAGCATCACAGCTCTTGCAAATGGAGATGCAAAGATGTATGTTAATTATATACGGGTATATCAAAAAGGCGTGGCAGGAGAAAGTTATAATGGTCCTAAAAATGACTATACGGAAATAACTGAAAATACGATAGAAGAATATCATTTCATAGGTAAAAACATTTATAACGTATCTGGTATACTTTTAATGGAATATTCTGAAGAAAATTTTGAATCTCTTAAAAATGGAGTCTATATTATTGAAGGTATAGATGGAACCTATATGAAAGTTTTAAAACAATAGGCACAATAAAAAATTAACAGATTCTTAATGATTTAAAAATTATTTTTATAACTTTGCAACATCAAAATAAAAGAAATATGTTTAATACAAAGCATCATCACAATCATCATCATTATCAACGATAATTTCGGTGAGCAGATGTGTATGCAATATAAAAAGGCTTGCCGAATTTCGGTAAGCCTTTTTTCTTAATAAGATAACAATAACAAAAAAATCAATATAATATGTTACGAATTGCAGTTCAAGCAAAAGGTCGTTTGTTCGAAGAGACAATGACAATGTTAGAAGAATCAAGTATCAAAATCAGTTCAGCAAAAAGAACTCTATTAGTTCCTGCTTCTAACTTTCCAGTTGAAATTCTTTATTTGCGTGATGATGATATTCCACAAGCTGTTGCAAGCGGCATTGCTGATGTTGGAATCGTAGGAGAAAACGAATATGTAGAAAGAAACGAAAAAGCAGACCTTATTAAACGTCTTGATTTTAGCAAATGCCGTTTGTCTTTAGCTATTCCAAAAGCAGAGGATTACAAAGGATTAGAATGGTTCAATGGTAAAAAAATTGCCACATCCTACCCTAACATTCTACAAGAGTTTCTTAATAAGAATAACATTAAATCTGAAATTCATGTTATTACTGGTTCTGTAGAAATTGCTCCTGGAATTGGATTAGCCGATTGTATTTTCGATATTGTAAGTTCTGGTAGCACACTTGTTAGTAACAATCTAAAAGAAGTCGAAGTTGTATTAAAATCAGAAGCTATTCTTATTGGCAATCCAAACTTAAGCCAAGAGAAAAAAGAGATTCTTAACGAATTATTATTCCGTTTCGATTCTTATAAGAATGCAGAAGGCAAAAAATACATCATATTAAACATTCCTAACGATAAAATCGCAGAAGTCTGCAAAATTTTACCAGGAATGAAGGCTCCAACTGTTACTCCATTAGTAAAAGAAGGATGGTCTTCTTTACATTCTGTAATTACAGAAAAGACTTTTTGGGACATTATCAATCAATTAAAGGCTCTTGGTGCTGAAGGTATCTTAGTTATTCCTATAGAAAAAATGATTCTTTAATATTAGAATTCAATCATGAAAATATATAAATATCCAGCTTCATCAGAATGGGCACAGTTATTAGCTCGCCCAACATTTGACAATGCGACATTGTTCGATACAGTTCGAACTGTATTGAATGACGTCAAAACAAAAGGTGATGAAGCCGTAAAAGCTTACGAAGAAAAATTTGACAAAGTTTCTCTTTCTTCTTTAATCGTCTCTGAAGAAGAAATAAAAGAAGCTGAAGCCATTGTATCGAAAGAATTAAAAGAAGCCATCATTTTAGCGAAAGGGAACATCCAAAAATTTCATAGTGCGCAAGCGCAAGAACTCCCTTGCGTAGAAACAATGCCAGGTGTAACATGTTGGCAAAAAGCAAAAGCTATTGAAAAAGTAGGATTGTATATTCCTGGAGGAACAGCACCTCTTTTCTCTACAGTATTAATGCTTGCTATTCCTGCACAAATCGCTGGTTGCAAAGATATCGTTCTTTGCACTCCTCCTAATCGTGAAGGAAAAGTTCACCCTGCCGTTCTTTTTGCGGCTAAAACAGCTGGTGTTAACAAGATATTTAAAATCGGTGGTGTTCAGGCAATTGCCTCAATGGCATACGGAACTGAAAGTGTACCAAAAGTATACAAGATTTTTGGTCCTGGTAACCAATACGTTACAGCAGCAAAGCAAATGGTCAGTCTGAAAGATGTTGCGATAGACATGCCTGCAGGACCATCCGAAGTGGAAGTATTAGCTGACGATAGTGCCAATCCTATATTTGTAGCATCCGACCTACTATCACAAGCTGAGCATGGTGTGGATAGTCAAGCTATCCTAATCACCACCAGCGAATCGTTGGCAGACAAGGTGATGAAAGAAGTAGAAACCCAATTAGAGAAGTTACCAAGAAAAGAAATTGCAGAAAAATCCGTTGCGAATAGCAAGATATTTATTGTAAAGGATATGAATGAAGCAATTTGTTTGAGTAATTCATACGCACCGGAACATTTGATTATCTCTGCGAACAACTACAGAGAAATCGCAGAGCAAATTGATAACGCTGGATCAATCTTCTTAGGCTACTATACACCAGAGAGTGCTGGAGACTATGCATCAGGAACCAACCACACTTTACCAACCAACGGATATGCCAAAGCATATAGTGGAGTAAACCTCGATAGTTTCCGCAAAAAAATCACATATCAAGAAATCACCAAACAAGGTTTGGAACAAATTGGAGATGCCATCGAAATCATGGCAAGCAACGAACAATTGTTTGCACACCAAAATGCAGTGATTTTAAGAAGAAAATAATTAAAAAACTAAGTCTATGTTCGATTTAATAAAAACAATACGTCCAAACATATGGAAACTAAAGCCATACTCATGCGCTCGCGATGAGTTTAAAGGTGAGGCTTCTGTTTATTTGGATGCCAACGAGAATCCATACAATACACCTTTCAACCGATATCCTGATCCTCTTCAACTAAAAGTGAAAGAGGCTATCAAAAAAGTGAAAGGCATCAATGTTAAAAACATTTTTTTAGGTAATGGTAGTGATGAAGCCATTGATCTCGTCTATAGAATTTTTTGTGAACCAAAAGAGGATAATGTTGTAGCGATAGCACCAACATATGGAATGTATAGTGTTTGTGCTAACATCAACAATGTAGAATATAGAAGTGTTAATCTAAATGATGAATTTCAATTCTCTGCGGATGAACTATTAGCAAAAACAGACGATAAAACCAGAGTCATCTGGCTTTGTTCTCCTAACAATCCTACAGGAAATGCCTTAAACAGTGTAGAAACTGAAAAAATTTTGAAACAATTCAACGGCATTGTTGTAATCGACGAAGCCTATATAGATTTTTCATCACAACCAAGTTGGAGCAAACGATTAAAAGATTTTCCTAATCTAATTGTATTACAAACGCTTTCCAAAGCTTGGGCAAGTGCAGGTATTCGTATGGGAATGGCTTTTGCGTCTGAAGCAATCATTGCATTGTTCAACAAAGTAAAATATCCATACAATGTAAATATTTTAACGCAAAAACAAGCCATCAACATACTTGGAGATAAATCAGAAGTAAGTCTTTGGATAAAAACCATTTTAGATGAAAGAGGAAAAATGCAAAAAGAACTCCAAGATCTGAAAATAGTGGAAAAGATTTATCCAACCGACGCCAATTTCATTCTCGTAAAAGTAACAGATGCAAATAAAACGTATGAAAGTTTAGTCAAAAAAGGTATTATTGTACGAAACAGAAACACAGTAATTCTTTGCGACAATTGTCTACGTATTACAATTGGCACACCAGAAGAGAATGAAACTCTTATTAAAGAATTAAAGAAAGTATAAGAAAGTAATTTTCGAGAAAGGGAAAGCCGTTTCAGAGTTATCATCCACCGATAAAGTCTCTGAAACGGCTATTTTTTTATGAGAAGACAAAAGAACAACATATATTTTAACGTGAGTTCTACGAAAACAATTATTACATAATATTGATTTATCAGTGATTTCAATTCGTAATGAATTATGCAACGTAAAAACTAAAGCAAAGTTGAAGTGTTGTCTTCTATACAAAATTGTAGAATATTTCCTTCCCCTGAGAGTACGTCCCTGTTTACCCAGATAGTGACTTCTAATCACAAAAGTCTTAGCTAGAAGCCAAACTTTTTGTGACATTATGTAAATCATTGAGAATCAACATATTTTATTTTCATCAAACTCACGTTAAAATATGAACGATTTAAAATTTTTCACCCGCATACAAATATTTTTTTATTTTTTTTCGTTTATTCAAACAATTTGTGTAATTTTGACACAAATTAAAAACCAATTAATAAAGGAGGCACATATGAATGCGATAATCACATCTTTATTAGAAACTGACTTATATAAATTTTCTATGGGTCAAGCCATTTTTCACCAATTTCCTGGCTATAAAACGACATGGACTTTCAAATGCAGAAACACGGATGTGAAATTCACATCTGAAATGGTAGAAGAGATAAAATTTCAATTGAAAGAATATTGCAAATTGAGTTTCAAAGAGGAGGAATTGGACTATCTTCACAATATAGGTGCTATCAAAGATAAAGATGGCAATATTGTAAAAAAGGGATGGATAAAAGGTTCTTATGTCGATTTCCTTCGTATTTGGCGTCCTCGTTATGAAGATTTTGAAATAACTACGAACGCGCCTTGCGGACTGAGTATTGAAACCAAGGGTACATGGTTGAATACAAGTATGTACGAAATACCTACTTTAGCCATCGTGAATGAAGTATATTTCAAATATGCGTACAAATACGATGATTTAAAAGAACAATTTATTCGAAAATTGGACGAGAAAGTGAAACTCTTACAAGATGGCAATTATGAATTAGGTGCATTTTCTGAATTTGGGCTTCGAAGAAGATTATCTGCTGAATGTCAAGAAATGGCAGTGAAGAAACTTTCAGAAGCAAAATTAGACAATCGTTCTACATTCATAGGAACAAGTAATGTATACCTTGCTAAGAAATACAACTTAAAGCCAACTGGTACAATGGCACATGAATGGATTATGTGTGTAGGGCAAGGCAACAGATCTATCAATCCAGCATACTCTAATTTATATGCAATGCGTGCATGGGTTAATGAATACAAAGTCCAAAATGGAACAGCTCTGACAGATGCAATCACCACAGATTGCTTCCTTCGTGATTTTGACGAAGAATTTGCAACAGTCTTTAGTGGTGTACGTCATGACTCAGGTGATCCATATGTATGGGGTGATAAAATTATAGCGCATTACAAGAAATTAGGTATTGATCCTATGACCAAAACATTACTGTTCAGTGATAGTTTAAACTTTGAAAAAGCCACAAAATTAAAGAGATATTTTGAAGGCAAAGCAAAAGTTGCATTTGGCATTGGAACATACATTGCAAATGATACGGATGTTACTCCATTAAACATTGTCATGAAAACGACAATTTGCAATAGCGGAGATGTCGCAAAGATTTCCGACACCCCAGGCAAAGGAATGTGTAAAAATCCTGAATATGTGGATTATTTACAAAGAGCCATTGATTGGAGAATGAATCATGCAGAAATGTAATAACGAAACAATTTAAATATATACGATATGAAAAAAATAAAAGACGATATTATAGCATGGGTGCGAAATTATTTCGCACAAAATGGAGATGCTAATACCAAAGCACTGATCGGCATCAGTGGAGGGAAAGACAGTACCGTTTCTGCTGCCATTTGTGTGGAAGCATTAGGAAAAGATAGAGTAATCGGTGTAATGATACCCAACGGAGTACAAAGCGATATTGCAGACTCTAAACGTGTATGTGAATTTTTAGGTATTAAAAATTACGAAATTAATATAGGTAGTACCTATAACGCTATTTCTCAAGAAATAAGTGAAAAAACAAAAGGAACTTTGAGCGATCAATTTAAGACCAATACTCCTTCTCGATTAAGGATGGCCACCTTATATGGTGTTGCTGCAATAATTGGCAACTGCCGTATCTCTAACAATGGTAACTTATCTGAGAGATTGATGGGCTATTTCACACTATGGGGAGATGGCGTTGGAGATTTTGCACCGCTAGCAAATCTATATGTAAGTGATGTAGTTCAACTCGGTATCGAGCTTGGCTTACCAGAAGATTTAGTAAAGAAAGCGCCATCTGACGGAATGTGCGGAAAATCTGACGAGGACAGTCTTGGATTTACCTATGCAGAAGTAGAAAAAGTAGCAAGAGGTAGAGAATCTGAAGTTAATCCCGTTAATGCCCAAAAGATTAAGGATAAAATAAAAGGAATGAGTTGGAAAGCTAAAATGCTATCTATTCCATGTTATATGCCATACAAGAAAGTATTAACAATCGTCGATGCACAAAATGATTTTATTGATGGCTCACTTGGTGTAGGACTTGAGAAATGGAACGAAGCCAAGAAAAACATTTTAAGTCTTATACAAAAAGAAAAATACGATGGAGTCATCTTCACAAAAGATTGGCATCCAACAAAACATTGTTCTTTCAAACAAAATGGAGGTGTTTGGCCTGCTCACTGTGTTCAAGCAACAATGGGTGCAGAGATAGATAAAGACCTACAAAAGATTGATATTGATAGTATAATTATAAACAAAGGTTGCAACGAGAATATAGAAGAATATGGAATAGATGTTCTAGCAACACTTGGTGACATTCAAGAATTACATCTTGTAGGACTTTGTTATGATTACTGCGTATCTTCTTGTGCAAAAGAAACCGCCAAAAGACATCTAAATACAAAAGTTGTCATCAAGAAAGCAGGTACGGTTGCTATTGATGATAATGCGAAAGTAGATCTTGAATCTCTTCCTATTATTGTAGAATAATAAAACAAAGCAATTTATACGAAAGAGGTCTGGCAATTATGTCAGACCTCTTTTATACCATAAAAACAAAAAAAGGTGTATTCCTGGGAAGAATACACCTACGAAAAAAACAGGAACACGAATTAAAACTGCACTAAACTGAACATTATGCTATTGTGTGTGTATTAAAAACAAAGGATAGGGTTACATATATTTAACAAAAACAATTTTTTTACCTTTTTGGCTTTAACGGCGAACCTAAAAAAAGGTTCGCCAAGCCGTATAAGTGTAAAGGGTAAAAAGTATACAGTATAATAATGGTACGTCTGAAACCATGAACAATTCATACAATCTTGTCAAATTGAATTGTCTTAGGTAATCTGACAAAAAATATTCGAACTCTATCAAATTCAATGTCATCCTCTGATTGACATAGCAAAGTAAGTCAGAAGTCAGCAAACATCGTACGAAAAATTATGCATATGATAGGATTTTTTTTTCAATTCGAATAAAATTACATGCGTTTTAGACAAAAAACTGCGTTTCCATCGAAAAAAAACAAAATTTTATTTCATACGGAAACTTATAAAAATACCTACGATTAGTTATCAATCGTAGGTTTATATCAATGTAAATCATATTTATTTTTTGTTGTTCGCAAAAGGTAAGATTTAAAATTTCATCGTATTGTGGTACTCTAAAAGTTTTTCTGTCTCTTATTTTGTCAGACAGCAACTAATTATTTTATAGAACTTGGTAACACACCAAAGAAGTCTTTAAATTTCCTAGTAAAATATGCTGGATCAGAGAAGCCAACGGTATAAGCTATTTCAGCAACATTTACATCTTGACCTTCCTTTAATAACTTCATTGCTTTATTCAAACGAAATTCATTCATAATTTCAACAGAAGTCTTACCTACTAACGTTTTTGTACGACGTGATAATGTAGATTGGCTCATACCCACTTCCGAAGCTAAAGTTTCTATGGAAAAATCGCTCTCCATATAATGAGCTTCAATACAATCCATCAATTTTATCAAGAATGGATTTATCTTCTCTTCTTTTTCCTCAACAACAGGTTGTTCGGTTGGAAGAGCATCAGAAGAACGATAATAATTCTGTTGTAACAGATGTGTCTGTTGCTTTTGACGTATACGAAGGATATTGTTAACCTTCATCATCAATTCACTAGCACTAAATGGTTTTGGAATATAGTCTATTGCTCCACTAAGTAAACCTAGTAATCGATCCGATTGTTCGTTCTTTGCTGATAAGAATAAGAACGGTATAGAATTCGTGTTCTCGTCATGAGCCATTTTTCTACTTAATTCGATTCCATTCATCACAGGCATTTCAACATCACTTAATATTAAATCCACATTATGAGACTCTATTAATTTCAATGCTTCTTCTCCATTTGATGCAGTAAAGACATCCATATATGGCTTTAAAATATTAGAAATGTTTTGACATATCAATGCATCATCATCAACAACGACAACAACATTTCCTTCCAAAATTTCTCTATCAATAGTTTTCTCCAAATCATCTTTCTCGTTAGCAATAGATGGCGTTAAATCTGAGACTAACACGTCAGACAAAGGCAATATCAAAGAAACAGTGGTACCTTGACCTTCCGTACTTTTAATATACAACGTACCTGAATTACGCTTTACATAATCCCTACAAATACGGAATCCCAATCCAGTTCCTTTTTCATTATCTGTACCCAAAGAAGAATCACAATATCCTTGTTCTTGTAAAGCTTTTAACTTATCGTCAGACATTCCGACACCATTGTCTTTTATCTCCACATAAGCTTTTCCTTCATTTTCTTTCGCAATCACTTGAATAGAACCACCTTCAGGGGTGAATTTAATCGCATTATTGATGAAATTACGGAAAATTGTACTAATCATACGATTATCCGCCCAAAGGCAATGTTGCATTTGAATATCCAAACTATATTGTATATTCTTTTTCACCATCAATGTTGATAACAAAGAAGAAACATTGTTCAGAGAAGAAAACAAATCTACATTTGAAGGATTAAAATCTATCTTATCACTATCTGCTCGAGCCCATTCCAACAAACGTCCCATCTCACTCTGCAGTGTTTGAGAAGACGAAAGCACACTTGAAATCACATCACGTTTTTCTGCATTATCCATCGTCGGCTCTCGTCTAATCCATCCCTCTAATGCACCAACGATAGCAAACATCGGATTTTTCAAGTCATGAGCCACAACAGAAAGCACTCTATTTTTATCAGCCAATACATGTTTTAATGCATCATTTTGTTCCTCTATTTGAAGATTCTTCTTATCCAATTCCTTTGTACGTTCTTCCACCATCTGTTGCAACTCTTTTTGTACTTGTTTCATACGTCTATAACGAATGAAAAAGAAGCCTCCCACCATCACAGCAATTGAAATTACACACAACAAAGTAAACCACCATGTTTTCCACCATGGGGGCAATACAGATATAGGCAAAGAAACACTACGAATCAATGTTCCATTCTGTTCTACTTTAACTTCTAACAGATAATCACCTGTTGGGATATAAGAAAATTGAATTCGCCTATTATCAGGCACAGGAATCCATTTTTCTGAAAAATTCGTCAATCGATAAGATAAATCCAAACTAAGATTTGAATAATCGACCAAATCTATATCAATAGAAATATCAGACAAATTATATGGTAAAGATAAACTTTGAATTGTAGCAGTAGAATCCAAATTCACATATCGACGTTGTTCTGTTTCCATCAAATCCGACACTTTCACATTGTAAAATTTCAAATAATTCAAATCAATCTGCTGAGTTATTTCTGTAGGATTTTGGACAACAAAACCATCTTTCGTACCAAAAAAGATTCTTCCATCCGATGCAACAAAGGAACTATGAATTTTGAAATAGTTCATTCCTTTTTGGCTTATTCCAAAATTGTCTTTTATATAAGTACGTTTTTCCGTATTTATAATCAGAATTCCTATTGATGTGCTAGTTCGCAAATATCCATTTTTATCTACACAAATGGAATAATACGATACTTCGGGTAAAAAATCAAACGTATCAACTTCTGTTGTACTAGAAGAAAAACGAAGAACGCTACGGTCTGTTGCCACATAAACATTATCATTCTTATCATACACCAAATCTTGTACTTTCATTGGATTATGATCATTGGATTTGGAAAAATCAGCCAATACAGGTTTGCGTTTTTCTCCATTCGCCCACCATAAAGAACGGGATGTCGCAATCCAGCGATCTCCATTTTTACCTTCTATTACTAAAGACGGCCACATATCGTATTCTGTCTCAGAGAATTGCAATAGATATCGATGCCATTTACCTTCGACATCTTTCATATAAATACCATCACCACCTGTACACACCCATATTTCTCCGTTAGACATTACATTAACATGAGAGAAACAACTTAAATTAGAATTTAAGCCAGGAAAATTTTCTCTTCTGTATCGATGAGTTGTTGGATTATACTCTAAAATACCTCCACCCCATGTGGCTAACCATAAATGGCCATCCCGATCTAACATATGAGAGACTAAATTGCGACTTGTCAAGCCATTTCCTTCCAACAATTCCTCCACCTCCGAATATGTTGAATCAATTTTCACCAAACCGCCACCATCACATGACACATATATATCATGATTCTGATCTTCAGAGAAAGATGTGGCCATCCGTTTGGAAAATCCCACATCTTCAGAAAACATCAAGGATCTATTTTTATATGGAGAGCATTTCCACAAACCTGCGCTATGAGAGCCAACCCATATATCTCCATTTTTCGTTTCTGTAACAAAATATAATTTTTCCAATCCTTCTGCAGGCAAATTAGAAGGAACAATCTTCTCATATACAGTTCCTTCAGCAGGGACATCCTCTGAATACCACAATCCATCTCCATCTGTAGAGTACCAAAAATGGCCTTGCTGATCTCTCGTAATACCATTTAAATTCGTAAATGGCAACTTAATTTGATCTGCAGAAATCAAATCTCCGTTTGTATCTAATGAAAATGAATATAAAATATCAGAAAAACAGGTGATTAAAATACGATGGTCGGACACTGGCATTATTCTCGATGTAAACATAGAGGATTGTCCTGTCGTCAAATCAACCTCTTTCAACAACTTACCTGATTTTTCTATTATATATATCTTATTAAAGGAACATATCCAATAATGGTCATAAATATCTTCATAGAATGAAAGTATATAACGTTCCTTAAATTGCTCATAGGCAGGGAAATTATTGGTAAATTTCTTTTCTTCAGGATTATAAATATAAAAGCCTCCTGTTGTATATGTTATCTTCTTTCCATCTTTCGTACAATAAAAGCCATTTATCTGCTTATAATATGTCTGTTCAAAATCAACAGGTGAACAATCCTCGAAATTATCATAAATCGGATTATATCTTAATAATACACCTTGTGGACCGCCCAAAAAAACAGAACCATCAGGAAACGATTTTACAAACGTAATATCATTTCTTAATACAGAAGGATAATTTTGTATAGTAAATTGTCGAAAAGATTTACCATCGAATCTTGCCAATCCAAAATCCGTACACACCCATAAATGTCCGCATGTATCTTGTTCTATAGAATTTATAAAATTGGAACCTAAGCCATCCGTAACTGTATACTGGTCAAAACGGATATACTTTGCACTATTTACATTCGTCCAAAGGAATACAAATAACACACACAATAATACTATTTTTATATTTTCTTTTTTATAGAAAATCATGGTAATAAGATACATCGTAACTTTGCGAGTGCAATAATAATAAATATTGCCAAATATATCAGACAAAATGCAAAAAAAATTCTATTTTTGTGCATAACTATTGGCATTAAGTTCAACAAAAAACAATAGGAGATAAAGTACAACTCTATATTCCTGAAAACGACAAATACATGGATAGTAAAAACATTTCCAGAAGAGAATTCCTAAAAAAACTAGGGATAGGTTCAGTCTTAGCAACAACCTATTTAGCCACAGGCTGTTCCTCTTCATCTACGCAAGAAAATTCTTCAAACGACATTCCGACAGGCTCCATGACATACAGATATGATAATCATGGTCAGAAAGTATCAATTTTAGGATTCGGATGTATGAGACTTCCTACTATCAAAGGGAATAGTGGTAGAGAAGACAAAGATAATGACATCGATCAGGAAGAAGTTAATAGAATGGTCGATTACGCAATCGAACATGGTGTCAACTTATTCGACACATCACCTGCTTATTGTCAAGGACGTTCAGAAAAAGCTTTAGGTATTGCCTTAAGTAGACATAAACGTGAGGAATACCTTATTTCAACCAAATTATCGAATTTCGGAGCTTATACACAGGAAGAATCACTTGAAATGTACCATAATTCCTTTAAGGAACTACAAACCGACTATATAGATTATTATCTTCTCCATTCTGTCGGAGGCGGTGAAAATCCAATGCAATACCTTAATGATCGTTATTTCAACAACGGAATGTTAGAATTCCTATTGAAAGAACGCGAAGAGGGTCGCATTAAAAACCTTGGTTTTTCATACCACGGAGATATTCGTGTTTTCGATTACCTATTAAGTATGCACGACAAAATCAAATGGGACTTTGTTCTCATTCAATTAAATTATGTCGATTGGAAACATGCTAAAGCTATTAATCCAAACAACACAAATGCGGAATATCTCTACGAAGAGATATCGAAACGAAATATTCCAGGATTTGTAATGGAACCACTTCTTGGTGGACGTTTAGCTAATCTAAACGATTATGCGACAGCAATCCTAAAACAAAAAAGACCTGATAGTAGCATTGCTTCATGGTCATTCCGTTTCGCAGGGTCAAAGCCCAACATTCTAACTGTCCTTAGTGGCATGACATATATGGAACATCTTCAAGATAATGTAAAAACATACTCTCCGCTAAAAGAACTAAATGAAGATGAATATAAAACATTGGAAGAAATCGCTGAATTCATAGCCAACTATCCAACAATTCCTTGTACAAAATGTCAATATTGTATGCCATGTCCTTATGGAATAGACATACCTGGAATATTTTCACATTTCAACAAATGCGTTAACGAAGGATTTGTTCAAGAAAACCGAAACAATAAGGAATACAAAAAGGCAAGACAAGCTTTTTTAGTAGGTTATGATCGAAGCATACCGAAAGTTCGTCAAGCTGACCATTGTATAGCATGCGGTCTATGCAAGAAAGCATGTCCACAAACCATCGACATACCACATGAAATGAGCAGGATCAATCAATTGGTAGAACTTTTAAAACGTGATGGTGCAAATGTAAGTAACACAGTTATCTTGGCTGGACTCATCAGAATGAGAGATGAAGGCAACTTCTCTTGTGTAATTGCCAATGGTGACGATGTACGAACTTTCAGACAAAGTGGTGTTCTCGATCTTTATGACTTAAATGAACGTGAATCTTCTTTTTTAAATGGTGCATTAATTGCTGACAAAATCATAGGGAAAGGTGCTGCAGCTTTAATTATCAAAGGAAAATGCAAAGAAGTTAGGACGCATATCATCACAGAAGTCGCATTAAAATTATTACAAGACTATCATATCAAGGTTACATATGACGAAACAATTGATCATATTATCAATAGGGAGAAAACCGACTGGTGTCCTTTGGAAAAAAGACTAAAAGAGACGACCAATGCAGAAGAATGCTATCCTATCATAAATGAATTCATTAAAGATTTAAAAGCTGGTAAAATATAACGAATTTTGCACTAAACTTAAAAAGAGGTTGCTGGGGGGCAACCTCTTTTTATTAGTTAAGGTTTAAAAAAATTACGTTTTGACAAGATTTTATGGTTTTCTATGATTAAGTTATAATATATTCAGTTTAATATACTTTTTCAGAAAAGGGAGGTTCTAAGAACCTACCCTTTTTATTTTTTACAAACATTTTTGGGGAGAATTACCACTATCAAAGTTCAGACGTTATAAAAACCATTATTACACTTATATCAACAATCTTATTTATTGACATTGCAAATTTATATCAAAAGGAAGCCTTTTAATATGCATTATCCTCTCAAAAACATGGAAGATTATCCCATTTATACATGGAATTTTTGTTCACATATTTAACACACAAAACATAAGTGATTATATCACAATAAATTAGAATGCATCATTTTTCCATCGAAGGAGAAACTCCAAAATAGGATTTATATTTTTTACTAAAATATAAAGGATCATTAAATCCAACCATATAAGCTACCTCTGTCACAGATTTAGAAGCATCTTTCAATAAATTTTGTGCTTTATGCAAACGATATTCTGTTAATATTTCAATTGGCGTTTTATCCGTAATAGATTTTAATTTTCGAGAGAAAGTTGACTTACTCATTGCCAAATTGGAACACATATCCTCTAAAGAGAAATCTGGATTGTAATAGTTGTCAGCCACAAGATCTAACAACGATTTCAATAAAGGATTAACATCAGACGACTGCTCTACTTTTTCTTGTTCAAAATTTTGTCGTAAGATTTTTTGTTGTGTTTCTCGACGTAGTAATAAAATATTAGTTAATTTCATCAACAATTCTTTGTCGTAGAATGGCTTAGAAATATAATCAATCGCACCTTTATATAGACCCAACAAACGATCTTTTCCCGTGTTTTTGGCAGACAAGAATAACAAAGGTATATTCTTTGTCAAATCAATTTGTTTTAGTTGCTCATACATTTTTATTCCATCACACTCAGGCATTTCCACATCACTCAAAATAACATCTGGTATCTCTTTTTGAGCCAAGTTTAATGCCACAATACCATTAGGAGCTTCTATCACACGGAAATATGGGGATAATATAGTACGTAAATGGAGCAATATTAATGGATCATCATCTACTATCATTACAGTATTTCCTTGCAAAAGATCTGCATTTATTTCAAATTGTTCCTCTATATTCTCCTCTTGTGAAGGCTCTAAAGCCTCCAACTCCTTGGAAAGAAGTAATTGTATGGTGACACAAGTACCTTTACCTAAAACACTATCAACCGATAATTTTCCTCCGCTTTTTTCCACAAAGTCTTTTGCCATTTTAAATCCCAATCCAGTACCTTTCTCCATTTTAGTTCCCATGGTCGATATCACATTCTCATTATTTCGAATAGAATGTAATTGTTCCTCTGTCATACCCACACCAGTATCTTGAATCTTCATTAAAATACCATTTTCAGTTTCATTTACATCTATATCTATGCGACCTCCTTCCGAAGTAAACTTAACAGCATTAGACAACACATTTCGCAATGCGGTTCCTATCATTCTGGCATCCATCATCGCACAATGAGTGACATTGCATGTCATTGAAACTTGTATTTTTTTATCCACAAACAAAGCATTCAACAAAGAGAGCACCTCTTGGGTCATCTGACGAACACTAGCATCTTGCATATTACAAACCACTTCAGTTTGTTTACCTCTTGCCCACTCTAATAATTTCACCATTGCAGACTGCAAATTGGAAGCAGATGAATAAATATCTTTTAATACTTTCCATGTATTCTCCATAGACTCGTGATTTTTCAACACACTATCCAATGCACCAACGATTGCGAACATAGGGTTTTTCAAATCATGAGCAATAACAGACAACAAACGATCTTTTTCTTGCAAAGCTTGTTCCAAATCAGAGTTTCTCTGTTCAATCACTTGTTGTTTTTGCTCTAATAAAAGGTTGGTTTCATTCAATTTCTGAGTACGTTCCATCACCATTTTACGCAACAACTCTCGCTGTTCCTTTATTCGTTTGAAACGGAAATGAATAATCATATATATAATCAAAGCAATAGATAGAACTATTAAAGAATAGAACCACCATGTATTCCACCAAGGAGGAGAAACCTGTACAGACAATTGAATCATCTTACTGTCTTCTAATGCTCCCCGTTTTTTTGCTTTCACTTCTAAACAATAATTACCTGGTGGAATATAAGAGATCTTTATTTCTCTTTTTTCTTGCAAATCAATCCAATCTTTATCCAAATTTCTTAACCGATAGAAAACCTCAACATCATTCAAACCTGAAAAATCTATAACATCAACCATTATAGAAATATTCGTTTCATCATAATTCAATTTTAACTTTTGCAAGTCAGCTAAGCGTTGTGGCATATAGGAGGATCCGATTTCTTGCTTTTTACCCTTAACAAACAATTGCGCGAATTGCAAATAATCAACCGAATCACACACACTCAAATATTTAGGATCAAACATGACAAAACCTTCAGTGTTGCCAAAATACAATCGACCTTTTGCATCTATAAAAGCCGCTCTGCATGTAAAATAATTACGACTTCTAAATCGTTCATCCAACAAGACTTTCTTATAGGTTTTTGTTTTATCGTCAAACGAAAGAACACCATTTGAGCCTCCAGTCCAAAAGATTCCATCTGAATCCATAATAATGGAAGAATACTGACCTTCAGGAAGATACTTTAATTTTTCATAACTTGACCCATCCGATTCGAAACGTAACACACCTTGATCTGTAACAACATACAGATTACCCGTTTCATCACATACGCCCTGCGACATCATCAGCGGACGATGACCTTTTTGTTTATCTATATCTGGGAAAACCGGTTTGTCGCCATTCTCATCACAATGCCACACGGAGCGAGATGAAACTACCCAACGAACTCCTTGTTTAGAATATGCGATATCCTCTATCCATATATCAGGAATGTTAAATGTGTCATTTTGCAACCACTTACGAGACCATTCTCCACTTTTATTCATCGTATATACACCATCACCAGCCATGGCAACCCAAACCTCTCCATTAGGCATAGGCAAAACTGATTTACAAGTTATATATGGAATAACAATAGGTGAAAATGAGACTTTTGTAATCTGACCTGTTTTCACATTTAATTTACACATTTCCCCACCCCATGATGCAATCCAGAATTCTCCATCAAGACCTTTTTTTATCGAAAGAACATTATTGGACGATAAACCATCTTCTATAGTGAAATTTCGAAGTACGTTAAAATCAGGAGAAAGTAAAAAAACGCCATGACCATCTGCTCCTACCAACAAATTTCCATCATCATCTTGAGCAAAAGAGGTTCCATCCACTAACGGGAATCCGATATCAGAGGAATGGACCGAACCCGAATTTCTCGCTGTACTATAACGAAGAAGTCCAGCATTTTGAGTACCTATCCAAATATCGCCATTCCTATCTTCATACAAACAATGTATCTTCTTTAACTCTTCTGATTTAATATTCTGAGGCTCAATTTTTTGATAATGAAACTTACCATCATAGGTGGCTTTCCATAATCCAGAGCCTGCTGCGCCAAACCAGAAATTATTCTTAGAATCTTTAATAACAGAATTCACATTGATAAACGGAGCTTCGAGTAACTCTGCTTTTTTAATATTGCCATTGTCTTCCTCTGTAATCAACCATAGCCCGCCGACAAAAGATGCAACCAAATATTTATTCTTTTCCACAGTAATGATACTCGATATCATCATTCCTACAGACAAGCAATCATCATATTCTTTTATATGATTTCCTTTCTCATCATAAACGAGTAATCCAGTGTATGTTCCACATAAATATCTTCCAAAAGCATCTTTCATCATGCCAGAAGAGAAAAAACTTAAAGTAGAATCTGTCAAATAAGGATATTTATCATATTTCCCTTTTTGTTCATTATAATAATAAATGCCATTTGTCGTGGTCACCCAATCGCATTGAGTATCATCTGTATAAAAACTTGTTATTCCTTTGTAATAGGACGTTTTAAAATCATCGGGTATCAAATTTTTGAAAGAATCTGTCTTTTCATCATATGATATTAACACACCATTATTACCACCTACAACCAAGTTACCTTTTGATGTACAATATAAGTGCATCAATTGGTTTCTTTCCAACGATGGACAATCTTCAACAAAATAATTACGGAAATGAACTCCATCAAAACGATTTAGGCCATACTCTGTCGCTATCCATAAAAATCCATCTTTATCTTGGACTATATCATGGACATAATTACAACTTAATCCATCCTTACTTGAATATCTATAAAAAGTAGCGACTTCCCCAGCATAGACCGCATATATAGATATCAACAAGAAAGAGATTATATGTAATAATAGTTTAATAACCCTTCCTGTCATTTCTTAATAATACAAAACTTTTACAAAGATACTGAAATTTTATTTTATTTCACCATCCATTGTAATAATAGGATCTCCATCCTCTAAATCTTCTATATCCTCAGGATTTAATTTGTTACCACAATATTTACAATACAATGCATCAGGTTCATTTCCTGGTTTATGACAATGTGGACAAGGTATTGCAGCACGTTTCTTTTGATCATTAATCATTTGTGCAGAAACGATACCTGTTGGGACAGCCAAAACTGTATAACCCAACATCATCACAAATGCAGACAAAAACCTACCTAATCCTGTCATTGGTGTAATATCACCATAACCAACAGTCGTAGTCGTAACGATAGCCCAATAGATACTACTTGGTATATCGTGGAAACTACTTCCTTCTATTCCGCCTTCCACTAAATACATTAACGTTCCTATACAAATAACAAGGAGTAATACAAAAACAAAGAAAACAATGATTTTTTTAGAACTGGCTTTTAATGAGTTCAACAAAACCTCTCCTTCTCTCCAATAGGAAAACAACTTGAAAATTCGAAACACTCGAATTAATCTGAAAATTCGAATGGTAAGCAATCCGTGTGCACCTGGGAAAACAAAACTTAAATAAGTAGGCAATGTTGCTAATAAATCCACTATTCCGAAGAAACTAAATGCATATTCTGCAGGTTTCGGAGCACAATATAATCTCAAAAGATATTCTACAGTGAAGAATACTGTAAAAATCCATTCTAAGATATTTAAAAACAACTTAAATGTTGGCGGGAAAAAAGACAAACTTTCTAAAATAACAACAGTCACACTGGCTATAATAAAACATATGACCAAAAGGTCAAAGCTTTTACCCTCTTTTGTGTCTGTGTCATACACAATCATATATATTTTACGCTTCAATGCTTCATTATGCATAAAGTCATACCATTTCTTTTTTATTCCTTCAAACATATGTATATACTTTTAAGAAAACAAATTTGACAAATAACCCATGTGTTCACAAAAAATCTTCACACCGATTCCTATTAATACTAATCCTCCAACTAGTTCCATATTAATTGGCAAATGTTTCCCGGCATATATACCGATAATATTTCCAATAACAGAAAACAAGAAACTTGCTAAACCAATCATGCACAAAGCAAATATGAAAGTACTAGTGGATTCTGTTATAAAAACGAAACCTGTTGCTAATGCATCTATGCTTGTGGCTATGGACAACACAATTAAACTCTTCCATGCTATTGCTGGTTGTACATCTTTTTCCTCTGAATCTTTTGTCAAACTTTCTTTTATCATCTTTCCTCCCAGGAAAAGCAAGACAACCAATGCAATCCAATGATCCCATACCTCAACCTCATCTTTATATCCAACGCCTAATAGCCATGTGATAAGTGGCATAATTGACTGAAAGAATCCAAACAAAAAAGCCATTTTCAATATGGATGAAAGATGAAACTGCTTTAATGCAATACCATTCGTGACAGATACCGCAAAACAATCCATGGCTAATGCAATCGCCAATAATACAATAGTTATACAATCCATACTACCAATAATTGCAGACTACAAAATTAAATAAAATTATTGAACTCTCCACAATTAACACTTAATTCTATACTTTTGCAAAAAACATCAAGAAACAAGAAATATGAAATTTATAGGAGCTCATGTAAGTGCATCAGGTGGCGTTGAAAACGCACCCATCAATGCGAAAGCTATCGGAGCAAAAGCATTTGCATTATTTACTAAGAATCAACGGCAGTGGCATTCTTCACCTCTCACACCCAATAGCATTGCTGCATTCAAAGAAAATTGCGAACAAGCAGGGATCACTGCCGACCACATTCTTCCTCATGATAGTTATCTGATTAATCTAGGTCACCCATCCGAAGAAGGATTGGAAAAATCTCGTTCTTCTTTTTTAGAAGAAATGCAACGTTGTGAGCAATTAGGATTAAAGTTACTTAACTTTCATCCTGGTTCCTCATTGAAAGAAATCTCCACAGAAGAGTGTCTGACTAAAATTGCAGAATCCATCAATATCACTTTAGACAAAACAAAAGGTGTTTGCGCAGTTATTGAAAATACTGCAGGACAAGGAAGTAATGTTGGAAATCAATTTGAAGAACTAAAATATATTATTGACAGGATTGAAGATAAAAGTCGTGTGGGTATCTGTATTGACACCTGTCACGCTTTTGCGGCTGGTTATGATCTTTGTTGGGAAGAAAATTGCAAAGAAACATTCGAAAAATTCGGAAAAATCATTGGATTCGAATATCTAAAAGGAATGCATCTGAACGATTCTAAAAAAGGAGTTGGATCTAAAGTGGATAGACATGAAAGTATCGGAAATGGAGAAATTGGGATAAGAGCATTTGAATGGCTTATGAAAGATCCTAGATTCGACAATATCCCATTAATACTAGAAACACCTGACGAATCTTTATGGGAAAAGGAAATTAGCTTGTTATATTCTTTTACTAAATAATAAAAAACAAAGAACATAAAAAAGGCAGAAACAACTCTGCCTTTTTTTATGCCACTATTTCAGCTTAATTATTTTTCGAGTTTCACAAGTATTATCCGAATATAATTTTATCACATAAATACCATCAGGATAATACGATCCAAATGATGATTGCGACGTGAGGTCAATAGACTCTATCAATGTTCCATCAATGGAATATACTTCAGCCATCTTCCAACAATCAGAATTGATTGTGAAATCTTTACCACATGTATTTAATTCGCACATATGACTAAAATCGAATACATCAGTAAACTCTTCCTCCAATTCAAAATTAACATAATCTGTATAAAGTTTCGTATTAACATTCGTCGAAGACTCGAACACGAACTTCAATTTATACTCACCCTTATTTAAAGTGACGGTAGAAGATGATGTCGTATATCCTCTGGAATTACTAGTTCCTTGTGCACCTAATACACCTCTAAGAGAAACAGAACCAACATTTTCACCATCCTTGAATATCGAAACTTTAGCATCATTTGTCGTTGAATGTCGGAATGTAACCCTATACACACCCGATTTTTCCACTTTCACACTATACTGAGTCCATTCACCAGGTGTCGTCTGCATAATAGAATAACCTACACTACTTCGGAAAGCCTGAATATAAACATTCGCATTATCTTCCCGAATTGAAGTACCTTCATTTCTTTCATCGACATCATAGTACGCAACATTATCTCCTCCATTATCAAATTTCTCCATTTCAATTTTCCCTGGTATTGTAATAACATCTTCATATGGAGTGGAAGTTGCTATCTCTATCGAAAATTCTTTCGTTACATTATTTCCTTCCATATCAGATAAAAGTATTTCAATATTATAAACACCTTCTTCTGTTGGAATTCCAGAAATCACACCCGTCTGACTAAGCTGCAAGCCCTCTGGCAAAGATCCTTCTTTTATCGAATAAAAATAGGGAGCTTCACCACCTTGCACAACTATACTGTCATAATACTCATTATCGACACCTCCCTTAATTAGCTCTTGTGTTAAAAATTCTGGGATTTCTATTTTTTCACCACAACGGAACGTCATAGTGGTAGAATAGGGACTAAAATCCCACAAATAAAGACCTGAATTAGAACCATCGACCCATTTAGCACTTGGTTTTGAATTGTCATCAAACACTTTCGGACCATTCGTAGATGTCCAAAACGGATTATTGCTCGTCGCAGGACGACAATCCAACAACTCTGGATTACCTTCCTTGCAATTATCCCCTTTGGAATTATAATGCCATATATAAATACCCTTATCTCTATTCGACCACGTTTTGAACTGTTTATCTCTAACCTCAATGTAATATCGTTCATTTTTACCTGTTCCAGAACCATTGTACACAGCTGCACTTCCACATTCTTGTTTTAATGTAATTATTCTTCCATCATGGATATCCGTTATATCAATTTTATTCGTCAACCATCCCATATTATCTAACGCCCATGCATTAGGATATGGAGGATTCTTTTCATTTGAAATCCAAAAGGCATCTGCCACATTATAATCCTCCGCATTATTATCATGATGATCATCATACGAATAATAGTCCGGCCAATCACATACCAAATGACCATTTTCATGAACGAATGTACCCATGCTAAGTTCTGTATCTATATCTGTCATCTGATAAGGATGATAAACAAATCTACTTCCTAAAATATTAAATGGATAAGATGATTGATGTGGCCATAATCCCGTTGCCCATTCATTATCACAATGTCCTGCATACAAAATATTTATCGCATATAAACTTCTAGAGTTACTACGCAACGTAAGATCCGACAAGTCAAAACCATCTATTTCTTTCCTATAAGATTTTAAAGCTGCCTCTACAATAGGATATATTCTATCTGTTGTATAATCTGTTGCACTTTTAGGAGAGTAATATTCCTTTGTATTAGGAGCGGTATAAAATTTAGCAGGCACATAATTTATATATGTTAATTTTCCTCCTGATATCCATGAGAAATAGCGTTTTATAGACATCGCATTTCCAAATACTGTTTCATTATCAGAATTTAAGAACACTTCAATTTGGTCTCGTGAAACATCTGATTTCACATCAGAAAAATCAATTAAAACGCACACACCATATATCGTATCAGGTAGTGTTGTGGCTGTTTCTACATTTGCAGCTTTTAATGTAGCTTGTGGTTCTCCTCCCAATTTAGCTTTCTTTTGCTTAATAATAGTCTCTCGTCCAACTTTAGACAAGCGAATTCGTGGTTTAAGAATAGACTTCACTGTTTGTGGTGTTTCTCCTCCTTTGTATACTATGCCTGTAGACGCATAATGACAACTATCGGAAGAAAGTAAGGCATAACAAACATATCCACTATTTTCATCTCGGATCAAAGTATAATGATCTTCACTTTCTGCATCTATATATAAATCTGTTCCATATAAATATACAGTAACTGATGAACTATCAGGCTGAAGAAAACGATGAGGCGTACCATTGTAAGTTCTTGCCATAACTGACAAGGAGACACAATAAATTAAAATTGATAATATATATTTTAGTGTTCTCATAGTACGAATCGTAAGAATTTTATAGGAAACAAATATATATTTTTTTATGATAAACAATTTATTTCTCAAAAAAAACATAACTTTGAATAATTAAAAATTCAACAGACTCACGTTTTTTTTAAGCGAAAATAAAATGGACGAATTAGGATTTGGAGAAGATAAAGAGATGATTAATTTCATCCTGAAAAACATCTCTCAAGAAAACAAGAAAAAAGTGACAAGCGAAGTGATTGAAACTGTGCTTGATTTCATGTTAGATTATTATGAATCAAAAGGATTTCTATCTGATGACAAAGATGGAGATGAAGAAATAGAAATTGACGAAATAGAAATGAGTCAATTTATCAAAGACAAACTTTCACACACATCTTTTGCCCTAACAGATAATCAAATAGACGAAATCCTTGATTTAGAATACCAATACAATCAGGAAGAAGGAATCTATGACTAATTGTGAATCTCACCCATTAGAACCTTTTCTTCCTTCAAACGCAAAAGTACTCATGTTAGGTAGTTTCCCTCCATCTCAAAACAGATGGTCAATGGATTTTTATTACCCTAATTGGCAAAATGACATGTGGAGAATTTTGGGTATAGTTTTCTTTCATGACAAAGATTATTTCACTATTCCTACAGAAAAGCGTTTTGACAAAGAAAAAATAATTCAATTTTTATCCAATAAAGGGATTGCGTTAAGCGACACAGCCGAAAAAGTAAGAAGGCTAAAAGATAATGCCTCCGATAAATTTTTAGAAATCATTGAACAACAAGATATATTTTCACATTTAAGGAAAATGCCTACTTGCCATACGATTATCACAACAGGAGAAAAAGCCTCAACAACACTTGGTGATATAATAGGGATAAAACCACCAGCAACGAATCAATTTGTAGAATTCCAATTTGAGAACAGAAATATCAAATTTTACAGACTTGTTTCATCTTCCAGGGCCTACCCTCTTTCTTTAGAAAAGAAAGCTGAATTTTACAAATTTCTCAAAGACTTATAAAAAAATGGGATGCAACCACGTCACATCCCATTCCTCAATACTATTTTTTTCTTTTACTCGTAACGAATTGCCTCTATTGGATCCAACTCAGATGCTCTTTTCGCAGGATACCATCCAAAAAGAACACCTGTCATCGTACATACCAAAAACGAAAGAACAACAGAATAACCTTGTATATATATAGGCCAATTTAAAAAGAACTTTAATATATACGAGGCGCCAACGCCCAAGAAGATACCAATAATACCACCTGTAACACTAATCAAAATGGCTTCAATCAAGAATTGTGAAAGTATATCGATTCCTCTTGCACCCACAGACATTCGAAGTCCGATCTCACGCGTACGTTCCGTAACAGAAACATACATAATATTCATAATTCCAATACCACCTACGATCAATGAAATTCCAGCTATACATGCTAATAATTTAGTCATCATATCCGAGGTAGAGGTCATCATGGAACTTAACTCTTCTTGTGAACGAACAGAGAAATCATCATCATCAAATTCTTTCAACTTATGGCTAGTTCTTAACACCTCCGTAATTTCCTCAACTGCCTTATTTGTTAAAGCTTCCGATTTAGCAGATGCATAAATTCCATTTAAATATGTAATAGCAGAGACACGCTTTTGAACGGTTGTATAAGGTGCTAGGACTACATCATCCTGATCTTGTCCCATACTATTATACCCTTTCGGTGTCAATACTCCAATCACAGTAAATGGAATTTTATTAAAACGAATTGTCTTCCCTATTGGGTTTTCTTGATCAGGGAATAAATTATCTACAATAGTTTTTCCAATCACACATACTTTGGCAGATGATTTAATATCTTGATCTGTGAACAAATCACCTTCTGAGATTGTCAATTTACGAATTTCCAAATAATCTTGAGAAACACCTGTCATTGAACTTGGATAGTTATTATTTCCATTAATAAACTGTCCACTTCCACTGACAATTGGCGACAAATAAGAAACATAACGTGTACATTTACTTTGAATTGCTTCAAAATCTTCGTTCTTCAATGTTTGCATATCTGTACGATTCATACGTACACCACCTCCCGCTTTATCACGATTTCCAGGATTAATCATAATCATATTAGATCCCATCTCGGAAATCTGTGCTTGTATGCTTTGTTTGGATCCCTGACCAATAGCCAACATGGCAATCACGGAACCAACACCAATGATGATACCTAACATTGTTAGGAATGAACGTAATTTATTATTTCCAATAGCTCTTAATGCTATCTTTAATAGATTCGTAAAATTCATTTTTTCTTCTTTTTGAATTAATCATCCGTTTGGGGCAAATTTGCTAATGCTGTTTTAGCAGAAGCAATATTCGTATTTACCGTATCTTCCACAACATGACCATCTCGTAAAACAATATTTCGACTACTATACTGAGACAATTCTGGATTGTGTGTAACAAATATGATTGTTCTACCTTTTGCATAAAGTTCCTGGAAAAGAACTAATATTTCAAAAGATGTCTTCGTATCCAAATTACCTGTCGCCTCGTCTGCCAAAATAATAACAGGATCATTCACCAACGCACGTGCAATCGCCACACGTTGTTGCTGACCACCAGACATCTGATTAGACTTGTGATTCAAACGTTCCCCTAAACCTACAGCTTTCAAACATGCAATTGCTTTTTCTCTTCGCTGTTCATCTGAAACGGATGAATTATACATCAAAGGCAATTCCACATTTTCTATAGAAGTTGTTTTGGCCAACAAATTATAATTTTGAAAGACAAAACCAATCTTTCTATTTCTAAGCAATGCACGATTATTTTTACTCATTGTACGAACTTCAACACCATCTAAGTAATATTCTCCTGATGTTGGTGTATCCAGACATCCCAACGTGTTCAACAAAGTGGATTTTCCTGATCCAGATGTTCCCATAATCGTCACAAACTCACCTTCGTAGATGGTAAAAGTAACACCACGCAAAGCATGCACAACTTCATCACCTACTTGAAAGTCACGACGAATATTATTGAGTTGAATAATCGGTTTTTTATTTCTTTGATCCATAATACTATCACGTATGTATTTTATTTACGCTTATTAGGTCGTTTCGGCATAAATGGATTATTACTTTCAGGGCCTTTCTGAGGAGATGCCATTTCACTGACTTCAATAGATGAAACAATCAAATGTTCACCTACATTTAAACCAGAAATAACTTCTGTTCGAGAACCATTTGTAACACCTGTTTTTATCACACGTTGTTCTGCAAGAGAATCACTCGTGATAACCCATACTGTTGGACCACCTTGTAATTCATCTTGAGATAATGGAATTGTTTTCATACCTGGAGGTAACAACGATTCTTCCATCTGAAAACGAAGCGCTTTATTAGGAATTGTAACAATACTATCCTTATCCATCGTATAAATAGAAATATTCGCTGTCAATCCTGGTTTTAATTTCAAATCTGGATTTTTTGCATCAACTATCACTTCATATGTAACAACATTCGAAGTCGTTGTAGGTTCTAGACGAACTTGACGAATAACACCTTCAAATCGGTCATTTGGATATGCGTCTACCGTAAACTCAACTTTTTGACCTTGTTTCACATCACCTATATCTGCTTCATCTATATTCGCCACAACCTGCATATCAACTAAATTTTCCGCAATGATAAAAAGCGTTGGAGTTGTCATCGATGCAGTAACTGTCTGTCCTTCTTCCACTTCTACAGACAAAACAACTCCATTAATTGGCGATGTAATCGTAGCATATCCCAAATTAGTAGTCGCTCTATCTACTTCAAACTTACTTTTAGTCACTGCATTTTTTGCACGAACATACTGATACTCAACTTCTTCAAATTCAGAATCACTAATTAAATTTTTATCATGTAATGTTTTATTACGATTATATACTTTTTCGTAATACTGATATTCTGTCACAGCTGTCGAATAATCAGTTTTTGCAGCACTTAACGAGGTTGTCAATGTTGAACGATCTAATTCAGCCAACAACTGACCTTTTTTTACCACCGCATTATAATCAACATATATCTTATCGATTTTTCCAGACACTTGAGTACCCACTTCCACTTCTGTCACTGGTTCTATTGTACCTGTAGCAGTTACCGAATTTGTAATTCTACCCAATTCAACTGGTTCTGTCTCCACAATAGCACGTGGAGGTTGTTTCTTAAAGAACAAAAAATAAGCTATGATAGCAGCCACTACCACTAAAATAGCTATTAAAATAATTTTTTTCTTATCCATATATAAATTCTATTTCTATACAAATTGCTAATCTACAAAAAAAGAAATTTTTATTTAACGATTTATCGACGAAACTCTCACTTTTATCGACAAACACACTAAATTCTCGAACCTTTATTTCCCATTATACTGAAAAAGTATCTTTTCAACTGATGGAATCCAATTCTCACCATTCTGTGGCTGATACGTGATAAATCCGAGAGTCTTTCCCGTTTCAATATTACGAGGGCCATCATCAACAAATAGTGTTTCTCTTGGATTTAACGGAGCTTCAGAAATAACTTGCTGAAAGATTTCGACACCCGGTTTGGTTAACTTCATCTGATAAGATGCAAACATCTTATCAAAATAATAAGAAAGAGGTTTTCCTAATGATGAGAATTCTGATGTGTTTGCCTGTTCAAACACATATGGATTTATATTACTCAACAAAAAAACATGATATTCATTACGATGAGCTTCTATCCATTGCAATTTATCTACATTAACTCTTCTTGTAATAGCAAGCCATGCCGATTCAATATCTTCGTCAGAAACATTTTTTCCAACTTCTTTTCTGAAAGCATCATTAAATCCTTGTCGATCTAAATGACCCTCTTCCACATCAAGAAATATGCCTTTCTGTCTATATAAATTTAAATAATCAGAAATATTCTCCATTCCTAATGCTCTAAAACGAGCACTTGCTGCCTCCAAGTCCGCATCAATTATCACACCACCAAAATCAAACAACAAATTCTTTATCATATTCCCGATTTATTCCAATTGTTTTATTTATAATGACCCCATAAATTATTGCTTAGAATTAGTATTCAAAGGAACATTTTTCCAAGTTCCTTGTAAAAAGGAATTAAGAGGATCTCCATTTTTACCTAAGAACACATCTTTCACATTTAATATGGATGTCATACTTGCAACATAATCCAAAACTTCCATCTCATCCATGTTCGAAAGCAATGTTGCCAAATCATAATCCAATTGTAAACAATATAAATATGCGTTTTTTTGTTTTGTGTACTCACCCACACTCAATGAACCTTCACCTGCATGTTCTTTCAAATTGACAAAATTCAATTGATTATAAATCTTATGTCCATTATACTCAAAGCCACAAAACAAAGAATCAGAGGTTGTTAATAATCGAGTCGACAAAACAGAGACTGGAAGCGTTAAATGTAAATCATGATCTTTCAAATGCGTATATAGGATAGCTGACACGATAGGCGAAAAATCAATCTGGCTTTGGGGCATATCCAATATCCGCAATTCATCCACACGAACAACAGTAAACTTCTCCTCTGGTATAATCTCTTCTTTATGATATAAAGCAAAGAAACCTACCATAAAAGCAGCCACTAACAATAGAACTATTGGTATAACAAACTTCTTCATTTACTTTTATATTTTCAAAGCCCCAACGATTTCCTTCACAGATGAAAATCCATGACGATCCAAATAGTCATTAATACCAGCAACCACCTTCAATGTAACAGTCGGATCAATGAAATTAGCAGTTCCTATTTCTATAGCAGATGCACCAGCCAAGAAGAACTCAATAGCATCTGTAGCATTCATAATACCACCTAATCCAACTACAGGGATCTTCACTGCTTTGGAAACTTGCCATACCATACGCAAAGCAACGGGCTTCACACAAGGACCCGACAAGCCACCAGTCACAGTCGACAAAACTGGTTTCATACGCTCTGCGTCAATAGCCATTCCCATCAACGTATTAATAAGTGACACACTATCAGCTCCTGCTGATTCAACAGCTAAAGCAATCTCTGCTATATTTGTGACATTTGGAGATAGTTTCACTATTAATGTCTTTTTATAGGCTTTTCGCACAGCAGAAACAACCGATTCTGCACCCGTACAGGTTGTACCGAAAGCCATACCTCCTTGTTTCACATTTGGACAAGAGATATTCAATTCAATAGCACGAATATCATCCAACTCATTGATTTTTTCAGCTGTAGCAACATAATCATCAACAGAAGCACCTGACACGTTCACAATCATATTCGTCTGAATATTCTTGATACGAGGATAGATGTTCTGAATAAAATAATCCACACCCTTATTTTGCAGACCAACACAATTTAACATACCAGAAGGAGTTTCTGCCATTCGAGGATAAGGATTTCCTTCTCTATGTGCTAAAGTTGTACCTTTTACTATAATGCCACCTATTTGACTAATATCGATGAAATCAGCATATTCTTCTCCATAACCGAATGTCCCTGATGCGGTCATAACGGGGTTTTTCATCTGCAACCCACCTATATTCACACTTAAATCTGCCATGTTAAATCTTTTATATTAAACACCGGACCATCTGAACATACACATTTATGTCCCTCTTTTGTTTCCGTCACGCAACACAAACAAGCACCCAACCCACATGCCATCTTATTCTCCAAAGAAACTTCGCAATCGATAGAATGTTGTGACGCAAATGCTGCAACTGCTTTCATCATCGGAGTTGGTCCACATGAATATATCTTATCAAATTTTTCTTTTGTTAAAACGGAATGATTAGTTACAAAACCTTTTTCTCCCAATGTTCCATCTTCAGTGGTAACTAACACTTTACCGATCTTTTCAAACTCATTCATTTGAAGAAGGTCTTTCCCCGAACGTGCGCCCAAAAGGAATGTTGGTTGATATCCTTTTCCCTTCAAATAACTTCCCAACTCAAGCAGTGGCGCAATTCCAACACCACCACCAACAAGCAACAAAGACTTTTGTTGATCTTGAGGGTCAGAAAAGCCATTGCCTAATGGTAATACAAGATTTAGCACATCTCCTTCTTTCAATGTTGATAACTTACGGGTTCCGTCTCCCACCAATTGAATAAGAAGCCACAACTCATTTTTTAATTTATCCACAAAATGAATAGAAATAGGTCGACGCAAAAATGTAGTATTGGAATTATCTACGCGAACCTCCGCAAACTGTCCCGGACGCATCTCAGGCAAAGGGGATGCCGATGTCAGTTTCATTAAAATATGTTTGTCACCCAATTTCTCATTGGAAACGACATTTAAATCAACTATATGTTTCTTCATAATTCTTGAAATCACAATTAATGCAAATATACAATTTTTTTACTTCTTCTATACCATTATACAAACTCTATATCGAATCATTTCGGAAGAATTCAAATAGTTGCCAAAATTCATAAGAAAATATTAACTTTGCATCCTACAAATAGAAGCAATTTTAGTTTCATAATTTTAAAGTTAACAATTATGCAGGTTACGGAAAACCCTGAAAAAAACCGACAAGCGACCACCTTTGTCATCATTGTATCAATTCTGATTACATGTTATTTGACCGCTAATGCCATGGCTGTCAAGCTGATCAATGTAAAGGGTATCACGATTTTCGATGCAGGAACAATCATCTTCCCTATAACTTATATGTTAGGAGATGTATTAACAGAAATATGGGGATTTAAAACCGCCAAAAAAGTCATCTGGCTCACTTTTTTATGCGAAATCATCTTTACGTTCTTCACATGGATAGGAACATTCTTACCCTATCCAGAAGAAACCACCACACAAGCCATAGCATACGAAACAGTCTTTGGCATTGTTCCCCGTATCACTTTAGCTTCCCTCATTGCTTTCCTTTGCGGAGAATTGATTAACTCATGGAGTTTTGAAGCTATCAAAAAGAAAACAAAAGGAAAATGGTTTGGCATTAGAGCCATTGGGTCTTCTATCTTTGGTTATACAATAGACACCACCCTATTTGTTCTAATAGCATTTTATGGTACAGTACCTCATCACGATTTATTCACAATGATTGTTATCCAAATCATAGTAAAACTTGCTTTGGAATCATTCTTTGCCACACCATTCGCCTATGCCTTCACACAAAAATTTCTACAAAAACTAAAATAATGGGTAGGTAAAACTTACTTTTTTTATACCTTTGGCAACATAGATTAATCTCTAATGAATGTTATATGAGTCATAAACAACATTACATATTTTGTTTTTTACTTCTTCTCATATTTTCCTGTTCCAAAAACGATTCAAAAAAAGTTGTGACAGACGCTACGGAAATTCAGCGACAAGATACCATTACACAAATTGACTCTCAAAACATTACAGATACTTTTACAAGCAAAAATACTGCTGATGACTTCTCAGACGAAACAACTACCTATCCTACAGAAGATTATGAATATATGAATTTCGATAGCATTATGAGAAATTCCGAAGACCCAGACTATGGCATCCCTGTAAGAAAACGTACCGAACAACACACCGAATTTGATAGCACATTAAAAACAATACATATTTTTGTTGCATTGTGTGACAATGAAAACCAAGGCATAGTACCTGTTCCCAAAAGTATCGGAAATGGTCAGAAGCCATCCACTAATCTCTATTGGGGATGTGGATTCGGAATAAAAACTTATTTTAAGAAAAGTACAGAATGGAATCTCATCAAAACTATACAACTGAATGATACCATTTTAGAAAGACTTATATTTAAGCATAACACAAAAGACTTTTATTTAATAGCAGATGCTTATAACGGAAAATATATTGGGCAATGCACTTCCGATTTTCTCTCTAGCGCATGTGGAAAATGGAAAGACACTTTAAACATCCAGAATATGGTCATTGGATCTTGTGGAAATGCACAATTAGTTGCCTACATAGGACATGATGGTCTAATGGAATTTAACATCAGTGATAGTTTTCAAAATACCGATGGGCAAAAACGAGATGTTATCATATTAGCATGTATAAGCAGAACGTTTTTCTCTCCCTATTTAGAAAAAGCCAATGTGAATCCAATCGTATGGACTAAAAATCTAATGGCACCTGAAGCTTACACGATTCATGATGCCATTACGGGATATATTAAAGGAGAATCAAACCAACAGATTCTAAACAGAGCTATTGAAGCTTATGCTTCACATCAAAAAAAATGTGGAATCAAAGGTGCTAAAAGCATTCTTGTAACAGGCTTTTAGCAAGACAAAGTGAACAAATAACAAATAAAATAAATTAGATATGGAAACAAGGAAAAAATTACTAGTAGCAATCATGACTTTGTGTCTATTCAGTTGTACAGAATCGACGGAAAACACTAACACAAATGACACACAAGCAAATCAAACAGAAATAATTGATCCAACAAAATATCAAACTAACAACATGGAAAACATACAAAAGGTACACGATTTCATAAAAAAATGTGGAGTCTATTATCTTGCCACTGATGATAATGGTCAACCACGCGTTCGTCCATTTGGCACCATACACATTTTCGAAGGAAAATTATACATTCAAACAGGACATCGTAAAAGAACTGCGCAACAATTATCCAACAATTCAAAAGCAGAATTATGCGCATATGACATAGAAAAAGGAACTTGGATTCGTGTGTCAGGCACATTGGTCGAAGACACTAGAGTCGAAGCAAAAAAATCAATGCTTGATGACTACACATCACTTCGTAAGATGTATGATGAAAATGACGACAACACAGCTGTATATTTCTTTAAAGATGGCGTTGCATACCTCTCATCGTTTGGAGAAGAAGATATTGAAATAAGATGGTAAAGAACTGTAACACTTTAATTATTATTAATGAATAAAGTTCAACCAAATTCATTTCACAATTCGGATTCTTAATTCTTAATTCTTAATTAAATTCAGTATCTTTGCATCCAAAATAAAAAGACACATGGAAAACTTTATAGTATCAGCAAGGAAATACAGACCTTCCACATTCCTTTCTGTGGTAGGACAACCATCATTGACAAGTACGCTCAAAAGCGCTATTGCCAGTGGGAAACTTGCTCATTCTTACCTTTTCTGTGGGCCAAGAGGTGTAGGCAAGACAACTTGTGCGCGTATTTTTGCAAAGACAATCAATTGTCTTAATCCTACAGCCGATCATGAAGCATGCAATGAATGCGAATCATGTAAAGCATTTAACGAACAAAGATCCTATAATATTCACGAACTTGATGCTGCATCCAACAATAGTGTGGATGACATCCGTTCACTTATAGAACAAGTTCGCATACCACCTCAAATTGGTCATTACAGTGTCTATATCATAGATGAGGTTCACATGCTTTCAACAGCAGCCTTTAATGCTTTCCTTAAAACATTGGAGGAACCTCCTTCTTATGCCATTTTCATCATGGCAACCACCGAAAAGCACAAGGTGCTCCCTACGATTCTATCCCGTTGTCAAATTTACGATTTCAATCGAATAGGCATTAGTGACGTGGTTAAGCAACTACAAATGATTGCTGAAAAAGAAGGAATCAAAACTGAAACTGAAGGATTAAGTGTCATTGCACAAAAAGCAGATGGTGCTATGCGTGATGCCTTATCTATTTTTGACCAAGTAACCGTATGTTCCGGTGGAAATGTAACATACAAGAATGTAATCGACAATCTAAACGTTCTCGACTACGATTATTACTTCAAACTTGTAGACAATTTCAGTCAAGGCAACATATCCGACGCATTACTCATATTTAACAGTATATTAAGCAAAGGTTTCGAAGCTCAACACTTCATTAGTGGCTTAAGTTCTCATTTCAGAAACTTACTTGTCTGCAAAGACGAAAAAACTATTGACCTTTTGGAAGTTGGGGCAGAAACAAAAAATCAATATAAACAACAAGCACAAACTTGCGATAGTGACTTTCTCATAAAAGGCTTGATGTTAACTAATCAATGTGATCTAAACTACCGGAACAGTAAAAACAAACGGTTGCTTGTTGAATTGACGCTTATCCGACTTTGCCAATTGTCGGACAAAAAAAAAATATGAAGAATTAGAAGAACTTCTTGCTGACATTCCATTAAACATTGAAACCATATTTGCGAATATGGTTTCATCAAATGTATCTACGAATCAAAGCACACAAGCAAACACAAACACGCAAAGTGTTCCTACTCAGACAGCGGTTCAGACAGCAACAGAAGTTAACAGAACTCAACCACAACCTGTTAATCAAAGCTCTGCTGCCACACCTAATCCAAATTCACCTTCTAAAGCGTCCTCTCACCTATCGATTCTGAGATTCAAGCAAAAGAATGAAGAAGAGAAAAAAGAGAACATGAACGAAGATGCGTATAAACAAATAGCCGAAAATAATAATTTCACACAAGAACAAATGATTGCTGCATGGAACAAATATATTCGTTCTATACATGGAAAACATATACTTCAAAACACAATGGAAAGTTGCAAACCTACCTTGACGAACGATTTCATTCTTGTTCAATCTGTAGATAATTCTTTCCAAGAAAAGGAGATGCGAAACGAGATGGTTCCATTACTTAATTTTCTCCGATCAGAACTGAAAAATGGTCAAATCACATTAGATATTCGATTAAGTGAAATGACCGGAATTAGTAAAGCAATGACACCCAACGAAAGGTTAAAGAGGATGATAGACAACAATCCTTCAATTAACATATTACGAGAACAATTTAAACTGGAAATAGATTTAGGATAAAAAAAGAGACGCTTTCCACGTCTCTTTTTTTTTAATTTAACGAGATGGACATTGATTTTCCATCTAATCCTTTCGTAATTGGAAAATAAGAATGAGCAAACTCTTTAATAAATTGTAATGTTTCTAAAGAGGGTCCCTCTTCATTATTTTGAGTCTGTTTTTCTTCTATTATAGGAGTAGACTCTTCTCCTTTAGAAAATCGAGTAAAGAATTTTACCATAAGCATTCGGTTTTATTATTGTTTACACAACAAAAACGTCTACATGTTCAAATTATTATACAAAAAGGTGTTTTTTTTCAAATCATCCACAAAACAAGGTTTGTTTTTCAAATTATCCACATTGCCACCATTCATTTTTTCGAATTATCCACATCTTTTTTCTTTAAATGCACAACTACGGAGAGATTCAATTCTATCTTTGTAATGGATGAAGGAAAGAAATCATCCATATCAAAATTGACCCTATTATATAAATATACTATATCCGATCTGACCTATATGAGATTTTGTTTTGAATGTTATAAAAAAGTCCGGAACTTTCGTTTCGGACCTTTTTATTTTATATACAAATCGATTTAATTTCGCTTTACTATTGTATTAAGCAAACCTCAGGATTCAATAGAATAGAAAATTGACACTTTACAGACATCTGAATTTGTTTCATCAAAAACAAAACATCTTCACCTTTTGCACCGCCACGATTGACAAGTATTAAGGGTTGTTTTTCATACACACCAGCTGCACCAATATTTTTCCCCTTCCATCCGCATTGACTAATTAACCATGCTGCGGGTATTTTATATCCATCACTAACTTCATAAAAAGGAATGTCTGGATAAGTAGTTCGTAATGTCTCAAATTCAGATTTTGATATGACAGGATTTTTAAAAAAACTTCCTGCACTTCCGATTTCTGACGGTAAAGGCAATTTTGACTTACGGATATTAACAATTACATCTCTAACATCCTTTAATGTTATAGTTGAAAGGTCCTTCAACATTTCTCGCACGTTACCATAATCCAATTTTAATTCATAATATGGTTCTTTTGTCAACTGATAAATCACACCAACAACAATCAAGTGTTTATCTCTTTTAAAAACACTACCTCTATATTCAAACAAGCAATCAGCTGCCTCTACATAATAAAACTTGTTCTGTTTCGTATCGTATACTTCCACCCGTCGAATCACATCTTTTGCTTCTACCCCATAAGCACCTATATTTTGCACTGGTGACGCACCTACCATTCCAGGTATAAAAGACAGATTTTCAATTCCTCCCAAATTCTTTGAAATTGACCATTGAACAAAATCATCCCATATCACGCCAGATCCCACATACACTAAACAATTTTTCTCTCCACCTTCTATTACCTCTATTTGTTGAATATTCGATTGAACGACATTATATTCCAAATCATTTAATATAAGAAGATTACTACCGCCTCCTATGGGCAACCATTTTTGACTAAAAACACCTTCATTATATAATTGAATCAAATCTTCTTTCTTATCATATACATAAAAATCAGAACATTGGACAGAAAAACCAAATGTATTGTGTTTTAGCAATGAATAATTTTGTTGATGTTTCATAAATAAACATTATTAAAAATACTTTCCAAAGATACATATAATACAAGCAAAACAGAAGCAAGAACTCTAAAAACCTGTAAAATCAATTTTCAACATAGAAAACCATCTCTCTCGTATAAAATATACATATCTGTTTTCAATAATAAAGATAAGAATTATAAATTTGCATACCAATGGAAACGAAAAGAATCATATTTACAGTAACAAACAATCTGGAATCTGACCAGAGAGTTCATAAAGTAGCATCCTATTTTCATGAAAATGGATGGCAAGTTACGGTCATCGGTTCAAACAATCGTACATGTCACCCTTATAAACAAGCATACAATACAAAAAGATTAAATGTATGGTTTAAAAAAGGTCCTCTTTTTTATGCAGAATTTAATTTGAAATTGTTTTTCTATCTGCTATTTCACAAAGTTGACCGAATATGGGGAAATGACACAGACACAGCGCTTGCCACATATCTTTCCAGCAAAATAAAACGTTGCGAATACTCACTTGATTTACACGAACTTTTCCCTGAAGTACCAGAAGTAACAAACAGAGCTGGTGTAAAGAGAATCTGGACCGCTATAGAGGACTGGGTTCTTCCTAATGTAACAGATGGATATACAGTTTGCGAATCAATCGCACAATATTATAAAAACAAGTATAATATAACTTTAAAAGTCTTACGAAATGTCCCCTTCTTAAAAGAATACAAAAGGGAATGTAAATTTAACTATACCGACAAAAAAATCATTCTTTACCAAGGTGCCATTAACGAAGGAAGAGGTGTTGATTGGCTTATAAAATCTATGCAACACATAGATGATGCTATATTCGTTATTATAGGAAATGGAGACAAAAAAGAAGAAATGGAGGACCTTGTCAATTCTCTTCATTTAAACGACAAAGTAAAATTTATAGGTCATATACCTTTCTATGAATTGAACAGTTATACAAATAGTGCAGATTTAGGTGTCTGTCTATTAGAAGAGAAAGGATTAAGTTACTATTATGCACTACCTAACAGAATTTTTGATTTCATGCATGCCCATGTACCTATGTTAGCAACAGATTTTCCTGAAATCAGCAAAATATTAAAACAAGAACAAACTGGATATGTTATCAATCATTATGAACCTGAATATTTAGCATCAGTTATAAAGAATATTTTACATCAACCAATTGACCATAACATCTATTATCAAGCAGCAGAGAATAACAATTGGGAAAAAGAAAGGAGAATCATCAAAATATGATAATTCTCCAATATATCCATCAAACTTTTTATTTCTTTTTCGTTTCTCCCGAGATTTGTAACACAGGTCGTTTGCCAGTTGAATTTGAATAAACCTTAATAGTTTTATGAAAAGCGCCGCTCACTTTTCCAGCATAAAACACATGAACAGAACCCGTATCACCAGGAGCAACTGGATTCTTGGTCCATGTTGGTGTAACACATCCACAAGAAGGTACCGCGTCGCTTACAATTAATGGTGCCGTTCCTTCATTTTTAAACACAAATACATGTTCTGAAGTTTGACCTAAATAACTATCTAACATAACGTATTCTGTCTCTTGGAATACAATTTTAGCCTTATCTCCAGCAAACATCATCTGAGAAAGAGCTGCCATAATAATTAAACCTACTATTTTTTTCATAAAAAATGCATTTTAGATTCTAAACAAACATAAGAAACAAAAACGAGTCTATTTCTTCCTCAAATATAAACAATCTTTTAGGATGAACTACCTATTACTCTAAAAAATATTCCCAAACAAAAAGGATTCCTGTTAGAATAAAAATAATAGCGACAATTTTTCTAAACCAATACTCAAAACGTTGGAACTTATTCCACACATCTAATTTAGCCTCCATTCCTTTATATAAAACCCATGCAATGAAAACCAATGGTATAGCTGCTCCCAATGCAAATAGAACAGGGAAAAACACACCCCATTCAGCCGAACAAGACATAGGCAGCATCATTCCAAAATAAATAGCCGAACTATATGGGCAGAAAGCGAATGCTAACATTAATCCTAACAAGGTGGCTCTCTTAAGAGAATATGTTTCGCTAAAAATTCTATTCATCCAAACAACACACTTGTTTTCAAAACCGTGAATATGAATTATGTCCAACATAAATATACCAACTAAAATAAACAAAGGACCTGCTATTCTGCCTATCCACAACTGAGCATTCGAAGTGATTTGTATTTTTCCAACAAATATAGTTAAAAGGATCCCGACCACTACATATGCAAATGATCTCGCAAGTATATAAGCAAATGATAAAGAGGAAAATGAATCTCTATTTTGACGTAACATACACGTCAAAGCAGAAACATTTGCAGCAATCGTACAAGGACAAACCGACACAACCACACCTAAAAGAATCACTGTAATAAAAGGAAGTTGACCTTCCATTATCCAATTTATCAAATTCATATTATTTCAATTTTTTGTTCAAATAAGATTCCAGAACATCAAAATTAGGATCAACCAAAAGAATCTTACCATCTGGGGAAATCAACACTCCATAAGGGATTGATTGTACTCGATAATACTTAGTAACAGGACTTGACCAATATTTAAAATCACAAGCTAGTTTCCAAGGCAAAACGCCTAAATCCGTAACATAATTTTTCCAAACTTTTCTATCCTCATCTAATGAAATTGACAACACATCAAATTTCCCACCATCAAATTCCTCATATATTTTTTTTAGGCGAGAAACTCGTCCTTTCGTTTTTTTACACCAAGAAGCGCCAAAATCTAAAAACAGATATTTGCCCGAATAATTAGACAACGAAATTGTATCCCCCAAAAAGGTTGGCAAAGTAAAATCTGGCGCTTTCATTCCAGACACAAACTTTTTATGAAGAGCTAATTCTTCTCTTAGATACTTGACATAAGGAGATTGGCGAATAGAAGGGTCAAATAATGATATTATTTCTTCAAGTTTCTTTATCTCATAAGATTGTGTTAAAGAACAAACAAAATATGCCGCACCTACGGATGATGGATTATTCAAAACAAATTGTTTTGTTATCATCAGTAATGAATCAGGGTAAGACGTATAGATTTTATTGAGACGTTTTATCTCTTTTGCATCTTTTTGTTTTTTAGCATTTGTAAGATGAACAAGAGCCGTATTTTGTTTGCTCGTCATTTTTGCATATTCTCTCATCAAATAACTAAAATCATCATGAGAATAAGATCCTTCAATTTTTATTTCATCTGGCAATAAAAGAGAACCTGAAATAGAGATTTGACTATTTTCCACAAACAGGTCAAACGGAGCACGCGTTCCAATTCGAATAAAACGCATAGTAGGATAATCAACGTGACCACGGAAGCGGAATTCACCAGAATGAATTGGGACACTATCAATCACATAAGAGTTTCCCAATTGATCCACCTCCATCATATAAGCAGTATTCGCACGAACGCATCGTAATTTCCCATGTATATTATATGAGCTTTGCCAATGACAGGATAATACTGACATAAGCAAAACAACGATACATATAAAATTTAATTTACGAATCATACGAACATGAAAAAAACGGCTGGCAAAAGAAAGCCAGCCGTTAAGCTAATTATTTATATTTTTTATTCAACTTCACCATTCAAATTAACAATATATGTACTTCTGTTTGGATCGTTTGAAGTTACAGTCATACGTTGAGTAAACTTACCAATCTTAAGACCATCACCATTTACTTTAACACGAATAGCAGCTTCTTTACCTGGTTTAACTGGTTTAGAAGGAAGTGTTACTGTAATATTCTTAGAATCAACATTGATTGCACGAATAATCAAATTCGATTTTCCGTCATTCTTAAGTGTAATTTCATAAGTTTTTGCAGTAGTTGTTTTGATTTTTCCTAAACTTACAGAATTACCTAAAGACAACACAGGAGCATTTGCTTTTTCTTCTGCCGTCATACCAGAGAAGTTTTCTGCAATATTTCCAAAAAGAGAAATTGGATTTTCTGTAAATGCTTTTCCATTAACCTCAATAATAGCAGTCTCTTTAAAAGCACCCCAAACATTAGAATCTTGAGATTTCAATGTGAAGCTTATTTCACCCTTCTCACCTGGTTTCAAGATTGCAGGAGAAGAAATAGCGATAAACTTAGGAGCACTTTGGAAAGTAACTTTTACGTCCTTGTCACCATTATTAATAACTTCTATTTTCTCTGTTTTTGATTCAGGATAGAAAACTGTATTGAAATATACATTTTTCTTCATCAAACGTAGACCATCAAATTCATGTGGGTATTTATCCTCTACTTTTTGAGCTTTTGGTATAACTTCACCCTTGATTGACAATCTTTTTTCTCCTGCATTGGTTGTTACTGTGATTGTCTTAGAGAATGCTCCTGGACGACCAGATGCATTATATGTTGCCTTTACAGTTCCCTTTTCTCCTGGTTTTACTGGTTCTTTTGTCCACTCAGGAGTTGTACATCCACAAGATGCACGAACTTTCTGCAACACCAAATCAGCCTTACCTGTATTGGTAAATTCAAACACGCAAGAAACTTTACCATTTTCCTCAGGAAATGTTCCAAAATCATGAGTAATAGTTTCAAATGTGATCTCTGGAAGATCTTCTGCAAATGTTACCACAAAACCTGCTAGTAACATTAGCATTGACATAAATACTTTCTTCATATCAATTAAATTATTTATTAATTATCATCATTACGAGAACTTCTCTCTATTCGTTATTTATATACCTTTAAAACTGGGAAAAACATCAAATCACACATCATCTTTTCTCTACCCTTTCATCTCCATAACATTCACATCCATTTCAATTTTAAAAGTATTTTTGTAATTCACTCGAATGCAAGATTACAAAATGCAAATTTATAAAAAAAACAACTCAAAAGTACTTTTGTTCAAACTAAATCCTTAATAAAATTTAAAAGTGGTACAAATATATTGATTCTCATACCTTCCCTCTTTTAGAATTGCTTCTTTTTTGATAATTTTGAAATCGGAAATTAGGATTTTTTGTAATCGGTAATTACGTATTTGAATAATGAAGAAAATATTCTCGTTCATCATTGGATTTTTTATTTTTCAATGTTTGACTGCTCAATTAGAACAATGGGAGATTAGTTCTCCTCTTGACTTTGAGACCACTCTCAGTGGTAGTTTCGCAGAAATGAGACGTAACCATTTTCATGGAGGTATCGACCTACGTACCAATGGAGAAGAAAACAAGCCTGTTTATTCAATTGACGACGGATATGTTGCTAAGATATCCATTTCTAGAACAGGATATGGGAAATGTGCTTACATTAATCATCCCAACGGATTTACCTCTGTATATGGACATCTAAATGGATTTGTACCCAAACTTGACTCTATATTAAAAGCCAAACAATATGGAGAACAGAAATATGAGATTGATTTAATTCTGGACTCTACTCAATTTCGAATAAAAAAAGGAGAACAATTTGCTTTGTCAGGAAACACAGGCGCTTCTGGAGGTCCCCATGTTCATTTCGAAATCAGAGAAACAGAAACAGGTATTATGAGGAATCCTTTCCGGTTAAAAAACAATCCTTGTAAATTAACAGATGACAAAGCTCCTAAAATTTTTGCGATAAAGATTTACGGATTAAAGGGGAAAGGATGCATCAATGATGAAGCAGAAAAAAAATGCAAAATCATAGTTGACAAAGACCGCACAAGAAAAGTTCAAGTTGGCGACGGACTTTATGCATGGGGAGAATTAGGATTTTCTGTTAAAGCAAATGATTATATGACAGGTACAGGTTTCACATATACGCCACGTCATTTAAGGCTTTATGCAGAAAACAAACTCATTTCAGACATTACTATAGATAGTTTTCTATTTAAAGACACCCGTGGGTTAAATAGTTTTATTGATTACAAACAATGGGCAGCCACACGTGAATTTTTTATGAAATCGTTTAAAGACACGAACTCACCCGTTTTATTTCAAAAAAGTCAGCCCAATGGAACCTTTAAAATAGATAAAGAAAAAGAATATAAATTTCGTTATGAAGTAGAAGATGATTTTGGCAACAAAGAGCATATGGATTTCACCATCACTGGCAAAAAAAGTGAAATAAGTAAAGAGGAAATATCTAAAGATCAAATTATTCAATGTGGTGAAAGTGTTTTATTTGACAAAGGATCATTCGCGATGCAATTCCCACAAAATGCGATATATGAAAATGTAGAGCACAAATTTTATTGCGACACCTCTGAAAAATTCCTTTCTCACATCTACTCTATTGGTACCTCAAGTGATCCACTGCATGTTTTTTGTGACATATCTATTAAAATTGAGCAAGATACAATAGACGACAAAACGAAATACTATATTGCCAAATTAAACGATCTTAATGTACCTTCTGGCTCAGCAGGAGGAACATACGTAAATGGTATTCTTGTTGGAAAGACTAATACATTCGGACGATTTGCAGTTACCGCCGATGTAACACCTCCCGTAATTGCACCTGTTCACACAAACAAGCTTCGAAACATACCATACATACGATTGAAAATATATGATACGCAATCAGGAATAGCTTCATACGACGCATATATCGATAATAAATGGGTAATGTTCGAATATGATTCAAAGACTCAACAAATAACATATTGGTTGGACAAAAAGCAAGTTCAAGAATTTAAGAATCATACATTTAAATTGATTGTTAAAGATTATTGTGGTAACGTTAAAGAATATTCAAAACAAATATATTGGTAAATAATAAAAACCATACGAATATGAATCATCACATCTCCTTTCTAAAAAAAGCAGCATGCTGTATTGTGATATCAATTGCAGTAAATTTTTCATCTTATGCAGGAACTAACATTATCGTTGGAAAAGACGCATCAACTGACGGTTCTACATTCTGCACATATTCTGCCGATTCCTACTATCTATATGGTGAATTATCGTTCTATCCAGAGAGTTCTTATTCTAAATACACGCAAACACAAATATACGGATGGGACACCCACAAACACCAAGGAAAGATAGATCAAGTAGCTTCAACATATGCAGTATTAGGAAATATAAATGAGCATCAAGTATGTATCACGGAATCCACCTTTGGAGGCAGAAAGGAACTCATTGACACAACAGGAGTTTTAGATTATGGAAATCTTATCTATATAACTCTTCAACGATCAAAAACCGCACAAGAAGCCATACAAGTGATGACTGATTTGGTTTCCAAATATGGATATTGCAGTTCTGGTGAAACATTTTCAATCGCAGATCCGAACGAAATATGGTTAATGGAGATGATAGGTAAAGGTCCAGACATAAAAGGAGCAGTATGGGTAGCTGTTAAAGTACCTGACAATTGTATCTGCGTACACGCCAATCATTCACGAATCACAACATTTCCTCTTAACGACAGATTAAATTGCAAATACTCAAAAGACGTTATTTCATTTGCAAAAGAAAAAGGATATTTTAACGGAAGGAATAAAGATTTCAGTTTCTCTGATGCATACGATCCAATGTCATTTAAAGCACGTCGTTTCTGTGATGCAAGGGTATGGAGTATCTATAAAAAGATCAATAAAGAAAGTGAGAAATATATCGATTATGTTTTAGGAAAGTCTGATGAACAATTACCATTATGGATAAGACCAGACGAGAATGTATCTCTATTACAATTAAAAAATTTAATGAGAGACCACTTTGAGAATTCTCCACTTTCATTAGCGAATGATCCTGGTTCGGAGCCATTTGGTGCCGAATATCGATTTGAGCCAAGAATGTGGGAAATGGATGGAAAGAAATATTTCAACGAGAGTCCCATAGCTAGTCCCAAAAACGCTTTTTCATTCGTTGCTCAAATGAGAAATTGGTTACCAGATGAATTAGGTGGAGTTTTATGGTTTGGAGTAGATGACGCAACATTCACAGTATACGTACCTATCTATTGTGGAACCAATCAAGTTCCATTCTGTTTCCGTGAAGGGAATGGAAGTTTACTTAAATTCTCATGGGATGCGGCTTATTGGGTATTTAATTGGGTATCAAATATGGCATATGCCAAATATAAATACATAGCGCCCGACATTCAAAAAGTGCAAGCTGATTTTGAACAAAAATTGGAAGATAACCTTGAAGTTGTAGAAACTGCCGCCCAATCACTTTACAAGAAATCACCAGAATATGCTACAAGATTTTTAACCGAATACTCCGAGAACCAAGCAAATCTAATGATGGAACAATGGAAGGCATTAGGTGCATTTCTAATGGTTAAATACACAGATGGCAATATCAAAAGAGAAAGAAATGGTAAATTTATCGATAATGGATGGGGTGTGCCAGAAGACATACAAACGCCAGGTTATTCAGATCAATTCTATCGTAATATCATTCAAGCCACAGGAGACAAATATGAAATGAAAGAAGAGGAAACGGAAGAACAAGAATAAGTTGTTCTTCCGTTTCCTATCGTTTTTTTTACAATTATCAAGTCATAAGAGACTAATCATTAATAATAATCAGCATACCATTGTGCAAATTTATGCAACCCTTCCCTTAACGATATAGTAGGTTTAAAATTAAAATCTTGTTCAAAAGATGTTGTATCAGCATAAGTAACAGCCACATCACCTTTTTGCATCGGATATAAATCTATATAATTATTAATATCAAGATTACACGGAAGCACACCAACTGCTTTTAACTCTTCATGTAATATAGTAACAAAATCTAGCAAATCGACAGGTTCGCCTCTACCTATATTATATAACTTATATGGTGCTGAAGCATTATCGTTTTCTGCATTTATAGATTTTGGTGCATGCAGAATAACACGACATATGCCCTCAACAATATCATCAACATAAGTAAAATCCCTTTTGCTTTTCCCATAATTAAAAAGAGGAATTTTTTCGCCACGTTTTAACTTATTAGTAAAATCGAAATAAGCCATATCAGGTCTACCCATTGGTCCATACACGGTAAAGAATCTTAATCCCGTACAAGGTATACCATATAATTTAGAATATGAATAGGCAAAAAGTTCATCACATCTTTTGGTAGCTGCATAAAAATTCACAGGGCAATCTACCTTTTCTTCAGTTGAATATGGTATAACAGAATTCACGCCATAAACAGAAGAAGAAGAAGCAAAAACAAGATGGTTCACACCGGATTCTCCATTATCATAAGAATGGCGACAAGCTTCAAGAATATTATAGAATCCAATCACATTACTATCCATATAACTTTGAGGATGAGAAATACTATAACGCATTCCAGCCTGTGCTGCAAGATTTATCACAACAGAAGGTCGTTCCAAAACAAATATATTATCTAGCTCAGTTTTATTAGATATATCAATTCTTCTAAAATCAAAATTTTCATATTTTTTCAGTAAATCTATACGATAGTTTTTTAATCGCAGGTCATAATAATCATTTAAAGAATCTACACCAATAACCCTAACACCTTTCAAGTCATTTAGCAATCGGTTTGCAAGATGATAGCCGATAAAACCTGCGACACCAGTGATAAGGATATTAATATTTAATTCTATCTCTTGAGAATGCATTAACTAGACGTCCTATGAAAAGAATTTTTCTTTAAAAAAAACTATTGGAAATAAAAATGCAGCCTTTAAATATCTTTTCCTTGTATGTTTTTCCTTATACATACGATACAAAAAGCGCAAGTCATGTTTATCAACCCATTTAGGATAATAATATTGCTTACTATGAGCCATTTGATGGATAAAACCACCACAGGAGAAACCTATTCCATTAAAGCCTTCATTTTTTACATCTAGTAAAAACTCCTCCTGCTTACCAACTCCCATACCAACAATCAAAAAATCGGGTGACATACGAACAATATTAGAGATTTCCTCTTTTCTATCTTCTTCATTAGAAAAAAAACCATTCCTATATCCACAAAAATTCAAATTAGGATATTGGATTTTTAAAACATTTATTGATTTTTCTATACTTTCTTGTTTAGATGCTATAATATAAACAGACTTTCCATTTTTTGAGGCATAATTGAACAGGATAGGAGCCATAGAAGTCATATCAAAACTTCTTCGTACAATATTTTCATGATAGAATAATTTAATAAACGACACCAATATATTTCCATCTACGAAAATTCCATCAATATTATCGAACAAATCTTTATTTTTCTGAGCATCCAAATACGAAACCGGATTTAAAAATGTATAGATAAAACCTTGTTTTTCAAACAAGGTATCAAACATTTTTTCTGATTTGACAATCTTATCAATTAACATATCCTTAATCATCACTGTAATAAAGACAAATAAGAAGAAAATTGTATTTCCTTACCAACCATAACTTTTACTTTATTGTAAAAATTTTCACGCATAGAATCTTCATTAACCATATTCATCATTATCTTTCCCAAAGCTACATCATCTTTTGTGATTTCAAGTGTAAAATTCTCTTTAACATCTTCAACGTCACAAACACATTTTGCATAAAACTCTTTATCATAGAACATTTCTTCTGGCACAGACTTTCTTGTACCAACAAAAGGTATTCTTAGAGAAGTCGATTCTGCCAATACAATTGGGAATCCTTCATAATTGCTAGACAATACAAACATATCTGCATTTTTCAAGTATTTATAAGGATTCTTATTGAATGGCAAAAAACAAACTTTATTAGACAAGTTCAAATCATCAACCAACTTATGCATTTGGTTTTCATATTCTCCATTTCCCATGACGACCAGACGAACATCTTTGTTTGTAGATTGAGTTGTAAGATAGGAAAATGCCTTCAACAAACGCCAATGTGCTTTTTGATTTGAAAATCGTCCTATATTGAATATATAAAACAAATCTTTATCAAAAGAAAAATCATCAATCTTTTCATTAGATCTAGATGTTATTGCTTCTAAATCCACATAATTGTTTACAATTTGTATTTGTTCTTTTTTTACTTCAAAATTTTGTATCAAATCATCCGCCACTTGGCAAGAAACTGCAACAACCTTATCACATCTATTATATATCCTCTTAATAATATTGTACCATAATGTACGTATTAAACTATTCTTTATCTTTAGATATTGAATCGAAAGAACATTATGCACAGACATGATTTTTTTCACTTTGACGTTTGTCAAACTAGTCAAAAAATTACTTTTCTCAAGTGAAGAATATATACCATCTGGTTGATAGGAAGACACTAATGATCTGAACCTCCTATAAATTGTGGCAAATTTTAATATTTTGTCAAAAAAGGACTCGTCTGCAGACTGGCAACCATATGTTACGTCTAATGATTCTGTCCACGGAGACTCTTCCTTTTTGCCAGACATTGCAAATACTTTAACATCATGACCCAATTGTTTTAAATAGGCATTAAAATCGACAAGAATACGTTCAGCACCACCCTGTTTAATCTGATCTATGACCAAAAGATATTTCATTCTTTTAATTTGTAATAACGTACATAATCGACCAACATCTCTTTAGGCAATATGTCATAATCAACCCCACAGGACCCACCCCATCCACCAAATGCCACATTTAACAACAAGTGATGTGAACGATCAAACGGCCAGTCCTCTAATTGATCCTTTGATAACTCATGCACTTTTTTACCATCAATTAGAAACACAAGTCTATCTTTGTACCATTCCAATGAATATATATGCCATACATCAACTTTTAGAGGCACTTTTTTTTGATATTGGTATTGTCGTTTGCCATGTTCGAAAACAACATGAACATTTGTTTGAATACTTTCAGCATTCCAGCAATCGATATATTCCATTAAATCAATTTCTCCATATGGTTTTGTTCCGACATCAGGCAACATCCAAATTGCAGGAAAGATTCCCTTACCAACAGGCACTTTTGCCCTCACTTCTATTTTACCATATAAAAATCCTTTTTTCCCTTGCGTGTTCATTCTTGCGGAAACACAATTTCTTCCTCGAGACTCTTCTTTGGTACACGTAATATGCAAAACCCCATCTTTACAATAAGAATTCTTGTAAGCCTTTTGATAATCTTGAAGCTCTGTTTTACATAATTTATTCTCAATATTCCAAATGGATTCATTGGGCATACCATCCTCGTCAAATTCTTCCTCCCACGATACCGACTTCTCGAAACTCGATCGAGAAAAAATATTTTCTGACCAACATAAAATCAAACAAATAACAAAGGAAACAAAAGCGATACACTTCTTCATAATCTAAGCCTTGTATTTGATAATTTTGGCAGGATTGCCAGCAATTATAACATTATCAGGGAAATCCTTTGTGACGACTGAACCTGCACCAACAGTTACATTATTACCTAGAGTTAATGGCCCCATAATTGAGCAACCAGTACCCAAATAACAATTATCTCCTATTTTAATAATTAGTTTTTCATCTGTCACATCAGGACTTTTCCTTCCTAACAAAACATTGGGAAGAATAGTACAATTATTTCCAACCATCATTGCATATCCAACTCTCCTAAATCCAGGATGCACCATCGCAAACCCATAACCAACCGTATTCGGTTCGATGTGTATTTGATACTTTAGACACATACGTCTGTATTTCAAAAAGTGATACGCATATAAAATAGAATAAAGTATATTTCCTGATTTATTATTTTTATAAAACTCAAGATATCTTAAATTCTTCATATAACTATACATAGCATAGTTTTCACCCCATGTTAATCTGGCAAAAAAAGGATGTTCCATTTTTTGCACTTCAAAATCTTTTTGAATATAGAATCTTAAGTCTTTTCTTGTTTCTATCATTTTGTTTATTATTATAGTTTAGCAACAATTAATCTAAGAATTATTTTTGCTCTATGTTTTAATAATAAGAAAAACAATCGATGTTTAGTATCCATTCTATAATAAGGATAACTATCTATCGTTTTAGCCCAATATTCATCTTCTAATATTTCAGAAAAAGACACATTTGATTGTTTATATATGACAGATTTCTTTAAAAAAATTCTTAAATACAGAAATTTTAGTCTCTCTGATCTTAAAGACGCCTTTTCTCCATATATCAAATCTAATTTTTCAGATACAAAAGACAATGATTTCTTCATCTTTTCATACTTTATCCGATCAAATTTGTGAGATAAGGAATCGCCATTATATCTATAAAAATATAAACAATCTGGAATATAAACAACCTTGTTTACACATGGATATAAATCTATATTGAAAATTAGATCTTCCGATACATAATCACGTTCTGATTTGAATCTAATGTTGTTTTTTTCTAGTAACTCCCTTCTATAAATACCATGCCACACAGACATCATATATTTTACATCTTTGGGATATTCTGGCATAGGAGCAACTAAATCTAAAAGAAAGGAATCAACTGCCTCTCTTCCTTCAAAGGTTTTAATTTCTTTTACATCATAACGATTGGTTAATCCCTTTTGTTCATTATAAACTATACTATTGCATAGAACCACATCTGAATGTAATAATTGAGCTTGATGATATAAATTCTCAAACATTGTAACATCAACGAAATCATCAGAATCAACAAATGCCACAAAATCACCTGTTGCCACATCTAAACCCGAATTACGAGCCTTTCCTAAACCCTCATTATTTTCCTTGTGAACAACTAATACTCTAGAATCTTTTTCTGCCCATTTATCACATATCATAGGTACAGAATCTGGAGAACAATCATCTACCAGTATCACCTGAAGATCCTGCAATGTTTGATTAGTAATAGACTCAACACACTGATTTAAATACTTTTCAACATTATAACAAGGAACAATTACCGAAACTTTTGGCATATGGGTCGAAATAATTATAATAGTTTATATCTTCTCTTTATTTAAATTACGCAAGAAAAGATAAAGTATTTTTCTTTTATTTATTAAATCATCACTCTTCAAATATGAAGGTAATATATACATTTGCATTGACGGATTAAAAAGCACCACAAAAAACAAATAATAAACCATAATGTGCCAACTAGTCACCAAAGAATTGTTCGTGGAGGCCGTCAGAAAGAATGTCATAACTGTAAATAGCGTTTGGAAAACAGTATAGTTTCTATATAAGTTTTTCAAAATAACGAAATAAAAAAATATAATTATGCCTAAAAAAACAAGTCCATAATTAAGCAAATAAACAATCCAAAAATTCTCAATCACTTTAACGTCACGATAAGCCATCAAAGAAGAGATTAACTTTGAATCCATAGGAAATAAAAGAGAAGAAAAGTCAACACCAATAAATAAATCAAAAAGATCTAATCTCGCATAAGAACTACTTTCATCCATCAGTCCCATATTTAACAAACGATCACCTAGACCAATAACAAAGAACAAAACCATCCCAGTTATACATCCTATAACAATAAAAAGACGGGTTTGAAGCTTTTCTCTTTTAGAATAACCCCACTTGGAACTATTCAGTATATAAATTCCGAATAACAATACACTGAACACTATCGCAAATCGAGTATTAAAACACAACAACGAAAGAAAACCTAAAAACCATAGTCCATACTTCCACAAAACTGACATTTTAGACATTAGGATAAACGACATTGCAGTCAACACAATCAAAGCATTCTGCAAAGGATGGCCCAACAAAGCCTCACTTCTAAATGAGCTATCCTCTCCTGAACTTATTCCTTCCCACAAACTCTCCGTAACTCGCAAAATAGGGAGATTCACAGAAACGACTCTTTCTATTACCGCTAATGAGCATTCAATCACATAGAAACAAAGGAAACTAAAAAAAAAGAACTTCCATATATTCTTATTTTTTAATTCATTCACAGGGAAAGCACCCGCCACAAATAGAGCACCAATCGACATTGTAGATTTGAAATTATCTGATCCCGTGACTAAATAAAACCCTACCTGAAGAAGAACTAACAAAGAAAAAGAAACACAATATTTTGTGTCCACCCTATATATGACAATATTAGAAACAAAGAATAAAAGAATTGAAAATGCTAAAAGCATATTATTAACAAGTGAAAAATTTGAAAATCTGACCAACAACAAAATATTCTCAGTCAGAAATAAATTTAGAAGTACAAATATAACAATCAAATTCTTCATTTGGCAGCAACCAATATCATCAAATTCATTTCATAAAGTCTGCACACTTTGGGAATGACAGTGCATAGTCCACAAAAGCATCGAAATTATCAAACATTGAAGTTGGATGATTAATCATCCAATCATCATAGGCCTCACCTAACTAGATTTTAACAGGAACGCCTCTATATTCATAATAAGCAGCGCTCTCAGCATTTACAAAACATATGAATTTCTCTCTCATCTCTCTTGAATAAGGTCGCCGACCAAATCAATCCATAATACTGCAAACGTAATAAGTACCTCATCCAAAGCAACAGATTTCCTTTTTTTGTAATAATAATCAATAGAAGAGATTACCTTACATGGAACTTCCGCAGCAACAGAATTTGATGGAATATCTTTTTGCACGACAAAACCAGCACTTATCACACAATTATCCCCAACAGAAACACCCTTCAAGACAACCACGTCAGTTCCAAAACAAACATTAGAACCGATAGATACAGAACCAAAAGAACCAACTAAATCGTGAACCTTTGACTGGAACACCATACTTGTCCAATCATGCGTCATGATTTGAGAGTTTTTATTCATATCAACATAATCTCCTATAATCACAAGACCAGGACGTGAGATATCTATCTAATTGAATTAGATGCCCTAAAAAAACACAATTTTCATCAATTGTCGCACCTGTAGATCTTAAATATGAGATGTACGCATCAGAATTTCAGCGACAATAGAAATTGACATAAGATATATTATTATCTTTTGAATTTCCAATTGAAATATTTGATTAATACAGAATCCGGAATGATTAAAAACAAGACTGATTTGATAGAGTCAGCAAAACCTTTCTTATTCCAAGATCCATTAAACCAATGGATACAATACGTATTGACTGTTTTTTTATTCTTTTTTGTTCTCCAATCCAATGGAGAAAAATAAGAGGATGGGTATATTGTGAAATCATCTACACGAGAAATTTCGTCTTTACGTTGCCAACCTAAAGAGACAAATTTGTCCGTAAACTTTTTATTTATAGTTACTTCTTCAAACGAAGAAGATTCATAAACTGAAAGCAGATCCTGAATCAAAGACATTTTTGGTTCTGTACCGAATAATGAACCTGCAGCTATATACAAATCATTATTGAAAGTAACACTCTTTTCTGTGCCAAAGAATGGTCCTTTATCAATAATTGTTTTGGGTGACTGAAGCATTTCTACATCAACGTCCAGATACAATCCTCCATAATTATACAACACCCACAAACGTGCATAATCACTAACAAAGGCATACTTCTTTGCTTCATAAGCCTGTGATGTAAACGGAATAATATTAACATCAAAATTTGATTCATTCCATTCCTTTATCTCATAATCAGGAAGATACTTTCTCCATGACGCAATGCAACGTTGTGCCATTGGCGACAATGGAGCACCTCCGAACCAAAAATAATGAATCACATGAGGTATCATACTAACCAACACTTCTATTAAACAATCGCAAATTAATTATGGCCATCATATATTTCATAGATGCCCCTATCTTATGAGAAGATGTTTTAAGATACAAGAACCTTAAATTGTCCAATACAAGACGATCAATTACATTAAGGGGGAACGCTGATTTTAATTCATCTCTTAAACTCATCAAAACCCTTTCACATGTGCATACAGCAACTGAGCCATCAAAATTGTTACTATCCAAATAAGACAGAACAGACAATGTATCTTCCGTACAATGGATTTCCAAATGATTCATGTATAATTTCCTCAACTTTCTACCATATATCAACTGAATATCTCTTTTCCTCGTCGAAATTTGATTTTCAGAGACTCTGTATTTAACATAAATCATTGAATCAACTTTCATCTGCGCACCTTCATATCGCACAATATCAGTCCACATTTTATAATCCTGATTGCACGGATATTCTATGTCATACGACAAAGAATGCTCTCTAATGAACTCGGCCTTTAACATAACCGTGGAATGAATAATTGGGCATCTGAACAATAAATTCAATTTCAACTCCATGGAATTCATAGGAGAAGAATAAACGATGTTCGTATCTTTCCCATTTTGATCTATCACAGATGCCGCACCAGAAGAAAAGACTAAATCGGGATTTGCCTTGAATTGAGATATCTGCATCTCAAATCGATTATCTAATGCTATGTCATCCGAATCTAAAATAGCTATATACTCCCCTTTGGCAACTGACAATCCACGATTCCTGGAAAAAGCAGGACCACTATTCGTCTCATTTTGCAATAAAACAATCTTATCCAAATGAAAGGATTGCACTATTTCCACTGTTGAATCCGTAGAACAATCATCTATAATTATTAATTCCCAATTCTTATATGTTTGTGAAAGTATACTTTCTATCGAATCTGAAATAAACTGTTCCGCATTATAAGCTGCCATTATAACAGATATCAAAGGAGCACAACCAATATTGTTTTGAACAACTGATTTTTCATTAGTCATAACTTTAATCATTTACCTAATACAACTTTTCTTTCACATTGATCATCATAAAAATATCAATAGAATTTTTTTAATCATTGATAAGGTTACACATATCGTATTTTTCAAACAGTTTTTTTATTTGCACATCATTTCTGCTTGTTTTATCATTGCAATTTTGATTGTATAATGCAATATCTTGAACAGATTCATTCTCAAAGAAATCTTCACCTTTCGACGTACTTGTCTCGACCTTTCGTATTCTGAAGTTGTTTCTTACAGCCATAACATAGAGCCAAAGATCATCTCCATAAGGGCTCAATTCTTGAAACAATTTTTCGTCTAGTACATCTTCATGTAAAGAATGAGGAGGCGAAAGGACTCCACCAACCCCCGTTTGCAAAATCTTATAAGAGTCAGGTTCCCCATTACATACTAATGGCCATTTTAAACAAGAACGTATAACATATATATAACTCTAAATCATTTTGCTTATTATGATTATTTTTCATTCATTTTTTATTGACATATTTTTAACATGATCATTATTAATGACGCAATCAAAAATATAATTCATGTTTTTAATATAGGTATCTGCACAAGACAACTTATAAAGTATTTGTTTATTCTCAAATATTTGTTCATCTGTAAGTGGTTTATTCCATTCATCCTGAGAGAAATCACTTTGCAAGCTGAAAATATTTATTCCATGACTTTTAAAATATTTATATAAAATACTCGTTTCAGAAAGAAATACTTTACATCCATTCCTTAACGCTAAACAAATATTACCCAAACCCTGTTGACGTTCATGAAAAAAAATCGCAACAGAGCAACTAGAAATCATCTTACTATACTCTTGATAATCCATAAAGGTATCCAACGGTATAAAATTATCATTAAAAATATCCATATATGATTTTTTTACGATATCTACATACTCCCGAGGACCAGCATAACTTAACGGCATATATATAATGGAATCATTTAATTTCACATCCTTTATATATGTCAATATATCCAAATGGTTATTAGAAATTGCAGCTGAATTACCTATTAATACATTATTCCCGTTATACCGAACACCATTAGGAAGTGTATTCATTCCCACTATACTGGTATATGTATATTTGACCTCCTTTGCTCTAAAATTTGGAATGGTAGTCATTAATTGATATTCTATATCTATAATACCAGAAAAATAATCTACCCTAGAAATCGATCTGTAATATATTTGAGACTTTAACTTATCGTATATTTTTTTGTAACCCGTAATTCTTTTAATTAAAGACTTTAGTTTAGTTATATTACTTGCATTTTCACTCAACTTCTTTACAATCTTTTCTGTTTCAGAACCATACAATTTAATCTTTATAAAAGGCTCCAAAGGGAGCGAATAAATGTCACATCCCCAAGCAAACCAAAACACTTTAATATTTTTAGGAATTTTAAGTACTAATTCAGGTTTCAAAACTACATAAGAATGAAGAAATATCGCATCGTATTCCATTTCTCTGATAAATGACAAAAAATCTCGATCTTTGACAAATTGAATTCTACTTGTTAATCTTTTAATATATTTAAATTCTTTTATTTCCTGACCAACAATAACATAATCATGTATTGAGGTCATAAAAAATAGATCTTGACATTCTATAACATTATCAATAAATTTTTCGTCATTTATAATATTTAAAATACGTAACTTCATACCCTACCCTAATTTATATTTAAATATAAATCATTTTATATTGGAATATTAAGAAATAGCTCTTCGTGTTTTTATTCTTTTTGATTTTGATAGAAATCAAATCATTTACAACAAATTTAGCATTCCGACAAAAATCGGTGTCAAATACATGTCATTTTATCATAAACTTAGTATCAATTTCAAACATTTTCCTATCTTGTAATATCACTTCATGTCCAAGATTTGCATCAACAACTTTTTTGTACATATGATTAGCTACCTTGACGTCCACATATGACATTCCAACAGTATTGAAATATATGAATTCATCATCAGAAGATCTTCCTTCCTTTTCACCTGAAACCAGTTCCGTAAGGTTACAATATATACTATCGTCTGTTAACAATCCTAACTTAAACATTCTGCTTATTGTTTGAGTTCGATGTTTTACAACCTCCCAATCATCACATACAATTTTATTTGCTTTATACGGAACAGAAAAATCATCCTCCAAACCTCCAACATGACAATAAAATGAACCTTCAGAAATCCACTCTCCTCTCAATATTTTTTCTTGTCCACTAATTGCCGTTACTATAATATCTGAATTTCTCGCCGCATTTTCGAAAACTCCGTTACATTTAACAAAAATCACATCTGGATATAATTTTGACATAACATTTACAAATTCATTTTCACTTTTTTGAGTACGAGATGATATTTTACAAATTTCTATAGATGGCAAAACAGATTTCATAGTCATAAAATGTGTTTTTGCCTGTTCTCCTGCTCCTATGAATCCTATTGTTTTAGAATTTTTTCTCGCCAAATATTCTGCAGCAATCGCACTAGTAGCTGCCGTTCGCAAATTTGAACAAAGAGTGCCCTCCATAAATGCTTTTGGAAATCCTTTTTCTAATTCAGAAAGCAATATTACTGCAGATAAATTTTGAACTCCATACTTGGAAGGATTTTCTGGAAAAACAGACACCCATTTCATTCCATATACAGACTCTTTAGGTATTCCTGCAGGAAGACAATTAATTCTATTTTGACATTCTTCATCAAAAATCACAGATACTTTATCAGGAAAAACAACTTCATTTTTTGAACGAGAGACAAAAGCATCTTTCACAATATCAATTATTTCCGGAACATTAAAGCAGCCTGCCTTAAGTAAATCTTCTTGAGTTATAATACGAATTTTTAACTGATTATCCATATTCTATTTACAAGGATTCTATATCAAACAAAGTAAAAAGCATATTTTCTTCTCTTTCATTCATAACTCTAAGAGTCTTTAAAATTTCATTAATTGAATTTTTAAGTTCTTCTTTATCGTTATATAGTATATGCATATAACAAAAAACTTGTTGAGCCGACCCCCATGGTTTAATCTCATCCCCACAAAAATGAACTGGCACATAAGCATATATATCATCACGTTCTTTTATATAATTTTCTCCACATATTTGCTTAATTACACCAGGATTAATATGAATTGGGAGAATACAATATTTTCTACAATCTTTACATCCATTATCAATCAAAGAATCCATATGCTCATGCATTGCATCAAAAATGAGCGCATCAAGTTGATCTATCTGATGGAAATAACGAACCGGATAATAAGTAAGAGAACCGCCAAACCGATATCCCATTTCATTAAAGACAAACTTGTCTATGCCATCAAAGAAAGCCTCTATCCATATAGGTCCATTCTTAAATCCTGCCGATTCAAACATTCGACAAACTTTTGCATTCAAGTTTTCTTGATATGCAGCCTCTCCTTTTGAGGGAAATGTTTGAATGCCCATTACCGACGATCCTGTATTCTTAAACCTGACTGATATTTTATCTGACATTCCAGAAAAAATACATTTCCCATTATCCATTGTATAATGTATGATAACTGCATCATAAGGAATATAATCTTCTATAAGAACAGTTTTACCAGGTGAATATGAAAGTGCATCTTTATACCCATTTTCAAGTTCTTCTACATTATTACATATATGAAAACCTCTGCTCCCACTTCCATCATCTGGTTTAGTGATTACAGGATATCGAAATGAACTTCTATCTTCATAATTATACTTCTTAGCAACACATATGTCATTATTTATACAAAGTTGCTTGAATGCCATTTTACTATCGCAATAAATCCATGTATTCTTTGTACAATAACAGGTCAAATTAGTTTTATCACAAATATCTAACATTCTATTTATGTTAAACTCATGAACACCAGTAATTATACCATCTACATTATGCACCTTACATAGTTCCGAAATTTCTTCTACCTCAGCAGTACTTATGTCCCAAGATTCATCTGCCAAACGTTTACCAACAGATTCTGATTTAGGAAGGTAATCTGCACATATAGTATAGTAACCTAAATCTTTCGCTCTATTAACAATCTCGGCAGTACCAATAGGTTTCCCTCCTAAAATTAATAATTTTTTCTTATTCATACTACTTTACTCTAACATTTAACCAAGAAGATTGATTGTTAATAGCCTTTTCAAGCTTTTCTGCAGACTCAAATCGAAGAACAAGAGTACCTATCGCATCATTTGCGCCTTCAAATCCATGAACATAATCACCCTTATTAACCCATAAGTCTTCTTCTATTATTTCAGCGGACAAAGTAGTATCTATTTTCAGACCTTCATAAATACCATCTTTATCAGCATGTAGTATAATTTCTGCCCAATGACCATTATAAGGCTTTTGCTCTATTTTTTCTGGTTCATCACCAACTATCGAACGAGTAATAGCAGTTATCATATCAACTCCCGTTGCATAACGGAGCATTTCACAAAGTCTATTACCACCTCCTCTTGGTGTTAACTCCATTATGTAAGGTTTTCCATTAGCACCTACCCTTGTTTCTATATTAAACACTGCTGTATTCAAATGTAACAATGTAATGAGACGCTGTATTTCTGATGTTAAATAAGATTCTTCCTCTTTGCTAAACGTTGATGGCCATGAATAAGCAGCCGGAGTGTACGGATTAACCGCATTTTCATCAAAACGTTGAGCAGAGAAACTAACAAATTTTAGTATCCCATTTTGCGCATAGCTATCAGTGTCAGATGAACACCCTTTCTTCTCAAGAAATTCCTCAATAATAATGTGACCTTGTATTGAATGTTCATAAGCGTATTGCAAAGCATCTTTCAAATGTATTTCATCATCAACACGAGTACAACCTTTACTACCAGCTGAATCTGTTGGCTTAACAATCAAAGGATATTCAAACACACCTCTTGAACTCCATGCCTTCTCTATAGAATCATAACTATATGTCCAAGGCACGTTAAAGCCATTAGAAGTAAGAAAAGCACGGAATTTATCTTTATTCTGAAGAATTTCAATTGACTCAAATGGACCAAAAGAAGGCAAGCCCATTTTATTTTGGACATAAGATGCCGACACAACACCAGGATCAACACCAAAAGACATTATTCCATCTATTTGTTCCTCTTGCGCTACCTGTAAAACAGCTTCTTTATCAATAATGCTAACATTTACATACTTATCAGAATACTTATGTGCAATATTTTCTGGAATATAATCTGCCGTTATAACATAATATCCCTGTTCATGAGCAGTCTTAATGACAGGGAGTAAATAACGAATTCCTCCCAATAACATTAATTTTTTTTGCCTCATATTCAATTGATAATTAATTTTATTATTCTCTCCACATCTTCCTCACCCAACATGTGATGCATCGGCAAACAAATAACCGAATCTGCCATTTTATGTGCATTAGGCAAATTATCTTTCCTTGACGATTCTAATCCTTTATAAGTACTAAATTCGCTAATCAATGGATAAAAATATCTTCTTCCCAAAATATTTGAAGCTCTCATTTTTTCGTACAACTCATTTCGTGTCATACCGTAATTTTCTGCATCTATAAAAATTGGAAAATACGAATAATTATGCTTAACTCCAGGCATATCATCAAAAAACGAAATACCCTTTACGTTTCTCAAAACGTCACGATAACGTATTGCAACTTGATGACGGGCTTCTATGGCAGCATCTACTTGTTTCAAATTTAACAGTCCGTATGCAGCACGCATTTCATCCATCTTACTATTGATTCCAGGAGCAATAACCTCAGTTTCTCCATTGAAACCAAAGTTTTTCAAATAATCAATTCTTCGCTTCGTTTCTTCATCATGCATCACCATCGCTCCTCCTTCTATCGTATTGTACACTTTCGTTGCATGAAAACTTAATGTACTCATATCGCCTGCATTTAAAATGCTTTCTCCATTTACCTCAACACCAAACGCATGAGCTGCATCATATATCACTTTAAGACCATACTTATCAGCTATTTCCTTAATACGTTTGGTATTACATGGCTTACCATACACATGTACAGGCATAATTGCCGTAGTCCTTGGAGTTATAGCAGATTCAATCTTATCTGGATCTATATTGCCTGTTGATAAATCAACATCTACAAATACAGGTTTTATACCATTCCACCAAAGTGCATGCGTTGTAGCTACAAAGCTATATGGAGTTGTTATTACTTCACCTGTAATATGTAATGCTTGCAATGCTGTAATTAAAGGCAATGTGCCATTCGTAAAAAGACTCACAAATGGAACTTTTAAATAGGCAGCCAACTCCTTTTCTAATTGTTTGTGGAACGATCCATTATTTGTAATCCACCTAGAATTCCATATTTGTTGTAACATCTCATGAAAATCATCCAAATCAGGCAACAACGGAGATGTTACGGTTATCAATTTTTCTTCTTTCATATTATTATAGTTCTCTCAAGATTTTAAATTTTTCTGCGAATCAAAGATTTTATATCTTGTAATTCGGTGAATTTCAAAATCTTGCTACCAGTCAAATATATCATTATTCCTATTATAGTACCTCCAACAACTTGTAAATATATATTAGATATAACAAAAGTACAACAATATACACAAATGTACATCACTCCTCCTAACATAATAGTAGGAAGTAAATCCTTCATTTGATTAACAAAACCTAAATTAATCAATTTTCCAGTATAATATGTGTTTATCATTAAAGCTATTATGGAATTAAAAATTTGTCCATAGCACATCATCATCAAGCCAAATGGAGCCGTTGTTATAATCACTGTTAAATTTAAAATTTTTTTTATTATTTCCAATTTTAAAAATAAATCTGAACGTCCTTTTACTTGCAACAAATTTAAATTAATAGCATGAACTGGATACCACATCATAGCAAAACATATAACTTGCAAAATATCGGCACAAAAATCCCACTGGACTCCAATAGCGATTCGAATAAACGGATGAGCTAAAGCAGACAATCCCATCATCAATGGGAATATAATGTATGTAGACATTTTCAAAAATTTCCTATACACTTCTCTAAGACGTTCATCTTCATTTTGAATTTCACATAGTACCGGATATGTAACTCGCTGCATGATAGCCGTCAAATTAGATGAGGGAAATTCCGCAAAATGTTTTGCCCTCGTATAATGTCCTAAATTATCAGGACTAAATAATTTTCCAACGATAATAGGATATATCTCTCTATACGCAGTATCCAACAAACCTGATGCCATCATTTTACTACCGAAAGAAAACAAATCATTAAATGATTTCCATGAATAGCCATAAGTAGGACGCCAATTAGATATTATCCAAAGCGCACATGTATTAATAAGTCCTGACACCAATTGTTGTACCACCAATGACCATACTCCATAACCATTATATGCCATAAATATGCCCACACACCCCGAAATAATGGCAGCAATCAAAGAACATTTCGCTTGCGATTTAAAATCCACATTAATTAAAAATTGTGCTCTTTGAACAACTGCAAAAGAATTAATTATAACACTAAGAGATATGACACGAATTATATCGGTCAAATCAGGTAATTTATAAAAATCAGCAACATATGGAGCTCCAATATAACACAATATATACAATAGCAAACTAACAATAATGTTAAAATAGAAAACAGTTGACTTATCCAATTCTGTCCTATTTTGTTTCCGGATCAAAGCTTGTGAAAATCCACTATCTACTAATGTATTTGAAACGGCAATAAAAATTACTGCTAACCCCATCATGCCATAATCGCTCGGCGTCAATAACCGAGCCATCACTAACATAACTATAAATTGGATACCTTGAACAGAAAACCGTTCAATAGCACTCCATAAAACACCTTTAACAGTCTTATTTTTTAACTCTGACATCTAAATCAAACCCATACCTAACACCTTTTCAATCACTGGTGCCATATCATAATACTTATATTCAGCTAAACGTCCTCCAAAGATGACATTCTTTTCTTTCTCCGCTAATTTTCGATATTGGTCTGCTAAAGCATTATTTCTATCATCATTAACTGGATAATATGGTTCCATACCATCCTTATATTCAGTAGAATACTCTTCACTTATAACAGTTTTGGGACAATCGTATACCTCCTGTCCAAACATTTCGAAATGTTTATGCTCAATAATACGGGTATAAGGTTCATCATGACTAGTATAATTCACGACGGCATTCCCTTGATAATTAGGAGTATTTTCAACTCTAGTCTTGAAACTTACCGTACGCCAATCAAGTTTTCCTAAAGAATAATTGAAATACTCATCGATGGCTCCAGTATAAACTAACTTGTCGGCATATTTTCGCCAATCTTTGTATTCAGATTTGCTACTGGACTATTGGTATAGCGATTGAACTCAACAATCGAATTGACAAAATCCCAAACCTTCTTGTTTGAAGTATGGAATATATGTGCACCATATTTATGAACATTGACGCCTTCAATATTCTCGCAATATACATTTCCTCCAAGATTTGAACGTTTGTCAATAACAAGACATTTTTTCCCTTCCTGTTTTGCTCTGTAAGCAAATGTAGTTCCAAACAAACCAGAACCCACTATTAAATAGTCATAATTTTGCATACATTCAAAAAAACTAATCTCTTCTAAAAATATCTCTTGTATAAACCTTCTCCGCTACATCATCCAAACAACTATCATATCGATTGGCTATGATTGCTTGACTTTGTTCCTTGAATTTTTTCAAATCATTCACAACCAAACTACCAAAGAAAGTACTTCCTTCTTCAAGAGTTGGTTCATAGATAATAACATTAGCTCCTTTGGCCTTAATTCGTTTCATCACACCTTGAATAGAACTTTGACGGAAATTATCCGAATTAGACTTCATGGTCAAACGATAAACGCCTATGGTTACCGACTTCTCCTTTCCGCCATATTGATTGTTATTTGAATAATCGTAGTACCCAGCCTTAGCCAATACCTGATCAGCAATAAAATCTTTTCGAGTACGATTACTCTCAACAATAGCCGTCATCATATTTTGCGGAACATCCTCATAATTTGCCAATAATTGTTTTGTATCTTTCGGTAAACAATATCCGCCATATCCAAAACTTGGATTATTATAATGTGTTCCTATCCTAGGATCCAATCCTACACCTTGTATAATAGCCTGAGCATCCAACCCTTTTACTTCTGCATAGGTATCCAACTCATTAAAATAGCTAACACGCAATGCTAAATAAGTATTTGCAAAAAGTTTAACAGCTTCAGCTTCTTTCATTCCCATATACAAGGTTTCGATATTTTCTTTTATCGCACCTTCCTGCAATAATGCAGCGAAAGTTTGAGCAAATTCCTTACATTTAGGATTTGCGATAGAAGCAATAATTCTATTTTCTTCCTCAAATCCCTGTGATGCAATCATTTTAGGATAACCCACAATAATTCTAGAAGGATACAAATTATCATACAAAGCCTTACTTTCTCTTAAAAATTCAGGAGAGAACAACAAATTAAAGTGTTTTCCTCTTAATGAAATATCCTCTGAAAATCTCTTTGCGTATTGCAAATAAAGATTTCTAGTATATCCAACAGGAATTGTAGATTTAATGACCATTATAGCATCTGGGTTAACCTTTAATACCAAATCAATCACTTCTTCTACATGACTCGTATCAAAATAATTCTTTATAGGATCATAATTGGTTGGAGCCGCAATAACAACAAAATCCGCATCTCTATATGCACTTTCACCATCTAACGTTGCTGTTAAATTCAAATCCTTTTCCGACAAATATTTTTCTATATATTCATCTTGTATCGGAGATTTATGATTGTTTATCATTGTCACCTTTTCCTGAATGACATCGACCGCTACAACCGAATGTTTTTGGGACAATAATGTTGCTATACTCAACCCCACATAACCTGTACCAGCTACAGCAATTTTCAAACTATCAAAATCTCTCATAATATTATTGATAAATAGTACACTTATTTTTTACCATACATTTCGTCATAATACTTTTCATAATCACCACTGGTGATATTATCCATCCATTCCTGATGATCTAAATACCAACGAACAGTTTTTTCTATTCCTTCTTCAAATTGAAGACTTGGTTCCCATCCAAGCTCTTTTTGAAGTTTCGTTGAATCTATGGCATATCGTGCATCATGACCAAGACGATCTGTCACATAGGTGATTAAATTCATATCTTCACCCTCTTTTCTTCCTAACAATCGATCGACAGTTTTGATAACAACCTTAATAATATCGATGTTTTTCCACTCATTAAAACCTCCGATATTGTATGTCTCGGCAATATTTCCTTTATGGAATATTAAATCAATAGCACGTGCATGATCCTCTACAAACAACCAGTCACGAACATTTTCACCCTTTCCATAAACAGGAAGTGGTTTACGATGACGTATATTATTGATGAAAAGTGGAATTAACTTTTCTGGGAACTGATATGGTCCGTAATTGTTTGAACAATTTGTTACAATCGTTGGCATTCCATACGTATCATGAAAGGCACGGACAAAATGGTCAGAACTAGCCTTACTTGCCGAATATGGAGAATGAGGATTGTACTTGGTTGTTTCGTAAAAGAAATCCTCACCATAGGCTAAATGATGTTCACTACTAGACGCTGTCGTTGTAAATGGAGGTTTTATTCCCTCTGGATGAGTCATTTTTAATGCCCCATAAACCTCATCTGTCGAAATATGGTAGAATCTTTTACCTTCAAATTTCTCAGGTAATGACTCCCAATATAATTTTGCTGCTTGAAGTAACGATAATGTACCCATCACATTAGTACGGGCAAATGTAAATGGATCACGAATACTTCTATCTACATGACTTTCTGCTGCTAAATGAATAATACCATCGACATTTTCATCTTTCATCAGCTGAAGGAAAGCATCAAAATCACATATATCCATTTTAACGAACCTGTAATTTTCTTTATCTTCCACATCTTTTAGATTTGCCAAATTTCCAGCATACGTCAATTTATCTAAATTGATGATTTTATAATCTGAATAATTGTTCACAAACAAGCGAACAACGTGTGAGCCTATAAAACCAGCACCTCCTGTAATAACAATACTTCTTTTGAAAGCCATATTTATATGATATCTTTAATTTTTTCTACAGAATCTAACGAAATTTGGACAGAACATGCAATCAAATTATCCAAACGAACCAAAACTTTATTTTTCCCATCCAATCGGACTAAATCACCTATGATTCCCTTAAATGGTCCATCTTTCACAATAACTTTATCACCTTCCAAATACAACGCTTGCGGTTCAACCTGGCATTCGTTTTCCGTAATTTTCAAAAAACGAATAAAATCATTCATTTGTGTATCAGGAATAACAAGTAATTGATTTTTGTTTATTCCTGTCATATCTCGTAAGAACGAAATTTGAATTCCTTTATCATTATGCAAACTAATGGCTTCCTCTTTTTCTGCATGAATAAAAACCGTGTTAGGTATTAAAACCGTCTCTACTTTCTTTTTACGATCATGCCAATCCTTAATTTCGGTTCGAATAGGCAAAAAAGATTCAACTCCAGCATCTAAAATCTGCTGAGCCACGGATTTTTCTTGCTTAGCTCTTGTTTTTGCAACGAACCATTTAACATTCTTATTTTCTGCCATTTATGTGACTTTTGGGTGCGCTTCGCGGTTGATAGTAACATTACTACCAAACCGCAGCAAAGCAAAAACACTCAGTAGAACATACAATTTACAAAGATAATTATTATTCATTTCCGCAACAAATAAAACACACACAAAAAATTTTTTTTTAGTTTGGTCCTTGTTTTTTTTTAAAATTTACCCTTTCATCGATTTTTTTTCATGAATTCTCCATAATACACTCACCTATCATCTATCACAAAAAAAATAAAAATTTTTAATATTTTTAAATCGTCACATCTCATAATCTACTTTTAAAATACTTCAAATAATGCAATCATTTTTGTATATTTGCAATAATTCGATTCTATAGTAAATTATCATCAATTATGAAAAACGAATTAAGAAGTAACTTGTGTACTCAAGGCAGAAGAATGGCCGGTGCAAGAGCGCTTTGGCACGCTAACGGAATGAATGATGATCAATTAGGCAAACCAATAATTGCCATTGTAAATTCCTTCACACAATTTGTACCTGGGCATGTACATTTACATGAAATCGGGCAAAAAGTAAAAAAGGAAATCGAAAAGTTAGGCTGTTTCGCGGCAGAATTTAACACAATTGCCATCGATGATGGTATTGCTATGGGACATGACGGAATGCTCTATTCTTTACCCTCTAGAGATTTAATTGCCGACAGCGTGGAATATATGGTGAACGCTCATAAAGCTGATGCAATGATTTGTATCAGCAACTGCGATAAAATAACACCAGGAATGCTTCTTGCCACAATGCGACTGAATATACCAACAATATTTGTTTCTGGAGGTCCAATGGAAGCTGGTATTTGGAATAGTCAGCATTTAGATCTTATTGATGCAATGGTAAAAGCTGCAGATGACAATGTCTCTGATGATGAAATAAAAAACGTTGAACAATGTGCTTGTCCTACGTGCGGTTCTTGTTCAGGCATGTTTACTGCAAATTCAATGAACTGTCTAAATGAAGCATTAGGATTCGCATTACCAGGGAACGGAAGTATTGTTGCTACTCATAAAAATCGCGAGCAACTTTTTGTAGATGCAGCTAAAATCATTGTTGATAACGCATATAAATATTACAGAGATGGAGACGAAAGCGTTCTTCCGTTAAATATTGCAACTAAAGATGCCTTCTTAAACGCTATGACACTTGACATTGCAATGGGAGGTTCCACCAACACCGTACTCCATCTATTAGCTGTAGCACATGAAGCCGGCGTTAATTTTACAATGGATGACATTGACCAACTTTCACGTAAAGTACCATGCATATGCAAAGTGGCTCCAAACACACAAAAATACCACATAGAAGATGTAAATCGTGCAGGTGGTGTTATGGCCATTTTGGCAGAATTAACTAAAAACGGGCTGATTAATACTAACGTGAAACGCGTCGACGGACTTTCATTAGGGGAAGCTATCAATTTATATGATATCACTAGTAAAAATGTCACAGACTATGCTTTAAACAAATACAAAAGTGCCCCTGCTCATCGATTTAACCTCACCATGGGGTCTCAAAATTGTTATTTTGATTCTTTGGACACAGACCGTACCAACGGTTGCATACGAGATCTTAACCATGCGTATACCAAAGATGGAGGATTAGCAGTATTGAAAGGGAATATTGCCATAGATGGCTGCGTCATCAAAACTGCAGGTGTAGACGAAAGCATATGGCATTTTAGCGGTCCCGCGAAAGTTTTTCAATCTCAAGAAAATGCATGCGATGGAATTCTAAACGGAGAAGTAAAAGCGGGGGATGTCGTGGTAATCACGCACGAAGGTCCTAAGGGAGGACCAGGAATGCAAGAAATGCTCTACCCTACTTCATACATTAAATCCAAACACTTAGGTAAAGTTTGTGCACTGATCACGGATGGAAGGTTCTCTGGCGGAACATCTGGTCTATCAATTGGTCACATATCTCCTGAGGCGGCTTCTGGTGGTAATATTGGATTAGTTCGCGATGGTGATATAATTGAAATTGACATCCCAAGCAGATCTATCAACGTAAAACTTTCCGACGAAGAGTTAGCAAACAGAAGAAAGGAAGAAGAGGCAAAAGGCAAAAATGCATGGAAACCCAACCGAGACAGAATTGTTTCTAAGGCATTAAAAGCGTATGCAAGTATGGTTGCTTCCGCTGATAAAGGAGGCATACGAATTGTAGAATAATTATTTCATCAACATGAAAGGTTCATATATCTTAATGGAATCGTTACGCGCCGAAGGTGTTGATACCATATTCGGTTATCCTGGAGGAACTATCATTCCAGTCTTCGATGCATTATACGATTATTTAGACAAATTCAACTACACACTTATGCGTCATGAACAAGGTGTAGTTCATGCAGCGCAAGGTTACGCAAGGGCATCTGGCAAACCTGGTGTATGTATTGTCACATCGGGTCCAGGAGCAACTAACGTCATCACAGGTATCGGTGATGCAATGATTGACAGTACTCCCCTCATTGTCATCACAGGACAAGTGGGAACTTCTGCCTTAGGAACAGACGCCTTTCAAGAAATCGACATGGTAGGTATCACACAACCTATTTCCAAATGGGCGTATCAAATCCGAAGTGCCAATGAGATTTCCATTGCTTTAGCAAGGGCATTTTATATTGCCACCACTGGTCGTCCTGGTCCTGTTGTTCTGGATTTCACCAAAAATGCACAAGTAGAAAATGCTGAATTTTTCCATAAGAAATGTACTTATTATAGAGGTTATATACCTAGTCCAGATATTAATCAAAGACAAATAGAGACAGCTGCAGAAATTATCAATAACGCAAAAAAGCCTCTTGCGATTGTAGGCCAAGGTGTCGTACTTGGACATGCGGAAGATGAACTTCTCAAGTTTCTTACAAAAGCAGATATTCCTGCGGCTTCAACATTATTAGGACTTTCTGCCATGCCTTCTGATTTTCGATTAAACAAAGGATTTGTTGGAATGTATGGCAACATGGCACCCAATATAAAAACTAACGAATGTGATGTTCTTATTGCCATAGGAATGCGTTTTGATGACCGTGTCACAGGAAATGTCAACACCTATGCAAAACAAGCGAAAATCGTGCATTTAGACATCGACATATCAGAAATCGATAAAAACATCAAATCAACTGCAAAAATATTAGGAAACGCGAAAGAAACCATTCCTGCGTTAACAGAAAAAATCAACAGTGCACAACATAAAGAATGGGTCGATTCTTTCTCTGTTTACGAAGATACGGAATACAAAAAAGTCATTCAAAGAGAACTTAATTCTCAGGACGGGAAAATAAATATGGGCGAAGTGGTAAGGAAAGTTTCTGATGCCACTAATCATAATGCTATTCTTGTAACTGATGTCGGTCAAAATCAAATGGCTGCTGTTCGTTATTTTCAATACAAACAAACAAGAAGCGTTATCACATCCGGAGGATTAGGAACTATGGGATTTGGACTTCCCGCGGCAATTGGTGCTAAAATAGGTATGCCAAACAGAACCGTTTGTATGTTTGCTGGAGATGGAGGATTTCAAATGACCATTCAAGAATTAGGAACGATTCTTCAAAGTCAAATTGGTGTGAAAATGATTTTGCTAAACAATAATTATCTAGGAATGGTTCGTCAATTACAAGAGTTATTTTACAACGAAAGATATTCATCCACCCTTATGGTCAATCCTAATTTTAATCAAATCGCTGATGCATATCAAATACGGAATCGTCATGTAACACATCATGAAGAATTAGACGAAGCCATACAAGATATGCTAAGCGACGACAAACCTTATCTTCTCGTTGTAGATGTAGAGGAATACGGTCTAATTTATCCAATGACTCCTGCGGGAGAAACTATTACAAATATTTTAATGCCTAAAGGATGATGGAAAAGAAACTATATACTGTAACCATTTTTTCGGAAAACCATGTCGGTTTGCTGAATCAAATAAGTAATGTTTTTACCCGAAGAGGATTAAACATTGAAACATTATCCGTATCCCCATCTGCCTTAGAAGGAATTCACAAGTTTACTGTTACCACAGAATCAGACAGTGACACGATAGAAAAAGTTGTAAAACAAATTGACAAACGAGTAGATATCATCAAATCATTTTTTAATACAGACGAAGAACTTGTTTATCAAGAAATTGCATTATACAAAGTGGCGACAGACCAATTCCTTCGTCTAGGATCTATTGAAGAACTTATCCGGAAATACAACATACGTATTCTTGAAATAACAGAAAATTGTGTTGTGTTAGAGAAAACGGGTCATTATGATGAAACGCAAGGACTATTTAACGAATTAAGCGAAAAACTCACCATATTACAATTCATACGTTCAGGACGAATTGCCATCAACAAATCGAAAATCGAACGTTTATCTGATATGTTAGATAAAATAGAATCGAAAAGGAATCTAGAATAACACTTATGGAAGCAATTGGAGAACATTTTTTTACCGTACAACCCTTTGAAGTGGATTTTAGAGGGAGACTCACGTTTCCCTTACTCATCAACAATTTATTAAATGCAGCTGGTCACCATTCCAATGATAGAGGATTTGGAATTAAACAACTCAACGAAAACAAAAAAACATGGGTTCTTTCCCGAATTGCCATAGAATTGACTAGGCATCCAATTAATGCAGAAAAAGTAAAAGTACAAACATGGATCGAAGGATTATTGAGAAGCTTCACGTTAAGGAATTTCACCATTATCGGAGAGGACAATAAAATCATAGGCTATGCTCGTACTATTTGGGCTATGATTGATTCAGAAAGCAGAAAACCCATCAATTTAACAGGTATGGGGCTTGAGCAATATGTGACTGCGAAAGATTGTCCTATTGACAAAGCAGGTAAGATTGTCGACCCTGCGACAGGGACAACAGAAACATTCCGTGTAAAATATAGCGATGTAGACATAAACCAGCATTTAAATAGTGCCAAATATGTTGAACATATCATTGACGCATTTACATTACACAAATTCAGCAAAAGGGAAATCAAAAGATTTGAAATTGAATATATCGAAGAGTGCATGTTTGGTGAAACAATCACATTACAAAAAACAGAACTCTCCAAAACAGAATTTATAATCATTCTTAAAAAGGAAGATGGTAGCATTGCATGCAAAAGCAGATTACTATTTACCGAACAAACATTTAACGACAAATACATAACAGATTAAGTCTGTTTTTGTCACCATCCAGAATCATAATACCACTACCGATAATCTTGCGCACAAAAAGGGTAAAAGATTGCATCGTTCAAAGAAAACTATTGTAGATTCTAATCTTTATAACAAAAAAAAGCTCAAACATAAGTTTGAGCTTTTTGATTATAGCAAATCTTGTAATTAGCAGTTTTCTGCGAAATACTTGATAGTTCTAACCATTTGAGAAGTATAAGAGTTCTCGTTATCATACCAAGAAACAACTTGTACTTGATATGTATCATCGTCGATCTTAGAAACCATAGTTTGAGTAGCATCGAACAATGAACCGAACTTCATACCGATGATATCAGAAGAAACGATTTGATCTTCAGTATATCCGTAAGATTCAGTTTGAGCAGCCTTCATAGCAGCGTTGATTCCTTCTTTAGTGATATCTTTACCCTTAACAACAGCGATCAAGATAGTTGTTGATCCTGTAGGAGTTGGGATACGTTGAGCAGAACCGATCAACTTACCGTTCAATTCAGGGATAACCAAACCGATAGCCTTAGCAGCACCTGTTGAGTTAGGAACGATGTTCATTGCACCTGCACGAGAACGACGAAGATCACCCTTACGTTGAGGACCATCAAGAATCATTTGGTCACCAGTATAAGCGTGGATAGTTGACATGATACCTGATTGGATTGGAGCGTAATTGTTCAAAGCTGCAGCCATTGGAGCCAAGCAGTTAGTTGTACAAGAAGCAGCAGAGATGATGTTATCGTTCTTTGTTAAAGTCTTGTGGTTAACATTGAATACGATAGTAGGAAGGTCGTTTCCTGCAGGAGCAGAGATAACAACTTTCTTTGCACCAGCGTTGATATGAGCTTGTGCTTTATCTTTTGCAGTATAGAAACCTGTACATTCCAATACAACGTCTACATTGTATTTCTTCCAAGGGCAATTGTTAGCGTCTGCCTCTTTAGAGATTTTGATTTCTTTACCGTCAACGATGATAGAATCTTCAGTTGAAGAAACTGTGTGTTTTCCTTCACCGAATTTACCAGCGAAACCACCTTGAGCAGTATCATATTTCAAAAGGTGAGCAAGCATTGCAGGGCTTGTCAAGTCGTTGATTGCAACTACTTCATAACCATCTGCCTCAAACATTTGACGGAATGCAAGACGTCCAATACGTCCGAAACCATTAATAGCAACTTTTACCATTTTAAATTTATATTTATGTTAAACAAATAATAATTCTCACAAATAAGAAACCACAACGTTATTTACATAACGTGCATAAAAATACTTACCCCTTTATTAGAAACACCCGCAACCTGATTTACACGAAACCACGAATATTGTCACAATTAAAAGGGCAACAAAAATTCTTATATACTTATAAACATTAAGCATTTTGTTGAATTTCAGTCACTTCAGTATGCAAATTACCATAACCTGGGCACAATTGTTGTTTACATGCACTCATTGCCAATAGCAATAACACTGCAGCAATAATCATTTTTAATGTCTTCATCGTATCTTGTTTTATAATTATCAATATGCAAATTTACTTTTTTTTTCTTTGCTTAGTCTTTTTTTTGCAAACTTTTTATGTCAGAATTGTATTTTTTTTATTTCTCCTCTTATAATAAGGAGGTAGAGACTTCTCACAATCATAATAATTGCCAACGGAATCACTGCAATATGGAACTCTTGCGGTATGAAAGAATATCCAATTATTGGTATGAGACATGTAAAAATATTAGCCCATAAATATATGGTTAGTACTCGTTTTAATGGCTTTATAAAATAGAATAAAGGGAATAACAATTGCACAGGATTGCACCAAAACAAATTAAAATTTGGATTCACACAAGGATGTGTGGAAAAGAATGTCAAGAAAAACAATAGTAAACCTATCAATCCATAGACGCCAAAAAGAATGCAATCTATCAATACATTCTTATTTCTTGTCTTATATTGCCATAAAGTAAACAAAGCAATAAGTATGGCGAGAAAAGCAAACACAAATATTGGCGTCAACCAAAACGGTGTCGGATTTTCTTCATTTGGATATGGTTTATATAAAACATTTGTCTCTTGAATCAATGGGACTTTTTGTCCATCTTTCATTCGATTTGTTTTATCATAGGCAAGCATCAATTCATGAGGAAGAAACATAACATCATAATCGCTAATTATCCTATCTGTTTCACTACCCAAGCACAAATCAATACCAAACAATAACCATGGTTCTTTCTCCGTTAATGCATGTACCTTATCTCTATAAGTATCCGTATTATTTAATTTCGGATAATCCAAATCTCCCAAGATCTTTTCTATTAAATCACGAGGACGTGTGGCACAATTATCATAAAAGAAATTATATCGATAATACCTGTTTTCTCTCAAAGCATTAAGTTTCAATGCTTCGTAAATAGCAGAGGCCTCTTCTTCTGATACATTTAAAACTTGTTCGTAAAAATAGGTGTTTTTTTCCAAAGACACCTCCGAGAAAACCGAATTCATGTGTTCTCTTTGCAACCAATAATCGGTTTCTCCTTTCACAAATTTATATACAAAGCCCTCTCCAAAAGAAAAAACACCATAATTATACACACAATCTTGTTCTTCCGTTTTTACACGTATCGCAGAATGTCCCCACAACGTATATATCTCCTGATCACAAGGCATCGATGTCAATACACTTATTCGAGTAGAAGCGAAAGCCTCAACCGGAAACAAAGCAGCAATAATTAATAAGGAATAAAACAGGATGAAGATCCTTTTTAGACTTGAATTCGTCATTTTATAATAATTCTCTGAAGAATATCATCAACACGAACAATATAGAATCCTTTCTTTAAATCTAAATCGATTTTTTCGTTAGCGGATGTCAATCGAAATGACATTATTGTCTCTCCTAACATGTTCTTCACCTCTACCAATGCATTTTCATTTGCATTCGTAATATACAACTGATTGTTATAAACAAATATATTCGTTTTCAATGATTCAGATGCCACTTGTTCCTGTCCTACTTCAGACACAAACTTATCGTTCTCGCAAATATTTCCTTTTACCTGCGACATTACATCAACACATGAAGATGCAATTATAAACAATAATATGAACAAATCTCGTCTCATTATACGTATCTATTTGCTGCAAAAATAGAGGATAATTTATATCCACCAAAATTTTCCATCAAAAAAATACCCGACGAATACAATAAAACCGCAAATATCAAGTTTTTAATCTTCAAATGAATGTATCAAATCTTTCCATTCATCAGAAATCAATACGGATGTGTTTGTTTTCGGATCAAATCCGCACATCACGGAATGGCAAATCGATTTGATTGTTCTACTTTTTTCATCATACAAAACTTGCAATAATTTCACACTCTTCTTCCCTATTTCATAAACCTTTGTTTTCACCTTTATATCATCACCCATGAAAACTGGACAATAAAAATCAACGTTTAGATTCACTATGACCAAATCTGATTCTTGCCAGTTTATCTTACGTTTTTTTAACGTCTCAAAATATTTCATCTTCCCATAATCAAAATAGTTCAATTGAATAGCATTGTTGACATGTCCCAACACATCCACATCATTAAATCTAATTTGAATGTCTTCTTGGTGATGGAAAACCACCTCTCCTATATTATCTACTGTATAATTCATTACCTATTTTTTTTACAAAAACCTTATATCTTGTATCACATTACACCCGACAGACCGATTAAGAGATTGAATCAAATCACTTGTTTTCATTCTCAAGTCGGATTTCAAGGCTGGAGATTGTATTTTCACAAACAATATTTTATTTTTTATGTATATATCGTCTGTTCTTTTTTTCACCACTTCTCCTACAATTTCACCCCACGACTCTATCAGTTTCGTTTCATTTAGTTTTTGACAGAAACGATCCTCTTGCAAAAGTTCTTGCAACACATTAGCGATTGTTTGTGAGTCTTGCTTTTTCATTTCTTTTCTTTCAAGTCTATTTTACCATTTTCGACACTATATAAATGGTAATCGCAATCCATATTCTTTAATATAGAAGACAAATGATCTCTATTTGTATCTGAAATGAACACTTGGCCAAAACGATTGTCTTTCATCAGTTGAACAATTTGATTAACTCTTAAAGCATCAAGTTTGTCAAAAATATCATCAAACAATAAAATAGGCTTTACGTTTTTCAATCTCTTAAGGAAATCGAATTGCGCTAATTTCAATGCAATAAGGTATGTCTTGCACTGCCCCTGAGAGCCAATTTTTCGAATAGGGAGTCCCTCCATATTCATTTCCAAATCATCCTTATGCACTCCTTTTGTGGTATAGCCAACTATAAAATCCTTCTCTCGATTATTTTTCAGTAAATCTAACAACGAAGGATTCTCTTGCATTTGTGACTGATATACTAAATTTACACTCTCCTTTTCCATCGAAACGATTTGATGAAATTCCTGAAAGTGTGCCATAAAATCCCCAATAAACTGTGTGCGTTGCTCATATATATATGTCCCATAATGAGCCATTTGTTCTTCTATCGTCTCATACAACAAATCATCATGAATTTCATTACGAATCATTGAATTTCTCTGTGTCAACAAAGACTTATAGGACAACAAATGAGACAAATATTGTTTATCGTATTGAGCAATGAACCCATCAATAAACTTTCTTCGTTCTTCACTTCCCCCCAATATCAATTCTTCATCTGAAGGAGAAACCAACACTAACGGAAGCAATCCAATATGTTCTGACAATTTTTCATACTCCTTTTTATCTCTCTTAAATTGTTTCTTTTGATGCTTTTTTATACCACAATAGATATTAGTGGTCACATCATTCAACAAATAAGAACCATCCAACATGAAAAAATCTCGTTCATGCATTACATTCTGACTATCGATAGAGTTGGTGTGACTTTTACAAAAAGATAAATAATAAACCGCATCCAAAAGGTTCGTTTTCCCTTCTCCATTATTACCAATAAAGCAATTAATTTTGGGAGAGAATTCCAAATCCGCCTCTTCAATGTTTTTATAATTTAAAATTCGTAATCGTTGTAAATACATGTTAGAAAGATGATATTGTGATAAAAAGGGAAAAGGCGAGAAAGAGTTTTCATCCTCTTCTCACCTTTTTATAACCAATTGATTACTTGTTCAAGTAATCAGTTACATTTTTCTCAATACGATTACTTAATGCAGAAAGATCTGTTGCACGTTGGAACTTTTCTCCTACAATGTTTTCGTACAATTCAATATAACGATCAGAGATTGATTTAACGATTTCATCCGTCATCTCTGGTACTTGTTGACCAGCTTTACCTTGGAAACCGTTATCCATCAACCATTCACGGACGAACTCTTTTGAAAGTTGTTTTTGTGCTTCACCTTTTTCGAAACGCTCTTGGTAACCTTCTGCATAGAAGTAGCGAGAGGAATCTGGAGTATGAATTTCATCCATTAAATAGATAGTTCCATTAGCCTTTCCAAATTCATATTTTGTATCAACCAAAATCAAACCACGTTTTGCAGCAATTTCAGTACCTCTTTTAAATAATGCAAGAGTATATTTCTCTAACAATTCGTAATCCTCTTTAGACACCAATCCTTGCTTTAAAATTTCTTCCTTAGAGATATCCTCATCATGTTTACCAATTTCAGCTTTCGTTGTAGGAGTAATGATAGGAGTTGGGAACTTTTGGTTTTCCTTCATTCCTTCAGGAATCTTCACACCACAAATTTCACGAACACCACTCTTATATGCTCTCCATGCACTTCCGCAAAGGTAACCGCGAACAATCATCTCAACAGGGAAACCTTCGCAACGGATGCCTACAGTCACCATCGGATCTGGTGTAGCCAATTTCCAATTTGGACAGATGTCTTTTGTGTCATCCAAAAATTTAGCAGCAATCTGATTTAACATCTGACCTTTAAATGGGATACCTTTAGGTAGAATCACATCAAATGCTGAGATTCTGTCTGTAGCAACCATTACCAACTTATCGTCGCCGACGCTATATACGTCACGAACCTTTCCATGATAAACACCTTTCTGATTAGGAAAGTTGAAATCTGTTTTAGTTAAAGCTTTCTCCATTTTTTTATTTATTTAGTTTTACATTTTCTTTCTCCTTTAACAACAACCTCCTCTTTGTTCTCTTCTGAAGAGGTTCCATCCAAGTGCAGACTTTTTCTCTTCTCGTCTGCTTGTTCATATGCCTCAACAATACGTTGCACCAACTGATGACGAACGATATCTTTGACATCGAATTCCACTTTTGCAATACCCTCTACGCCATGCAAAATTTGCATTGCATCTACCAACCCAGATTTCTGATGTGCGGGAAGATCAATTTGTGACATATCTCCCGTAACAATCACCTTGCTGTTCATTCCCATACGGGTTAAGAACATTTTTATCTGTTGAGATGTGGTGTTTTGAGCTTCATCTAATATAATAAACGCATCATTCAATGTCCTTCCTCTCATAAAGGCTAATGGTGCTATTTGAATAGTTCCATTCTCCATGAAATCTTTCAATTTAGCACTAGGAATCATATCTTGTAATGCATCATACAAAGGTTGCAAATACGGATCTATTTTCTCCTTCATATCTCCAGGAAGAAATCCTAATTTTTCTCCTGCCTCAACTGCCGGGCGACTCAATATGATTTTCCGCACTTCCCTGTTTTTTAATGCTCTAACTGCCAATGCAATAGCCATATAAGTTTTACCAGAGCCAGCAGGGCCAACAGCAAATAGCATATCTTGCTTTTCAAACAAACGCACTAATTTTTTCTGATTGGGTGTCCTGGCTACAATAGGTTTCCCACTGACACCATATATAATTAGGTCTGACGCCTCTGTTTTTTTTTCTGGTTCTCGACCTTTGATATAATCTACTAAGGTTGCCTCATCTAACGCATTAAACTTTGCACAATGTTGTTCTACCTGGTAAAATATTTTCTCAAATGATGCTACTTCCGACTCTTCTCCACTACACTTCACAGCATTACCTCGTGCAACAATCTTAATCTTTGGAAAAAGATTCTTCATTGTTACTATATTGCTGTTATTCAGACCATAAAAGATGACCGGATCTGCATTTTCAATTAAAAATATTTTCTCTACCATTCAAAATGTCACTTATATAAATGAGTGATGCAAAGATAAAGATTCGATTTCTCTTAAATTGGCACTTTGAAAAGAATTTATCAACAGAATAGAATAAAAACAAGAGTACTTCATAAATTATTCTTAATTTTGTAGCATAAATATGTAAACATAAAAGAGAATGGCAACGAAACCTTCAATTCCAAAAGGAACAAGAGACTTTGCACCCATAGAGATGGTGCGTCGCAATTACATCTTCAATACGATCAAAGATGTTTTTAAACTATATGGTTTTCAACAAATTGAAACCCCTGCATTAGAAAATTTATCCACTTTAATGGGAAAATATGGAGATGAAGGAGACAAACTACTATTTAAAATATTAAACTCTGGAGATTATCTTGCAGACGTTGATTCCGCAGAACTTGAATCTCGCAACTCCATAAAATTAATCAACAAGATATCCGAAAAAGGATTACGATATGACTTAACAGTACCTTTCGCACGTTTTGTTGTAATGAATCGTGACAAAATATCATTTCCTTTCAAACGTTACCAAATTCAACCCGTATGGCGTGCCGACAAACCTCAAAAAGGTCGTTATCGCGAATTCTATCAATGTGATGTAGATGTTGTAGGAAGTGATTCTTTATTAAATGAAGTGGAACTTATTCAAATTGTTGATGAAGTTTTCCGCAGATTGAAGGTAAATGTTTGCATCAAAATCAACAACAGAAAAATTTTATCTGGAATCGCTGAAGTAATTGGCGAAGCAGAAAAAATCGTCGACATCACTGTTGCCATTGACAAACTTGATAAAATCGGACTAGAAAATGTAAACGCCGAATTGGCTTCGAAAGGCATTAGCGAAGAGGCAATTGCAAAATTACAGCCGATTATTCTTTTGCAAGGAAGCAACAAAGAAAAATTAGCTACTATCAAAGAAGTTCTCGCTTCATCAGAAACTGGATTGAAAGGTGTAGATGAAATTCAAACCATCCTCAATCATGTAGAAGCACTAGGTGTTAAAACAAATGTAGAATTAGATTTGACATTAGCTCGTGGACTAAATTATTACACTGGTGCTATATTTGAAGTAAAAGCATTAGACGTTCAAATTGGAAGTATCACAGGTGGTGGTCGGTATGATAACTTAACAGGTGTATTCGGTATGGATGGCGTTTCTGGTGTTGGTATTTCATTCGGTGCAGATCGTATCTACGATGTATTGAATCAACTGGATTTATATCCTGCTGATATGTTGCAAACGACAAAAGTACTATTTGCTTCATTTGGTGAAAAAGAATTATGTTATGCACTTGAATGTATTCGTCAAGTACGTGCAGCTAACATTCCTGCGGAAGTTTATCCTGAACCAACAAAAATGAAAAAGCAAATGGGATATGCTGATGCTAAAAACATTCCATATGTTGCCATCATCGGAGAAACAGAGATGACAGAACACAAAGTGATGCTAAAGGATATGGAAAGCGGAGAACAAAAACTATGTACTGTTGAAGAAATGATTAATATTCTAAACAGATCAAAATAATCTATTTTGAAATAATATTAAAGCGACAAAGGACCTTTGAAATTCTTTGCCGCTTTTATTTTTTATAAGGAAATATAAGTTCTGACCAATTATTATAAAAATTGCAAAGCACACTTTCAATTTTTCATAATAAAATCCCTAAAATATTTAATATTTACTATATTTGTAATATGACAGAAGCAAGCGAAGCAATGCTAGCTGCCATGTCGGTAACTAATTGTTTTACTTTATACTTTCAAGAAAATGTCTAAAGTTCTTATTATCGGAGTGGGCGGTGTTGGAACCGTAGTGTGTCACAAAGTAGCACAAAATGCGAATGTCTTCACAGATATTGTCATTGCGAGCAGAACAAAAGCTAAGTGCGATGCAGTAGCAAATGTTCTAAAAGAGCGCTATGGCGTTAATGTGACGACAGACAAAGTAGATGCTGATTTCACCGACCAGATTGTAGCTTTATTCAAAAAGCATCAACCAGAGTTAGTTATCAACGTAGCACTTCCATACCAAGATCTTAATATCATGGATGCTTGTTTGGAATGTAGAGTCAACTATTTGGACACGGCTAATTATGAGCCTAAAGATGTAGCTCATTTTGAATATAGCTGGCAATGGGCATACAAAGACAAGTTTGAAAAAGCTGGTCTGACTGCCATTCTTGGTTGTGGATTTGATCCAGGTGTATCTGGTGTTTATACTGCTTACGCAGCTAAACATCACTTCAAAGAGATGCAATACTTGGATATCGTTGATTGCAATGCAGGAAATCACCACAAAGCATTTGCCACTAACTTCAATCCAGAAATTAACATTCGTGAAATCACTCAAAAAGGTCGCTATTACCAAGAAGGGAAATGGGTAGAGACTGGAGCTTTGGAAATTCACAAAGCACTAACATATCCTAATATTGGTCCTCGTGACTCCTACTTGATGTATCATGAAGAATTGGAGTCTTTGGTTAAAAACTTTCCAACCATCAAACGTGCTCGTTTCTGGATGACCTTTGGTCAAGAGTATCTAACTCACCTTCGTGTGATCCAAGACATCGGAATGGCTCGTATTGACGAAATAGAATATGGTGGAATAAAGATTGTTCCTCTTCAATTCTTGAAAGCTGTCCTTCCTAATCCACAAGATTTGGGTGAAAATTACGAAGGAGAAACCAGTATCGGATGTCGTATTAGAGGAATTGGCAAAGATGGCAAAGCCCTCACCTACTACGTTTACAACAACTGCAGTCACCAAGAAGCATTTAAAGAGACTGGAATGCAAGGCGTCAGCTACACAACTGGTGTACCAGCTATGATTGGAGCATTGATGTTCTGCACAGGAAAATGGAGACGACCAGGCGTTTGGAACGTAGAAGACTTCGATCCAGATCCATTTATGGAAGAACTAAACAAACAAGGACTTCCTTGGCATGAAATCATGAATGGTGATTTAGAGGTTGACTAACGAAATTGCTTACTAAATAAAAAACGGATGCTTTAAAAGCATCCGTTTTTGTTTGTCTAATAAATTTTCATTTTAGTTTCATTCTTTCCCAAATCCAGTCTGGCAACATATTCCATAAGAACACGAGACAACAATAACGCCAATCAATGGTCACACATCTTCTCTTTTTTTGAATTGCCTTAACAATTTTCGCAGCTACAAAATCCGGTTTCATCATCATAGGATAATGTTGCTTCAATAAATCTGTATCTACAAACCCTGGACGAATTTCTGTAAAAGTGATATCCTCCCCACGTGTCTTTGCTAACTGCGATAAAGCTTGTACATAAGTACTTTGAAAGCGTTTTGTGGCAGAATATGCAGGAGCCAATCCAATTCCTTTCGTACGGGCAATTGAAGTGATCACACCGATATGCCCTTTCTTATGATTAGTGGCAAAATAATTAAATGCTAAATTTGACATGCGAGTCAAACCTGCACAATTCGTCTGCACTGTACTCAACTCTATTTCACTGTTCAATTCAGCATTTTGATAGCCGATACCAGAGGCATGGAAATAGAGATCAATACCACCTAATTTATCAATTAGGATTTGAAAATGGTCTGCAACATCATCCTTCGTGATATCCATAGCCTCAATTTGAACATCATCACCCAATTCGGAACGTATTTTTTCTAGATTTTCAGCACGGCGACCTGCTAAACCTAATTGCCACCCTTCCTGATGAAGAAGTTTTGCAATTTCTAATCCAATGCCTGAAGTGGCACCCATAATAATTGCTTTCATATTTTTATTTCGCTTTATTTAGGTGGGTTCTACAAATTAATTTCAAAGAATTGAAAAGTTTATATCGTCCATTTTGTTATACTTAAATTTCAATCGGTGAATTCATAGGTTCTGCCTTACTCTTCATCTTCCAGTCTTTTCAGATCTGGCACATTAGCACCAAATGAGATGGGTATCTTAAGGAACGGAACAAGAACAAAAGCAGGAATTGTGCATAAACACACAAAAGCAAAGAAATTACCATATCCCAAAGCTTCCTGAATCTTTCCAGCGAACATACCCGGTAACATCATACCCAAAGACATTAAACCAGTACAGATGGAATAATGTGCAGTTTTGTATTCGCCTTGAGATACATAGATCAAGAACATCGTGAAGGCTGTGAATCCAAAGCCATATCCGAATTGTTCGATGGCTACAAATACATTGATCAACAAAAGGTTGTCTGGCTGTGTATAAGCCATATACACATACACCAAATCAGGCAAGTTTAATGCCAACATCATTGGTAACAGACACTTCTTCAAACCATATTTCGAAATCACATAGCCACCCAACAAACCGCCTAACAACAATGCAATAACACCCACTGTTCCATAAACGAATCCGACTTGTTCAACAGATATATTCAATCCTCCTGCTTCTGGAGAATCCAATAAAAAAGGAGATGCTATCTTACACAATTGAGATTCTCCCAATCGATATAATAAGATAAATCCAATATAAAGAACAATTCTTTTTTTGGTAAAAAACGTCTTAAAAATATTAATCAAATCGTCACCTACCATCTTTTTGTGAACATTCGATTCTGGGTCAGGAAGCATTTTCCAATGATAAATACCTAATAAGACAATCAAGCCAGTTGAAATATAAAAAATGATAGACCATGCATGAACAGCTCCATATACATTACTCAATAGACCTGCAATCATCACTAAAATTCCCTGCCCTACAACCATGGCAACACGATAAAAGATATTACGAACACCCACAAATGCAGCTTGATTCTCTTCGTTTTGTGCCAACATATAAAAACCATCTGCAGAAATATCGTGTGTGGCAGACGAGAAAGCCATCACCCACAAAAAGGCAATCGTAGCCTGAAAGGAGAATGAAGTGGGAAGTGTAAAGGCGACACCTGCCATAGCAACACCCATTACTAACTGCATGGTTACAATCCACCAACGTTTCGTTTTTACAAGTTCCACTAAAGGACTCCAAAATGGTTTTATCACCCATGGCAAATAGAGCCAACTAGTATAAAACGCAATATTATCATTCGATATGCCAAGATCTTTATACATAATGACAGAAAGCGTCATCACAATCACATACGGCAATCCTTCCGCAAAATAAAGAGAAGGAACCCAACTCCAAGAAGACATAGTCTTACGCTCCATATTAATCAGTATCTTTTATTTTTATATCAACTTTTACAAAGATACGGAATTTTTTTATGTTGACTATCACGGCACAAACAGAAGATTATATTACTCGTACTTTTTTATTTAAAATAATAATGTTGATTGTAATCCTCAAGTTGGAAACAATTAAACATCATATACGATGCCACTTCATAATAAAATGCTCTTTCTGGCAAACATCGGATGTCATACTCAATCAAGTATTTAGTATCTTCGTCAATACATCTATAAATATACTGTTTTGAAAGCTTTTCTCCTGGCAAATCATACTCGTGAAAATCAGGAGATGTACAATCAGGAGATCCCGTCAGCGTAGGGATTAACTCAGGATAATCTTCAACCAAATTGGTGAAAATTCTGACTGACATTTCTGCATCGCCATTATCAGAAATCTTGCGAAAACCTTCATACTTGATTTTCCTTGGTATTTTAACATCTTTCCCTCGTTGTATAGTTTCATTATAATTATGATTATGATAACGAGGGTCTACCCAACACCAAGTTTTGCTTAACTTTTTCGATTTCTGTAGTACTTGCGGGAATGCGATAGAATATTCACCCCCTACATCATACTCATCAATCTGGATATAATCTACATCAAAATCAATTCCCACGCTTTCCACCTCTGTCGAATCTTGGTTATACTCCCTATCGAATTCTGTAGGTTTATGCGTTTTACAATAATCTTGAGCCGCTTTATAGACGGCAGTACCAGGTAACAAGAAATCATATATCTCATCATAAGTGAAGAAGACTGGAGCCTCATACCATCTGTATCCAGGACAACGAGGCAAATAAAATGTTATACCTTCTTCATAAGCTCCAATGTGAGAATCTTCCATATCTATATCACCATTATAACATTCTGACACGTCAAATCTCTTACCTTTCGTTGTATCACCCCAAGAACACCCCCATCCTTCTGCCAATTGCAAAGTCGCTAAAATTCCAAGAAATGAACCATATACAGAACCATCATTCAAAATTATCTCATCAAAGGGGATAGATTCCCATTTTTCCCTATCGACAATGGTGGTTTTTGTATGTTTATCATAACCTATTGACGTACGCCCAGTTCCATCGGGCGTATAATGATAGACAGTAATCAAATGATCTGATATAGTATAATCTTCACCATCATACCCACGTAGACTCCACATTGAGATAGAATCAGCAAGATCTTTATAATAACGAGACTTTGTCTTTTTATTAAAATTGATTAAATCAAACCGTCCTGTTCTCCAATCGGAATCTCTACTGTTATATTCTTCAACACGCATTGACAAGGTGCTATCATTATTAGATGTTACTTTAGCCACAATTGAATCAGCCAATACTATATGGTTGTCGTAAGTTTCATAAAAATCTAAATCTAATTCATCATATACAATAAAACTTTTAGAGGATAGGAACGACGAGTCAATTATTCCCAACAAATTTTTATTGAACTCTGCATCATCCGTCGCAGGGAAATCCTTATCCAAATAGAAATCTATATGTACAGTATCTACTTCATCATGGATTTGATACAACACAATCGCTGACGTATCACAATAAGCATTCATGAATCCAGGCGTTTCACTTTTCCTAAACGAAACATTTGGCTTAAAATCAATGAAGTAGTCTGCCGACACATTTAAGAACAAACTTACAAATAACAATAGAAATAGCGTACGATATCGTTTATTCATGTTTTACTATATTAAGAGATTTGTGGTCACAAATTATAAAAAAACGTTATAATGCAAAAAAGAGACGTTACAATGTAACGTCTCTACATTTTTGGGGTGGGAAATGGGGATCGAACCCACGACCCTCAGGACCACAATCTGATACTCTAACCAACTGAGCTACTCCCACCATCAAATTTGGTGGTGCAAAGATAATCGCATTTCCATTTATATGCAAATAAAAATCGAAAAATATTTTACCTTTGCAGAAAATTATTTTTGCTAGTTATTTATAACATGAATAAAGTATTCCCCTATAACGAAGAAGTCGAGACATTGCTCAACAAAGCCAAGAAGTATTTCCATCTGTCTATGAATGGTATAGCTGCAGAAAAAATGGCTTCCTTAGGATACAAACTCAATTATGGCGTACCTATTATGCGTATCAAAGAGATAAGTGCAGAATTCCCTTCCAACCCTCTTTTTGTAGAACATGCATGGTGGTCAGGTTGTAGAGAATTAATGATTCTCGCCTCTTTTTTATTAGAAAAGGATATGAATAAAAATGACCTTCAAAAAGATAAAATCGAAGAATTCGCATCTCAGCTTTTCAATATTGAGTTATGCGAACAATTTTCAAAGAACTTCTTAAGTAAAATCTCCTACATAGACAATCAGGGGAACGATAGAAGTTGTCAAAAGAGTCAAGAGGTATCCAAATTACTGATTTCCAGACGAGAACAAAGCAATTCAAAATACCTTATTGCAACAGGATACATTAATTTGGCTAATTTATTACTCACCAAAGCTGAGTATGATTCTCAATTTGACGAATCCATTCAACCATACATTTTAAAAGATGCATACGACAATTCCTACGTCATATACAACTCACTTTCCAGCTTTCTTCGTATTAAAGCTCGTAAATATCCGAAAGAGATGGAACAGTTTATCCAACAATTAGATTTGTCAAAAGGATCTAGCGTACGTTATATCTTTGAAGAAGTAAATACAGAATTAAAATACGGAACTATATAATTATATCACCTATGATTTCATTCGACAAACACAAAGCAGAAGCCGCCAACACATGGACGCATGCTATTTCCTTAGGGTTGTTTTGTATCATGGCCTTCTTCCTTTTACAAAAAGGTTGGAAACACGACTCATTCTTACTTAATTTCAGTCTAATCGTTTTTTGTGTTTCTGAAATTCTAATGTTTCTTTCCTCCACACTTTATCACATAGTGACAGATACAGAGGTAAAGCGTAAACTTCGTTACTTTGATCATTGTGCTATCTACATATCAATTGCAGGATCCTATACACCTATCTTACTATGGACTATTGGAAACACCTTGGGTAATGTATGTTTTGCCATCATCTGGTTCGTAGCACTAGCAGGCATATGTTATAAACTAATGGCATTGGGGAAACATCCAAGACTTTCTCTGGCTATTTATTTAGCCATGGGCTGGCTTGTCGTTTTCATAGCCAAACCTGTTTTTGAAAATTTCCCAGCTATCAGTTTATGGTTTTTATTAGCAGAAGGTATCTGTTTTTCTCTTGGCACATTTTTCTTTTGGAAAGATGAAGAACACACATACTATCATGCCATCTGGCATTTATTCATTTACGGAGGATGTCTTTGTCATTGGTTAGTCCTCTGGTTCCTCATCTAACCATGTTTTATATTTTGCAGAAAGTACAGCCAATAATCCACTAATATGTTGCACTGCCACCAATGTATCTTTGGAAATCTCTTTCTTTTGAAGCCTCAACAACAAAATAGCATACAAAGCATGAAGAGCCAAATGCACATCATTCATCTCCTCCCCTGCATGCAACTTGTTTCGGAATTCTATTAAGAAAGGTAAAACTTTAAAGAATTGAGCATTGTATTGAATCTCTTTAGGATTTTGCAACAACTCATTGTGTAAATCATTCAAATCATTTACCTGATTGATATTGATTTGTAAGTGACCAGACTCCTCTTTATGTTCCAATTTCATCATCTCAATCAAATTCTCATACCATTCAAGAATCTGTTTTTTCACCTCTTCTGGTTGTTGATATTGATCGATGATATTCTTCTTTATCAATTCAATATTCAACTGATAACCTCTAATAATATCCTCAACCTGCCACATATAGAGGATGTATTCTGCAATATTCTCCTCTTTCTTTTGTTTTGCAATAATCATAATCTACTTTTTTATAGGAACAATTTTCCCTTTACTTGTAAAATAAAAAGAATCTGTTGGCGCAACATACTGAAAACAATTCATCTCCGCATTCCAACTTCTCTCATAGATACATGGTTTCACATATTTTCCCGTTTTATCAATAACACCCCATTTCCCACCTATCCAACGATGCTCCAATGCACCATCTGTTGCTGAAAAATCTGTCCATTCAGCATTCATATAAACAGCGCATTTCTTCTTCACAAAACGATCTGCTTTACAATATTGAGCTGGCAAGACCATCTTCCCCTTTTTATCTTCAAATCCAACCTTCATTGTCGTTTCATCCACTACCCTACGCAATCCACAAGAGAAATAATCAGGAGAAGACACCTCACTTTGTGCGAAACATTGAAAGCAAAAAAATACGAAAAGGAATGATACAATATTTTTCATTTTTCTCTCTATTTACTCGTCATCATCATCCGAAAAATCATATAAGTCATCCTCATAATCAGTAGGATCAAGGTATTCATCCAAATCACGACGTTCTTTCTTTGTCGGACGACCCGTTCCTCTGTCGCGTTTACCGAAGGCACTGAACCTACTCATCTCCAAAATTTCTAATTGTTCTGGAGTTGTCACATTCTCCATAAAATCAGGGACCAATTTAGCACCCATTCTGTTTTCAGAAAGGTCAAGCACTTTGAACGAATATGTGATTGGTGCACGTTTTATTTGAATGACATCACCTATTTTCACCGTACGCGAAGCCTTCACGCTATTACCAGCCATCAAGACTTTCCCCTTTTTACATGCGTCAGCAGCTAATGAACGTGTTTTGAAAAGGCGTACAGCCCACATCCATTTGTCTATTCGAACCTCTGATATATCTTCTTGCTTTGCCATCGACTACTTAAATTTTTTTTCTATTTCCTCTTGTGTAAAGAAAGTCAAAACTGTTCTATTATCAATTATAGCATCAGGAGATGGCAAAGAGAATAACTGAGCAACCAAATTCATCATCTCTTCTTCTGACATCATCTTCCCTGCTTTAATAGCTGAAGTTTCTGCCAACTTTAACGCCATCTGTTCCTTTCTATTCTCTTTTAGATCCCCCCCCTCTTTAAAAGAATTCAGTAAATCTCTCAAATACAATTCCGCATTCGACTCTTTACAATCAGACGGAATACCATTAATAGAAAAAGCACCCTTACCTAAATTAGAAACTTCAAAGCCTAAATAGCTCAAATCTTCCATCAATTCATCCAATAACATAGCCTCCGATTCCAATACATTAATCATAATCGGGAACATCAACTGTTGTGAAGCAGCTTTCTGTTGTTGTAAATTTTTCAGGTAATGTTCATATAAGATTTTCACATGTGCACGATGTTGATCGATACAGACCAAACCAGACTTCATCACAGTAAAAATATACTTGCCTCTCATTTGAATATAATGAGACTTGTTTTCCTCTCCTTCCATCACCAATTTTTCATTTTCGGCAGGAGGACAAACAAAGTTTGCTGGATCAAATGATTCTTGAGGAATATAAGATGGAAAATCAGTTTTAGAAGTTTTTTCCGATTCGAACCCATCATATAATGCCTGCCAATTCTCCACATTAGGAGTAGTCTTTTTCGAATAATGATAACCTGCACCTCCGCACCCTTCCGTTTTGAACGGATTATAAGAAGTATCCACTTCCATATTTAAAGAAGTAACAGGGGTTTTATTCGTTGAATTAAAGAATCCGTTATCTGAAAAAATATCGCTTCCATGTTCAAAATCAAGAGAAGGAACAACATTGAACTTTCCCAATGATTCTTTCACACCTGCCATCAAAATGGACCATATAGGTTGTTCACTTTCAAACTTAATTTCAGTCTTTGTAGGATGAATATTAACATCAATACAAGCAGGATCTATGTCAAAATAGATAAAATAATCAGGAGACGTTCCCGGTTGAATGAGTCGCTCATAAGCTTGCATAATAGCTTTATGAAAATATGGATGACGCATATAACGACCATTCACAAAGAAATATTGATGTTCGTTCTGTTTCTTTGCAGTTTCCGGTTTCCCTACATATCCTCCAATTTTTATCAAAGTAGAATCAACATCGATTAACAGCAACTGAGAATTAATACTCTTCCCATAAATAGCCACGATTCGTTCTTTCAAACTACTCTGACGCATCTGATAGATTATCTGATCATTATGATAGAGTTCGAATTCGACATTCGGATTTACCAAAGCAATACGGAAAAACTCTTTTTCAATATGAGAAAATTCTGTCGTGTTTGATTTTAAGAATTTGCGACGTGCAGGTACATTATAGAAAATATTTTTCACAGAGAAACTAGTACCATCTGCACAAGCTACAGACTCTTGTTTTTCTATTTTGCCTCCATTAATCACCACTAAGGTTCCCACCTCATCTTCCGCTCTTTTCGTTCTCAATTCTAATTGAGAAATGGACGAAATAGAAGGAAGAGCTTCACCTCGGAATCCCATTGTTCGAAGCGAAAACAAATCTTCTGCCGAAGATATCTTAGAAGTTGCATGACGATCAAAACACAGTCGAGCATCCGTTTCGCTCATTCCTTTTCCATTATCAATCACCTGAATCAAAGTACGTCCAGCATCTTTGATTATGATTTTCACAGATGTAGCTCCAGCGTCGATGGAGTTTTCAACCAACTCCTTAATCACAGAAGCAGGACGCTGAATAACCTCACCAGCAGCAATCTGGTTAGCTACGTTATCAGGAAGAAGATGAATCACGTCACTCATAGTGCATCTTTTTATTTCATATAAAAATATAATATTACAATAACAGCGCCAATCATCAATAACAAACGAGTATTTCGAGAACTTGCAGAAGGAGTTTTTGTTTTTCGTAATTCTTGGAAAGTACCCCTACGTATCAATGGATGATAATTTTCATCCTCCTTCAAACCAAGTTTCGCACGAACACGTTTCTGACGTTCTTGGCGTTCCTCCTTCTTAGGATCATAATAAATAAATTCATGATGATACTGCCTAATTTTAGGTGCTTTGAAAAAATTAAATATAGCCATAATATAAACTATTTTTTTGTTGGTGCTTCAGGGAACATCAAATAAGCCTTCTTTACTTTTTTGAAAAGATTAGAAGCAAAAATAAAATCCTCCAATTGTTCACATCCCGTATCGAAGATTTCATCTTTTGAACCTTGCCATGCTTTTTCTCCTTTGTATATAAAGGCAATATTCTCGCCTATTTCCATTACAGAATTCATATCGTGCGTATTAACAACCGTAGTGATATTAAACTCATGTGTAATATCTTGAATCAGTTGATCTATCAACAAAGAGGTTTTGGGATCCAAACCAGAATTCGGTTCGTCACAAAAAAGATATTTAGGATTCAACACAATAGCACGAGCAATTGCCGCACGTTTCTGCATTCCACCACTGATTTCAGATGGGAAAAGATTCAATGCCTGAGATAATTCAACACGTTCCAAACAGAATTTAGCACGTTCTATCATCTCATCTTTAGACATGGAAGAAAACATTTCCAAAGGGAACATCACGTTCTGAAGAACTGTCATGGAATCAAACAATGCAGACCCTTGGAACAACATACCTATTTCTCGGCGCAACAAATTTAACTCCTTACGTTTCATATTCGTGATATTACGTCCATCATAACATATTTCACCTGAATCAATACGATGGATACCCACCACGCTCTTCATCAACACAGTCTTTCCCGATCCACTCTGACCTATGATTAAATTGGTTTTTCCAGGTTCAAAGATGGTGGAAATATCCTTTAACACTCTATTCCCATCAAATGTCTTCTCTACATGTTTTACCTCAATCATAGCAATATCTTTGTTAACATTATATTAAACAACAAAATCAACACACTACTATTCACCACCGCATCTGTACTAGCTTTTCCGACTTCCAAGGCACCTCCTTTTACAGTATAACCATAATAGGAAGAGACTGAAGAGATAACAAAAGCGAAGAACAAACTCTTAATCACAGAATATGGTATATAATATGGTGTAAAAGCATATTGAATACCTGCCACATAAGCATTAACAGTAATCATATCTGTAAAGACGCCAACGCCATATCCACCCACCAGACCGACAAACATACTTGTCAACACCAAAAAAGGCACAATAGTGACAAACGCAATAATCTTAGGTAAGATTAAATAATTAGCTGAATTGACACCCATTATGTCCAACGCGTCAATCTGTTCTGTTATTCTCATTGTACCTAATTCAGAAGCAATATTTGAACCCACCTTACCTGCTAATATTAAGCACAAAATAGAAGATGAGAACTCCAACAAAAGCGTATCACGAGTTGCTAATCCTACCATTGTATTAGGGAATATCGGATTCTCCAAATTATTAATCATTTGAATGGTAATAACCGCACCGATAAAAACGGAAATGATAAGAGTAATACCCAATGAATCAAATCCTTGTTTTTTCAATTCTTCCGAATACCGACGAAAGAAAACATTCCATCGGTCAGGTTTCGTGAATGTACGATACATCAATGCCGCATATGCTCCTACTTTTTCTATCGCATTCATTTATCTATTTTTTTTAATTACACACCACAAGCGTTTTTTACTGAACTCGTTCATTCAATTCACTAAATTTCCCTTTATTCTGTTCATTCTTATCAAATGATTTGGAATACTCTTTTTTCAATTCCTTATCATTTAACAAAACACCATTTTTGTATTTTAAAATATCTGTTTGTTTTCCATTATCATCCTTAACAATCCAATCACCATCACGTTTGCCATCTTTATATTCACCCTCCATCACAGGATAATCATGACCTTCGTATAATTTATAACTTCCATGTTCAACTCCTTTTTTGAAAGATGTCTCCGAATATTTTTTACCATCTTGTAAAAAACATCTTCTTACACCATCAATTTTATCATTTACATATGGTGTTTCTTCCATCAATACTCCTTCTTTAGAATACACTCTGGAAACTCCATTCTTTTTTCCATCATTGTATACTTCAGTCAAAGAAACCTTTCCATCTACGTAATAGGTCCATTCTGCCTCTTTCACCTTACCAATATAAGTTCCTTTTGCAGTAAGTGTTTTCCCATCCGTATCATAAATGGTAACTTGCGAACGATCTCCCGTCTCATATACTTGAACAATTTTCAAAGCACCATTCTCATAATAACGACGAAATTCTCCAACAGGTTTATCATCCTTAAACGTACCTTCATACATCACATTACCATTTTCATAAGTCTTTTTCCACGCTCCTTGTTTAAGACCTTTTCGATCTGTCACATTTTGAGCAGACAGTATACCCAATGATAATAAACCACATAGCAATAATACATATCTTCTTTTCATATTCAATTCTTTTTTATGAATTCCATAATGTATTAGACTATGGAACCCTCTTTAGTTAAATAAATTCAAGGACACAAAATTCCCTTTGTAATAATACATTAAATTACAAAAATACAATGTTTTTGTTTGGAATTGGCACATTCTGACAAAAAACTGATATTTTAATTCTACTTTATGCCACGAGTCATACTTATATAATCATAATCTGTTGGAATCATCCGATTGACTTGTTAAACTCTATAAATGTGTAAACAGGCAACGATCTATTAAAATGAAACGCGTTAAGGAACATGCAAAAAAAGCACAAAGAATGATCTGAATCACATTCCAAGCCATTCTCCATTCATATTACTTTCTACTTCAGGCTTACAATTTAAAAAGTAGGATAACATTCATCTCAAAATAGACAAGAAATCACACAAGTGAACGATTATTCCCTATCGATAAAACAATTTTACAGAAAGAAATAATCATTGCAACAAATTTACCTTTATTTGAACAATTAGTTCGTAGTTATTTTTTCAGAAGGTAACAAATTTGCATCGTCTGATTAAGACATCAAGTCAAAATCAGACAAACTAGAAAACCATAAAATAAATAAAAAAAAGTATAATGTTATTTATGTGTGTATCGTGATGAAACAAAACATCACAAAACAACAAAAATTAAAAACAAAAAGGAAACTATAAAACCACTAAACAGGAAAGACCATGAAACGATTAATTTCACTAAACATCTTGCTCTTGCTTTTTATATTTAATGCAAGCGCACAATTAGCAAAAAACAATCCTTGCAAATTTCTGGGAAACATCACAACATCCTACAACTGGCAGGAATATTGTGACGTAAGTGATTGTAATTTAACGTATTCCGACTACTGGAATCAGGCAACTTGCGAGAATGCGACCAAATGGGGATCTGTACATAAAGGTTGGGGTAAATTCGACTGGACAAATGCAGATCGTACATACAACTATTGTAAACAACATGGAATCAAGTTCAAATTCCATGCATTGATTTGGGGAAGTCAACACCCCTCATGGATTGAAAATCTTAGTGCACAAGACACGAAGAAAGCCATTGTAGAATGGTTTGACGAGGTAAAAAGACACTATCCAGATTTGGAAATCATCGATGTTGTAAACGAAGCCATCTATTCAGGAGGTGATTATCACTCACCTTATAAACAAACAAAAATCATTCAAGCTTTAGGAGGTCAAACAAACGGATATCCTAATACGCAATCATACGGATGGATCGCAGAATGTTTTAAAATGGCACGTGAGCGTTGGCCAAATGCTATTTTGATTTACAATGACTACAACACATTCCAATGGCAAAAGACAGAATTCATTAATCTTATTAATGGGTTAAAAGCATTAAATGCACCTATTGACGCAGCAGGATGTCAATCTCACGACTTAAATGATATGGGAGGTTCTCAATTTAAGTCTGCATTGGAAGAAATACACAACAAGACTCAAATGCCTATCTACATCACAGAGTATGATATCGCAAAAAATGATGACAACCAACAAGCACAACGTTACAAAGAGCAATTCCCTATTATGTGGGAAGCTGATTATGTAGCAGGTGTTACTCTTTGGGGATGGATATATGGTAAGACATGGACATCAGGAGGAAACTCTGGTATCGTTAAGAATTGTCAAGATCGTCCTGCATTCACTTGGTTGAAACAATATATGCAAACAGATGCGGCAAGAAATGCAAAGAGTCCAATTTGCGGAAGCACATCAAGCATCAGCGTTAATTTGGAACTTTCCAAAGAGAGTGTTGAAGTTGGAAACGAAATTAAGATCACTGCGACAGCCTCTGTAAGAAACACGAAAGTTAAAAACATTGAAATATATGCTGGAAATGAGCAATTAAGCAATTGTAATTCTGAGAAGTGTGAAACTAATTATTCTCCAAATCAAGAAGGTAATATCACTATTAAAGTGGTAGCATACGATACCGATGGAGACAAATCAGAACAGACAGCCACTTTAATTGCTTGTAAAGCCAGAGAACCATTTACAGGAACAGCTATAACTATTCCAGGTGTAATCGAGACAGAGAACTTTGACAAAGGTTGTCCAGGTATTGCTTCTTCAGACTCCGATGATAAAGACGAAGGTGATAGCAATGGTTATAGAAATGATAATGGAGGCGTTGATATCGTAAAAGGCAATGGTGGTTATGCCATCGGATATACTGAAAAAGGTGAATGGTTGGAATATACTATTAATGTAGAATCTGCAGGTAATTATTCATACAATATCGTTGCGTCATCTGGTTCTGCTAATTCAGGATTTCATTTGGAAGATGGTACAGGAAAAGCTATCACATCCAACATAACAGTTCCTCAAATTGAAAACGACTGGAATACATATAGTGAAATCAAAGGTAATTTGACAACTATGTTGAAAGAAGGTGAACAAATCATCCGTTTAGTAATCGATGGAGCATATTGTAATGTTGATAAGATTACATTAACCTGTACCGATTGTACCAATGGTGTTGAAGAAGTTTCAGCTTTATACCAAGAAAAAACATTCGACGTATACTCTACTCTTGGAACATTCATTGGAACAATTACAGTAAACCATTTAAATGAGATTAACGCTGCCTTATATGATTTAACCAATCATGAAGGAGCATATATCTTACGCGATACTGTATCAGGAAAATCTCAAATACGTATTTCCAAAAAATAAATAAGATAATCCAAAACACGTAACACTCACATTAGAAAAATTTTCCTGTAGCAAAGACGAATTTTAATTCGTCTTTGCTTTTTTTTTGTTAAAATTTATATATTTGCGATTCACTTTTACGATTTTTAATTTGGGTAGAATAAAGCATATATTACTGATATTTTCACTCTTAATCATAGAGTGTCAAATGTCGTTTTCTGCTACAGAATATGGTATTTTCGATCACTACACCACAAAAGACGGATTAATTTCTAACCGTGTTTTTGCTCTCACACAAGACTCAAATGGATTTATCTGGATTGCTACCGATTTTGGATTAGACCGTTTTGATGGTTCCTCTTTTATTCATCATAGGAAAAAAGACTATCCGGAAATTGTCCGCGAAGATTTCCTTTTTGTACATGCCCTACCTAACAATCGAATTACAGCTGGTGGCTACTATGGTTTCTTCGTCGAATACGATCAAATCAAAGACGTATTTCGAGACGTAAAGCCTCAAGAATACGAAGAAACTTTCTACAAAGAGACCATGGAGGTCTATATTAAAAATGGTAAGCAATACGCATATTCCAGTTGTGGAGCTTATATATATGATCCTCAAACGGAATCTTATTCCAGTGAAAACGACCTATTCAGAGCCACAAAAAACTTATTTGTACGTGCTATGTACATTGACAAGATGGACCGTTATTGGCTTGGTTCTATGGATTCCATGATGGTATATGATTCAAAAGGAAATCTACAATTACGATACAAACCAGATGGAGATGCTTGTAGTTTTGTTCGTACTATGATACCCTTAAACGACTCACTTCTTTTGGTAGCTCCGCAAACCGCAGAAGTGTGGATTTTCAACACGAATCAAACAAACATACAACCTCCGAGAGTCATCAAGACTCCTTTCGATTGTATTACCAACATCGTATGTGACAAAACAGGTCGATATTGGATTGCCACGGATGCGCACGGACTTTGGTATACGGATGATTTTCAATGTGCGGAACCTAAATTCACAAACTTAAGACCTTTTAACGCAACCATTGATGAAGCTCAAAAAATTTACAGTATTATAGAAGACGCACAAGGTGACATCTGGTTTGGTACCCAAAACTCTGGTCTATGGCGATATAAAAGAGAGAACAAAACTGGCATCACCCGTTCGTGGGACTTTGGATTTCCTTTAGCTGTATGTTCATCTTTTTCAGAAGATGACAATCACAATCTTATTGTAAGTGTCGATGGTGGCGGTCTATACTCAGTAGATCCTAAATTTAACATCACTTCCTTAGCAAAATTCCCTAACAATAATATTCCAGAAATAGCACGTGTCAACTCAGGTGAATGTTATGTTGCATCTTGGGGAGGTGGTATTTACAGATTCAATCCTAACACAAAAACCTACGACAAGGAAAATTTTGATGGCATAGAATCTCCTTCCACTTGCTTCTTTGGTGTTAGTGTTACCAATGGATCTGATGTATATGCATGTACCTCTGGTGACGGACTTTATCACAAAAAGGGAGGTAGTTCTAAATGGGAAAAAATCATTCCTTACGATTCTCTTACTAACAATAACAACAAATGGGTATTTGCCGTTTGTGAAGGTGGTCCTAATACTCATTGGATTCTTACAACCAACTCACTTTGGAAAGAAGAAAATGGTAAAATGATTACCTATTCTCAAGATGTAAACACAACAAGACGAACCAATCCATTCAGCATCACAGACATCACCACAGACAATAATGGATATCTATTCGCGGCAACCAGTGAAGGTGTTGCACGTTTTTCTCCTGATTCAAAATCTCCTGAAATACTAGATTTTGTACCGAAATGGTATTATAGGATTATTGCCAAAGATGACAAAGGGAATTTCTGGTTGGCGGGTGATAATGGTATCATCTCTTTCAATTATGATAAAAAAGAGTGCTACAAACTACCTGGCAACTATACCGATGTAGCCACTTTCTATTTCTATCTAAGATCTGGCTATAAAGCAAGTGATGGTAAAATGTATTTTGGAACAAATGGCGGTTATATCTGCATAGATCCAAACAAACTAAATTTTGATACTATCATTCCTTATCTTTCTTTCTCTAACTTATATATCAATGGAAAGAAAATAAACGTTCAAGATAATCATCTAAACAACATACCATTAGCACAAACATCTAAATTAGAACTTCATCATAGTGAGACCAACATCACTATTGATGTTGATATGATTGATTTCTCTGATGCAGATCGCGTTCGTGGAGAATATAGACTTGTAGGATTACAAAACGAATGGCAACCCTTACCTATTGATAGAAAAATCAAATTCTCTTATATTCCTACAGGTGAATATAAACTAGAGGTAAGAGCATTCCGAACAAATATGAATTGCGAGAAAAAAGAGATTGCACTGACAATCTCCATTTTACCACCTTGGTGGAATACATGGTGGTTTAGAACCATCATCGCTCTTTTAATCGGTCTGCTTATCGTAGGAATATTCAAATGGAGAATGAGACGACTCATTCACATGAAGAACGAATTGAACGAACAGGTTGCTTTACGTACAATAGAATTACAAAATGCATTAAAAGATAAGGATAGCCTTATCTCCGTTATTGGTCATGACTTAAAAAACCCAATGTTTGCTATTGTAGTAGCATTGGAGAATTGGCTATTAAAAGAGAAAGCATTACCAGAAGAGAGCAAACGAAATTTGATTGTAGACGTTCACGATTCTGCTAAAACATTGCAAGGAGAAATGCTTAAGCTGATAGACTGGGCACAATCCAAACAAGATGATTTAGTCTGCAAACCTCAGGATATAGATTTAAATCCTCTCATTGACGATGCAATTCAGTTAACAACCGGAATGTTGAAACGTAAGAACATCAAATGCAATAAGGTGATTAACCTTCAACACAAAGCATTTGCTGATTCTCGTATGATTAGTGCTGTTATCCGTAACCTATTAGGTAATGCAGTAAAATTCACAGAATCATTTGGTACCATTACCATTGGAGCATCTGAAGAGGATGATCATATTTCACTATATGTACAAGATAGTGGTGTAGGAATGTCTGAAGAGGCTTTAAAACGTCTGTCAGAAGACGAACAAGTAGAAAGCACATTAGGTACCAATCAAGAAAAAGGTACAGGATTAGGTTTGCGTATTTGTAAGAAATATGTACAATTAAACAATGGCACATTCTCTGCAAGTAGTAAAGTCGGAGAAGGTACATGCATCACGATTACAATTCCTCGTTCTGAATCAATCGCTATCTTTGAAAAACCGAACGTAGCCATTATCGCTAGTAAAGAACAAGAAAACGAGGAAATCCTATCCGGAAATATCATTTTGATGGTTGATGACAATCCTCTTATCTGCGAAAATATGAAGACACTATTAAGTGACTTCTGCGAAGTACTCATTGCCTATGATGGCAAACAAGCCTTGGATATCATCACAGAAAATGATGTGGACATCATCCTTAGTGATGTTGATATGCCAATCATGAATGGTATAGAACTATGTCAGCAACTTCAACACGATGAGACACTATCTCATATTCCTATGCTCTTCTTATCTGGCAGAAGTGACGAAAATGATCGTCTATTAGGTCTTACAAATGGAGCAATCGATTACATTGCCAAACCATTCAGTCAAGAAGAACTGATGGCAAAACTTAGAAGCATCTTAAAGCTCAGAAAGCAAGAGCGTGCTTATCTTTTAGCGCAACTTATGCAACGCAATAACGAAAGCGTTGGAAATGGAGAAATCGGCAACGAAGCAATCAAGCCGAAAGAAGATCCTTTTGTAAATCAATTTATGGAACTTATTCGCGACCGATATAGCAATGCAGAACTTTCTGTAGATGATCTTGCTGTAGAATTGTGTGTGAGCCGTTCAACGATGTTCCGTCGTATAAAAACGGTTGTTGGGAAATCCCCTGTCGAAATGTTAGGTGAATATCGTCTCAACGAAGCTATGCGACAAATCAAAGAAGGGAACGGTGCTTCTATCAATGAAATTGCATACGCAGTTGGTTTCTCAGATCCTTCTTACTTCAGTAAACGTTTCAAATCTTATTTTGGCGTTTCTCCTACTCAAACGAAAAAATAAATCACAATATTTCGTACATTATCATTATTTTAACAACACAGAAGAATTTATATGAATTAGCATATGAACCGAAAATCCTATATATTGAATTTAAAGTCCTCTTCTAAATAATTCAACATTCTTATTTTTGCATCAAAACCATATATAGGAGAATGATGAAATAGAATCATTACAATATAGCTTTCAATAATATAACTAATATTGAAGTAGCACAAAGGAAGAAGGATATTATAAAAAGGAAATAACCATTAAATAAAATCTTAATTGTTAGGGAAATCGGCACTCATCTAAGATGAATGCCGATTTTAATCATTCAGGCATTCTTTATTACATCAACATAAACGTCTGATTCAAAAGAATTTATTGGTGTCCGGTAAACATAAAAATCAGCAACGACGCATTCCGCAATGCTG